>NZ_JBNINR010000018.1:0-102128 GCF_051390595.1 Nocardioides segetis | reverse complement strand
CGGTCCGTGCAGCCATGTCCTGGCCGGCCTCCTTCGCTTCGTCGAGGAGGAACCGGTAGCCGAACTCGGGGTCGTCCATGTGGGCGTCGAACAGCGCGTTCGCGCGGTACGCCTCGACCAGGTCGGCGTCGGTGACCGGGCAGGCGAGCCAGCCGTAGTAGGGCTGGCGAGCGATGTTGAGGACCCGGCACGTGACCGTGACAGGGATCCCGTCGACGGCCAGCTCGCGGACGAGCGGGTACATTTTTCGGCTCTTCTGACTGATCCGTGGGTCATCGGCCGGGCAGTGCGGGTCGGTGGCCGCCGAGGTTGAGCATGGCCAGCGCGATGAGGGCGTCGGGCGATCTGAACCCGAAGGCCATCCTGGTGATGAGGCGGATCTTGGTGTTGACCGACTCAACCAGGCCGTTGGATAGGCCGTGCTCGATCGCGGCGAGGATCTCGTCGCGGTGCTTGGCGATCCGCTGCTGGATCTTGACGAAGGACTCGATCCGACAGCGTCGAGCCCACGCGATCCAGCGATCGAGGGCATCAGCTGCTTCGTCGGGCGGCAACCGGAACACGGTGCGCAGGCCCTCCTTGAGGAGGTAGGCGCGGTAGAGCCCCGGGTCGGTCTTCGCGATCCAGGCGAGCTTCGCCTGCTGATTCTCGGTGAGGTTCTCCGGGTTCTTCCACAACGCGTAACGGGCGTTCTTGAGTGCTCGAGCATGACCGGTGGACACGATGAGTCGACGACCAGCAGCCCACCCGTAGACCTTGGTGTTTCCAGCGCGACGGGCCTGGTTTCAGGCGTCGCGGCGCACGACGTCGAGTGCGTCAGTCGCCCAGCCGACGACATGGAACGGGTCAGCACACCGCACAGCCTGGGGACATCGCTCGCGCACGACGTTCGCGATCCACTCTGCGCCATCAGCTGTGACGTGAGTGATCTGGGCGCACCTGCCTTCGCCGGAGGCTTCTAGGGCGTCGAAGAACTCCTCCATCGTGGCTCGGTCGCGTCCGGCCTTGGCCCATACGAGTCGGCCGGTGTCATGATCGACCACGACGGTCAGGTACTTGTGCTTGCGCTTGTAGGAGATCTCGTCGATCCCGAGGCGTCGCAGGCCGGCAAACGCGTCGATCCCTTCGGCCGTGTCGGCCCAGACGCGGGTGATGATCGCTCCGACGGTGCGCCACCCGATCCGCATCAGTTGGGTGACCGCGGCCTTTGAGGACTGCGTCGCCAACCAGGCGACCTGCTGGTCGAACGCGAGCGTGTGGCCGGCGGCGTGACGTGCCCACGGAACCTGCCTGACGGTCGGCCCGTGGGTCGGGCAGTTCACGCGCGGCGCGTCTGCCTCAAGGAACACCTCTACGGTGCCCAGGTCCAGGCAGCGCCAGCGGCGGCGTCCTTCGCCGGGGTCGTACCAGGAGGCTCGGGTGCCGCACCGACCACACCGGCCGCGGGCAGCTCGTCGTGGCCGCACATGCGCGACGACCACCTCGCCTACCTCGTCGAACTCGATGTCCTCGATGACGGTCTTCTCGACGCCCAAGAGGGCGCGCCATAGGCTGGCGTTTCGCACGCCGTTCTCCGCTCTGCAGTTCCTGACTCTCGACAAGCAGAAACTAGAGCGGGAGCGGCGTGTGGCCGTTCAGGCGCGATCAACCACCCACAGAAGTGTCACAAGAGCCTCATTTTCCCGGCAGGTTCGCCTGGGACAGGTAGGCAGCCGCGCGTCGCAGGACTTCGTTCTCCTGCTCCAGCAGCCGCAGCCGCTTGCGCAGCTCGCGGTTCTCGGCATTCTCAGCCGCCGTTGTGCCGGGCTTCACGCCGTCCTCGACGTCGGCGGTCTTCATCCAGTTCGTCGGCATGACTCGCTGATGCCGAAGTCGGCAGCGATCTGCTTGAGGTGGACGCCCGGCTCACGGTTCCTCGCGACACGGACCACGTCGTCGCGGAACTCCTTGGGGTACGGCTTCGGCACAGTGCATATCCTTCCAGCGGCACCTCTCGGAACCACAGATCAGATGTCACCTATCCGTGCAGCAGTCCCAACCCTGCTATGACGTAGCGGTTCAGTCGACGCGTCCGGAGGGCGCGCGGCAGCCACCGCCGCCGGGAGGCACGCCTGGAGCGCGGCGAAGGTGACCGCGGGGATGCCGCCGCGCACCTCTGATCGACGTGGTGAGAGCCTCTCAAGGGGTTTCGGCATGTGTGGCCAGCTTACCGATTCCATTAACGAGCGGTCTTCTAGCGACTGAATCTCTTGGGCGCCGAATGGAGTGACCCCCTCCGGGGTCACTCCATGGGCGTGACCTTCTCCTCGATGAAGGCGATCTCGTCCTCCTCGAGCCCGTACTTCGCGTGGAGCTGTTGGTCGATCTCCGGGATCGACTTGGACCAGTCGATGTCCGAGGCGGCCGTGAAGTCCTGCTTCGGCACGTAGCGCCACGTGTGGGCTGCGTTGTGCTGGGTCACCTTGAGGATGCCCAGCATCGCGCGAGCGAACTTCGACTTCACGTACTTGAGCAGCGCCTCGGCTTCCGCTTCGGTGTCGAAAGCCCCGATCGTGAGGAACGTGCTCGTCACCGCCACGTCCGGCGCAAGCACCGTCGGGTTGTTCAATGCGATGCCGAAGAAATCGGTTGTCGATCCAGACCCGTTCGCAGCCGGAACTGCAACCTTGTAGGCCGGGAACGAACGAGGGCCAGTGATGTAGTCGCGGCGGAGCCAGCGAGTCGTGCGCTTCCGTCCGGACAGGCCGTACACCTCGACGTAGTCGAAGCCATCCGACGGCCGCTTCTCGTGGAAGAGGAACGGGAGACGGTCGAAAGCGCCGGCATCGAGCTTGTACGGGTTCCCCGCGGACATCAACGACCGGGCGGTCGGGTTCTCCGCGTGCATCTTGTCGGTGTAGCGATGCTGTCGATCGTTGGTGATGCCCAGATCCGTCAGCGAGTGAGTCCCTGCGCTCTGGACCTTGCTCAGGATGGCGTTGAGCTGCGGGTGCTGCGTGAAGAAGCCGATCGGGCCGAGCTTGCGCCCGGCGTCGCGATGAGTGACGGCGATTCCGCCCTTAATCGGGTCGGTCAGGCCTGGGAAGAGCCGATTCGAGTCGGGCTCGAAGTGAGCTACCCGAAGGTGCTCGTCCGCGAGCATCTTCTCGTTCCAAGCCTTCGGCGTGAACCCCGCGTTGAAGAGGAAGCGTGCTGGCGTGATGAGCACGACCTGGTTGCCAACCGCGAATGCCGCGTCCATGAACTTGTCGTAGATGGGCATGTTGTGGGTCGATTCGCCGACTGAATCCTCCTGGTAGGGAGGGTTGCCGATCACGACGTCGAACTTCTTGCTCACGTCAGTTGCCTTCCCTCAGCATCTCATCGACCATTGCTCGACGCTCCTTGACGCTCATGTTTGCGACGTTGCCGACCCGGAAGTGCCCGGACTCGGTGAGCCACTCTTTGCGCTCGGGGACCCCACCGGAGACAGCCTCAATCGTGATGCGGTGCAGGATCTCGTTGTGGCTCATCTCGAACAGCTGGGCCGACATGATGTGCCGTAGCCGCTCGTCCTGGTCGGGGAATACCTCGGCAAGGCCCGTGTCGAGGCGACGTACGAGCTCCATCAGGAACAGGCCGGCCGTTGAGAACAGGTCCGCGAACGTCTTCTCGGCGTCGGAGAAGATGCCAGGGTTCTCGGCCTCGAGGGTGTCCACCATCAGCTTCACTACGGCCTGTGGCGTGAAGACCAGCGAGGTCTTCTGCTGCGGGATGTAGGCGAAGATGTTCTCGGTCTGAGCGCCGTCGAAGTAGTCGGCGAGAGCTTCCTTCTTGTCGAGAAACTCCAGGACGGCCTCGTTGAAGACGGCCTCGTCGAAGAGGCCCGGGATCTTCGTGACGGTGCCGTCCTCCTCCGTGACCTCCTGACCGTCGCGCAGCAGCCGGAACTCCGCCTCGGTGATCCCGGTGATCTCCTCAAACACGTCGTCGGGCGTGTAGTCGTCGAAGTTCGAGAGCCGGAGGTCGCGGTTGCCGTACGCCATAAGGAACATCGGGATCGTACGAGCGAAGCCCCGCAGGTGCGAACGGGCGTCCTCGATGGTCTGGTTCGCCCGCTTCTGCTCCTTCTTGGTCTCCTCGCGCGTGACCACTTGAGGCACGATCGTCTCCATCGTGCTCTCGACGATGGAGAGGATGTTCGTCTTGAACGCCTCGTCCTGCTCGGCCATCCTCGCGGCGATAGCGGCGGCCTCCGCCTCGGTGGCCGCGTTCTTGAGCTCGTTCTCGAGGTGCTTGTTGACGATGTTGTGGTCGGTGTAGGCGCGCTCGACCTGGTCCTTCACCACCTGCTCGGTCTTCTTGATGTCCTTGTCGACCTGGGCAACCGTGAGCCCGTACTCGTCCTTCAGTTGCTCGCGCTTAGCGCGGGTCTGCTCCGTCACGGCCTTGGCGATAGCCGTTGCAGCCGTCGCGACCGGTGCGTCGGCCTCGGGCATCGGGAAGTCCTCGATGCGGTAAACCGGCTTGCCAAGTTCCTCGACCTTGGGGTTGATCACGGTCTCGGTTATGGCGTTGACGTCGACCTTACCTTCCGGATCGGTCACAGGCGGGGGCTGTGGGATCTCGATGGGATCGCCCACCTTGGCCTTGCCCTGCTTCGCCGTGGGGAGCTTGTCGAGGATCTCCTTGACGTGCTCAGAGTAGCGGAAGATGCCGCCGACGTTGGCGAACAGCAGGTTCGATAGGAACCCTCGGCGTACGACCTCGCGGGCCTTGAAGACCTGCGGGAACGTCAAAACCTGCGACGCGTCGAGCTCGATCATCCGGCCCTCGGCGTCCTCGCCGAGCACCGGGAAGAAGTTGAGCAGCGTGCGGATGTTCTCCTTGCGCGCTGCCGGGTCACCCGAGGGGTTCGGGTGGAGGTTATTGGCGAACGCGTCGAAGACCGTCAGTGTGCGCTCGGGGGCGAAATCGAAGATGTAGGCGTTCTGCTTCTGGAAGACCTGCCCACCGCGCTCGAAGGTGCAGGGGTTCTGCGCCCGGAACGCCGCCTGCATGTACTGCGCCGGCGAGGACAAGTCCGAGAGCATGATGACCGCGGTCCACTCTGGCACCGTGACACCGGTGGTGAGCTGGCCGACCGACAGGGTGATGGTCTTGCCGCCGGCCTTCTCGGTCTCAGCGATCGCCTGGCGCACCTTGTCGAGCGACTTGCCAGCGGCCACAGGGTCCGCGTCGTCGTCGTTCGGGCGCCCGTCACCGGCAGCGAGAACGATCGTGTAGTCCTTGAAGACCTCGTGTTTCTTGAGCATCCGGTCGAGCGCCTTCGCCGAGGCAACGCGGTTGAGCAGCCAGAAGGAGTGGCGGATCTCGTCGCGCAGCTCCGGAGTGGAGAACGGGTACTTCTCGTTCGTCGCCATGCAGTCCAAGAACTTCTCGACCTCGGCCTCGTGCTCGAAGTAGCCGTTGTCCTTGGTCGCGAAAAACTCGTTGAGGTTGAAGGCGAAGTCGATGTTCGCCTCGTCCTCGGCGATCGCCACACCCTCCGCCAGACGGTCGGTGATCATCCGCGAGATCTGGTAGGTCAGCAGGTTGAGCGTCGGCAGCGCGGCGTACGGGTTCTCCCCGTCCCCGGGGGTCCAGTTCTGGCGCGCGACCTGCTCGTCCTCGTAGGTCCAGTTGAAAATCTGGTCCTGCTCAAACTTGCCCTTCGCCAGCGCCTTGAAGGGCGTACCGGACAGGTGCAGCGTCCACTTGCGCTTGATCTGGTCGAAGGCGACGTCAGTCTTGGTGGTGTCGATGCCCTCGTGGGCCTCGTCGATGACGAGCAGGTCCCAGTCGAACTGCGCGATGTGACGCAGCTTGTCGTAGGAGCCGCCGAAGTACTGCGAACCCTTGAGGTCCTGCAGCGAAACGAATTCCACGATGCGCGGGTTGTCGTCTTGGTGGGCCAGCGAGTACGCCCGCCACTGTTCGCGGGTCATGGGCGATCGAGCGTCCAGCGAGGGCGACTCCGAGACGAACCGGAAGGTGGTCTGGTGGCCGATGAACTGCGTGAAGTCGTCGTACCAGGCGTTCGCGATGGCTGGACGATTGGTGACGATGAGGACCTTCTGCACGTCCAAGGCGCGCATGAGGTCGTAGGTGGTCAGCGTCTTGCCGAAGCGCGGCTTAGCGTTCCAGAGCACCTCGGGCTTGCCGCCCTTGAATGCGGCCACAGCCTGGTCAACCGCGGCCTGCTGCTCGGGCCGCAGGGTGTAGTCCTCGACCACATCGACACGCTGGATCGCGGAGAAGTCCTGGCCGGCGAAGTCGTTGAAGTAGTCGATCGACTTCCTGGGGGCCTCGGCGAAGTTGTGCCACTCGGTCCGCGTCGGCTTGAGCTCCCGCTCCACGCCCTGCTGACGCAGGAATGCGTGGAAGTCGGTGTCGGTGAAGCGGCCGCCCGCCTCGGATGTGAAGACCGCCCGGCGCGCCCAGACCTTCTCCTTGGTGATGGACATCTGGCTCGCCTGCTGCGCGATGCGGGCGTCGGCAGTCTCCTGCTCGGTGTATCCGATCTTCTCCCAGCCCTCGTACTTGGGGACGTCGGGCGTCCTCCATGAGTAAATCAGCGGGATGATCTCGCGGTAGGTCTTGATCTTTGGGCTAGCCATTCGAGCGGCCCTGCTCGTGCACCTTGTCGATCCGGCAAGCCTCGTAGTCCGGGTAGACGTTGAAGTCGATGGCCCCCTCACGCAGCGAGGAGAACGCGAACGGCTCCCGCTGGACCACCCCAGGTGAGCCCTCGACCCGGCGCCACCAGGAGAACTGGATCTCCCTGCCCCGCCAGTCTCGGCCCGTGAGGGTGTTCCCGCGGACAACGTTGGTGTCGATGAGGAACGCGGCGGACCGATACAGGTTCGTCCGAGGTCCGCAGGGCACCTCGCGCTCCTCGTGGAAGCGCAGGAACGTCGAGAGAATCAGCAGCTTCGCGTCCTTGTGGTTGTCCTCCAGCAGCTCGATGCCGTAGATCGAGGCCAGGGCGAACAGCGAGGCCTCGGGCCACTCCTCGTAGGGGTAGCTCCGCTCGATGGCCGCCAGCTTGCGCTGCAGGATCGCGACGAGGAAGTTGCCGTCGCCGGCTGCCGGCTCGAGGAAGGTCCTGTCGACACACTCCAGGTCCTTCTGCACCAGGTCGAGCATGCGGTCGACCATGTGCCGCGGCGTGAGGACCTCGCCGTACGTCTTCACCCGATGTCGGGACTTCACGAGCTGCTCCTCGACCGTGGCCTGCACGTCTGGGCCTGTCGCGACCTGGGCGGTCATGCTCTCCCTTACCACTGGGCCCCGCCGGCTTGCGAGGTCACTCCTCAATGCGGTGAGCCTATCCGCGAGGGCCGACACAGGCGGGGAGAATCGCGGAGGTCATCAATGCCCGCGTCAGCCACAGTGAGTAGAGCAGCGGGATGGGGGTGACCAAGCCGTGAGGGGGTGTTGATCCAGATCACTTCGGCCGCGACGCCCCGGGTCAAGCCCGGATCGCGGCTGAGCGCACGTTTCGGCTACGGTAGCGGCCCTGTGCAGCACCGATGTGCAGGGCAGGCCGGGCGGTCCCGGACGGCCAACACCGGTGTGTGGGCCGCACGGGGGTCGCAGACGAACGAAAAACGACCCCTGATGATGGAAGACGTTGGAAGGTGTCTTCGCAGGTCAGGGGCCGTTTTCAGGCACTCAGCCGGTGGGCGTCACCCACGCGGGGCTAAATGTCGTAATACAGCTCGAACTCGTGCGGGTGCGGCCGCAGCTGCACGGGAGCGATCTCGTGCTCGCGCTTGTAGGACACCCACGTCTCGATGAGGTCGGGGGTGAACACGTTGCCGACGGTGAGGAACTCGTGGTCGGCCTCGAGGGCCTCGAGCACGGCGCCGAGGGAGGTCGGGACCTGGGCGATCTCGGCCATCTCGTCCGGCGGGAGCTCGTAGATGTCCTTGTCGACCGGGGCGGGCGGCTCGGTCTTGTTCTGGATGCCGTCGAGGCCGGCGAGCATCAGGGCCGAGAACGCCAGGTAGGGGTTCGCCGACGGGTCGGGGAAGCGGGCCTCGACGCGCTTGGCCTTGGGGTTGCTGCCGGTGATCGGGATCCGGATTGACGCAGAGCGGTTGCGCGAGGAGTAGACCAGGGAGATCGGGGCCTCGTAGCCGGGGACCAGGCGGTGGAAGGAGTTCACCGTCGGGTTGGTGAAGGCGAGCAGCGCCGGGGCGTGCTCGAGGATGCCGCCGATGTACCAGCGGGCGACGTCGGAGAGTCCGCCGTAGCCGGTCTCGTCGTAGAAGAGCGGCGAGCCGTCCTTCCACAGCGAGGAGTGCACGTGCATGCCGGAGCCGTTGTCGCCGAAGATCGGCTTCGGCATGAAGGTGACGGACTTGCCCTGCTCCCAGGCGGTGTTCTTGATGAGGTACTTGAACTTCATCACGTCGTCCGCGGCCTTGAGCAGCGTGTCGAAGCGGTAATTGATCTCCGCCTGACCGGCGGTGCCGACCTCGTGGTGGGCCCGCTCGACCTGGAGCCCGCAGGTCTCGAGGTTCTTGACCATGTCGGCGCGCAGGTCGCTGTAGTGGTCGTACGGCTCGACGGGGAAGTAGCCGCCCTTGAGGCGGGTCTTGTAGCCGCGGTTGGTGTCGTCGGCCTTGCCGGAGTTCCACCAGCCCTCGACGGAGTCGATGTGGTAGTAGCCCTCGTTGACGCCGGTGGAGTAGCGGACGTTGTCGAAGATGTAGAACTCGGCCTCCGGCGCGAAGAACGCGGTGTCCGCGATGCCGGTGGAGGAGAGGTACGCCAGCGCCTTCTTCGCGATGTTGCGCGGGTCGCGCGAGTACGCCTCGCCCGTGATCGGGTCGTGGATGAAGAAGTTCACGTTCAGCGTCTTCGACCGGCGGAAGGGGTCGATGTACGCCGTCGTCGGGTCGGGGAAGAGCGACATGTCCGACTCGTTGATCGCCTGGAAGCCACGGATCGAGGAGCCGTCGAAGCCCAGGCCGTCGTCGAAGACGGACTGGTCGAAGGACGAGGCCGGCACGGTGAAGTGCTGCATGACACCGGGCAGGTCGCAGAAGCGGACGTCGATCATCTCGACGCCCTCGTCCTTGATGTACTTGAGCAGCTCTTCGCTGTTGTTGAACATTCGTTCCTCCTCGGCACGTCTCCTACGGACGTGCCCTCAGGCGTTACCCGACGGGGGTGTGGTCGGTCGCGGCAGACGGTCCGCGCCTGTGCGGAGCGCCGCTGACAGCAACTTACCGGTCGCGCAGTTTCCCACCCATGACCGCTTTGTTTCCGGAATGTAACAAGATGCGCGGGCCGGGGTGGCGGTCGTCCGAACGAGCGTCCCGCCTACCCTTGGTCGCGTGCCACGTGTCGCTGATGTGAACAGTCCCTCGTTCCCCACCGCCTCGTGGGGACGCCGGGTCCTGGCCTTGATCGTCGACTGGACGCTGTGCACGCTGGTGGTGATCGTGGCGTTCGGCCTCGACGACTACACCGAGCCCGGCTCGACCGCGTCGTTCCTGGTCCTGCCGGTGTACGTCGCCGAGTCGGCCCTGCTCACCTGGCTGGGCGGCGGCTCGGCGGGCAAGCTGCTGACCGGCCTGTGCGTCGTACCCGCGGACGGTCACCTGCGCCGCCTCAACCCGTTCAAGGCCTTGCTGCGGCAGGTCATGATCGCGCTGGTCATCCCGCCGCTGGTGTTCCGCGCCGACGGCCGGGGGCTGCACGACATCCTCGCCGGTACGTCGACCATCACCTTCGCGACGCTGCGCACGATGGTGAAGTAGCGCGGCGAGGCGGGTGCCTCAGCGGCCGCGGAGGTTGCCGCGCATGCCCTTCATCGAGGTGGGCACGGGGCCGCGGGGGAGCGGCACCTTGGGCCGCTGGGCGTCGAGGGCGCGCAGCCGCTGGCGGATCTCGGTGATCTCGGCCGGCTTGACCTGGCGGCCGAGCTTCTGGACGTGGCGGACCAGCTTGTTGAGCGGGACCTGCCCCTCCTCGGTACCGACCAGCACGTCGTGGACCGGGTAGTCGCCGGCGACCCGCTCGTGCTTCTTGTGTTCGCTGAGCATGAGGGCCTTCAGCCGGCCGGGGTTGCCCTCGCCGACCAGCACGATGCCCGGAGGGCCGACCACGCGGTGGACCATGTCCTGCTGCTTGGTGAAGCCCACGACCTCCTCGATGACCCAGCCGCGGCGCAGCATGGTCAGCGCGCGGGCGGCGGCGCCGAGCTGGCCGTCGAGGCGGGCGAAGGCCGCCTTCTGGGCACGGCGGCCGAAGACGATCATCAGCGCGAGCAGGCCGATGAGGAAGGTCGCGATGCCGGCGAGGATCCAGCTGAAGACCGAGTTGTTGTGGGGGAGGACCAGGCGGAAGAGCGCCAGGCCGAGACCGCCGAAGACGAGGAAGGCGCCGAGCATCCACCAGCGGATCGCCGGGTCGACCTCCCGAGACATCTTGTAGGTCTCGATGATCTGCCGGCGGCGGCTCAGCGTGGACGGATCGACAGGCGTGTTCGACATGGGGTGCTGCGGTCTCCTCAGGCGGAACGGCGGGCGTCAGGCGGTCGCTTCGGCGCGCGCGTCCCGCGCGGCCATCGCCTGACGATACAGACGTCCGGCCCGGTACGACGAACGGACGAGCGGGCCGGACAGGACGCCGCTGAACCCGATCTCCTCGGCCTCGGCGGCGAGCTCGACGAACTCCTCGGGCTTGACCCACCGCTCGACCGGGTGGTGGTGCACCGAGGGTCGCAGGTACTGAGTGATCGTGACGAGCTCGCATCCGGCCTCGTGGAGGTCGCGCAGGGCCTGGGAGACCTCCTCGCGGGTCTCGCCCATCCCGAGGATCAGGTTCGACTTGGTGACCAGCCCGAACGCGCGGGCCTGGGTGAGGACGTCGAGGGAGCGCTCGTAGCGGAACGCGGGTCGGATCCGCTTGAAGATCCGCGGGACGGTCTCGACGTTGTGCGCCAGGACCTCGGGTCGCGACTCGAACACCTCGGTCAGCAGGTCGGGCACCCCGTTGAAGTCGGGGATCAGGTTCTCCACGCCCGTGTCGGGGTTCAGCTCGTGGATGGCGCGCACCGTCTCGGCGTACAGCCACGCACCGCCGTCGGGCAGGTCGTCACGGGCGACGCCGGTGATGGTGGCGTACTTGAGGCCCATCGTCTGCACCGACTCCGCGACCCGGCGCGGCTCGTCGCGATCCAGCGCCTGCGGCTTGCCGGTGTCGATCTGGCAGAAGTCGCAGCGCCGGGTGCACTGGTCGCCGCCGATGAGGAACGTGGCCTCGCGGTCCTCCCAGCATTCGAAGATGTTGGGACAGCCCGCCTCCTGGCACACGGTGTGCAGGCCCTCGGACTTCACCAGCTTCTGCAGCGCGGTGTACTCCGGGCCCATCTTGGCCTTGGTCTTGATCCACGACGGCTTGCGCTCGATCGGGGTCTCCGCGTTGCGGACCTCCAGGCGCAGGAGCTTGCGCCCCTCGGGTGCTGCACTCACCACGTCAGCCTACTCCGCGGGCGGGATAGCCCAGCACCGGGACCGCGGCCTTGGCCGGGTCGGGGCGCGGCTCGTAGTCGGGCGTCGGCACATAGGGTCTCCACGCCAGCAGGTCGGCCAGGTGCCGGCGTACGGCGTCCAGCACCTCGCGCACGGGGACGTCGCGTCCCAGCTCGGCGCTCAGCGAGGTCACGCCGGCATCGGAGATGCCGCAGGGCACGAACCTGTCGTACCAGCTCAGGTCGACGTCGCAGTTGAGCGCGAAGCCGTGCATCGCGACGCCGTTGCGCACCCGGATGCCGATCGCCGCGATCTTCCGCTCGCCGCCCCGCTCGTCCGCCCTGAGCCACACGCCGGTGCGGCCCGGGATCCGCGCCGTGGTGACACCGAACTCGGCACACACGGCGATGATCGCCTCCTCGAGACGGCGCACGTAGTCGACCACCTTGACGTGGTCGGCCAGCCGCACGATCGGATAGCCGACCAGCTGGCCGGGTCCGTGGAAGGTGATCTTGCCGCCGCGGTCGACCTCGATGACCGGAGCGCCGCCGGGGTCGGCGGGGCGCTCGTGCGGCTCGGTCCGGCGGCTGGCCGTGAAGACGGGCGGATGCTCGACGAGCAGGACGGTGTCGGTCAGCTCGCCGGCGACGACCTGCGCGTGCAGCTCGCGCTGCAGGTCCCATGCCGTGACGTAGTCGATGAAGTCGGGTCCGAGTCCGTCCTCGCGGAAGGTCAGCGTCACGTCGTCGAGCCTACTCCCGGGCCTGTGGATGACCGGATGCGCCTGTCGGGGGGACGGGACAGGATCGGCTCATGCAGATCTCGGCCGCCCGCTCCGTCCTCGCCGGGACCGCCGCCGTCCTCGTGACGATCGCCGCGGTGGTCGCGGGGGTGCTGCTGCGGCCCGGCTCCCCGTCGTCCGGTACGCCGACCGGTGGGCCGGTCACCGTGGTCGGCCCCGCCGCGGCGCGGGTCGAGGTCGCCCGCGCCGTGGGCTCGCTGGCCGTGCTCCGCGACTGGGACCGGGCCCGCTCGCGGGCCTGGGCCGAGGCCGATCCGGCGGCGCTGCGGCGGCTCTACGCCCCCGGTTCCGCGGCCGGTCGCCGCGACGTGGCGATGCTGCGCGCGTGGCTGCGGCGGGGCCTGCGGGTGGAGGGCCTGGCGATGCAGGTCCTCGCGGTCGAGCTGCGACGACGCACCGACGACCGGATCGTGCTGGTGGTCACCGACCGGGTGGCCGACGGCTCCGTGATCCGGGCCGGGCCGGGGGAGTCGGCGACGCTGCCGCGCGACCGACCGACGACGCGACGGCTCGCGTTCGTCCGCAGCGGCGCCCGGTGGCTGCTCGCGTCGGCTCAGGCTGCCGAGCCCCGGAGCCCGGTGGCGAGCACGGCGTCGACGTCGGGGTCCGCGAAGCCGTAGCCGAGGTCGAGCAGTGCGGCCGGCCGGAGGTTGAGCGAGCCGAGGACCTCGTCGGCCATCGGGCCGGCGGCCAGCCGGATCGCGGCGGACGGCGCCGGCAGCAGGGCCGGTCGGTGGAGCAGCCGCGCCAGCGCGCGGGTGAACTCGGCGTTGGTCGGCGTGACGGGGGCACACAGGTTGACCGGACCCGCCGCGGTGGGGTGCTCGACGAGGTGGGTCGCGGCACCGACCCAGTCGCGTAGCGAGATCACCGGGTAGTGCTGCCGGCCGCTGCCGAGACGCCCGCCGAGCCCGGCGAGGAACTGCAGGCGCTGCTGCCGCAGCGGGGCGTTGCTCCGGTCCTGGACCGGCGCGGTGCGCAGCAGGACGACCCGGGCACCGGCCTCGGCCGCGGGATGCGCCGCCGCCTCCCATGCGCGGCACACGCGGGTGAGCAGGGCGTGACCGCGGGTGTCGGAGGCCTCGGTGAGCTCGGCGGGGCCGTGGTCGCCGTACCAGCTGACGCCGGAGGCGTTGACCAGGGCCGGAGGCGTCGGCGCGGCGGCGATGGTCCTGGCGAGCAGGCCGGTCGTGGCGCACCGGGAGTCGAGGACGTCGTGCGCCCACTTCTTGGAGTGCGGGTTGCCGATCAGCGGCGCGCCCGCGAGGTTGACGACGACGTCGGCGGAGCGCACCAGTCCGGCGTCGACCGTGCCGCCCTGCGGGTCCCAGCGGGACTCCGCGCGGTCCGGGTCGCGCCGCACCAGGCAGGTGACGTCGTGGCCCCGGCCGCGCAGCTCGGCGACGAGCCGGCGGCCGAGGAAGCCGGACGAGCCGGCGACCACGACGTGCACGGTGGCCTCAGACCTCGAACTGACCGGCCTCGAGGCGCTTCTTCAGGTCGCGCAGGAAGCGGCCCGCGTCGGCGCCGTCGACGACCCGGTGGTCGTAGGTGAGCGCGAAGTAGACCATGTGGCGCACCGCGATGGTCTCGCCGAGGTCCTCGTCGTCGATCACGACGGGACGCTTGACCACGGCACCGGGGCCGAGGATGGCGACCTGCGGCTGGTTGATGATCGGGGTGTCCCAAAGGGCGCCGAAGCTGCCGAGGTTGGTGATCGTGAAGGTGCCGCCGGAGAGCTCGTCGGGACCGATCTTGTTGGTCCGCGTCCGCTCGGCGACGTCGGCGATCTTCTTGGCCAGCCCCGAGATCGACAGGTCGCCGGCGTCCTTGACGACCGGCGTGAGCAGGCCCTTCTCGGTGTCGACGGCGAAGGCGACGTTCTCGCGGTCGTAGTAGGTGATCTCGCCCTTCTCGAGGTCGAGGTTGGCGTTGAGCGACGGGTGCTGCTTGAGCGTGTCGATGGCGGCCTTGGTGAAGAACGGCAGGTAGGTCAGCTTGACGCCCTCGCGCGCCTGGAACTCCGCCTTCACGCTCTCGCGTAGCCGGGCGATGTTGGTGACGTCGACCTCCACCACCTGGGTGAGCTGAGCCGAGACGTGCAGCGACTCGACCATCCGCTCGGCGATGATCTTGCGCAGCCGGCTGACCTTGACCGTCTGGCCGCGCAGCGGCGACGGGGTCGCCGGGGCGGCGGATGCGGCGGGAGCGGCGGCCGGGGTGCCTCCGGCCGGGGCGGCCTTGGGGGTCGCCGCGTCGAGGACGTCCTGCTTGCGGATCCGGCCGCCGACACCGGAGCCGGTGACCTGCGCCAGGTCGACGCCGTGCTGGGCGGCGAGCTTGCGGACGAGCGGAGTGACGTAGCCGGGGCCGTCGGTGGCCTCGGCGGCCGGCGCGGGTGCGGCCGGCGCGGGTGCAGCCGGCGCGGGTGCGGCCGGAGCCGCCGGAGCGGGAGCGGCCGCGGGTGCAGCGGGCGCCTCGGGAGCCGGGGCGGCCTGCGCCGGCGCGGCGGGAGCCTCCGGAGCCGGGGCCTCCGGGGCCGGGGCGGCGGGTGCCTTCGGCGCGGCGGGCGCCTGCGGGGCGGGGGCGGCGGCGGCCGGCGTCCCCGAGCCGATGATGGCGAGCTCGGCCCCGACCTCGACCGTCTCGTCCTCGGCGGCCTTGATCTCGAGCAGGGTGCCGGCGACCGGCGACGGGATCTCGGTGTCGACCTTGTCCGTGGAGACCTCGAGCAGCGGCTCGTCGACGGCGACCTCGTCGCCGACCTGCTTGAGCCAGCGGGTGACCGTGCCCTCGGTGACCGACTCGCCCAGGGCAGGCAGGGTGACGGCGGTGCCGTCGCCGGCGCCCGATGCGGCGGGCGCGGCTGCCGGCTCGGGCGCGGCGGCAGGAGCTGCCTCCGGCTCGGCGGGGGCGGGGGCGGGGGCCTCGGCGGCCGGAGCGGCCTCGGCCTCGGCGGCCGGAGCCTCAGTGGCCGGAGCCTCGGCGGGTGCCTCGGCGGCGGGGGCCTCGGCAGGCGCCTCGCCGGCTTCACCGACGATCGCCAGCACGGCACCGACCTCGACCGTCTCGTCCTCGTTCGCGCGGATCTCGACCAGCGTGCCGGCGACGGGAGACGGGATCTCCGTGTCCACCTTGTCGGTGCTGACCTCGAGCAGGGGCTCGTCGATCGCGATCTGGTCGCCGACCTGCTTGAGCCAGCGCGTGACGGTGCCTTCGGTGACGGACTCACCGAGGGCGGGGAGAGTGACTTCGGTCGCCATGGTGCTCATCCTTGCACCATCGACAACGCAACCGGCAACGGCCCACCCACGGTTCGGGCACACTGGAACCATGGGTTTGTTCGACCGGTTCCGCGGCGGCTCCAAGCTACGGATGAGTAACCCGGCCAAGGACGCAGCACGCACCGGCTCGACCCGGGTGCGTGCCTCCGATCGCGCCGACGAGGAGCATCTGCGCACCTGGGTCCAGGAGCGCCGTGGGGTCGAGGGGTTCGTCGAGCCGCGCACCGCGGTCAGCGAGATCACCCTGCTCCTCGTCGCCCACGACGGGGAGTGGACGCGCCGCCGGGTGCCCTCGATCAACTGGGCGCACGACTTCTGCAACCGCCACCAGGTGCCGTCGTACGACGCCGCCGTGGTCGGCGTGCCGCAGCGGATGCGCGACTACAACTCCCGGGTCAGGCAGGCGCAGAAGCAGCGGGACCAACAGCGGCGCGAGCCCTGAGGTACTCCACCAGCGTCGCCACGCCGTAGCCGGTCGCGCCGGGCGCGAGGTGGCCGCTCGGGCCGCCCTTGTTGAAGGTCGGCCCGGCGATGTCGAGGTGCGCCCACGGCAGTCCGCCGGTGAACTCGCGCAGGAAGGCGGCCGCGAACAGCCCGCCGCCCCAGCGGATGCCGTCGTACTGGGCGAGGTCGGCGACCGTCGAGCTGCGGATCCGGCCGTCCATGTACTCCGGGATGGGCATCGGCCAGGCGTCCTCGCCGGCCGCGGCGCCGGCGGCGATGACGTCGGCCACCACGTCGTCGTCGCCGAGCACGCCGGCCAGGCGGTCGCCCAGCGCGAGCACCATGTGCCCGGTGAGGGTCGCGATGTCGAGGATGGTGTCGGGCGCGGCCTCGAGGGCGCGGCCGAGGGCGTCGGCGAGGACCAGGCGGCCCTCCGCGTCGGTGTTGGTGACCTCGACGGTGGTGCCGTCGTAGGTGCGCAGCACGTCACCGGGGCGCATCGCCGCCTCACCGACCATGTTCTCGGCCAGCGCCGCGAAGGCGGAGACCCGCACGGGCAGGCCGAGGCGGGCCGCGGCGAGGGCGGCCTGGACGACGGCGGCGGCGCCGGCCATGTCCTCCTTCATCGTGGCCATGCTCGCGGCGGGCTTGATCCACAGGCCGCCGGAGTCGAAGGTGATGCCCTTGCCGACCAGCGCGACATGGGCGACCGCGTCCTTCGGCGCGTAGCTGAGCTCGACCAGGCGCGGGGGAGCCGCCGAGCCGGCGCCGACCCCGAGCAGTCCGCCGCAGCCGAGCTCGGCCAGCCGCGCCTCGTCGATCACGTCGGCCTTCACCTTGGCGCGCCCCTTGGGGAGACCCTTGTTGACGTCCTTGACCGCCGCGGCGATGGCCGCGGCGAAGGCGGGGGGTGTCAGGTCGCCCGGCGGCGTGTTCACCCAGTCGCGCGCGGCGACGATCGCGTCGACCAGCACCTGGGCGGGCTCGACGGCGGCGGCCACCTCGGCCCGGCGCGCGGCCGGCGTGAGGACCACGACCTCGGCCGGTGCGGTCGGCGTGGCCGGCTTGCTCTTGTAGGACGTGAACGCGTAGCCGCCCAGCCGGTAGCCCTCGACCACGGCGCGCACCAGCTCGGGCGTGTCCGCCGGCAGGGCCAGCGCGACCGAGGCCGCATTGGTGACCGCGCGCGCGGCATTGCCCGCGGCTCGGCGTACCGCCGCGGCGTCGGGGTCGGCGCCCAGCCCGACGAGGACCAGGAGCGGGGAGGCGATCGTCCCCGCGGTCGGGACCTTGGCCACCTCGCCCGGCGCGCCCTTGGCGCCGACCGTCGCGAGCAGGCCGGACAGCTTGCGGCCGTACGCCGCCGCCACGTCCTCGGCACCCGGGGCCAGCACCCCGTCGGGCAGCACCCCGACGACGACCGCCTCGGCACGGGTCTTGGCGGGGCTGGCCGTTCGGAGCGCGAAAGTCGTCACGCCCGGCAGGATATCGAGGCGGCCCGGCGATAGATTGCCCACATGGCGGACGCGACCCCCCTGCACTCACCCCTGCACGACCGGCACGAGGCGCTCGGCGCCAAGTTCTCGGAGTTCGGCGGCTGGCTGATGCCTCTGGAGTACCCCACCGGTGTCGTCAAGGAGCACGCCGCGGTGCGCGGCGGCGTCGGCATCTTCGACGTCAGCCACCTCGGCAAGCTCGTGGTCCGGGGCCCGGGTGCGGTCGAGTTCCTCAACGCCACCCTCACCAACGACCTGCACCGGATAGGTCCCGGCCGAGCCCAGTACAGCCTGGTCGTCGACGACGCGACCGGCGGGATCGTCGACGACGTCTTCACCTACTACCGCGACGACGACCACGTGCTCGTCGTCCCGAACGCCGCCAACTGCGCCGAGGTGCGCCGCCGCCTGGCGCAGGCCGCGCCGCAGGGCGTCGAGGTGCTCGACCACCACCGCGACTACGCCGTGCTGGCGGTCCAGGGCACGCGGTCCGACGAGGTCGTCGCCGGCGTCGGGCTGCCGGTGGGCCACGACTACCTGAGCTTCGTCGAGGCGCCGTTCGAGGGCGCGCAGGTCGTGGTCTGCCGCACCGGCTACACCGGCGAGCGCGGCTACGAGCTCATCGCGCCGTCCGAGGTCGCCCCCGCCCTGTGGGACGCGCTGATGGCGGCCGGCGAGCCGTACGGCCTGGTGCCGGCCGGCCTGGGCGCGCGCGACACCCTGCGCACCGAGATGGGCTACCCGCTCCACGGCCAGGACATCTCGCCGGACATCACTCCCAACGAGGCCCGGCTGGGATGGGCGGTCGGCTGGAAGAAGCCCGCCTTCTGGGGCCGCGACCGGCTGTTGGCCGAGCGTGAGGCGGGCCCCCGTCGCAAGCTCGTCGGGATCGTCTCCACCGGCCGCGCGATCCCGCGTCCGCACATGAGCGTGCGCCTCCTGCGCGACGTCCCGCTCGGCGAGGTCACCTCCGGCACGTTCTCGCCGACCATGAAGAAGGGCATCGGCCTCGCGCTGGTCTCGACCGTGGTCGACGACGGCGCCGAGGTGATGGTCGACGTCCGCGGCCGGCCCGAGGTCTTCCAGATCACCAAGCCGCCGTTCGTGCAGCCGTCCGTGCGAGAGTCGTGACATGACCCTGCCCGAGCAGCCCGCTCCGTACCGCCCGTCCGCTCCCGCCGAGCATCCCTGGCGCTGGCGCCTCGAGGACGCCTCGGGGAGCGAGGTGGCGCTGACCGGCGCCGACGCCCAGGAGTACGCCGACCAGACCTTCCCCAGCCAGGGCGACGCCGAGTCCTGGATCGGCGAGACGTGGTCGGAGCTCGCCGACCTCGGCGTCACCCACGTGACGCTTTTCGAGGCGGACCGCGAGGTGTACGGCCCGATGTCGCTCAGCGCGTGACCCTGGGTGACGCCATGATCCGGGAGTTCCGCCAGGTCGACGTGTTCACGACCGAGCCGCTCCTCGGCAACCCGCTGGCCGTGGTCCACGGCGCCGACGCGATGAGCGACGAGGAGATGCAGCGCTTCGCCCGGTGGACCAACCTCAGCGAGACGACCTTCCTCCTGGCGCCGAGCGACCCGGCGGCCGACTACCGGGTGCGCATCTTCACCACCGAGGAGGAGCTGCCGTTCGCCGGGCACCCGACGCTCGGCTCCGCCCACGCGTGGCTGGAGGCCGGTGGGGTGCCCGCGGGGGAGGGTGTGGTCCAGCAGTGCGGGGTGGGCCTGGTGCGCCTGCGCCGCGACGCCGGCCGGCTCGCGTTCGCCGCCCCCGACCTGATCCGCTCGGGTCCCGTCGACGAGCAGCTGGCCGGCCGGATCGCGGCCGGGCTGCGCATCGACCGCGCCGAGATCGTCGACCTGGCCTGGGCCGACAACGGGCCCGGCTGGGTCGCCGTCCGCCTGGCCAGCGCCGACGCGGTGCTCGCGCTCACCCCGTCGCTCGCCGAGCTGCCCGGCAAGGTCGGCGTCGTCGGCCCGTATCCGCCCGGGTCGGAGTGCGCCGTCGAGGTGCGGGCCTTCGTGACCGACGAGACCTCCGGCACCGAGGACCCGGTGACCGGCTCGCTCAACGCCTCGCTCGCCCAGTGGCTGGCGGACGGCGTGCTGCCGGCGTCGTACGTCGCGGCGCAGGGGACGGTCATCGGCCGGCGCGGCCGGGTCCACGTGGACACCGACGGCGACGGGGTGATCTGGATCGGCGGCGACACCCGGACCACGATCCGCGGGACGGTCACGCTGTGACCGCGCCGTCCAACTAGGCTGACGCCGTGCGCGCGTACCTCGACCTCGTCCAGCGGATCCTCGACGAGGGGACCGAGAAGGGCGACCGCACGGGCACCGGGACCCTGAGCGTGTTCGGGCACCAGATGCGGTTCGACCTCACCGCGGGCTTCCCGCTGGTGACGACGAAGAAGATCCACACCCGCTCGGTGTTCGGTGAGCTGCTGTGGTTCCTGCGCGGCGACACGAACGTCCGCTGGCTGCAGGAGCGCGGCATCACCATCTGGGACGAGTGGGCCGACGACAACGGCGACCTCGGGCCCGTGTACGGCGCCCAGTGGCGCTCGTGGCCCACCCCCGACGGCGGCCACATCGACCAGCTCGCGCAGGTGATCGCGCAGATCCGCGCCAATCCCGACAGCCGCCGCCACATCGTCTCGGCGTGGAACCCGAGCCAGGTCGACGACATGGCGCTGCCGCCGTGCCACAGCCTGTTCCAGTTCTATGTCGCCGACGGCCGGCTCAGCTGCCAGCTCTACCAGCGCTCGGCCGACGTGTTCCTGGGCGTGCCGTTCAACATCGCGTCCTACGCCCTGCTCACCCACATGGTGGCCCAGGTCGCCGGTCTCGGCGTCGGCGACTTCGTGCACACGCTCGGCGACGCGCACCTCTACTCCAACCACCTCGAGCAGGCCCGCCTCCAGCTCGCCCGCGAGCCGCGGCCGCTGCCGAGGCTGGTGCTCAACCCCGCCGTCACCGAGATCGACGCCTTCGAGCTCGAGGACATCGCCGTCGAGGGCTACGACCCGCACCCGGCCATCAAGGCCCCGATCGCGGTCTAGGACGATGACGACTCCCGCAGGACGGCGGGTCACGATGGTGGCCGCCGTCGCCGAGAACGGCGTGATCGGCGCCGACGCCGACATCCCGTGGAAGATCTCCGAGGACTTCCAGCACTTCAAGGCCACCACGATGGGCCACGTGCTGATCCTGGGACGGACCACCCACGAGGGCATCGGGCGGCCGCTGCCGGGCCGCACCACCATCGTGCTCACCCGCGACCACGACTACGCCGCCGACGGCGTCGAGGTCGCCTACTCGATCACCGACGCCCTCGCGCTCGCCGACCGGATCCTGGAGGGACAGCCCGCCGACCGGCAGGTGATGATCGGCGGCGGAGCGGCGGTCTACGCCGCGGCGATGCCGTACGCCGACGAGCAGGTCATCTCCGAGATCCCACTGTCGCCCGAGGGCGACACCCACTACCCGGAGTTCGGCCCGAAGCGTTGGCGCGAGGTGCGCCGCGAGCCGCGCGACGGGTTCACCATCGTGTGGTGGGAGCGGGCCTTCGCCTGCGGCGGGTGAACAGCGGCCTGAGAAGGTAGGGGCATGGAGCTCCGTGTCTTCACCGAACCGCAGCAGGGCGCGACCTACGACGACCTGCTGGCCGTCGCCCTCGAGGCCGAGAGGCTCGGCTTCGGTGCCTTCTTCCGCAGCGACCACTACCTCCACATGAGCGGCGACGGTCTCCCCGGCTCGACCGACGCCTGGACCACCCTGGCAGGGCTGGCCCGCGACACCAGCACGATCCGGCTCGGGACGCTGATGACCAGCGCCACCTTCCGTCACCCGGGAGTGCTCGCGATCCAGGTCGCGCAGGTCGACCGGATGAGCGGCGGCCGGGTCGAGCTCGGCATCGGCGCCGGCTGGTTCACCCAGGAGCACACCGCCTACGGCATCCCCTTCCCGGACACCAAGGAGCGCTTCGAGCGGTACGCCGAGCAGCTGGAGCTGATCACCGGCCTGTGGTCGACGCCGGTGGGGGAGCGGTACGCGTTCGACGGGCGGCACTACCGGCTCGAGGACAGTCCCGCGCTGCCCAAGCCGGTCCAGGACGGCGGGCTGCGCGGCGGCGTACCCGTCCTCGTCGGAGGTCTCGGCAAGAGGCGGACGCCCGCGCTCGCGGCGGCGTACGCCGACGAGTTCAACCTACCGTTCGTCGACGAGGAGACGACCGCCGCCCAGTTCGCCCGGGTACGCCGTGCCGCCGAGGAGATCGACCGCGATCCCGCGTCGCTGACGTGGTCGAATGCGCTGGTCCTCTGCGTCGGCGAGGACGAGGCCGCGATCGCTCGCCGCGCCGCCGCGATCGGGCGGGAGGTCGACGAGCTGCGGACCAACGGGCTGGCCGGGACACCGGCCGAGGTGGTCGACAAGATCGGGCGGTACGCCGCGCTGGGCGCCGAGCGGATCTACCTCCAGGTCCTCGACCTGGGTGATCTCGACCACCTGCGCCTCGTGGCGGCTGAGGTCCTGCCCCACGTGTGACGATAGGCTGGGGGTCATGACTCCCGCACCCTTCGGCACCATGCTGACCGCCATGGTCACGCCGTTCCTCGAGAACGGCTCCGTCGACCTGGACGGAGTGCAGAAGGTCGCCAAGCACCTCGTCGACAACGGCAACGACGGCATCGTCGTCTCCGGCACGACCGGGGAGTCGCCGACCACGACCGGTGCCGAGGACGGCGAGACCCTGGCCGCGGTCAAGGACGCCGTCGGCGACCGGGCCAAGGTCGTCGCCGGGGTCGGCACTAACGACACCCGTCACTCGGTCGAGCTGGCCAAGCAGGCCGAGAAGGTCGGTGCCGACGGGCTGCTGCTGGTGACGCCCTACTACAACAAGCCCAGCCAGCCCGGCGTGCTCAACCACTTCCGCCACGTCGTCGAGGCGACCGGGGTGCCGGTCATGCTCTACGACGTCCCGGGCCGCACCGGCACCAAGATCGCGCTGGAGACCTACGTCGCCGCGCGCGAGTGGGACACGGTGATCGCGGTCAAGGAGGCGACGGGCGACCTGGCGCGCACCGCGCAGCTGGTCGACCTCGGCTACGCCGTCTACTCCGGCGACGACGTCAACACGCTCGGCTACCTCGCCTACGGCGCGGTGGGCCTGGTCTCGGTGGTCGGCCACGTCGCCGGCACCGAGCTGCGCGCGATGATCGACGCGTTCCGCTCCGGCGACCATGCCGAGGCGCTGCGCATCCACACCGGGCTGATCCCCGCGTTCGAGGCGATCATGGGCGTCGCCAACTACGGCGCGACGACGGCCAAGGCCGCTCTCGAGCTGGTCGGGGTCCTCGACAACCGAACCGTCCGACCGCCACTGATGGCGCTCGACGACGCGGAGGTCGCGGATGTCCGTGCCGGTCTCGCCGCGGCGGGCCTCCTCTGATGTCGCACCCGCACCCCGAGCTGTCCGCGCCCCCGAAGCTGCCCCGGGGCGGCCTGCGGGTCATCCCGCTCGGCGGCCTCGGCGAGGTCGGCCGCAACATGACCGTCTTCGAGTACGACGGCCGGCTGCTCATCGTCGACTGCGGCGTGCTCTTCCCCGACGACCACCAGCCGGGCGTCGACCTGATCCTGCCCGACTTCGCGGCCATCCGCGACCGGCTCGACGCCGTCGAGGCGCTGGTGCTGACCCACGGCCACGAGGACCACATCGGCGCGACGCCGTACCTCCTGCGCGAGCGGCAGGACATCCCGCTGGTCGGCTCCGAGCTCACCCTCGCGCTGGTCAACTCCAAGCTGCGCGAGCACCGCCTGCGGCAGACGCCGTTCTACACGGTCAAGGAGGGCGACCGGATCTCCTTCGGCCCCTTCGACCTCGAGTTCGTCGCGGTCAACCACTCGATCCCCGACGCGCTCGCGGTCGCGATCCGCACCGGCGCCGGCATGGTGCTGCACACGGGCGACTTCAAGATGGACCAGCTGCCCCTCGACGGCCGGATCACCGACCTGCGGGCGTTCGCGCGACTGGGGGAGGAGGGCGTCGACCTCTTCCTGACCGACTCGACCAACGCCGAGGTGCCCGGCTTCACCACGGCCGAGCGCAAGATCACCCCGGTGCTCGAGCAGGCGTTCGCCGAGTCGAAGCAGCGCATCATCGTCGCCTGTTTCGCCTCCCACGTGCACCGCGTCCAGCAAGTGCTCGACGCGGCGGTGAAGCACAACCGCAAGGTCGCCTACGTCGGTCGCTCGATGGTCCGCAACATGGCCATCGCCCGCGACCTCGGCTACCTCAAGGTCCCGCCGGGCGTCATGGTCGAGGCCAAGGAGCTCGCCGACCTCGCCCCCGAGCGGCAGGTGCTCATCTCGACCGGGTCGCAGGGCGAGCCGCTCAGCGCGCTGGCCCGGATCGCGCAGCGCAACCACAACTTCGTGCACCTCGAGGAGGGCGACACCGTCGTCCTCGCCTCGAGCCTGATCCCCGGCAACGAGAACGCCGTCTACCGGGTCATCAACGGCCTGGCCCGGCTCGGCGCACGCGTGGTCCACAAGGGCAACGCGCTGGTCCACGTCAGTGGTCACGCCAGCGCCGGCGAGCTGCTCTACTGCTACAACATCGTCAAGCCGCGCAACGTGCTGCCGGTCCACGGCGAGGTCCGGCACATGCTCGCCAACGGCGAGCTCGCCAAGGCCACCGGCGTCGAGAACGTCGTCTACGCCGAGGACGGCGTGGTCGTCGATCTGGTCGACGGCATCGCCTCGGTCGTGGGCAAGGTCGAGTGCGGGTACGTCTTCGTGGACGGCCAGTCGGTCGGCGACGTCACCGAGTCCGAGCTGAAGGACCGCCGGATCCTCGGCGAGGAGGGCTTCATCTCGGTCATCGTCGTCGTCGACTCCGTCGCCGGCAAGGTCTCCGCAGGCCCCGAGATCCACGCCCGCGGCCACGCCTGGGCCGACTCGGACTTCGAGTCGATCAAGCAGCCGATCGTCGACGCGGTGAACCGCTCGATCGACGAGGGCAGCACCGACACCTACCAACTGCAGCAGACCGTGCGCCGGACCATCGGCCGCTGGGTGAGCAACACCCACAAGCGCCGGCCGATGATCATCCCGGTGGTCGTCGAGGCGTAGACCGGGCCGACGGCTCGGGCACGCCCGGGCGGCAGCTGGGGCACGCTCGGGCAGCCGGTCGCGTCGTACGCGGTCGGGGGCCGGCACCGGTGCTGGTCCGTGGCGTGCGCCGTGCATGGTCATGCGCATCACCTCGCCCGCTGGCGGGGTAGGACGTGTTCCGATTGGGCACAAACAGCATCCGATCGGCCCGAATTGTTGCGGTTTGGTCCCAAACCGCAACGGCGCAGATCCGGCTGAAAAACGCCGAGAGTGCATGGGCTCTCGATCCACCGAGAACCCATGCACTCTCCTGCGTACCGCTACTGCTTGCCCTTCAGCTTGATCGTCACCTTGGCCGAGAACGGCGAGATCCTGGCGTCACCGGGGTAGCTCACGGTCCCCTTGACCTTGCGCTTGCCCTGCCGCCACAGCTTCTTGAGCTGCTTCTTGGCCTTGATCTTCACGACCCCGTTGACCGCGGTCCCGGTGTAGGTCTTGCCCTTGATGGCGAGTGTGACCGGACCGGAGGGCATGACGCCGTTGGAGGTCGTGATCGTGAGCGTCACGGTGCCCTTCTTGGCGCTGGCCTTGGGGGAGACGGTCGCGGTGCCGGGAGCGACGTCCGGGGTGGTGCAGATGCTGACCGCCACGTTGTCGATGTACCAGCCGTCGTTGCCGTTGCAGCCGTCCATGCCGAAGTCGAACCGGAACTCCACGGTGTCGCCTGCCTTGGCGATCATCGACAGGTCGATGGCCGAATGACCCCACTGGCCGGTGGGGAGGCCCCCGTCGGCTCCGGTGTACGCCGGCTCGCCGGCCATCGGGTTGGTGTTGCCCGACGCCTCGGTGTCCAGCTCGCCACCCGGGGCGTTGTAGAGCCAGGCGCGGTCGGGCACCAGCTCGAACTCACCGGTGCCGTTGACCTTGTACTTCACGTTGCCGCCGTCGAAGCCGACCTCGGTCGCCACGTAGTGGTCGAACGTGAAGCGCGGCAGCTCGCCCGCGGGCACGGTCAGGGGCGGCGTCGCCATCCCCACCCGCGAGGAGTAGTCGTTGGCGTCGAGGTTGCAACTGCCGAAGTTGCCGGCGTCGCCCTTGTCGTTGAAGTACAGCACCGACGTGCCGCCCTTGTGCTGGACGCCGCCCTTGCTGACCACCGGCAGGTTCGTGGTGGTCGTGGCGTCGAAGTGCTTGGCGCCGTCGCCGTCGGGGCTGGTGTAGTACTCCACGTCCTGGGTCCACCCGGCCGGGATGCCCGACTCGAAGCCCTCGGTCCACAGGCTCTTCGTGACGGTGCCGTCGCCGCAGCCCACCTGGCCGCGGTGGAACATCGGCTTGAAGTTGCACTGCACCGGCTCCTTGCGCAGCTCGGTCGCGGCGATCGCCTGGGTCACCGCGGCGCAGTCGGCGGCGGCGATGGGGGCGATGGTCCCCGCGTCGGCGGCACTGCCGCCGGTCGGGCTGTCACCGAGGGTGAGCTTCTTCAGCGTGGTGTTCCCGGTGAGGGTGGCGCAGGAGCCCTCGAGGCCGTCGGCCAGCTCGGCGAAGCCGGAGGTCGGCGTCAGGTAGGCCGTCTGCGTGCGCCAGAACAGGTGCGCCGCCTTGTCGAGCCCGATGCCCGGCACGGTGACTCCGTTGTAGGTGCCGCCGTCGACCAGCAGGGCGAAGGTGTGGTTGACCACTCCCGAGTTGGTGTGGACGCCGCCGCTGTCGTCGGTGTCGCAGAAGTACTCCTCGTCGGAGACCTTGCCCGGGTCGCCGTAGCAGTTCGGGTTCCACATGTCGCGGATCGCGCCGCCGAAGGCGGGGTCGTCCTCGCCGGAGAGCCAGCGGAAGCTGGCGTCGCGCGAGCCCGGCACCTCGGCGTCGGTCAGCGTGATGCTCAGCGGACCCGCGGCCGCCTTGATCTCCGCCCCGTCGGCCTGGGTGACCATCGCGCCGTAGAGGGAGGAGAATCCGGCGACCGACGCGACGCCCGGCTGGTTGTTGCCGAAGATGATGCCGACGGCGTCGGCGTCCTCCGCGTGCGCGATCTTGGTGGCGAAGGGGCACAGCCCGCGGTCGACGTAGACGAACTTGCCGGCGACCTCGGCCGCGTTGTCGAACGGGGAGCAGCCGTCGGTGTCGGTGCCGACGACCTCGCCTTCCTCCTCCTCGACCGCGTCGGTGCCGACGACCAGGTCGTCGGTGACGTTGTCGATGATCGGGCCGAACGCCGCCGCGACGGCGGTGCACTCGCCGACCTGGGCCTCCGGGGTGACGACGACGGTGATGTCGCCGCGGGTGCCCTCGGAGCACTTGCCGTCGGTGCGCGGGGTGTCCTCGTCGGGGTCGTCGAGCCGGTTGTTGAGCATGTCGACCGTCTCGCCCCAGATGTCGGAGTAGGCCTCGTTCATCGCGCCGGGCTGCCACTGGTAGAGCAGACCGGACGTCTTCTCCGTGTAGGCGTGTCCCCACTCGTGGGCGACGGTGTCGTCGGAGGAGACGCCGGAGCAGTAGTTGGTCGAGGTGCCGTTCCAGTTGGCGTTGGGGCACTGGATGGTCGGGTCGTTGTTGACCGTGATCATCTTGCCGCCCAGGCCGTCCCAGGAGTCACGGCCGAAGGAGTTCATGAAGAACCAGTACGCCTCGCCGGTGCCGAGGACCTCGTTCTGCTGGTCCTGGTCGAGGGCCCCGGGGAACGCGTCGCCCTCGGACCACACCGGCTCGGTCTCGATGGACTCCTCGTGCAGGTCGCGGTCGAGCGCGTGGGCGATCATCGAGTAGCGGTTGACCGGCTTGCCGGTCTCCGCGTCGAGGACGGAGGTCTCGCGGACCTGCTTGCCGTCGGTGACCTCGACCACCCAGGCGAGGAGGTTGCGCCCCTCGACACCCTGGATGGCGCCCATCCGGTAGATCATCAGTCGGGCGCTCGCGCGCAGGCTGCCCGCGTCGGGCTTGGCGCTCGCGTGCTCGTCGGCGCCGGCCGGTGCCTCGGCGGCGAGCCGGATCGCCTTCGCCTCGGCCGCCGCCTCGTCCAGGCGCGGCGTGACGTCGACGTCGACCTGCGGCGCGACGTAGCCGGAGACCGAGACCAGGTCGCCGTCGGTGTCGACCTGGGCGCGCAGCTTGGCGCCGAACACCGGCACCCCCTGGTAGGTCTGGGCGAAGTCGACGGTGTGACCGGCCGGCGTCGCGGTGGTGACGGGGTGACCGAGCTGGGCGGCGGTCGCACCGAACGCGCGGGCGTAGCGGTCGACGTAGTCGGTCGCCTTCGCGGCAGCGCCGCTGCGGGTCGTCCCGGAGCGCTCCGACGGGGCGAGATCGCCGCTGGCACTGATGAAGCCGACCTTGCCCGTGGCGGGCGAGGTGGTCAGCGACACGGCGCCGGCCGCCTGGTTGCGCATCTGCTCGACGACGGACGGATCCGGATCGGCGGCCTGGACCGGTGTCGACGGGATGATGACGAGGGCCGCCCCGACGAGCGAGAGTCCGACGCCCTTCCTCAGGGTGTCGGGAAGGTTGAGTCTCACGAATGTTCTCCTCGAGATAGAACGTGTCGTCGGCGGAGCCCGAGTGTTGCCCGCTCCGGACACTGCACGGCACCCTAAGCGCAGGAATACGGCCGGTCCAGAGGTCCGGCGTAAACTCTCCGTCGCCGTGCTGGCGGAGCAGGAGAACCTCCCGGTCCCCGGCGACACACCGCCGTGTGGTCCGTGTGACTGGTGGGACGATCACCTAGGTTTGGTGTCATGGCGACCCGTACGTCTTCCCCGCCGGGGTCGCGCAGCAGGACCAGCTCTTCCTCCCGCTCGGGCGTGAAGAAGACAGCCAGCTCGCGTACCCGGAGTACGTCCACCAAGAAGCGCCCGCCGGCCAAGAAGTCGGCGGCGAAGCGGCCTGCCCCGCGCGCGGTGCGCAGCGGGCCCGGCCCGGTGCTGCGGACGTTCACCGCGCTCGGCAGGGGAGTGGTCGCCCTCTGGCTCGCCTTCGCCCACGGCATCGGCGCCGTCACCCGGGGCGTCGGCCACGGCGCCCGCGACATCGCGCCCGAGCAGCGCCGCGACGGCTTCGGTCTGCTCCTCGTCGCGGTCGCCCTCGTCATCACCGGCGCCGTCTGGTTCGAGGTGCCCGGCGGGGTCATGGACTTCACGCGTGCCGCGGTCTCCGGATCGGTCGGCAAGATCGGCTGGTTCGTGCCGCTGCTGGTGCTGGCCGCGGGCTGGCGGGTCATGCGCGACCCGGTCGGCAACGGCCCGGCCGGACGCCAGGTGATCGGCTGGACCGCCTTCTCGTTCGGACTCCTGGGCGTCGTGCACATCGCCAACGGCAGCCCCGAGCCGGTCCAGGGCGACACGACGCCGCTGCGCGACGGCGGCGGCGCTGTCGGGTACGTCGTCTCGGCGCTGCTGCTCGACCTGCTGCGCGCACCCGCCGTCGTCGTACCGCTGCTGGTCCTCCTGGCCTTCTTCGGCGTCCTCGTCATCACCGCGACGCCGCTCTACCGCGTGCCCGACCGCCTGCGCGACCTGGGCGACCTGCTGCTCGGGCGGCACCACGGTCACGACGACGACGCGACCCAGGCGATCGACCTCGACGACACCTTCGAGCGGATGGGCGACCCGGCGTACGACTCGCCGGTCCTCACCGAGCCGAAGCGCCGGCGGCGCAAGAAGGACGAGGAGCCCCATCCGACCGAGGAGTCGATGGAGCTGCGCGAGCCGATCGACGTACCCCTCACCGACGAGGAGCCGATCGACCCGGAGGCCGGTTCCAACGCCCTCATCGCCCGCCGCCTCGCGCAGAGCGCCGCCACGGACGACGAGGAGACCGGCGAGCTCGAGCCGCCGCCCCACGCCGACCTGCCGCAGCGGGTCGAGCAGCTCGCCCTGTCCGGCGACATCGTCTACACGCTGCCCGACGCCTCCGCGCTCAAGCCCGGCGACCCGCACCGCGCGCGGTCGAAGGCCAGCGACGAGGTGGTGGCGCGGCTGCAGACCGTGCTCGACGAGTTCAACGTCGACGCGCAGGTGACCGGCTACACCCGGGGCCCGACGGTGACCCGCTACGAGATCGAGCTCGGCACCGGCGTCAAGGTCGAGAAGATCACCAACATCCAGAAGAACATCGCCTACGCGGTGGCCACCTCGGACGTGATGATCCTCAGCCCCATCCCCGGCAAGTCCGCGGTCGGCGTCGAGATCCCCAACACCGACAAGGAGATCGTCTCCCTCGGCGACGTGCTCCGCTCGCCGGTCGCTCGCAACGACCACCACCCGCTCGTGTCCGGCCTCGGCAAGGACGTCGAGGGCGGCTTCGTCGTCGCGAACCTCGCCAAGATGCCCCACCTGCTGGTCGCGGGCGCCACCGGCTCCGGAAAGTCGAGCTTCATCAACTCGATGATCACCTCGGTGCTGATGCGCTCGACGCCCGACGAGGTGCGGATGATCATGGTCGACCCCAAGCGGGTCGAGCTCAACGCCTACGAGGGCGTGCCGCACCTGATCACGCCGATCATCACCAACCCGAAGAAGGCCGCCGAGGCGCTCGAGTGGGTCTGCCGCGAGATGGACATGCGGTACGACGACCTCGCCAACTTCGGCTTCCGGCACATCAACGACTTCAACAAGGCCGTGCGCGAGGGCAAGGTCGAGGTGCCGCCGGGCAGCGAGCGCACGCTGTCGCCGTACCCGTACCTGCTGGTGATCGTCGACGAGCTGGCCGACCTGATGATGGTCGCGCCGCGCGACGTCGAGGGCTCGATCGTCCGGATCACCCAGCTCGCCCGGGCCGCGGGCATCCACCTGGTGCTCGCGACGCAGCGTCCGTCGGTCGATGTCGTCACCGGTCTGATCAAGGCGAACGTCCCGTCCCGGCTGGCGTTCGCGACGTCCAGCCTCGCCGACAGCCGCGTCATCCTCGACACCCCCGGTGCCGAGAAGCTCGTCGGCCAGGGCGACGGGCTCTTCTTGCCGATGGGCGCCTCGAAGCCGATCCGCGTGCAGGGGTCCTGGGTCAGCGAGCCCGAGATCCACGCGGTCGTCAAGCACTGCAAGACCCAGCTCGAGCCCAACTACCGCGAGGACGTCACCGCACCGGCGGCGTCGAGCAAGGTGCTCGACGACGACATCGGTGACGACATGGACCTCGTGGTCCAGGCGATCGAGCTGGTGGTCTCGACCCAGTTCGGCTCCACCTCGATGCTGCAGCGCAAGCTCCGGGTCGGCTTCGCCAAGGCCGGGCGCCTGATGGACATCCTCGAGAGCCGCGGAGTCGTCGGACCCAGCGAGGGGTCCAAGGCCCGCGACGTGCTGGTCAAGCCCGACGAGATCGACGCCGTGATCATGACCATCCAGGGCGAAGGGTGAGCGAGATGACCGACAGCGTGAGCCAGCCGTCCGCCTCGCGGGTCGAGGTCCGCCGCAACGTCGCCCTGTCGGCCTCGGTCGGCGGGTTCTCGGCCCTGCTCGCCGTCGCGTTCGCGGTGCGCTCCTTCAGCGGCGGCACCACCCTCGACTGGGTGACCTTCGGGGTGCTGGCGCTGGTCACCGTGGCCCATCTGGCGGCGCTGGTCGACGGCCGCGCGCCGCTGCTGGTCGCCGACGACCACGGCGTCCGGCTGCGCCAGGGCGCGACCTGGCGAGGGATCGCCTGGCCCGAGATCGACTGTCTCGAGCACCTGCCCCGACGCGGCCTGGTCCGCGACGGGCACCTCCTTGTCGACGGGTACGACGACCAGCAGCTCGTCGTCCCGCTCACCCTCGCCACCCGCCTGGTCGGCGCCGAGGCGGACTCGCTGAGCGACGTCCTGGCCGAGCTCGCCGACGGGCGCGCCGACGTGGTCGAGGTGGTGCCGGGCCTGGCCGACGACGGCGCGGAGCGCTCAGGGGACGTGCCCAAGCTCAGCGACCTCTACGCCGACGACGCGCCCGCCGCGGAGCCGGAGGCGCGGCGAGGGATCGCCGCCCGCGTGGCCGCGGGCCTCGGCGCCGCGCGGGAGCCCCGCCCCGACGCCGCCCCCGACCTCGACGCTCCGGACCTCGCCGCGCCCGACGCCGCCTCCCATCTCGACGCGTCGGACTTCGAGGACACCGGCGAGGTCGTGCTGGCCGCCGACACCGAGAGCACCGACGAGATCGCCGTGGTCGACCCGACCGACGAGAGCGACGACACCCCCGTCCCCGACCGCCCGACGGTGCTGCCCGCGCGCGTCGAGCTCGACCGTTCGGTCCCGGACCGGCCGACGTTGGTCCGGGCGCCGATCGTGCCCGACGCCGACCACGCCGACCGCGCCGAGCACGCCGAGGACGGCGAGTCCGTGACGGTCGTCCTCGAGGACCTCGCGGTGCGTCCGGCGGCGCAGCCGGTCATCGGTCCGGAGCTGACGGCCGCGCGCGACCGGCTCCGCCTCACGATCGACCAGCTCTCCGAGCGGACCCGGATCCGGCCGCACGTCATCGAGGCGATCGAGGTCGACGACTTCGCGCCCTGTGGTGGCGACTTCTACGCCCGCGGGCATCTGCGCACCCTCGCCCGCGTGCTCGGCATCGACGCCGGACCGCTCGTGGCGTCGTACGACGAGACCTATGCCGACGCACCCGTCGACCCGCGGCGCGTGTTCGAGGCCGAGCTGGCGACCGGCGCCGGCGGCTCGATCCGCAGCACCCGCGGCGGTCGCAACTGGTCGGTCCTCATCGCGGCGGTGATGGGCGCGGTGCTCGTCTGGTCGGTCGCCAAGCTCGTCATGGGCGGGCCGGCGCCGGTGGGCGACACCCCGGTCCTCAACCAGAGCGGCGGCATCTCCCAGGCCGCCGCGGCCAAGGGCGATCCCGTGAAGCTCACCCTGACGGCCGCGGGCGGCGGCGCCCAGCTGGTCATCCGCGACGCGGCGGGGGAGATCGTCTTCGACGGCAACCTGGCCTTCGGCCAGACCTCCGAGCTGAAGGTCGTGCCGCCGGTGCGGATCTGGAGCTCGGACGGCTCGGTGACCTACGCGATCGGCGGCGCGCAGCCGCAGGCGCTGGGCGAGACCGGCGCGGAGGTCTCCAAGACCGTTGTCGCCCGGTGACGGCACCGGTCACACCGCTGAGGAATGCCGGCCGGCCCGCGCTCGCCGGTATCCTCGACCGGACATGACCAGCACACCCACGAACCCCGTCTCGGTCGCGCTCCTCACCCTCGGTTGCGCGCGCAACGACGTCGACTCCGAGGAGCTGGCCGGCCGGCTCGCCGCCGACGGCTTCGCGCTGGTCGACGACCCCGAGGACGCCGACACGGTCGTGGTCAACACCTGCGGCTTCGTCGACGCGGCCAAGAAGGACTCGATCGACACCCTCCTGGCCGCCGCCGACCTCAAGGAGTCCGGCCGCCCGCAGGCGGTCGTCGCGGTCGGCTGCCTGGCCGAGCGGTACGGCGAGGAGCTCGCCGACTCGCTGCCCGAGGCCGACGCCGTGCTGGGCTTCGACGACTACCAGGACATCTCCGGCCGGCTGCGGTCGATCCTCGCCGGCGAGCGCCCGCACCCCCACACGCCGCGGGACCGGCGGCTGCTGCTGCCGATCAGTCCCGCGGAGCGCCAGGCGGTCGTGGACGCGCCGACGTCCGCGGACGCCGATGTCGAGATCGCCATCCCCGGCCGCTCCGCGATCCGGCGCCGCCTCGACGGCGGGCCGATGGCGCCGCTCAAGCTCGCCAGCGGCTGCGACCGCAGGTGCACCTTCTGCGCGATCCCCATGTTCCGCGGCTCCTTCGTGAGCCGGCGTCCCTCCGACGTGCTGCAGGAGGCCGCCTGGCTGGCCGGCCAGGGGGTCAAGGAGCTGTTCCTGGTCTCGGAGAACTCCACGTCCTACGGCAAGGACCTCGGCGACCTCGGCCTGCTCGAGACGCTGCTCCCGGAGCTGACGGCGGTCGACGGCATCGAGCGGGTCCGGGTCTCCTACCTCCAGCCCGCCGAGACCCGCCCCGGACTGGTCCGGGCGATCGCGACGACACCCGGCGTGGCGCCGTACTTCGACCTGTCGTTCCAGCACGCCAGCGCGACCGTGCTGCGCCGGATGCGCCGCTTCGGCGACCCGGAGAGCTTCCTCGGCCTGCTCGCGCAGGTGCGGGAGCACGCGCCCGAGGCCGGCGTGCGCTCCAACGTCATCGTCGGCTTCCCGGGCGAGACGGAGGAGGAGTTCCAGACGCTGTGCGACTTCCTGGTCGCCGCGCGGATGGACGTCACCGGTGTGTTCGGGTACTCCGACGAGGACGGCACCGAGGCCGCGAACCTCGACGGCAAGTTGGACGACGACGAGATCCGCGCCCGCGTGCAGCACCTCAACGACCTGGTCTCCGAGCTCACCTCCGAGCGCGCCGAGGAGCGGATCGGCAGCACCGTCGAGGTACTGGTCGAGGAGGTCGACCCTGACGGCACCGGCGACGGCACCGTCGAGGGGCGGGCCGCCCAGCAGGGGCCCGAGGTCGACGGCACGACGCGGGTGCTCGGCGTACCCGGCGCGAAGGTGGGCGACTTGCTGCGGGCCGTCGTGATCGGCTCCGACGGCGTCGACCTGATCGCCGAACCGGCAGGAGGACAGGCATGACCGGGACCAGCACGGGCGCGAGCCCGGCGTCGGCCAAGCCGAGCAACTGGAACCTGCCCAACGCGCTGACCACGCTGCGGATCGTGCTGGTCCCCGTCTACGGCTGGGTGCTGCTCCACGACGGCGGCGACTCCATCACGTGGCGCACTATCGCATGGGCGATCTTCTTCGTCGCGATGGTCACCGACAAGATCGATGGCGACATCGCGCGCGCCCGGAACCTGATCACCGACTTCGGCAAGATCGCCGACCCCATCGCCGACAAGGCGATCACCGGGATGGCGTTCATCGGCCTGTCGATCATCATGGACACCTGGTGGATGTGGACGATCACGATCGTCGTCCTGACCCGCGAGTGGGCGGTCACCCTGCTGCGGCTCTCCGTGCTCAAGTCCGTCGTCATCGCCGCCGCCCAGAGCGGCAAGTGGAAGACCGCGGCGCAGGCGCTGGCCCTCGGCCTGCTGACCCTGCCGCTGCTCGAGGTCGGTGACGAGGTGGGCTGGCTCGACGTCCCCGGCGAGATCACCTACGGCGCCGCGATCGCGCTGCTGCTCGTCGCCTTCGTGCTGACCATCTGGTCGGGCTACGAGTTCTTCCGCGACGTGTGGAAGCAGCGCCACGACATCCGGACGCCGCGCTCCGCCTGATTCGGCGACCGCCGCGACGTAGATCCTGCGGCGCTCCATCCCGCAAGAGCAAAATCTGACGGCTTGTCGTCACCTTTTCGTCACTTGGTTTTCCTCAGCCCCTTGCCAGCGGTGCTTGAGATCAGCCTAGGTTAAGGACCCTTCCCCGCCGTTCTCGCCAACTTCTCTCGGGTGCGCGCGTGCACGGTTGTCCCTTGCCGCTTTGACGACCTCGGAAGTAGCTCATGCGTTCAGCGAAGCAGTTCCTCCTCGGCTCCCTCGGTGCAGCCCTCGCGATGTCCGGTGTCGCGGTTCTCACCGCCGGCACGGCCCAGGCCGCCAGCCCCGGGATGATCATCAACGAGGTGTACGGCGGAGGTGGCTCGACGTCCGCGTCGGCCGCCTACAAGTCCGACTTCGTCGAGCTGCTGAACCCGACCGGGACGGCGCAACCGCTCAACGGGCTGAGCCTGCAGTACCGGAGTGGCTCCTTCACCGGCAGTGGGACAGTCTCGGTCCTGCCGCTTCCAGACGTGAGCGTCCCCGCCGGAAGCAAGTACCTGGTTCAAGTCAGCAGTCCAACGGGCTGCACCGGCGGTGTGCTCTGCGGAGGGGCGGACGTCCCCTTGCCCGACTACAGCGGCACGGCGCTCAACATGGCTGCAGGCAGCGGCCAAGTGATGCTCGTGCAGGGGACCAGCACCATCACCGTGACCGGGTCGTTGATGCACACGGTGGCCAATGTCGTCGACTTCGTCGGCTACGGCACCGCGGGGTCCTCGGAGACGGCGCCGACCGGGACTGCGACCACGAACACGACCTCGGTCCAACGCAAGAACACCACGGACGGCGACAACAACGCCACCGACTTCAACGCGCCCGCGACTCCCAGCCCCGAAGGGATGGGCACGGTCGCGCAGCCGCTGTCTGCCACGAACCCCGGCAACAAGACCTTCACGCAGAACCAGGCGATCTCACCGATCACGCTGCAGGCGAGCGGCGGCACGTCGCCGTACACCTGGGCCGTGACGGCGGGGACGCTTCCGGACGGGCTGCAGCTCACCGGCAACCAGATCACGGGGACGCCGACGACGGTGACGCCGAGTCCCGTCGAGGTCACCGTGACGGCCACCGACTCGGCGACGCCAACGCCGGCGACAGCGACGGCTACCTTCACGATCCAGATCGATGAGCAGCTCGCGATCACCCCGATCGCGGAGATCCAGGGCACCGGTGCCCGGTCGCCCTTCGCGCCGCCGACCGGCAACAGCACCGGAGCCGACGTCAAGGCGACCGAGGGCGTCGTGACCGCGGTCTACTACACCGGCGGCTTCAACGGCATGTACATCCAGACGCCGGGCGTCGACACCCCGGACGCCTCCGACGGCATCTTCGTCTACGGCGGGTCGACCAACGCCAACATCCCGGCTGGCATTCAGGTCGGCGACTCGGTGCGGGTCACCGGCAAGATCGCCGAGTTCTTCGATCTCACCCAGATCGTCCCGGCCTCCGCCGCCGCCGTGACCGTCCTCGGGACGTCGCTGGGAACCGTCACCCCGCGCGCCTTCGCCTTCCCCGAGACCGACGCGGAACGGGAGAGGTTCGAGGGCGAACTGGTCGAGCCGCAGGGCGCGTTCACGGTCAGCAACGTCTACACCACCAACGACTTCGGTGAGATCACCCTGGCCGCGGGTCAGGGCCCGCTCAAGCAGCCGAGCGAGTTCGCCGACGCGTCGGACCCGGCGGCGCTGCAGGCAGTCCGCGACGAGAACGAGCGGCGCGCGGTGGCCCTCGACGACGGCTCGACCGTCCGCTACCTGCAGAACCAGACCAACAAGGCGCTGCCCCTCCCGTGGCTCACGGGCGCCGACCACAACGCCGTGGCCTCGCCGCCGCGGGTCGGCGCGGGTGTGGAGTTCCACTCGAAGGTCATCTTCGACTGGCGCAACGACACCTGGAAGTTCCAGCCGCAGGCGCAGGTCACGACCAACGGTGCTTCGGTGGCGACCTTCGAGGACACCCGCGAGGTCAACAAGGTGCCGCAAGACGTCGGTGGCGACCTCAAGATCGCGACCTTCAACGTCTTGAACTACTTCAACACCACCGGCGAGGCCTACGAGCTCGCCGGTCCCCAGCAGGACCCGCCCGTCGATACCTTCTGCACCTGGTATCGCGACCGAGGACCGGGGACCGGGGCCAAGATCGGCAACAACTCCTGCGGAGTGCGGCTGCTCGACGACCCGGACACCACCAGGGATGAGTCCCAGGACAACGACGGCAGGGGACCGCGGGGTGCCGCGACCGCCGAGAGCCTGGCCCGCCAGGAGGCGAAGCTCGTCCACACCATCAACGCGCTGGGCGCGGACGTGATCGGTCTCGAGGAGGTCGAGAACTCGATCAAGCTGCCCGGGGAGACCAACCGTGACGACGCTGTGGCTCGCCTGGTGGAGATCCTCAACACCGCTGCCGGTGCCGGCACCTGGGCGTACGTGAAGAGTCCGGGTGAGGCGCTGACGGCGGCGGCCGTCGCGGAGCAGGACGTGATCCGCCCGGCGTTCATCTTCAAGGCCGCGAAGGTCGAGCCGGTGGGCGGATCGGACATCCTGTTCGGCACCACCGAGTTCGCCAATGCCCGCGAGCCGCTGGCACAGGTGTTCAAGGCCAAGGGCGCGCCGGACAGCGACGGCTTCGCGGTCGTCGTCAATCACTTCAAGTCCAAGGGCGACAACCAGGCTCCGATCCCGCCCGCGACCGGTGACAACGCGCAGAACGGCGAGGTCGGCGCGTTCAACGGCGACCGTGTCCGGCAGGCCACGCGGCTCCTCGAGTTCGCCGACGACTTCGCCGCCGAGCGGGGTGTCGATGCCGTCTTCCTCGCAGGCGACTTCAACTCCTACACGGGCGAGGACCCGATCAAGGTTCTCACCGCCGACGACCGCTACCAGCTGATCGAGTCCGACCAGGAGGGCGACGAGAGCTACTCCTACCAGGGACTCTCCGGGTCCTTGGACCACGTTCTCGGCAACCAGGCCGCGATGGACATGGTGACGGGTGCCGACATCTGGGAGATCAACGCCAACGAGGCGGCGTCCTTCCAGTACAGCCGCTACAACTACAACGTCACCGACTTCTGGCTGCCGAACCAGCCGTGGGCGACCTCCGACCACAACCCCGAGATTGTCGGCATCGACGTTCCCGACTTCACCCCGACCTCCTACAAGGAGATCCAGGTGATCGGCACCAACGACTTCCACGGTCGGCTGCTCCCGGACGCCGGCAACGCCGCGGGTGCGGCGCCGTTCGCGTCGGCGGTCAAGGACCTGGAGGCGCAGTTCCCGTCCGGCAGCACCGCGTTCGTGGCCGCCGGCGACCTCGTCGGCGCGTCCACCTTCGAGTCGTTCATCCAGGACGACGAGCCGACCATCGACGCTCTCAACGCGATGGGTCTCGATGTCTCGGCGGCGGGCAACCACGAGTTCGACCGTGGGTACGCCGACCTCGAGGGCCGGATCCGCGACCGAGCCGACTGGGAGTACATCGCGGCCAACCTCGACTACGCCCCGGGCGTGGCCGAGGAGGACAAGCTCGCCGAGACCTGGACGACCACGCTCGACGGCGTCAAGGTCGGCTTCGTCGGCGCGGTGACCGAGGACCTCCCCGGTCTCGTGAACCCGGCCGGCATCGAGGACATCACCGTCACCGACGTCGTCGACGCGACCAACGCCGCGGCGGCGGCGCTCAAGACGGCGGGCGCCGAGATCGTCATCCTGCTGGTGCACGAGGGCGCCCCGACGACCGAGTGCGACTCGGCCAGTTTCACCGACCCGGCAACCGTGTGGGGGAACATCGTCCAGAACACGTCCGCCGACGTCGACGCCATCATCTCCGGTCACACCCACCTGGCCTACAACTGCCGCTACACCGTGCCCGACTGGCAGGCCGACAGCAGCCGCGCGGTCAAGAAGCGGCCGGTGGTCTCGGCCGGTCAGTACGGCACGAACCTCAACCAGCTCGTCTTCAAGTTCGACGAGACCTCCGGTGAGCTCAAGGCGATCAGCCAGGACGTGATCGCCGCGTCCGGCGTCGGCTATGCGCCGGACCCGGCCGTGCAGGCCATCGTCGACGACGCGGTGGACTACGCCGCGGCGGAGGGAGCGACCGTCCTCGGTCAGATGACCGGGCCGTTCAAGCGGGCGTCGTACACCTCCTCGGCCGGCGCAACGGAGAACCGCGGCGGCGAGTCCACGCTGTCCAACCAGGTCGCCGAGGCCCAGCGCTGGGCAACCAACGCCGACATCGCCTTGATGAACCCGGGCGGCCTGCGCGCAGACATGCTCGGCACCGCCAATAGCGGCCTCCGCGACCTGACCTATCGGCAGGCCGCGGACGTCCAGCCGTTCGCGAACACCCTGGTCACCATGCGGCTGACCGGCGCTCAGCTCAAGACGGTGCTCGAGCAGCAGTGGCAGCGCACGGCGACCGGGTCCGTACCGTCGCGACCGTTCCTTCGGCTGGGGGTCTCGGAGGGGTTCACCTACACCTACGTCGAGTCGCCCGAGACCGTGACCGCGCCGAACTCCGCGCCGGTCAACACCTTCCAGGGCACTGTCACGGGGATGTGGCTCAACGGCCAGCAGATCGACCTCGGGGCGTCGTACACGATCGCCGCGAACTCGTTCCTCGGCGGTGGGGGCGACAACTTCTGGGAGCTCGCCAACGGCACGAGCAAGGTGGACACCGGCAAGGTCGACCTGGAGGCGATGGTCGACTACATGGCGCAGTTCGACGCCGACGCTCCGCTTCCCGTCGACTACAGCCAGCGGGCGGTGGAGCTGAAGCTTCCGGTCGACGCCCCCGACGCGTACCGACCGGGCGACACCGTGTCGTTCGACGTGGCCTCCTGGGCCATGTCGGCGGCCGATGACCTCACCGACACTCAGCTCGAGGTCAGGCTCGGCGACGACGTCCTCGGGACGTTCCCGGTGGACAACACCATCGGCAACAAGCCGTACGACAACTACGGCACGGCCTCGGTCTCGGTCACGCTGCCAGACGAGCTTCCGGACGGCACCGTGGAGCTGACGGTCTACGGTCCGACGACGAAGACGTCGGTGCCGTTGGTGATCACGACCGAGGCCAGTCAGACCGAGATCCAGATCATCGGCACCAACGACTTCCACGGCCGGATCCTGAACGAGCCGTCCTCCGCGGCGGCGGGCGCCGCGATCATGTCGACGGCGGTCAAGGAGTTGCGTCAGGCCAACCCGAACACGGTCTTCGCAGCAGCCGGCGACCTGATCGGCGCGACGACCTTCGAGTCGTTCGTGTCGAACGACAAGCCGACGATCGACGCGCTCAACGAGGCGGGCCTGGAGGTCTCGGCTGTGGGCAACCACGAGCTCGACCAGGGCTACGACGACCTCATCAACCGGGTGATGGCCGAGTACGACCCCACGGAGAACCCCGATGGCGGTGCGCAGTGGCAGTACGTCGCCGCGAACCTCAAGTTGCGCGAGAACGGCAACCCGGCTGTGCCGGCGTCGTGGATCAAGACGATGGACGGGGTCGACGTCGGGTTTGTCGGCGCCGTGACTGAGGCGCTGCCGACCCTGGTGTCGCCGACCGGCATCGACGACCTGCAGATCGCGAACATCGTCTCGTCGGTCAATGCCGAGGCGAACCGGCTGGTCGCCGAGGACGGTGTGGACCTGGTGGTGATGCTGGTGCACGAGGGCGCTCCGGCGACCAATTGCGCGACGATGGACGACTCCGGCCCGTGGGCCGAGATCATCAACAACATCACCCCGAACGTCGACGCGATCGTGTCCGGTCACACCCACCTGGCTTACAACTGCAGCTTCCCGGTTCAGGAGTGGATCGACGCCGACCGGCCGGTCAAGGAGCGGCCCGTGGTCTCCGCGGGTCAGTACGGCGAGAAGCTGAACCAGCTCGTCTTCACCGTCGACCGCGCCACCGGCGACGTCCAGGCGCAGACGCAGGCGATCATCAACCTGAAGACGTGCAACAACAGCACCAGCTGCACGCCGTACACCCCGGACCCGGACGTCGTGCCGATCGTGCAGGACGCGATCGACGTGGCCACGCCGATCGGGAACCAGGTCCTCGGTCCGATCGCCGGCCCGTTCAACCGGGCCAAGCTGGCCAACGGCACCACCGAGAACCGCGGTGGCGAGTCGACGCTCGGCAACTTGGTCGCCGAGGTCCAGCGGGCCGAGACGCCGGCCGAGCAGGGCGGCGCGCAGATCGCCTTCATGAACCCCGGCGGCCTTCGGGCGGAGATGGAAGGCACCGTCACCGATGGCGTCCGCAACCTGACCTACCGTCAGGCGGCGAACGTCCAACCCTTCGCCAACGGCCTGGTCAACATGGACCTGACCGGCGCGCAGATCGAGAAGATCCTCGAGCAGCAGTGGTCGCGGACCCCGGACGGGACGCAGATCCCCTCGGGTCTGACCCGCTACTTCCTGCGACTGGGCGTGTCCAAGGGCTTCACCTACACCTACCGGGAGGTTCCGGCGCCGGGCGTACCCGTGCAGGGCGGGGGCGCGCCGCCGGTCGACACGTACGTCGGCGACGTGACCGGGATGTGGCTCAATGGCGAGCCGATCGTTCCCACCCAGACCTATTCGGTGACGGCCAACGCCTTCCTCGCCGGCGGTGGCGACTCCTTCTGGGAGTTCAGGAACGCGACCGGCAAGGCGGAGTGGGGCGTCTCGGACCTGCAGGCGATGACCCACTACATGTCGACGCACACCGGGAGCACCGCGCTGCCGGTCGACTACAGCCAGCGTGCGGTCGAGGTCCACGACGTGGCCGCGAGCTACGCCGTGGGCGGCCGGCTCACCTTCGGGGTCGAGTCGTGGAGCCTGTCCAACGCCTCCGACCTGAAGGACACCGAGATCGAGGTCAGTGTCGGCGGCATCCTGCTCGGCACGGCCACGCTGGACAACACGGTGAGCACGGTCGCGATCGACAAGACCGGCACCGCGTCGGTCGACGTGCCGATCACGAGTGCGGTCCCGGCAGGCGAGGTCCAGGTGATCCTGAGGGGCGCGACGACGGGCACCGAGATCCCGGTGAGGATCACCGTCACCGACGGCACCTTCGTCAACGACGTCAAGCCCGCGATCACCGGCACGGCCAGCGTCGGCTCGCAGCTGACTGCCACGGCCGGCACGTGGACGCCGACGCCGGGCTCGGTCAGCTATCAGTGGCTCGCCGACGGGGTGGAGATCGAGGACGCCACCGGGTCGACGTACACGCTGACGGCCGCTGAGCTGAACAAGGTGATCACCGTCAAGGTGACCGCCAAGGCCACCGGGTACGTCGACGCGACCGTCGAGTCCGACCCGACCGCTGCGGTCGGAGAGGGCACGATCGTCAACGACGGCAAGCCTGGCATCTCCGGGCCACTGACCGTCGGGTCCGAGCTGACGGCCACGCCGGGGATGTGGACGCCGACGCCGGGCTCAGTCAGCTATCAGTGGCTCGCCGACGGGGTGGAGATCGAGGACGCCACCGGGTCGACGTACACGCTGACGGCCGCTGAGCTGAACAAGGTGATCACCGTCAAGGTGACCGCCGAGGCGACGGGCTATGCGGACAAGACGGTGGAGTCGGACCCGACGCTCGCCGTGTCCAAGGGGGGAGTGACCACGGTTACCCCACCGACGGTCACCGGCACCGCGGGCGTCGGCCAGACGCTCACGGTGAGCCCGGGAGTGTGGCAGCCGGCACCCGACTCGGTGACCTACCAGTGGCTCGCGAACGGGGTCCCGATCCCCGGGGCCACCGGCACCAGCCTCGTGGTGACCCCGGCCCTGGCGGGCGCGACGATCACCGTCGCGGTGACGGCGCACCGGGCCGGCTACGCCGACGCGACCGCGGTGTTCACCCTGAGCACGCCGGTCACCAAGGCGGCCAGCTCGATGGCGGTCAAGATCAAGCCGAAGAAGGTCAAGGTCGGCAAGAGGATCAAGGTGGTCGTCACGGTCACGACCGCTGCCGGCGTGACGGCCACCGGCCCGGTGACGGTCAAGCTCAAGGGCCAGAAGGCCAGGACCGCGACCGTGGTGAACGGCACGGCGACGGTGAAGCTGAAGAAGGTGCGCTCACCCGGCAAGAAGAAGCTCCTGGTGACCTATCAGGGCAGCACCGCCGTCAGCGGATCCTCGGCCACGACCAAGGTCAAGGTGCGTCGCTGACCTGAAGCTGACGCCGGGCTGATCGGGGACAGAGGGCCTCGGTCGGTGGTCCGTGACACGATGCGGTCATGGAGTCACCGGCCGAGGCGCTCGTCCATGCCCTCCGCGATGCCCGGGCGAGCGTGGCGACCGCCGAGTCGCTGACCGGCGGACGGCTGGCCGCCCGACTGACCGAGGTGCCCGGATCGTCGGTCGTCTACGCCGGTGGCGTGGTCAGCTACCAGACCCACATCAAGGTCGAGGTCCTCGGCGTGCCGCAGAGCATCGTCGCCGAGCACGGCGTGGTGTCCGCGGAGTGCGCCCGGGCGATGGCCGACGGGGCGCGCCGGCTGCTCGGCACGGTGTACGCCCTGAGCACCACCGGAGTCGCGGGCCCGGACCGCCAGGAGGGCAAGCCGGTCGGCACCGTGTACGTCGGACTGGCCGGCCCCGGCGGCACGAGGGTCCTGGAGCTGGACCTGTCCGGCGACCGGTCGGCGATCCAGGAGGCGACGGTCGATGCCGCGGTCGCCGGCCTGGCCGAGGAGCTGGCGGGGGCGCGCTCAAGGGCTGGGCAGCCGCCGGAAGATTCGGGGCTCGGGTAGCGTTGTGCCCAGGACCGGACCACCCACCCAGCCCGCTGACGGAGAGGAGATCGCGATGGTGCTCTTTCGCCGATCGCTCGGTGACATCCTGCGGAGTCGCCGTACCGAGCTCGGTCTGACCCTCCGTGAGGTCTCCGGCGCCGCCCGGGTGAGCCTCGGCTACATCTCCGAGATCGAGCGCGGCCAGAAGGAGGCGTCCTCGGAGCTGTTGGCCTCGTTGTGCGACGCCCTCGAGATGCCGCTCTCCGACGTGCTGCGCGAGGTCGCCGACGCCGTGGCGCTCGAGGAGGCCGCAGCGGTCCTGGCCGCCGCGCCCACCCCGATGATCGCGCCGCGCCGGACGCCGGTCGTGGCGTCGGCTGCCTGAAATCGACGGTGTGACAGTTTCACCGGCCGGCCGGTGAAACTCATGCTGGGACGAGGAAGCTTCCTCGTCCCAGCATGCGTTTTCTCGTCCCAGCTCGAGTTATGTCACCTCGGGCGGCGGCGTCAGCGGCCTGCCATCGCCTCCAGGCGCGCGATCCGGTCGGCCATCGGGGGGTGGGTCGAGAACATCTTCTGCACGTCAGCGGCCCGGAACGGGTTCGCGATCATCATGTGGCTGGCGTTCTGCAGCTGCGGGGTGGGGGCGAGGGGAGCGCGGGCCGTGCCGAGCTCCAGCTTGCGCAGGGCCGAGGCCAGCGCCAGCGGGTCGCCGGTGAGCCGGGCGCCGTCCTCGTCGGCGTCGTACTCGCGGGTGCGGCTGATCGCCATCTGGATGACCGCCGCGGCGAACGGCGCGAGCAGCGCGGTCCCGATCATGACCAGCGGGTTCGGGCGCTCGTCGTTGTTGCCCCCGCCGAAGATCGATGAGAACGCGAGGAACTGCGCGACCGAGCTGATCACGCCGGCGACGGCCGCGGCCACCGAGCCGGTGAGGATGTCGCGGTTGTAGACGTGCATCAGCTCGTGGCCGAGCACGCCGCGCAGCTCGCGCTCGTCGAGGAGGCCGAGGATGCCCTCGGTGCAGCACACCGCGGCGTGCTGCGGGTTGCGGCCGGTCGCGAAGGCGTTGGGCGCCTGCGTCGGGGAGACGTAGAGCGCCGGCATGGGCTGGCCCGCGCGCTCGGAGAGCTCCCGCACGATCCGGTACATCGCCGGCTGCTGCTGCTCCGACACCGGGTAGGCGCGCATCGCGCGGATGGCGAGCTTGTCGGAGTTCCAGTAGCCGTAGGCCGTCGTGCCGACGCCGATGAGCACGAAGATCCAGATGAACGCGGAGCTGCCCGTCGCGGCCGCGATCAGGCCACCGACCGCGAGCAGCAGCGCGAAGATGGCGCCGAACAGGCCGGCGGTCTTGAGGCCGTTGAAATGGCGGTGCATGTCCCGACAACGAACGGGGCGGTGCGTCGCGTTCCAGCCGGCCGACGAGACTCAGGTCACGGCGCCGGTTGGCAGCGAGGACACCAGTACGTCGTGCGCTCCCGGTCCGCCGCGCCCACCGGCCCGGCCTCGATCGGGGTGCGGCAGCGCAGGCAGGGCCGCCGCTGCCGCCGATAGACCCAGACCGGGTCGCGCCGGTCGCCGGTCGTCAGCGGCTGGCCGTGCTGGAGTCCGGATCGCAGCAGCAGGCGGGCGCGGCGCAGCAGCCGGAGCGGATCGGCGACGGCCGCGACCGGCGCCTGCGGGTGGACCCCCTGGACGAAGCAGACCTCCGACATCCAGATGGTGCCCAGCCCGGCGACGACGGTCTGGTCGAGCAGGCTCGCGCCGAGGACCCGGTCGGGTACGGCGGTGAGCCGGGCGCACGCGGTCGCCTCGTCGTCGGCCGTCCACGAGCCGAGGAGGTCGGGCCCGAGATGGTCCACGACCGCGCCCTCGTCGGCCGTGGCCAGCAGCTCCACGATCCCGAGCCGGAAGCCGACCGCCTCGGCCCGGGCGCCGCGGAGGACGACCCGGGCGTCGTGGGCCGGCCCGGGCCACGGCGCGCCGGGCGCGATCACCCGCCAGCTGCCCTCCATCTTGAGGTGGCTGTGCAGGGTGAGCGGGGTGCCGTCGGGCATCGTGAGCCGGGTGAGCAGGTGCTTGCCGTGGGTGGCGGTCCGCTCGACGGTGGCTCCGGTCAGGTCGGTCGTGGCGAGCTGGGGGACCCGCAGGTCGGATCCGACGAGCACCTGGCCGGCCAGCGCCCGGTCCAGTCGGTCGGCGGTACGACGGACGGCGTCCCCCTCCGGCACGGCGACCTCCTCAGGCTCGGATCCGCAGGCCGCGCGGGGTGGCGATGAAGCCGGCCGCGGCGAGGGCGTCGCGCAGCGGACCGCCGCTGCCCAGCAGGGCGGTGCCGTCGGCCTTCTCGACCGTCAGCTGGCCGAGGGTGCCGCGGCGTACGGCGGTGGACAGCGCCTCGGCGGCCGGGGCGAGCAGGTCGGGGTCGTCGGTCCAGGTGAGCAGGGTGCGGCCGCCGCGCTCGACGTAGAGCACCAGGGTCCCGTCGACGAGGACGACCAGTGCGCCGGCCTTGCGACCCGGCCGGTGGCCGCCCTCTTGCTCGCGGTCGGCGCTCGGCCAGGGGAGCGCGGCTCCGTAGGGGCTGGCCGGGTCGGTCGCGGCCAGGGCGACGGCGACCGGCTTGGCGTCGGGAGACTCGCCGCCGGCGGGGGCACCGAAGGAGCGCAGCCTGTCGACGGCGCCGGCGGTGCCGAACTGGGCGGCGCCGAGGCCCTCGACGAAGTAGCCCCGGCGGCAGCGTCCGGCGTCCTCGAACGCGCTCAGGACCTTGTAGACCGCCGCGAACCCGCCGGGCACGCGTTCGTTGACCACCGCGCCGCGGGTCACGAGGCCGTGCCGCTCGAGCAGCTGCTCCGCGGCGGCGTGGGCGCGTCGGGTCGGGTCGCTGTCGATGGCCGGGAGGAGCGCCCAGCGACCCGCCGTCTCGAGTGGACCGGTGCGGGCGACGCGGCCGGGGCGCGCCGGCGCGCGGCGGGTGCGGTGCGCCGCGCGCCCGGAGCGGGTGAGCGCCCGCAGCGGGGTCAGCGTGTCGTTGGTGAGGTGCCCAGCCCACACGAGTGCCCACAGCGCGGCGCTGACCGCCTCGTCGAGGGGAGTGTCCTCCCCGGCGTCGCGGCAGGCGCGCGCGACCTGGTCGGCGACCTGGCGGAAGAACCAGGCTCCGCCGGGAGCCAGCACATCGAGCACCCGCTGATGGAGGGGATCCTCGACCGGGCCGGGCTCCGGCAGCGTGAGGTGGGCCCGGTCGACGAGATGGAGCGAGACCCAGCCGTCGCTGCCCGGCAGCGCGCCGTGCCCGGACCAGACGACCTCCCCGGTCGCCGTCAGCTCGTCGAGCAGCGCCGGCTCGTAGTCGCGCACCCGAGCCGGGAGCACCAGCGACTCCAACGCGCTGGCCGGCATCGGGGCGCCGGCGAGCTGCTCCACCGTGTGCAACAGCCCGTCGACGCCGCGCGGACCCTTGGTCGTGGTGATCTGGTGCCACGCGGTCGAGAACCGAGCCAGCGTCGTCGGCTCCACCGGCTCGATCTCGTGGCGCAACCGGGCGAGCGAGCGGCGCCGCAGCCGGCGCAGCACCTCGACGTCGCACCATTCCTCGCCGTCCAACGACACGGCGACCGGCCGGAACTCGCCGGACAGCACCCGGCCCTGCGTCTCGAGCCGCTGCAGGGTGTGCCGGACGACGGCGACGCCCAGGCCCAGGCGGGTCGCCACCTGGTCGGCGGTGAACGGCCCGTGGGTGCGCGCGTAACGCCCCACCAGGTCGGCCAGCGGATCGTCGACCGGCTCCGTGAACGCGGCGGGGGTGCCCGGCGGGGCAGGGACGCCGAGACCGTCGCGCAGGCGGGCGACGTCCTCGACGACGGCCCAGGCGTCGCCGTAGGGCATCCGCACCTCGACCACCCGGCGCGCCGCGACGAGATCGGCCGACCAGTCGGTGACGGCGGCGCCCTCGCGCGCGCGGGCCGCGACCTCGGCGGCCGTGAGCGGGCCGAGCAGGCGCAGCAGGTCGACCAGGCCCTCGGCGTCGCGCACCCGGCGCTCGGGAGTGGTGCGCTGGAGCTCCGCCTCGACCTCGGCCAGCACGTCGGGGTCGAGCAGCTCGCGCAGCTCGGCGCGTCCGAGGAGCTCGGCGAGCAGGCCCTGGTCGAGGGTCAGCGCGGCGGCCCGGCGCTCGGCCAGCGGCGAATCGCCCTCGTAGACGAACTGGGCGACATAGCCGAACATCAGGGTCCGCGCGTACGGCGACGGCTGGGTCGTCTCGACCTCGGTGACGGTGACCTCACGCTGGTCGACGCGGCGCAGCAGCGTGGTGAGGCCCGGCAGGTCGTAGACGTCGTTGAGCACCTCGCGGACGGTCTCGAGCACGATCGGGAACGCGGGATAGCGGGCGGCGACCTCGAGCAGGGCGGCCGCACGCTGGCGCTGCTGCCACAGCGGCGATCGGCGACCGGGGTCGCGGCGCGGGAGCAGCAGGGCGCGCGCCGCGCACTCGCGGAAGCGCGCGGCGAACAGGGCGGAGCCGCCCACCTCGCGCGTGACGATCTCGTCGATCTCGTCGGGCTCGAACGCGATCAGGTCGGCGCCGGGCGGCTCGGCGTCGGTGTCGGGGATCCGGATCACGATGCCGTCGTCGGAGGCCAGCGCCTGCCCGTCGATGCCGAACCGCTCGCGCAGCCGGGCGTTGATCGCCAGCGCCCAGGGCGCATGCACGGCGGTGCCGTAGGGGGAGTGGACGGCCAGGCGCCAGTCGCCGAGCTCGTCGCGGAACCTCTCGACCAGGACCGTGGTGTCGCTCGGCAGCACCCGGGTGGCCTCGACCTGCTCGCGCAGGTAGGCCACCAGGTTGGCGGCGGCGTTGTCGTCGAGCCCGACCTCGCGTGCGTGCGCCTCGGCGTCGGCAGCGGGCAGCGCGGCGAGCTCGCGGGTGAAGGCGCCGATCGCCTCGCCGAGCTCGGTCGGCCGACCGGCGGTGTCGCCCTTCCAGAACGGCAGCCGCCCCGGCACCCCGGGAGCCGGCGTGACGATGACCCGGTCGTGGGTGATGTCCTCGATCCGCCAGCTCGTCGCGCCCAGAGCGAACACGTCGCCCACCCGGCTCTCGTAGACCATCTCCTCGTCGAGCTCGCCGACGCGGCGGTTGGTCCCCTCGCCGGCGAGGAAGACCCCGTAGAGGCCACGGTCGGGGATCGTGCCTCCGCTGGTGACCGCGAGCCGCTGGGCCCCGGGCCGGCCGCTGATCATGCCGCTCACCCGGTCCCAGGTGATCCGCGGGCGCAGCTCGGCGAACTCGTCGGACGGATAGCGGCCCGCGAGCAGGTCGAGCACGGCGTCGTAGGCCGGGCGGGGGAGCTGGGCGTAGGGCGCGCTGCGGCGCACCAGCGCGAACAGCTCGTCGACGTCCCACTCGTCGGCGGCGGTCGCGGCGACGACCTGCTGGGCGAGGACGTCGAGCGGGTTGGCCGGGACGCGCAGGGCCTCGATGCCGCCCGTGCGCATCCGGGCGACCGCGACCGCGGCGGGCGCGAGGTCGCCGCGGTGCTGCGGGAAGAACACGCCCGAGGACGTCTCGCCGACCTGGTGGCCGGCACGGCCGACCCGCTGGAGGGCGCTGGCGACGCTGGGCGGCGAGGCGATCTGGAGCACCAGGTCGACGGCTCCCATGTCGATGCCGAGCTCGAGGCTGCTGGTCGCGACGACAGCAGGCAGGCGCCCGGACTTGAGATCGTCCTCGACCAGGGCGCGCTGCTCCTTCGAGACCGAGCCGTGATGGGTCCGGGCCAGGACGGGGGCCGCGCCGACGGCGGCGCCGGACTGGGCCATGATCTGCGCGGGCGGGGTGATCCCGTCGGTCGTCACCTCGGCGGCGATCTCGTTGAGGCGCGCGGTCAGCCGCTCGGCGGTGCGGCGACCGTTGGTGAACACGATCGTCGAGCGGTGCTCCCCGATCAGCTCGGCGACGCGCTGCTCGACATGGGGCCAGATGCTGGCCCGGGCCGGTGGCGCCGTCGGGTCGTCGTCGTCGATCACCTGGCCGAGCTCGGTCATGTCCTCGACCGGGACCTCGACGCGCAGGTCCCACTCCTTGTGGGCCGGCGGAGCGACGATCTCGACCGGGGCGGTGCCACCGAGGAAGCGGGCGACCTCCTCGGTCGGCCGCACGGTCGCGGACAGCCCGATCCGCTGCGCCGGACGGGGCAGCAGCGCGTCGAGGCGCTCCAGGCTCAGCGCGAGGTGGGCGCCGCGCTTGGTCCCGGCGACCGCATGCACCTCGTCGACGATGACCGTCTCGATGCCGCGCAGCGTCTCGCGGGCCTGGCTGGTGAGGATGAGGAAGAGCGACTCGGGCGTGGTGATGAGGATGTCGGGCGGCCGGGTGGCGAGCCGACGGCGCTCGCTGGCCGGCGTGTCGCCGGAGCGGATGCCGACGGTCACCTCGGGAAGCGGGTGCCGGGGGTCGATCCGCTCGGCCGTCTGCCGGATGCCGGTCAACGGAGCGCGCAGGTTGCGCTCCACGTCGACGGCCAGTGCCTTGAGCGGCGAGACGTAGAGCACCCGGGTGCGGTGGAGCCGATCGTCGGGTGCCGGAGAGGTCAGCAGCCGGTCGAGGCCGGCGAGGAAGGCGCTGAGCGTCTTGCCCGACCCGGTCGGCGCGACGACCAGCGTGTGCCGATCGCGGGCGATCGCGTCCCACGCGCCGGCCTGGGCGGCGGTCGGCTCGGCGAAGGCCGCGCGGAACCATGCGCGCGTCGCCTCGCTGAACCGGCCGAGCGGGTCGACCGGCGGATCCTGCTGCCGGGAGTCCACCATTGCGCCATCTTCCCGCACGGCACCGACATCGCCGCCACAATGGCCGGGTGGCTGTGGAGGAGGGGCGCCGGCGGCGCGATCTCGCGCTGGTGACGGGCGTGGGCGCGCTGGTCCTGGCCCTGCTGCTCGCGTGGCTGCTGCTGCGCGACGGCGACGCGCCGGACCCGCCGGCCGCCGTACCCCCGCCGGTCGTGACGCCCACCCCGACGCCCACGCCGACTCCGACCCCGCCCGTCGATCCGTGCGCCCGCCAGACCGAGGCCGGGTTCACGCCGACCGCGATCACCGTCGACGGGATCGTCCGCCGGGCCCGGGTGCTGGCGGTGCCCCGGGACGCGGCCGGCGTCCCCGGTGTGCCGCCCGTCTCCGACAAGCTGTCCTTCGCCTGGGACCGCGGCGGCGTCGAGCCCGGCTCCGCGCAGGGCCACGTGCTGCTGAACACCCACACCTGGCCCGACGGCAGCGCGATGGGCAACCGGCTGCTCGACGGCCTCGACGTCGGAGGCCGGCTCGTCCTGGCCTCCGGCCAGGGGGCCGCGCAGCGGGTCGCCTGCTACGACGTGACCGAGCGGACCGAGGTGCTCGCCACCGACGGCTTCCCCGGCTGGGACGCGGTCGACGGCCCGCCCGAGGTGGTGATCGTGGTCTGCTCGGGGCGCCGGCTGGGACCCGGCAACTGGACGCACCGCACGCTGTGGTTCGCCAGCAGGGTCGGGTCGGCTACCTGACCGCCTCCGGTACGCCGGCGGGCCGGCCGTTCGCCGCGGCCGGGAGGTGGCGCTCCAGCACGGTCGCGACCACCGCGATCGCGGCGCACCCCAGGACCATCAGCGCGATCAGCGTGGAGGCCTGACCGTGCTCCAGCAGGAACCCCGCGACGATCGGACCCGCGACGGTGCCGGCCTGGACGGCCGCGGAGTTGAGCGCGTTGTAGCGCCCGCGGAGATGGTCGGCGGCCAGGTCGTTGTTGATGGCCGGCAGGGTCGGCTGGAGGAGGGTCTCGCCGATCCCGAAGACCAGGCCGAACCCGAGCAGGCCGGTGATCGCGAGCGCGCTGCCGGGGGCGAGGGCGCCGGTGCCGACGAGGAGCCAGGCGAACGCCCACAGGGCCGCCATGACCGTCAGCACCCGGGTCCGCCGCCGGCCGCGGATCCGCCCCATGACGGTGAACTGGAGGGCCACGATGACGAAGGTGTTGAGCGCGAAGCCGAGCCCGATCACGCCGGTGGACAGTCCTGCCTCGCCCCGGGCGAAGGCAGGCAGCCCGGCCTCGAACTGTCCGTAGCCGATGAACGTGGCGACGAACGTCAACAGGGTCAGCCACCGCACGGCGGGACTGCGCAGGATGGCGCGATAGCCCGGCGTCGGACCCGGTCCGAGGTCGCGCGGCGGGTGCAGGACCCGGCCGTGCAGGTGGCGCAGCGGGCCGAGGAAGAGGGCGAGGGGGACCAGGCCGGCGAGGGCGTCCGCGAGATAGATCGCGGTGAACGACCCCGGCCGGCCGACGTCGGCGAACAGGCCTCCCACGATGCCGCCGACCCCGAGCCCGAGGTTGGTGAGGGCGAAGTTCACGCCGAAGTACTGCTGGCGGACCTCGCCCTCGACCACGGTGGCGATCAGGGAGTTGAACGCCGGCCACGACGCGCCGAAGTTGACGCCGATGAGGACGAGTGCGACCGCCGCGGCCGCCGGCGTGGTCGCGAAGGCAAGGAGCACGGTGCCGACCACCATCGCGGACTGTCCGGCCAGCAGCACCACGCGGGCGCCGTACCTGTCGACGAGGGCGCCGCTCGGCGCGGTCACCACGAACGCGGCAGCGGCGATGACGGCCATGAGCAGGCCGGACAGACCGAGGCCGAAGCCGCGCACCTCGTGCAGATAGATCAGCGTGAAGGGCAGCACGAGCCCGCGCCCGAGCGTGGAGACCGCGACGGTGGACAGCAGCCACCGACCCTCGGTCGGAAGCGCGGCCCAGAACGACTTCAACGAGATCATGCGTGGACCGTGCGCTTCACGGTGGAAAACCTTAGGGCCGCCTCCGGATGCCCCGGAAATCGTGTGGCGTCATCCGTCAGCGGGTGTGGCGGACGCCACGACCGGACGGCCGTTGGCCGCTGCGGGGACGTGTCGTTCGAGGATCAGCGCCATGGCGGCGATCGCGACGCAGCCCGCGACCATGACGGCGATGTACGCCGGGGCGAGGTCGTGTTGCAGCAGGAAGCCGGCCACGACCGGCCCGGCCACCGCGCCGCCCTGGAAGGCGGCCGCCGTGATGGCGTTGTAGCGCCCGCGAGTGTGGTCGGTGGCGAGGTCGTTGGCCATCGCCGGCACGGTGGGCTGGAGCAGCGTCTCGCCGAGGGCGAAGACGGCCATGTAGGCGAGGACGCCGGCGATCGCGACGCCTCCTCCGGGGAGCACGCCGGCCAGGCCGAGGAGTCCCCACGCCACGGCCCAGATCGCCGCCATCGCCACCATCACCCGGGTGCGCAGGTGACGCTTGATCCGGTTGAGCACCGAGAACTGCAGCACGACGATCACGACCGTGTTGACCGCGAACGCCAGGCCGATGGTGCGAGTGGAGACCTCGGCCGCCTGCCGCGCGAACCCGGGGAAGCCGGCCTCGTGCTGGCCGTAGCCGATGAAGGTGCCGACGAAGGTCAGCAGCGTCAGCCAGCGCACGGCGGGCTGCTTGAGGATGGTCAGGTAGCCGGCGGCGGCCGGTGCCGCCCCGTCCTCGGGGACGGCCGCCCGGCCGTGGACGTGGCGCAGCGGCCCGAGCAGGAGCGCCAGAGGGACCAACCCGCTCACCGCGTCGCCGACGAAGATCGCGGTGAACGTGCCCGGTCGGTCGACGTCGGCGAACAGGCCGCCCACCACGCCGCCCACGCCGATGCCGAGGTTGACGAGGGCGAAGTTGATGCCGAAGTACTGCTGGCGCAGCTCGCCGGTGACGACGGCCGCGATCAGCGAGTTGAACGCCGGCCAGGACACCCCGAAGTTGAAGCCGATGAGCACCAGTGCCACCGCCGCGACCGCCGGCGTGGTCGCGAAGGCCAGGATCAGGTTGCCGGCGATCATCGCGGCGATGCCGGCGAGCAGCACCGCGCGGGCGCCGTACCGGTCGACGAGGGCACCGCCCGGGCCGGTGACCAGGAAGCCGACCACCGCGATCAGGGCCATCAGGGTCCCGGACAGGCCGAGCTCGAAGCCGCGGACCTCGTGCAGGTAGATGAGCGTGAACGGCAGGGTCAGGCCGCGTCCCAGGGTCTGGATCGCGACCGTCGACAGCAGCCACCGGCCCTCCGTGGGCAGAGCGGCCCAGAACGACCTCACCGTCCGGTCGACTTGGGCGGCAGGCCGGCGACGAAGGACGCGCCGCGGTGCACCCACGCACCCAGCGCCTTGTCCGTCGCGAGGTCCGCGAGGTCGACCCGCAGCCAGCCGGTCATGGCCCGTCCGCGCATCTCCATCGGGTACGCCGGGGTCGTGGCCACCAGGTGATCGCCCTCGGCCGGGTCGACGCGCACCATCAGGCCGCCCTGACCGCTGGCGGCCACGGCCATGTGACCGCCGACCATGAAGCCCAGCCCGCCGAACATCTTCTTCTCGGTCAGCTCCAGGCCCGCCGCGGCCGGCTCCTCCCCAAGGAGGTCACGGAGCCGCCCGGCCAGCTCGTCGTCGTACGCCATGACAGGAGGCTAGGACCCGCCACCGACACCGCTCCAGCCGATTACGGCCGCTGCCAGGACGGGTCGCGCCCGATGAAGCCGATCAGTCGGTCCTGCCAGGGCGCGTCGTCGGCGACCGGCACCTGCGGGCCGTACTGGCCGCTGCTGCGCAGCATCTCGTCGAGCGGCGCCATCCCCTCGACCATCACCCGGCAGCGCTCGGCGTCGAGCGTGTCGTCTTGGCCGGTGGCGCGGGCCAGGTCCCAGGTGTGCATGAAGACATCGCCGGTGTAGAACCGCGAGACCGCCTGGGGGAGCGGCATCGGGGGCAGCCGTGGGTGGGCGAAGGCGACCTCGGCAGTCGCGGGATCGTCCAGCACCGCCTGCACAGCTGCGGCGTGATGCTCCCAGGCGGCGACCGGGTCGTCGTCCACCGATGGTCCGGGCGGCAGGCGCAGGCCGGAGCCGTCGGCGAGGAACGCCGGGAACCATTCGACGAGGTGACGGACGACGTCGCGCGCCCGCCACTCCGCGACGGGGGTCGGGGCGTCCCAGTCGTCCGCGGGGACGCCGCGGACCCGCTCGCCGAAGGCGCCCGCGATGCTGCGGTGCTCCTCGGCCGGGTCGTCGGGGATCACCCCTGCGCTCCCGCCATCGAGGCGAGCAGGCGGTCGAGAGCGGCGTACCCCTCGTTGATGCCGACCTCCATGCCGCTGGCGAGCATGCCGGCGCGGGACTCGAAGTCGTAGACCACCGACAGCCCCTCGAGGCGGGTGCGGCCGCCGGGCAGCTCGACGAAGACCATCGTCTCGAGACTGACCGCGTCGGGCATCTCCTCGAACCCGAAGGTCTGCACGATCTTCTCGTTCTCGTCGACCCGGTGGACGGCGCCGTAGAAGTGGGCGACCTCGACGCCGTCGCGGACGGCGGTGTAGCGGTACTCGCCGCCGGTGCGGATATCCCACACATCGATCTCCATCCCGATCGAGTCGGGGCCCATCCACTGCCTCACCAGGTCGGGCTCGACGTGGGCGCGGTAGACGAGCTCGCGCGGCGCGTCGAACTCTCGGACGATCCGGACGGTGGGGACGTCGGGGTCGGCCTCGATGAGGGCCTCGGGCGCGGTACTGCCGGTGCTCGTGTTCATCCTGCTGCTCCTTCGGGTCGGTGCTGCTGCTCGGTGTCGTTCGGTGGGTCGGTGTCCCTGCCCTGCATCCGGGCGAGGACCTGGTCCAGTCGTCGGTAGCGCTCCTCGGCCTGCCGCCGATAGCGCTCGATCCACTTCGTCATCAGGTCGAACACCTCCGCGTCCAGATGGACCGGCCGCCGCTGTGCGTCACGGCTGCGGTGGACCAGGCCGGCCTCCTCGAGCACCTTGAGGTGCTTGGAGACTGCCTGGAGCGAGACGTCGTACGGCGCCGCGAGCTCGCTCACCGTCGCGTCGCCCGCCGCCAGCCGGGCCACGATGTCGCGCCGGGTGGGGTCGGCGAGGGCGCCGAAGACCCGTGACAACCGATCGTCTTGCTCAACCATGTGGTTGATTAGACGCCGGTTCCCCAGTCATTGTCAACCAACGGGTTGAGAACGAGTGGGTCGCGGTGACGGTTCACCTACCGAATTTGTCGTGATCGGCGGACTCGGCCGACAAACTCGGTAGTTAGACCGCCGACCGGATCAGCCCCGCGCCATGGGCGGCTGGACGACGGTGGCGGTGCCGCGCCGGTAGAGCAGCGCCCGCCGGCCGCCGGCCTCGGTCGCCTCGCCGCGCACGTCGGTCGGCACCACGAAGCCCTCCGTGCCGAGCACCTTGCGCCGGAAGTTCCCGAGGTCCGGCGGGGTGCCCCAGACGGCGGCGTAGACGCGACGCAGCTCGGGGAGCGTGAACGGCTCGGCCACGAATTCGGTGGCGAGGGTGGTGTACTCCAGCTTGGCCCGGACCCGCTCGCGCGCATCGAGCAGGATCTGGCGGTGGTCGAAGGCCAGGGTCGGCCCGTCGTCCGTCTCGAGCAGGTCGTCGACGACCCACCAGCGCGCGTCCGCGGCGTCGGTGCCCGCTCGTGGCTCGGGCAGGTCCGGTGCGAGCGCGACGTGCGCGACGGACACGACGCGCTGCCGCGGGTCGCGGTCGGGGGCGGAGTAGGTCCGGAGCTGCTCGAGGTGGCCGGAGAAGCGCTCGGCGTCGCCCAGCCCGGTCTCCTCCCGCAGCTCGCGCCACGCCGCCTGCTCGGCGTCCTCGTTGGGCTCGACGAACCCGCCGGGCAGGGCCCACGAGCCCGCGAAGGGCTCCTCGCCGCGCTCGACCAGCAAGACGGCCAGCGCGCCGTCGCGGATGGTGAAGATGGCGAGGTCGACGGCGACGGCGAACGCTGGATGGCTCACGGCGCCACCTCCACGCCCGCCGCCGCCAGCTCCGCGAGCGCCGCCGTGGAGGAGTCGGCCGCCACGCCGGCGTGCAGGCCGTCGAGGAGGCGGACCCGGAAGCCGGCCCGCGCCGCGTCGAGGGCGGTCGCGCGCACGCAGTAGTCGGTGGCGATGCCGGCGACGTCGACGTCGGTCACCTCGGCCTCGCGGAGCAGGTCGCCCAGGCTCTCGCCCGCGGCGGTGACGCCCTCGAAGGCGGAGTACGCCGGCTCGCCCATCCCCTTCACGACATGGTGGGTGACGGCGTCGGTGGCCAGCTCGGGAGCGTAGTCGGACCCCGGCTCGCCCTGCACACAGTGCACCGGCCATGTCGTCACGAAGTCCGGCTCCTCGCCGGGCGCGTGGAAGTGGCCGCCGTTGGTGTCGCCCGCGTGGTGCCAGTCGCGCGAGGCCGCCACGATCGCGTAGTCGCCCGCGTGGGCGGCGAGGTGCGCACTGATCCGGCGCGCGACCTCGCGTCCGCCCGTGACGCCGAGCGAGCCTCCCTCGACGAAGTCGTTCTGGACGTCGACCACGATCAGGGCCCGCGGGGTGCTCGTGTCGTTCATCGTGCTCTCCTTTCGAAGCGATGCGGTGAGGTACGCCGGGCCGGCGGCGACCGTGCGTGCCTCGGTCGGCAGGGTGGCGAGGGTCGCTGCGGCGAAGTCGCGGATCTCGTCGAGGCCCGGACGGTGCACGACCTCGCCGCCGCGGATCAGCGGGATCTGGACGGGGCGGGCCTCGGGGCCGGGTGGGGGAGCGTCCTGCGCCGTGAACCACTCGGCGACGAGGATGCCGTCGGCGTCGTACTCGCGGAAGGGGTGCTTGCGGCCGCCCACCGAGCCCTTGTCCTTCGACTTCTTCGCCACCGGGCGCAGCGGCGCGTCCGGGCCGTCCGCGATCGCGACCAGCTTGTAGACCATGCTCGCCGTCGGATGGCCGGAGCCGGTCGCGACCCGGGTGCCGACGCCGTAGCCGTCGATGGGCGCGTCGGCCAGCGCGGTGATGACGAACTCGTCGAGGTCGCTGGTGACGACGATCCGGGTGCTCGTCGCGCCCAGTCCGTCGAGCAGCTGTCGGGCCTTGTGCGACTCCTCGGCCAGGTCGCCGGAGTCGATCCGGACCGCGCCGAGGTCGGTGCCCGCCACCGCGACGGCCGTGCGGATGCCGTCCGCGATGTCGTAGGTGTCGACCAGCAGGGTGGTGTCGACCCCGAGAGCCTCCACCTGGCTGCGGAAGGCGTCGGCCTCGGTGTTGTGGGCGAGGGTGAAGGCGTGTGCGGCGGTGCCGGCGGTCGGGACGCCGTAGCGCCGGCCGGCGGCCAGGTTGCTCGTCGTCGCGAAGCCGGCCAGGTAGGCCGCCCGCGCGGTCGCGACCGCCGCCTCCTCGTGGGTGCGCCGCCCGCCCATCTCGATGATCGGGCGGCCCTGCGCGGCGTCGACCATCCGGGCGGCCGCGCTGGCGATCGCCGTGTCGTGGTTGAGCACGCTGAGCACCAGGGTCTCCAGGACCAGGCACTCGCCCAGCGTCCCCGTCACGCCGAGGATCGGGCTGCCGGGGAAGTACAGGTCGCCCTCGCGGTAGCCGTCGACGTCACCGGAGAACCGGAAGTCCGCGAGCCACCGGGCCGTCTCGGCGCCGATGACGCCCTCCTCCTGCAGCCAGGCCAGCTCGTCGGCGTCGTAGGAGAACCGCTCGATGGCCTCGAGCAGCCGGCCGAGCCCGGCCAGCATGCCGTAGCGCCGGCCCTCGGGCAGGCGGCGGGCGAAGGCCTCGAAGACGGCCGGCCGCCCGGCACTGCCGTCGCGGACGAAGGAGTCGAGCATGGTGAGCTCGTAGCGGTCGGTGAGCAGTCCGGTGCGGTCCATCACGGCCTCTCGGTGTTGTAGTCATTGTGACTATAACAGCCTTCCTCTAGGGTCCCAGCATGGCGCGTGGGACCGAGGCGGACGAGGCCGCCGACGCCTACGAGCGCCACCTCGCCGAGAACGACCGCGATCGACGTCGGGCGCAGGGTGCGTTCTACACGCCGCCCGCGCTCGTCGCGTGGGTGCTCGACCGCGCGTTGCCGGCGGCCGGATCGGTGCTGGATCCCGCCTGCGGGACCGGTCACTTCCTGCTCGCCGCCGCCCGTCGGCTCGGCGTGCGTGCGGTGCACGGATCCGACGTCGACCCCGATGCGGTGCGGATCGCGCGCGACCGCCTGCGGGCCGAGGACCCCACGGTCTCCGCCGCGGAGATCGAGCGGCAGGTCGTGGTCGCCGACGGCCTGACCGCCTGGGAGGGCCACACCTTCGACGCGGTCGTGGGCAACCCGCCCTTCCTGGGCCAGCTCCGGCGCGACACCGCCGGCCGGAGCGAGGAGCACCGTCGGGGGCTCGGCGCGTACACCGACACGAGCGCGGTGTTCCTGCGCCGCGCGCTCGACCTGGTGGCTCCCGGGGGGACCGTCGCGCTCGTCCAGCCGATCTCCGTGCTCGCCGCGCGTGATGCCGGCCCGGTCCGCGAGGCGGTCGCCCTTCGTGGCGCGGTCACCGACTTCTGGTGCGGCGAGCGACCGGTCTTCGACGGGACGCCGGTCCACACCTGCGTGCCGGTGGTGCGGATCGGCGCGACGCCGGCGACCGACCCCGACGCCTGGGGCGCGCTCGCGGCGCCCGCCTTCGGGATCCCGTCGGTCGCGCTCCCGGCCGACACCGGCAGGCTCGGTGAGCGGGCGACCTGCACCGCCGACTTCCGCGACCAGTACTACGGGCTCGCGCCCTTCGTGGCCGACGGCCTCCCGGGCGGCACCCCGCTCGTCACGACCGGCCTGATCGATCCCGCCGAGCTGCGCTGGGGCCGGGTGCCGACCCGCTTCGCCCGTCGGCGGTACGACGCCCCGTCGGTCGACCTCGCCGGGCTGCGCGGCGACGGGTCGCTGGGCCGCTGGGCCGACACGCGTCTCGTCCCCAAGCTCCTGGTGGCCGGGCAGGGCCGGGTGATCGAGGCCGTCGCCGACGAGCGCGGCGCCTGGCTGCCGTCGGTGCCCGTGGTGAGCGTCGTGCCGCACGACCCGGACGACCTGTGGCGGCTGCTCGCGGTGACGCTCGCGCCCCCGCTCGTGGCGCACGCCGCCACCCGCTATCTCGGCACCGGCCTGACGCCCGGGTCGGTCAAGGTCAGCGCCCGACAGCTCGCGGCCCTGCCCCTGCCGGCCGACGACGGCGCGTGGGGGGAGGGCGCCGACCTGGCCCGGGCCGCCCAGCACGCCGCCCACGCGGAGCGGCCGGCGCTGCTCGCGGCCGTCGGTCGCGTGATGACGGCTGCCTACGGCGCCGACCCGGCGTCGTACGACTGGTGGTGGGAGCGGGTGCGCCGCCGCCCGGACGACGGTCCCGGGGGCGTGTAGGGCGCGGCGCCAGTGTCGGACGGGGCCCGGTGTCCTCCAGCGTGAAGCGGAGTGTCATCCGGGTCGGCCGGCCGAGCCTCACGACGGCGTACTCCGACTCGGTCCGACCGAAGCTCCGCGCATACGTCGACACCTCGTCGCGGTGGGGTGCTGGTCGCCGGGGATCCCCGGCTCCGCGCCGCCCCGATGAATCCGGTGCCCCTGCTCGGTCCCTTCCGGTATGAGCGAGTTCCTGGCCGACGGGGTCGAGCTGTTCGCGGGGATCTGTGTGCGCGACTATGCGCGGGCCCGGCCGTGGTACGAGGCGCTGCTGGGCGCGCCGCCGTCCTTCCTCGCTCACGACACCGAGGCAGTGTGGGAGCTGGCCCCGCACCGCTGGCTGGTGGTCGAGGAGCGCCCCGAGCGGGCGGGTCGCGCCACGCAGACCGTGTTCGTCGACGACCTCGCCGCCCGGGTGGCCGGCATCGCCGACCGTGGGATCGAGCCGGCCGAGGAGCAGACCTACGGCGACGGCGTACGGAAGGTGATCTATCGGGACGTCGACGGCAACGAGGTCGGCTTCGGGGGCAATCCCGTCGCCGACTCGCTGCGGCCGACTGAGCCCGGCGGTCCGGCCCGGCGGCTACTGGGTGGAGGTGCAGAACACCTCGGGCTGGGCGACGACGGGGACGGCGTTCGGCGGCGTCGGGAGGGCGCCGGGGTTCTCCACGGTGAAGGTCAGGGCGACCCGGAACGGCGTCGCCAGCGGCATCGTGACGTACTCCGACTGGGTGATGCCGAAGGACTTCGTGTAGACGGCGACGTCGTCGCCGGCCACGGAGATCGTCGCCCGGCCGGCGAGGTCCGAGGCGTCACTGATGCCGAACCTGGCCCGCAGGGAGATGCAGCTGCGGTTGAGGTTGTAGTCGACCAGCGACGGCAGGGTGGGGTGGCCCCAGCCGCGGAGCGCCGGGCCGTAGGCGACGCCGTTGACGGTCACGCTCTTCTCGACGCCCCATCCGGTCATGACGCGCGGCTGCATCTTCGTCAGGTCGCGCCACTCGTAGACGCCGACCTTCACCTTGGCGGACCGCCGCTTGGGGCCCGCGGCGCTGACCACGCGGTACGTGCGGGTCACCGCCTTGGTGGTCTTGTCCTTGAGCTTGTAGGTCCCGTCGGCCTTGACCTTCGCGGTGGCCTGGGCCTTCCACTTCGTGCCCACGCGCTTCTGCTGGAGGGTCACGCGGGTGACCCTCGGGCTCGTCACGGCGCCCGTCACGACGACCTTCCGGCCGCGCTCGACCTGGGCACTCTTCACGGCGATGCTGATCGCCTTCTCCGCGGCCGACGCACGGGCCGACCCATGGGCCGACGCATCGGCGGCGGGAGCGGAGGTCGTGGCGAGGGCCGGGGTCGCCAGTGTCAGCGAGGCGGCCAGGAGCAGGGCCGAGGGCCCTGAGGTCAGAAGTCGCATGGGTGCTCCAGGTGTGAACGGGACTCGTTCGGGGGCGGAGTCCACGGTGCAGCGATCGATGCCCGCGGATGGGGCAGGTGAAACCCGTGACGACTCCTGATGACTCTGAGGTCGCGGGCGGAGGGTCACCGGCCGCGGAGCCGACGGCCGAGGGCGTCGGCGGTGGCGACGACGGATCCGGCCAGCCGCTCGCGCTGACGGCTGTCGAGCTCCTCGGTGGGAAAGGTGAGCGCCACCCCCGCGACCGGCAGCCCGTTGTGGTCGAGGACGGCCGCCGCGACGCTCGCCATGCCGGCCGTGACCTCGCTGTCCTCGGTCGCGTAGCCCCGCCGACGGGTCTCGGACAGGACCGAGCGCAGCGCGGTGGGGGAGCCGGGGCCGACGCCGGTGCGGTCCACGAAGGCGGTCCGGTCGGGGTAGAGGGCGCGCACCTGGCTGGCCGGGAGGTGTGCCAGGATCGCCCGCCCACTGGCCGTGAGGTGCGACGGCAGCCGGACGCCGACGTCGGTCACCAGCGGCGGTCGGCCGGGCGCTCGCTCCTCCACGACGTAGAGCACGTCGCGGCCGTGGGGAACGGCGAGGTGCGCACTGTGCCCGGTGCGGTCGACCAGGGTCGCGAGGGGGCGGCGGGCCAGACGCTGCAACGGTGCCTGGCGGGCGTAGCCGGAGCCGACCTCGAAGGCGGCCACGCCGAGGCCGTAGCGGCGCTCGTCGGCGAGATGGACGACGAAGCCCTCGTCCGCCATGGCCTGCAGCAGGTGGTAGGTCGTGGAGCGCGGGATCTCGAGCTCGCGCGCGATCCGGTCGACCGCGACCGGCTCGGGCTGTCCGGCGAGGAAGCGCAGCACGCGCAGTGCTCGGGTGGCTGCCGGGACCTGGGCCATCTCCGGTCTCCTCTCGATGAGTCTCGGATCCGAGACTCATCATGGCGGTCCGCCCTGGCGCGCGCCACCCCGAGGAGGTGGAATCGGGGCATGGAGACAGTGACGGTCGGGACGGGCGCGGTCTCGTTCGACGAGGTGGTGGCGGTCGCCCGCGGTGGTGCCCCTGTGGTGCTCAGTGACGAGGCCCTGGCGGCCATCGACAAGGCGCGCGCGGTCGTCGAGGACCTCGCGGCGTCCCCGACGCCGCACTACGGCGTGTCGACCGGGTTCGGCGCGCTCGCCACCCGGCACATCGCGCCGGAGCTGCGGGCCCAGCTGCAGCGCTCGCTCGTCCGCTCGCATGCCGCGGGCAGCGGCCCCGAGGTGGAGCGCGAGGTCGTCCGCGGTCTCATGCTGCTGCGTCTCTCGACGCTCGCCACCGGCCGCACCGGCGTACGCCGGGAGACAGCCGAGTTGCTCGCCGCGCTGCTGAGCCACGGCATCACACCGGTCGTCCACGAGTACGGCTCGCTCGGCTGCTCCGGCGACCTGGCCCCCCTTGCCCACTGCGCGCTGGCGCTGATGGGCGAGGGTCCGGTCCGCACCTCGGACGGCGAGCTGACCGACGCCGCGAGCGCCCTCGCCGCGGCCGGGCTCACGCCGGTCGAGCTGCAGGAGAAGGAGGGCCTGGCCCTCATCAACGGCACCGACGGCATGCTCGGCATGCTGGTGCTCGCGATCCACGACCTCACCGAGCTGCTCAAGGTCGCCGACATCTCCGCGGCCATGTCCGTCGAGGGCCAGCTCGGCACCGACCGCGTCTTCGCGCCCGAGCTGCAGGCGATCCGCCCGCACCCCGGCCAGGCGGCCTCCGCGGCCAACCTCACGGCGCTGCTGCGCGACTCCGGCGTCGTCGCCTCGCACCGCGGGCCCGACTGCAACCGGGTCCAGGACGCCTACTCGCTGCGCTGCTCGCCCCAGGTGCACGGCGGCGCGCGGGACACGGTCGCGCACGCGGCGTCGGTCGCGTCCCGCGAGCTGGCCGCGGCGGTCGACAACCCCGTCGTCCTCGCCGACGAGGGCCGGGTCGAGTCCAACGGCAACTTCCACGGCGCGCCGGTCGCCTACGTGCTCGACTTCCTCGCGATCGTCACCGCCGACCTGGCCTCGATCGCCGAGCGACGGACAGACCGCTTCCTCGACAAGGCCCGCAACCACGGGCTCCCGCCCTTCCTGGCCGACGACCCCGGCGTCGACTCCGGCCTGATGATCGCGCAGTACACCCAGGCCGCGATCGTCTCCGAGCTCAAGCGCCTGGCCAACCCCGCCAGCGTCGACTCGATCCCGTCGAGCGCCATGCAGGAGGACCACGTCTCGATGGGCTGGTCGTCCGCGCGCAAGCTGCGCAGGGCCGTCGACGGCCTGACCCGCGTGCTCGCCATCGAGCTGATGACCGCGGCCCGGGCGCTCAACCTGCGCGCCCCGCTCACCCCCGGTCCCGCCACCGGCGCTGTCGTGGACCTCCTCCGCGACGCCGGTGTGGGCGGCCCCGGCACCGACCGGTTCCTCGCCCCCGAGATCGACACCGCCCACCAGCTCGTGGTCGACCGCTCCGTCACCGCGGCCGTCACGAACGCGATCGGAGAACTCGCATGACCACCCAGCAGGACAACCCCCGACTCCCCATCCACGCCGCCACCGGCACCGAGCTGACCGCCAAGTCGTGGCAGACCGAGGCTCCGCTGCGGATGCTGATGAACAACCTCGACCCCGAGAACGCCGAGCGTCCCGAGGACCTCGTCGTCTACGGGGGCACCGGCAAGGCCGCCCGCAACTGGGAGGCGTACGACGCCCTCGTGCGCACCCTGCGCGACCTCGAGGACGACGAGACCATGCTCGTCCAGAGCGGCAAGCCGGTCGGTGTCTTCAAGACCAACAAGTGGGCTCCTCGCGTGCTCATCGCCAACTCCAACCTGGTCGGCGACTGGGCCAACTGGGAGGAGTTCCGCCGGCTCGAGGAGCTGGGCCTGACCATGTACGGCCAGATGACGGCCGGCTCCTGGATCTACATCGGCACCCAGGGCATCCTGCAGGGCACCTTCGAGACGTTCGCGGCCGTCGCCGACAAGCGCTTCGGCGGCACGCTCGCCGGCACGATCACACTGACTGCGGGCCTCGGCGGCATGGGCGGCGCGCAGCCGCTCGCGGTCACGATGAACGACGGCGTCGCGATCTGCGTCGACGTCGACCAGAGCCGGATCACCCGCCGCATCGAGCACCGCTACCTCGACGTCCAGGCCGACGACCTCGACCACGCCCTCGAGCTGGCGGTGGCCGCGCGCGACGAGCGCCGAGGTCTGTCCATCGGCCTGCTCGGCAACGCCGCCGAGATCTTCCCCAAGCTGCTGGAGATGAAGGCACCCATCGACGTCGTCACCGACCAGACGTCGGCGCACGACCCGCTCTCGTACCTGCCCGTCGGCGTCCCCTTCGACGACTGGCACCAGGCCGCCGAGCGCGACCCGGAGGGCTTCACCAAGGACGCCCAGGCGTCGATGGCCGCGCACGTGCGGGCGATGGTGGAGTTCCAGGACGCCGGCGCCGAGGTCTTCGACTACGGCAACTCCATCCGCGACGAGGCCCGCAAGGGCGGCTACGACCGGGCGTTCGAGTTCCCCGGCTTCGTGCCGGCGTACATCCGCCCGCTCTTCTGCGAGGGCAAGGGTCCCTTCCGCTGGGCCGCGCTGTCCGGCGACCCGGCCGACATCGCCGCCACCGACAGGGCGATCCTCGAGCTCTTCCCCGAGAACGAGCGGCTCCACAAGTGGATCGGCATGGCGCAGGAGCGGGTCCACTACCAGGGCCTGCCCGCACGGATCTGCTGGCTGGGCTACGGCGAGCGCCACCTGGCGGGCCTGAAGTTCAACGAGATGGTCAGGAGCGGCGAGCTGAAGGCGCCGATCGTGATCGGTCGCGACCACCTCGACTGCGGCTCGGTGGCGTCGCCGTACCGTGAGACCGAGGCGATGCTCGACGGCTCCGACGCGATCGCCGACTGGCCGCTCCTCAACGCGATGACGGCGACCGCATCCGGCGCGACCTGGGTGTCGCTGCACCACGGCGGCGGGGTGGGCATGGGCCGCTCGATCCACTCCGGCCAGGTGTGCGTCGCCGACGGCACCGAGCTGGCTGCTGCGAAGATCGAGGCCGTGCTGACCAACGACCCGGGCATGGGCGTCATCCGCCACGTCGACGCGGGCTACGACCGGGCCGCCGAGGTCGCCGCCGAGCGTGGCGTCCGGATCCCGATGCAGGAGGGCTGAGTGCCGTGAGCTCCTCGATCGCCGGGGTGGCCGACTTCGAGCGGATGTGGCGCGACCTCGCGCCCGTCGGGCGCTCGGCGTCCTCCGGCGGCTACTTCCGCCAACCGTGGCACTCCGCCGAGCTCGAGCTCCGCGCGTGGTTCCGCGAGACCGCGACGGCCCGCGGGCTCGAGGTCGAGGAGGACCCGTTCGGCAACCTGGTCGCGTGGTGGGGGCCGGAGACCCTCGGGTCGGGCACCGACCGGGTGCTCACCGGCTCCCATCTCGACTCCGTCCTCGACGGCGGCGCGTACGACGGCCCGCTCGGCGTCGTGTCGTCGTTCGCCGCGGTCGACCTGATGCGCTCGCGCGGCGTGGAGCCCACCCGCCGCCTCGGCATCGCCGCGTTCGTCGAGGAGGAGGGCTCCCGCTTCGGGCGGGCCTGCCTCGGATCGCGGCTCGCGGTCGGCGCCACCTCGTGGTCCGAGGCCCGGGAGCTGGCCGACCGCGACGGCGTCCGTCTCGGCGACGTCGTCGAGGGGGCCGGCGACGGCGCAGCGTCGACGATGCTCGACGGCGTCGCCACCTACGTCGAGCTGCACGTCGAGCAGGGCCGTGGGCTCGTCGACCTCGACGCGCCGGTCGGCGTGCACAGCGGGATCTGGCCGCACGGGCGCTACCGCTACGACATCGCGGGCCGAGCCGACCACGCGGGCACCACCCGGATGGAGGACCGTGCCGACCCGATGCTCACCTACGCGATGACTGCGCTCGCGGCCAACAAGCAGGCCCGCCTGTCCGGCCAGCGCGCGACCTTCGGCCGGATCGACGTGCGGCCCAACGGCACCAACGCCGTACCGTCCCACGTCACGGCATGGCTGGACGCACGGGCCGAGTCCGACGACGCCCTCGCCGCGCTGGTCGCTGCGGTGGAGAAGCAGGCGGTCGACCGCGCCGGACGCGACGGCACCACCGTCGAGGTCACCCCGGAGTCGGTCACCGGCGAGGTGGCGTTCGACGCCGCGCTGCGCGACTCGCTGGTGGCCCGCCTCGGCGGGGTGCCGGTGCTGCCCACCCAGGCCGGCCACGACGCCGGCATCCTGCAGGACGCCGGCATCCCCACCGCGATGCTCTTCGTGCGCAACCCCTCGGGCGTGTCGCACTCGCCCTACGAGTCGGCCGAGACCGCCGACTGCCTGGCCGGCGTCGAGGCGCTCGCCGACGCGCTCACCGGCCTGGTCGCGCCGTGACCGCCTACCTGCTGGAGCATGCCTGGGTCGGCGGCCGGGTCCGCGACACCGTCCGGGTCGAGGTCGAGCACGGGCGGATCACGTCGGTCGAGCCCGACGCCACCACCACCGGCGTGCCCCTGCGCGGGCTCACCCTCCCCGGCCTCGCCAACACGCACAGCCACGCCTTCCACCGCGCGCTGCGCGGGCGCACCCAGACCGACCGCGGCACGTTCTGGACCTGGCGCGAGCAGATGTACGCCGTCGCCGGCCGGCTCGACCCCGACACCTACTACGAGCTGGCCAGGGCGACCTACGCCGAGATGGTGGCGGCCGGCTACACGGCGGTGGGGGAGTTCCACTACCTGCACCACCAGCCCGACGGGACGCCGTACGACGAGCCGAACGCGATGGGGCACGCCCTGCTCGCCGCGGCCCGCGACGCCGGCATCCGGATCACCCTGCTCGACACGCTCTACCTGTCCAGCGGGTTCGGCGCCCCGCCCGAGGGCGTGCAGCAGCGCTTCTCCGACGGCACGGCCGATGCCTGGCAGGAGCGGGTCGCCGCCCTGTCGGTCCCGCTCGGCGCCGCGGGAGCGATCGGCGTCGCGGCCCACTCCGTGCGGGCCGTGCCCGCCCACGCGCTGAAGGCGTTCGCGCCGTACGCCGCCGACGGGGTGCCGGTCCACGTGCACCTGTCGGAGCAGGTCAAGGAGAACGCCGACTGCGTCGCGGCTCACGGGATCACGCCGACGGGGCTGCTCGCCGACCACGGCGTGCTCGGCCCGATGACGAGCGCGGTCCATGCGACCCACCTGACCGACGAGGACATCCGGCTGCTGGGGGAGGCGCGCGCGTTCGCGTCGTTCTGCCCCACCACGGAGCGCGACCTCGGCGACGGGATCGGCCCGGCGCGGGCGCTGCAGGAGGCCGGCGCGGTCCTGACGCTCGGCTCCGACAGCCACGCCGTCATCGACGCGTTCGAGGAGATGCGCGCCCTCGAGTTGGACGAGCGCCTCGCCACCCGGGCCCGCGGGCACTGGACCGCGGGTGAGCTGCTGCTCGCCGGCACGGCCGACGGGCACCGCAGCCTCGGCTTCGCCGACGCCGGCGCGATCGCGGTCGGCCAGCGCGCCGACCTGGTGACCATCGACCTCGCCTCGCCGCGCACGGCCGGCACCGGTCGCGACGAGCACACCGCCGTCTTCGCCGCCGGTGCCGCCGACGTCACGCACGTGATGGTGGACGGCGCGGTGGTCTTCGACGGCGACCACGGCGCGGTCGGCCGTGCCCTCGACGACGTGATCGGAAGGCTGTGGACATGACCGACGGGGAGCCCATGAGCCTGCTCATCACCAACATCGGCGAGCTGGTCACCAACGACCCCGCCACCGCCGGACCGGGCGACCCGCTCGGCGTCCGCACCGACGCGGCCGTCGTCCTGACCGACGGCGTCGTCGCCTGGGTCGGCGCCGCCGCCGGCGCGCCCGCCGCCGACGAGGTGTTCGACGCGCGGGGTCGCGCGGTGCTGCCCGGCTTCGTCGACAGCCACAGCCACCTGGTGTTCGCCGGCGACCGGGCGCTGGAGTTCCAGGCGCGGATGGCGGGGGAGTCCTACGCCGCCGGCGGCATCCGCACCACCGTCGCCGCCACGCGCGCCGCGTCCGACGACCAGCTCGCGGCCGGCGTCGCGCGCCATGTCGCCGAGATGCGCCGCCAGGGCACCACCACCCTCGAGATCAAGTCCGGCTACGGTCTCTCCGTCGACGACGAGGCGCGCTCGCTGCGGGTCGCGCGCGAGTTCACGGACGAGACGACCTTCCTCGGCGCCCACGTCGTCGCGCCGGAGTACGCCGACGACCCCGCGGCGTACGTCGACCTCGTGACCGGCCCGATGCTCGAGGCCGCCGCCCCGCACGCGAGGTGGATCGACGTGTTCTGCGAGCGCGGCGCGTTCGACGAGGAGCAGGCCCGCACCATCCTCGCCGCCGGCGCGGCGGCCGGCCTGCAGGGCCGGCTGCACGCCAACCAGCTCGGCGAGGGCCCCGGCGTCCGGCTCGCGGCCGAGCTCGGCCTGACCGCCGTCGACCACTGCACCTACCTGACCGACGCCGACGTGCACGCCCTGCGCGACGCCGGCACCGTCGCGACGCTGCTGCCCGGCGTCGAGTTCAGCACGAAGCACCCCTACCCCTCGGGCCGCCGGCTGATCGACGCCGGTGTCACCGTGGCCCTCGCCAGCGACTGCAACCCCGGCTCCTGCTACACCAGCTCGCTGCCGTTCTGCATCGCGCTCGCGGTCCGCGAGATGGGGATGACCCCGGCCGAGGCCGTCCGGGCCGCGACCGCGGGCGGCGCGGCCGCGCTGGGACGCACCGACGTCGGCCGCGTCGTCCCCGGCGCGCGGGCCGACCTGATGCTGCTCGACGCGCCCACGCACGTCCACCTCGCCTATCGGCCGGGCGTCCCGCTCGTCGCGCGCACCTGGAGCGGCTGAGCGCAAGAACGGTCGGGTGCCCGGCCCCACGCGAGCCCTACGCTCGTCGTCATGCCCGGACTCTCGCCACGACTGGCCGCGGTCGTCGACGCCCTGCCGCTGCGCGCGGGGATGCGGGTGCTGGAGATCGGCGGGGCACCCGGCGCGGCGGCGCAGGAGGTCGTCCGACGCATCGGTCCCGGCGGCCACGTCCTGGTCGTCGACCGGTCGGCCAAGGGCATCGCGCTGACGAGCCGCAACGCGGCGCAGGAGATCGACGACGGACGACTCAGCGTGCGCCAGGTCGCGGTGGAGGAGCTCGTGCTGCTGCCCGGCGAGGCGCCGTACGACCTGGCCTTCGCGGTGCGGGTCGGGGCCCTCGACGGGAGGGATCCGGCGGCCGGCGAGCGGGCACTGCCCCGGATCGCCGCCGCGCTCGTGCCGGGCGGCCGGCTGCTCGTCGACGGTGGCGACCCGCTGAGGGACGTCGATCTCCGGCTGGCGCCTCTCGTAGCCCGTCGCAGCTGAACCGCGGGCCGGGAGTCGCCCAGGCACGCTCCTCGCTGCGTTGGCGAAGCTCGACAGACCCCAGCGGAGCCCCGGGGCGTCGGGAGGTTGCTTCGCTCCTCGCCGATGCCCCGGTATGCCAGTGCTCCGCCGCCTTGCGATGCACGCACCTGGACACCTCCCAACGGCACGCTTCAGCCGCGACACGCTACTAGTGTGAGCGGGTGCAGCACCTCCGCATCACGTCCCCGCGGGCCCTCACCCCGGCCGTACTCGACGCCCTCCGGGACGACCCGGCCGTGACCGGCCTCACCTGCGTCCGCGGGGCGGCGCTCGTGCCGGAGGGCGACCTCGTCGAGGCCGACGTGGCGCGCGAGGCCGTCAACGAGGTCGTGGACGACCTGCGCCGCCTCGGCGTGCCGCAGGAGGGGTCGATCCACGTCGTCCCCGTGACGACCTGGCTGTCCCAGGCCGGCCTCGACGCGGAGCGCCGTACTCCGGGGTCCTCGGCCGACGCGGTCGTGTGGGCCGACGTGACGCAGCGTGCCTACGAGGAGTCCGAGCTCAACTGGACGTTCCTGACCTTCATGAGTCTGGCGACCCTGATCGCGAGCATCGCGATCATCCTCGACTCCCAGATCCTGGTCATCGGGGCGATGGTGCTCGGCCCGGAGTTCGTGCCGATCGCGGCGCTCGGCCTGGCGCTGGTCCGGCGTCGCCCGTCGCTGTTGCGCTTCGCGGCCCGCTCGCTCGTCGTCGGGTTCGCCGTCGCCATCGCGGTCACCACCGCGGCCGCGCTCCTCGCGCGAGCACTGGGCTGGATCACCCACGACATGGTGACGGCGCCGCGGCCCGCTACCGGGTTCATCTACACGCCCGACAAGTGGTCGTTCATCGTCGCCGTCGTCGCCGCGGCCGCCGGCGCCCTGTCGCTCACCTCGGCGAAGGTCGGCGGCCTGTCCGGGGTCTTCATCTCGGTCACCACCATCCCCGCCGCGGGCAATGTCGCGCTCGGCCTCGCGTTCGGCGTCCCGGACGAGATCCGGGGCAGCGTCCTGCAGTTGCTGCTCAACGTCTCCGGGATGGCCGTCGCGGGCTGGCTCACGCTCGCCTTCCAGCAGGCGGTGTGGAGCCGGATGTCCGAGCGCCGGGCCCGGCTGGTCGCGCGATTGCGGCGCCGGACCGGCACCTGGCAGGTCCTCGACGGCGATTGACCGGATCCCGGCTCGCGGGGCGCGCCGCGGCCGCCGGAGGATGGCCCCGTGACCAACGAGAGCGCCGTCATCGCCCCCGACACCAAGGACTGGACCTGGGTGCTCGAGCGTCCCTGTCCCGAGTGTGGCTTCGATGCCGCCCGGATCGACCGGGCCGACCTCGGTGCCGCGATCCGTGAGAACGCCGACTTCTGGGCGGCCGCGCTGACCGACTCGCGCGCCGGCACGCGACCGTCGCCGACGGTGTGGTCGCCGACCGAGTACGCCTGCCACGTGCGCGACGTGAACCGGGTGTTCACCGGCCGGGTCGAGCAACTCCTCGCCGAGGACGACCCCCGGTTCGCCAACTGGGACCAGGACGAGACGGCCGTGACGGAGCGGTACGACGAGCAGCGCGCGGTGGACGTCGTACCGGACCTCGTGGCGGCCGCCGCTGCCGTCGCCGACGCCTACGACCGTGTGCCGGACGACGCCTGGGAGCGCCCGGGGCGGCGCAGCAACGGCAGCGTGTTCACCGTCGACACGCTCGGGAGGTACCACCTGCACGACCTCGTGCACCACCGGTGGGACGTCCGGTGGATCATGGGGGAGTGAGGCACACCGAGTTCTGGGCACGTATGGATCGCCATCTCGGTGAGGGCTACGCCCGCGTGTGGGCCGACACCTTCGTGATCGGCGCGCTCGACCACCGCACCGCGAGCGAGGCGCTCGCCGCCGGTGTGTCGCCGAAGGAGGTCTGGCGCGCGGTCTGGGAGGTGCGCGAGCTCCCGGAGAGCGAGCGGTGACCGGCCTGGTCGAGCCGGACCTGGTCCTCGACGCGGTCCACCGCCGCACCGTCCGCGTCCTCGTGCTCACCCAGGCGGTCGGCGCGGTGGGCATCACGATCGGCATCGCCACCGCCTCCCTGCTCGCCCGCGACCTGTCCGGCTCGGAGGCCCAGTCCGGGCTCGCCCAGACCGCCCAGGTGCTCGGCGCGGCGGTGATCTCGTTCCTGCTCGCCCCGCTCATGGCGCGGCGGGGGCGTCGTACCGGTCTGATGACGGGCTACGTCGTCGGCTCCGCCGGCGGCCTCACCGCCGTGCTCGCCGGCGTGGTCGGCTCGATGCCGCTGCTGCTCGTCGGCGCGATGATGCTCGGCGCGGCCACCTCGGCCAACAACGCCGCCCGGTACGCCGCGACCGACCTCGCGACCGACGCCAACCGCGCCCGGTCGCTCTCCCTCGTCGTCTGGGCGACCACGATCGGCGCGGTTGCGGGACCGAACCTGACCGGGCCGGCCGGGGCGGTCGCGGACACCGTCGGGATCCCGGAGCTGACCGGTCCGTTCGCCATCGGCGCGGTCGGGATGCTCGTCGCCGCGGTGATCGTCGCGGTGCTGCTGCGGCCCGACCCGTTGGTGACGGCGCAGCGGGCGGCGTCCGGTGGCGACGGCGGACGCGCCGTCGGCCGGACCGGCGGCTCCTGGAGCCGCACGGCCGCGACGGTCCGGGACCGGCCGGTCCTCGGCTACGCCATCGGCGGGCTGGCGCTCACCCACGCCACGATGATCGGCGTGATGACGATGACGCCGCTGCACATGGAGCACGGCGGCTCGGGGCTGGAGGTCATCGGCATCGTGATCAGCGTGCACGTGCTCGGCATGTTCGCGTTCTCGCCGCTCGTCGGGATGCTCGCCGACCGCCTCGGCCGCCCGCCTGTCCTGGCCGCCGGGGGAGTGGTGCTGCTGGTCGCGCTGCTCCTGTGCGCGTCGGCTCCCAGCGGGATGTCGTGGCAGGTGACCGTCGGCCTGTTCCTGCTCGGCCTGGGCTGGTCGCTCGCCATGGTCGCGGCCTCGACGCTGGTCGCCGAGCACGCGCCGCTGGAGGTGCGGACCGACGTGCAGGGCGTCTCGGATCTGGTGATGGGCCTGACCGCCGCGGCCGCCGGCGCGATCGCCGGCGTGGTGGTCGGCGCGGCGGGCTATCCCGCCCTCGCCCTGACCAGCCTGCTGCTCGTCGCCGGCGTGCTCGGCTGCGCCGCCCGCGCGATCGCGGGGTCCCGGGCCGTCGCGACACGCCGGCCGGTCTGACGCGACTTCGAACACCTGTTCGGCTAGGTTTGGTCGTACGGCAGCACGGGGCCCGACGCGGGTCCGTCGACTGTCCACAGGTACGACGTTCCGACGGGTTGTCCACACCCACGACACGACTGATCAGGTTGTGTCGGGACCCCGCTCTAGCGTCGCCGATGTACCTGGCCCACGCGACACGAAGGAGACGAGGACCATGGCTGGAGACGACCGGCAGAAGGCGCTCGAGACCGCCCTGCTCAACATCGAGAAGTCCTACGGCAAGGGTTCGGTGATGCGGCTCGGCGACGACTCGCGCGCCCCCCTTGACGTGATCCCGACCGGGTCGATCGCGCTCGACGTGGCGCTCGGCATCGGCGGCCTCCCGCGTGGTCGCGTGGTGGAGATCTACGGCCCGGAGTCGAGCGGAAAGACGACCGTCGCCCTGCACTCCGTGGCCAGCGCCCAGGCCGCCGGCGGCATCGTCGCCTTCATCGACGCCGAGCACGCGCTCGACCCCGACTACGCCAAGGCCCTCGGCGTCGACACCGACGCCCTCCTGGTCTCCCAGCCCGACTCCGGTGAGCAGGCCCTCGAGATCGCCGACATGCTGATCCGCTCCGGCGCGCTCGACCTGATCGTCATCGACTCCGTGGCCGCGCTCGTGCCCCGCGCCGAGATCGAGGGCGAGATGGGCGACAGCCACGTCGGCCTGCAGGCCCGCCTGATGAGCCAGGCGCTGCGCAAGATGACCGGTGCCCTCAACCAGTCCAAGACGACCGCCATCTTCATCAACCAGCTGCGCGAGAAGATCGGCGTCATGTTCGGCTCGCCCGAGACCACCACCGGTGGTCGCGCGCTGAAGTTCTACTCCTCGGTGCGCCTCGACGTCCGCCGCATCGAGACCCTCAAGGACGGCACCGACATGGTCGGCAACCGGACCCGGGTCAAGGTCGTCAAGAACAAGGTCGCCCCGCCCTTCAAGCAGGCCGAGTTCGACATCATGTACGGCAAGGGCATCTCCCGTGAGGGTGGCCTGATCGACGTGGGTGTCGAGGCGGGCCTGATCCGCAAGGCCGGCGCCTGGTACACCTATGAGGGCGACCAGCTCGGTCAGGGCAAGGAGAACGCCCGCGGCTTTCTCAAGGACAACCCCGACCTGGCCAATGAGCTGGAGAAGAAGATCCTCGAGAAGCTCGGCGTCACCCCGACCATCGACGGCGACGAGCTGTCCGACGAGCCCATCGGCGTCGACTCCTTCTGACGGCGCGAGCATGTCGCTCGTTCCTCGCGCCATGCTGCCGCGCACGCAGTCGAGTTCCGTAGGGCACGACTTCGCGGGGCGGCACGACGACGGCACGGTGGGAAGCGGCGGGCTCGTCGGCTCCGGTCGCTCGTTCCTCGCTCACTGCGCCTCCTCGTCCGCCGTTCCCGCCGTAGCCACCTGGCAGGAGGACGTGACCGATGCGTGACGAGGAGCCCCCCGAGGACGACGGCTGGACGGAGGACGCGGATCCGGAGTCGGTCGCCCGCAAGATCCTGCTCGACCAGCTGAGCATCAAGGCGCGCAGCCGGCGCGAGCTCGAGGAGCGGCTGGCGCGGCGCAACGTCCCTGAGGACGTGACGGGGCGGTTGCTCGACCGGTTCGAGGAGGTCGGCCTCGTCGACGACGAGGCCTTCGCCCGGGCCTGGGTCGAGGGACGCCAGCGCAGCCGCGGCCTGGCCCGGACCGCGCTCGCGGTCGAGCTGCGCCGCAAGGGCGTCGCCGACGAGACGGCGAAGGCGGTGCTCGCGGAGGTCGACCCGGGCGCGGAGGAGGAGGCGGCGCGCGGCCTGGTCCGCAAGAAGCTGCGCTCCATGCGCGGCCTCGACGAGCAGATCGCTGCCCGTCGGCTGGTGGGGATGCTCGCCCGCAAGGGCTACCCGGCGGGCCTCGCCTATGCCGTCGTGCGCGCCGAGCTCGGTGCAGAATGGGCGAGTGACGACTGACGTCCCGGCGCCCGAGCGCGAGATCCTGACCTACGACCTCTTCGGCACCGCGGTGCGCGACCTCGCCCAGCAGGTCGTCGACGACGGCTTCGAGCCCGACATCGTGCTTGCGATCGCTCGCGGCGGCCTGGGGCTGGCGATGGGCCTGGGCTACGCCCTGGACGTGAAGAACCTGTCGGCCGTCAACGTCGAGTTCTACACCGGCGTCAACGAGCGGCTCGATGTGCCGATGATGCTGCCGCCGACGCCGGCCGCGATCGACCTGACCGGCATGAAGGTGCTCATCGCCGACGATGTCGCCGACACCGGCAAGACGCTCGAGGTCGTCCGTGACTTCTTCGCCGACCACGTGGCCGGGACGCGGACCGCGGTCATCTACGAGAAGCCGTGGACGGTGATCCGGCCGGAGTACGTCTGGCGTCACACCGAGGCCTGGATCGACTTCCCCTGGTCCTCGAGCCCGCCGATCGTCGGCGCCCGCGGATGAGCGCGGCCCGGGCCTGAGACCGCCCGGCTCGGGCGTGTTGGTCAGCCGGCGTCGGCCACGCACACCGGCCGGTCCGCGCTGCGGAAGCCGGTGGCGCGGTGGCTGGAGTCGCAGAACGGCTGGGCGGCGGAGCGACCGCAGCGGCACAGCAGGACGACGCGCTGCCCGTCCAGGTCGTACTCCTCCCCGGTCGGGTCGAGGAGCCGGAAGCTCCCCTTGATCTGGAGGGGTCCGTCCTGGACGGCTTCGACGGTCACGGGGCGGCTTGCCTGATCGACCATGGATTCTCCTGAGAGGCGGGTTTCGGTTGCTTGGCTCATACCTTAGGGGGGTACCCTATTGACGTCCAGTCAATCGACGAGAGGAATGAGATGAGCAACGTCGCGACGGCCACGTACACGGTGGCCGGGATGACCTGCAACGGATGCGTCGGCAAGGTCACCGCGGCCGTGACGGCCGTCGACGGAGTGACCGACGTCGACGTCGACGTCAGCACCGGTTCGCTGGAGGTGACGGGCGCCGCCGACGACGCCGCGATCCGGGCGGCCATCGCCGAGATCGGCTACGCGATCCGGGACTGACCGGGGCTGCTCGCCCTCGGACGGCGGGGGCCACGCCCGCGCGTGGCCCCCGCCGACATCATCTAGGGTCCAGTCATGAGCTTCCCACTCTCGGCTCTCACCCGGCCGCTGCGTGTCCCGCCCGGCCCGGTCGACCTGGGCGCGATCGAGACCGACGCCGCGCCCGGCTTCGACGGCGACAAGAGGGCGGGTGAGCGGGCGCTGCTGGACCTCGGCCCCGCATTGGCCGATCTGCAGGAGCGGCTGTTCGCCGACGGCAAGTCGGGCGGGCGACCCAGCATCCTGCTGGTGCTGCAGGGCATGGACACCTCCGGCAAAGGCGGCACCCTGCGCTCGACGGTCGGCCTGGTCGACCCGCAGGGCGTCCGGATCACCTCGTTCAAGGCGCCGACGCCCGAGGAGCTGTCCCACGACTTCCTGTGGCGGATCACCAAGGCGCTGCCGCCGGTCGGGCTGATCGGCGTCTTCGACCGGTCGCACTACGAGGACGTGCTCATCGCGCGGGTCCGCTCGCTCGTGCCGCCTGAGGAGATCGAGCGGAGGTACGACGCCATCAACGCCTGGGAGGCCGAGCTGGCCGCCGAGGGCACGACCGTCATCAAGTGCATGCTGCACATCTCGGCGGCGGAGCAGAAGGAGCGCCTGCTCGCCCGGCTCGACGACGAGACCAAGCACTGGAAGTACAACCCGGGCGACGTCGACGAGCGGGAGCTGTGGCCGGCCTATCAGGAGGCGTACGCGCTCGCGATCGAGCGGACCAACACCGAGGTCGCTCCGTGGCATGTCGTCCCGGCCGACAAGAAGTGGTACCGCAACCTCGCGATCGGGACGCTGCTCCACGACGCGCTCCGGTCCTACGACCTGGGCTGGCCGAAGGCCGACTTCGACGTGGCCCACGAGCGGCGACGGCTGAGCGAGGAGTCGCCGCGGTGAGCGCGGCATGAGCATGGAGCAGGTCGCCGTCACCCGCTACGTCACGCCGTTGCGCGAGGGCGGGAGTCTGCCGGGGATCGTCGAGGCCGACGACCTCGGCACCTACGTCTGCAAGTTCCGCGGCGCCGGCCAGGGCACCAGGGTGCTGGTCGCGGAGGTGGTCGTCGCGGGACTGGCCCGCCTGCTCGACGTACCCACGCCGGATCAGGTGGTGCTCGACCTCGACCCCGAGATCGCCCGCTACGAGGCCGACGAGGAGGTGCAGGACCTGATCAACGCGAGCGCCGGCCTCAACCTGGGCATCGACTTCCTGCCCGGCTCCTTCGGCTACGACCCGACCAGCACGCCGGACGCGAGCCTGGCCGGTCGGATCCTGTGGCTGGACGCGTTCACCGCGAACGTCGACCGCAGCTGGCGCAATCCCAACCTGCTGGTCTGGCGCGGCACGCTGCAGGCGATCGACCACGGCGCCTCGCTGTACTTCCACTATTCCTGGTCCGGCGGCCCGGGGGACCCGGCGCGGTTCGCCGCGCAGCCCTACGACGCCTCCGAGCACATCCTGCGCGGCTTCGCCGCCGCGGCGCGCGCCCAGGACGACGAGCTCGCCGCCCGGCTGACCGACGACGCGCTCGCCGCCGTGCTCGACGACGTCTGCGACGACTGGCTCGAGCCCGTTCCCGGAGCGGAGACGCCGGCGGCACTGCGCGAGCGGTATGTCGCCTTCCTCGCCGCGCGCCGCGACGGCGGCCGCGCCTGGATCCCGACCCCGGAGCTGGCCTCGTGAAGGCCTACCAGTACGTCACCCTGCGCTGCGTCCCTCGCGTCGAGCGCGAGGAGTTCGTCAACGTCGGCGTGGTGCTCCACTGCCCGGCCGAGGACTTCCTCGGCGTTCGCTCGGCCGTCGACCCCGACCGGATCCGGGCCCTCGACGCGGAGATCGACGTCGCGTCGATCCGGGCCGCGCTCGAGGCGGTCGAGCGGGTCTGCCGCGGCGACGCCCACGTCGGCTTCGAGGTGGGCGAGCGCGCGACGGCGTACGGCTCGCGCGCGCAGAAGGACGACGCCAGCACCCGCTTCGGGTTCCTCAAGGCGCCGAAGAGCACGGTCCTGCAGCCCGGCCCGGTCCACGGCGGCGTCACCGCCGACCCCGCCCGGACCCTCGAGCACTTGCTGGAGCAGCTCGTCCTGTGACCTCGGGCAGCTCGATGTGCCTGACATAACGGCGACTGGCACGACAAAACTCACGCTGGGACGAGGAAGTTTCCTCGTCCCAGCGTGAGATTCACCGGCCGGCCGGTGAATCTGTCTTTTCAGACCGGAACCAACTCCACCGCGCCGACGGCATACCGGGCGAGGATGGTGCGAGCGATCTCGGGGTGGGCGCCGAGGGGCTCGGAGACGGCGACGGCGCCGGCCTCGAGCGCGAGCTCGGTCGCCCGGTCGACCAGGTTGCCGGGGGCGAGGAAGAGCGAGGCGACCGCGATGTGGCGCCGGCCCTCGGCCCGGAAGGCGCGCACGGCCTCCCCGGTGGCCGGGGGAGCGCTGGTGGCGTACGCCGCGGTGACGGGCAGCTTGTGGTGGGCGCCCCAGAGGCGGGCGAGACGGGCGACCGCCTGGTTGGCGAGCGGGTCCGACGTACCGGCCGCGGCGAGGACGAGCGCGTCGAGCTCGCGCACGCGGGCGGCCCGGAGTGCCTCGCGCAGGCGCTCGTCGAGGACTTCGAGGAAGCGGGCCTCGAGGCCGAGGACGCCGGTCGCCCGGATCTGCAGGCCCGGATGCCGTGCCGTCGCCTCGGCGATCGCCTCAGGCACGTCGACCCGGGCGTGGAACGCCTCGACCAGCAGCAGCGGTACGACGACGATCTCGTCGTACCCGGCCTTGACCAGCCGGTCGACCACCGTGTGGAAGCTCGGCTTGGCGAGGTCGAGGAACGCCTTCTCGATGCGCAGGTCGGGACGCAACGCCTTCGTGGCGTCGACGAGCGCGGAAACGGTGGCGGCCGAGCGCGGGTCGCGGCTGCCGTGGGCCAGGGCGATGAGTGCCGGGGCGGTCATCGTCGGTTCCCCCTCTCCTCCGGGATGCGGGCGCTACTGGGCCACCTCATGAGTGGATCCCGCATTCGGTCTTGTTGGTCCCGGCCCAACGGCCGCTGCGCGGGTCCTCGCCGGGAGCCACCCGGCGGGTGCACGGCGCGCAGCCGATGGACGGGTAGCCGTCGTAGACGAGCGGGTTGACGAGCACGCCGTTCTCGGCGATGTAGCGCTCGACCTGCTCGTCGCTCCACCGGGCGATGGGGGACACCTTGACCTTCTGTTTCTTGGCGTCCCAGCCGATCACCGGTGCGATCACCCGGTTGTGCGTCTCGGCGCGGCGCAGGCCGGTCGCCCAGGCGTCGTACTGCGCGAGGGAGTCGGCCAACGGCTTGACCTTGCGCAGCGCGCAGCACAGGTCCGGGTCGCGACGGTAGAGCTCGGGGCCGTACTCGGCGTCCTGCTCGGCCACGGACTGGACCGGGGTGATCGAGATGAGGTTGACGTTCATGGTGGCCGCGACCGCGTCGCGGGTGCCGATGGTCTCGATGAAGTGGTAGCCGGTGTCGAGGAACACGACGTCGACGCCGGGCACGACCTTCTCGGCGAGGTGCGCCAAGACGGCGTCGCCCATGGAGGAGGTGATGCAGAAGCGCTCGCCGAAGGTCGCGGCGGCCCACTCGATGATGACCTCGGCCGGGGCGAGCTCGAGCTCGGCGCCCCAGTGGGACACCAGCTCGCGGAGTTCCTCGGGTGACCGGCCGGTGGTGTGGGACCCGCGGAACTCGCGGGCGGCACGCGTGGTGGCGGTGGTCATGAGGCACCTCCTTCTTCGTTGGTACGGGTGTCGGACGCCCGACGGGTGAGGCCGAGCAGCTCGACCTTGAAGGCCCGACGGCACCCCCGGCATTCCCAGCCGGTGGGCTCGTGGGGCCACAGGTCGGTCTCGCCGCAGTACGGGCAGTGGTAGGGCACCGCCCGCGACGACACCGACTCCTCGGACATCAGACCGACTCCAGCGCCTTCTCGCCGCGCAGGAGCTCCTCGTCTGCCCGATGCACCCAGGTGTCGAACGCCTCGCCCTCGACGCGGTCGGCGAGGTAGTTGGCGACGACGGTGGAGACGTAGTCGTCGAGCCCCTTGCTGGTCACCTTGTGGGCGCGCAGCTTGCGCCCGAAGTTCGCGCGCAGCCCGATCGCGCCGCCGAGATGGACCTGGAACCCCTCGACCTGCTCGCCGTTCTCGTCGACGACGAGTTGGCCCTTGAGGCCGAAGTCGGCGACCTGGGTGCGGGCGCAGGCGTTGGGGCAGCCGTTGACGTTGATCGTGATGGGCGTGTCGAGCGTCGGGAACCGGCGCTCGAGCTCGTCGACGAGGTCGCTCGCGCGGTTCTTCGTGTCCACGATCGCGAGCTTGCAGAACTCGATGCCCGTGCACGCCATCGTGTTGCGCCGCCACGCAGAGGGACGGGCGGACAGGCCGATCGCGTCGAGGCGGTCGAGGAGCGGGTCGAGGACCGCGCCGTCCACGCCGATCAGCACGAGCTTCTGGTACGGCGTGAGGCGGGCGCCGGCGACGCCGTACTCGTCGAGCAGGTCGGCGAGCTGCACGAGCAGCGTCCCGGAGACCCTGCCGGCCGTCGGCGCGATCCCGACGTAGAACTTGCCGTCCTTCTGCTCGTGGACACCGACGTGGTCGCGGTGCCCGACGGGCGACTCCGGCGAGGCCAAGGTGACGAGCTTCTTGCCGAGGTACTCGTTCTCGAGCACCTCACGGAACTTCTCGACGCCCCAGTCGGCGACGAGGAACTTCAGCCGGGCGCGGGAGCGCAGTCGCCGATAGCCGTAGTCGCGGAAGATGCCGGCCACACCGGACCAGACGTCGGGGACCTCGTCGAGCGGGATCCACACCCCGAGCTTCTGGGCGAGCATCGGGTTGGTCGACAGGCCGCCGCCGACCCAGACGTCGAAGCCGGGGCCGTGCTCGGGGTGGACGGTGCCGACGAACGAGACGTCGTTCGTCTCGGGCGAGACGTCCTGGCTCGGGTGCCCGGTCACCGCGGTCTTGAACTTCCGCGGGAAGTTGGAGAAGTCCTTGTTGCCGATGAAGCGGCGCTCGATCTCCTCCAGGGCCGGCGTGCCGTCGATGATCTCGTCCTTGGCGACGCCCGCGACCGGAGAGCCCAGGAAGGGGCGCGGTGAGTCGCCGCACGCCTCCATCGAGTGCAGGCCGACCGCCTCCAGCCGTTCCCAGATCTCCGGCACGTTCTCGATCTCGATCCAGTGGTACTGGATGTTCTGCCGGTCGGTGACGTCGGCGGTGTCGCGGGCGAAGTCGACACCGATCTGTCCGAGCGCACGGACGGCGGCGGGGGAGAGCAGCTTGCCGTCGGAGCGGACCCGGAGCATGAAGTACCGGTCGTCGAGCTCCTCCTCCTCGAGGGCTCCCGTCTTGCCGCCGTCGATGCCCGGCTTGCGCTGGGTGTAGAGCCCCATCCAGCGGAACCGGCCGCGCAGGTCGGCGGGGTCGATCGAGTCGAAGCCGCGCTTGGAGTAGGTGTAGAGGATCCGGTCCCGCACGTTGAGCGGGTCGTCGTCCTTCTTGGACTGCTCGTTCTTGTTCAGCGGCTCGGTGTAGCCGAGGGCCCACTGTCCCTCCGCGCGCTTGGGGCGCGGGATCTCGGTGAACTTGGCCGGTTCGGGCTTGAAGCGCAGGTCAGGCATGCGGAAAGGAGGTCCTTCGCTGATGGCGCGCGGGCGGGCGCGCGGCTCGGGTGGATGCGGCGGCGACGTCAGCGGGGCCAACACATCATGCTGCGCGTGCGCCCGAAGTCCACGTGGCGTCGAACCACGAGGTGCGCATGAGTGGCAGCAGTGACCATGTCAACGAGTCTCATCCCTCGGACGCGCGTTCCACAAATCCGAATCTCATTATGCGGATGTCGGTCTCGAAATGTGGACGGGATGGCCGGTGGTGAGGTGGGTTCAGGCGCGACCTGCGATGCAGGTCACACCAGGCGGCGCCTGGCAACCCGCCAGTAGCTTCGGCATACGCCGCCCGCCGAGGCGCAGCCGAGGCGCGGCACTACGCTGTGCGCCATGAGCGACCTCTCCTTCAACGGCGAACTCGTCAGCAGCGCCTACCACCAGGCCCTGGAGGTCATCGCCTCCGTGGAGCCGCGGGTCGCGGCGGCGACGCGCCAGGAGCTCGCCGATCAGCGGGCGTCGCTCAAGCTGATCGCCAGCGAGAACTACGCCTCGCCCGCCGTGCTGCTCACGATGGGCAGCTGGTTCAGCGACAAGTACGCCGAGGGCACGGTCGGTCACCGGTTCTACGCCGGCTGCCAGAACGTCGACACCGTCGAGGCCCTCGCCGCCGAACACGCCCGCGAGCTGTTCGGCGCGGAGTACGCCTACGTGCAGCCCCACTCCGGCATCGACGCCAACCTCACGGCGTACTGGGCGATCCTCGCCCACCGCGTCGAGGGTCCGTGGCTGCAGAACGCCGGCGTGAAGAACATGAACGAGCTCTCCGAGGCCGACTGGGAGCGGTTGCGCCACGAGTTCGGCAACCAACGCCTGCTCGGCATGAGCCTCGACGCCGGCGGTCACCTCACCCACGGCTTCCGCCCGAACATCAGCGGCAAGATGTTCCACCAGCAGCAGTACGGCACCGACCCCGAGACCGGCCTGCTCGACTACGACGCCCTGCGGGCCAAGGCGAAGGAGTTCAAGCCGCTCATCCTGGTCGCCGGCTACTCGGCGTACCCGCGCCGGGTGAACTTCGCCAAGATGCGCGAGATCGCCGACGAGGTCGGCGCCACCCTCATGGTCGACATGGCCCACTTCGCCGGGCTGGTCGCCGGCAAGGTGTTCACCGGCGACGAGGACCCGATCCCGCACGCGCACGTGGTCACCAGCACCTCCCACAAGTCGCTGCGCGGCCCGCGCGGCGGCTTCATCCTGGCCACCGAGGAGTACGCGCCGAGCGTCGACCGGGGCTGCCCGATGGTGCTCGGCGGCCCGCTGCCGCACGTGATGGCCGCCAAGGCCGTCGCCTTCGCCGAGGCGCGGACCCCCGGGTTCCGCACCTACGCCCAGGCGATCGCCGACAACGCCCACGCGCTGGCCGACGGCCTGATGAAGCGCGGCACCCGCCTGGTGACCGACGGCACCGACAACCACATCGTGCTGCTCGACGTCAGCTCCTTCGGCCTGACCGGTCGCCAGGCCGAGACCGCCCTGCTGGACGCCGGCGTGGTCACGAACCGCAACTCGGTGCCGGCCGACCCCAACGGCGCCTGGTACACCTCCGGCATCCGGGTCGGCACGCCCGCGCTGACCAGCCGCGGCTTCGGCGCGGCCGAGTTCGACGTGGTCGCCGAGCTCATCGTCGAGGTGCTCCAGAACACCCAGCCCGGTACGACGTCGGCCGGTGCGCCCTCGAAGGCGTCCTACGTCCTGGCCGACGGCGTGGCCGACCGGGTCCGCGCGGCGTCGGCCGAGCTGCTCGACAAGCACCCGCTCTACCCCGGTCTCGATCTCAGCTGACTCTGGCTGCCACGCAACTACCGATTCTGTTCTCTCGCGGCGCTCGCGGGCGCGAATCTGGTAGTTGCGCCGAGGCTCAGCGCCAGGAGTAGCTGACCTCGGGCCGCCCGCCGCCCGCGCCGTACCTCAGCCCGCGGGCGGCGAGGCCCTGGTCGGCGAGGTGCTCGAGGTAGCGCCGCGCCGTCACCCGCGAGCTCCCGACCAGTTCGGCGACCTCGCTCGCCGAGAGGTCGGCGTCGGCGTCGCGCAGCGCCGCGGTGACGCCGCGCAGGGTCTCCGCGCTCATGCCCTTCGGCAGCGGCGCGGTCGCGCTCGGGCGCAGGGATCCCAGCAGTCGATCGACCTCGTCCTGCACCACCTCCGCGGGAGCGGCGTCGAGCTCGGCCCGGTAGGCGGCGTACTGCTCGAGCTTGGCGCGGAAGGTCGCGAAGGTGAACGGCTTGAGCAGGTAGAGCACGACGCCCTGGCCGACTGCCTGGCGCACGACCTGGGTGTCGCGCGCCGCGGTCACGGCGATGACGTCGCACTGGTGGCCGGCGCCGCGCAGGCCGGCGAGGAGTGCGAGCCCGTGGCCGTCGGGGAGGTTCAGGTCGAGGAGTACGAGGTCGACGGGGCTCCCGGCGTCCCGCTCCGCCTCCAGGGCCCGGGCCGCCTCGCGGGCTGAGCGGGCCACGCCGGCCAGGACGAAGCCGGGCACCCGGTCGACGTACGCCGCGTGTGCCTCGGCCGCCAGCGCCTCGTCCTCCACGACGAGCACGCGCACGCTCATGTCGCGGCCTCCGCGGCAGCCGGTCGCAGGGTGACGGTGAACCGGGCGCCGCCGAGGGGCGAGCGGTCGACGGCGACCGTCCCCGCGTGGCGGCGGGCGGTCTGCAGCACCAGTGCCAGCCCGAGTCCACGTCCGGTGCCGGGCGCCGCCTTCGTCGTCCAGCCGCGGTCCAGCACCCGCGCCGCCGACTCCTCGTCGAGTCCCGGCCCGCTGTCGCCGACCCGGACGCGCAAGGTGCCCGCGTCGCCGTCGAAGGCCACCTCGACACGGCGAGGGTTGGCCTCGGCGACGGCGTCGAAGGCGTTGTCGACGAGGTTGCCGACCACCGTCACCAGGTCGCGGGGGGCGATGCCCACGTCCTCCGGGACGGCCCCGGTGATGACGAGGTCGATGCCGCGCTCGGCCGCTTCGGCCGACTTCCCGAGCAGCAGCGCCGTCACCACCGGATCGTCGACCGCACCGACGACCCGGTCGGTGAGGAGCTGCGCCACGTGCAGCTCGGCCGTCGCGAACTCGACGGCCTCCTCGGCGCGGCCCATCTCGATGAGGGAGACCACCGTGTGCAGCCGGTTGGCGGACTCGTGGTTCTGCGAGCGCAGCGACTCGGTGAGGCGCCGGACGACCTCGAGCTCGCCGGTCACCGAGCGGAGCTCGGTGTGGTCGCGCAGGGTGACGACCGAGCCGACGTCGCGACCGTCCCAGCGGGCGGGCGCGGAGGAGACGACCAGCATCCGCTCCCCGGCGAGGTAGAGGTCGTCGGACTCGGCGGTCCGCCCCCGCGCGGCCGCGACCAGTCCGGGGGCCAGGCCGAGCTCCTCGACCGGGCGCCCGAGGACGTCGTCGGGCAGGGCGAGCAGCCGCCGCGCCTCGTCGTTGACCAGCTGGACCCGACCGTCCCCGTCGAGGAGCACCAGGCCCTCGCGGACCGAGTGGAGCACCGCCGAGTAGTACTCGTACATCCGGGCCAGCTCCCGCTCGCCCATCCCGTGGGTCACCCGGTGCAGGCGCCGGCCGAGCAGCGCGGCGCCGGTGAGGCCGAGGAGCAGCACCAGCAGCCCACAGAGCACCACGACGGTGACGTCGCGCCGCAGGCCGCGGTTGATGTCGCTGACCGTGATGCCGACCGAGACGAGCGCGACCACACGGTCGCCGTCCTCGACCGGCACGACCGAGCGCACCGACGGACCCAGGGTGCCGGTGTACTGCTGCGTGAACACCTCGCCCTCCGGCGCGCCGCCGAGGTCGCCGACGAAGGGACGACCGATCTGGGCGGGGTCGGTGTGCGTGTAGCGAGTGCGGTCCAGCCCCATCACGACGACGAAGTCGGTGTCGGTGTCGCGCCGCACCTCCTCGGTCCACGGCTGGAGCAGGGTGGTCGGCGCTGCGGTCCGCAGCGCCTCGCGGACGGTGGGGGAGTCGGCCACGGTCTGGGCCACGGCCACCGCGCGCTGTGTCGCGCGGCTGCGCGCGTCCCGCCGGGCGTCGTACGCCGCCATCAGGATGCCGACCACGACGAGGAGCAGCACCGTGCCGACCTGCAGGACCAGCACCTGGCGGGCGACCGGGCGGTCGCGGAGCAGGCGGAGGCGCGGCATCCCGCCATTCTCGCCCAGCCCGGCGCGCCGGATGTGACCTGAGCCACGAACACAACGAACACAACGGTGACCGTCGTCACCTCGGGCCGCAGAGTGTCGGTGAACCCCAGCCCGCCCACCTGAGAACCACGGAGGAACCATGGGCACGACCAGTACGGCGACCGGCACGGCGAGCGCTCGGCAGCGCGGCGCGCGGACGCACTACCTCTACCTCGCGGTGATCGCCGCGGTGCTGCTCGGCGTCGCGACGGGCCTGCTGTTCCCGACGTTCGCGGTCGAGCTCAAGCCGCTCGGCGAGGGCTTCGTCAACCTGATCAAGATGATGATCCAGCCGGTCATCTTCTGCACGATCGTCCTCGGCGTCGGGTCCGTCGCCAGTGCCGCCAAGGTCGGCCGTGTCGGCGGGCTGGCGCTCGGCTACTTCCTCGTGATGTCGACCGTGGCGCTGACGATCGGCATGGTCGTCGGCAACCTCCTGCACCCCGGCGACGGCCTACACCTGACCGCGGAGGCCGCGGCCACGGCCCAGGAGAAGGCCGCCGAGGGCCACGCCGACACGACCGCCTTCCTGCTCGGCATCATCCCGACGTCGGTGTTCAGCGCCCTCACCAGCGGCAGCGTCCTGCAGACCCTGCTGGTCGCGCTGCTCGTCGGGTTCGCGCTGCAGCGGATGGGCGGCACCGGTGCGCCGATCATCACGGCCGTGGGCCACCTCCAGCGGCTGGTCTTCCGGCTGCTCGCGATGATCATGTGGGCCGCGCCCGTCGGGGCCTTCGGGGCGATGGCGGCGGTCACCGGCCAGGGCGGCGTCGATGCCCTGAAGAGCCTCGCGGTGCTCATGGTCGGCTTCTACGTCACCTGCGTGCTGTTCGTCGTGGTCGTGCTCGGGCTCCTGCTCAAGGCGGCGACCGGCATCAACATCTTCGCGCTGCTGCGCTATCTCGGCCGGGAGTTCCTGCTCATCCTCGCGACCTCCTCCTCGGAGTCGGCGCTGCCGCGGGTCATCGCCAAGCTGGAGCACGCCGGCGTCGACAAGACGACGGTGGGCGTCGTCGTCCCGACCGGATACTCCTTCAACCTCGACGGCACCGCGATCTACCTGACGATGGCGTCGATCTTCATCGCCGAGGCCGTCGGCAGCCCGCTCGCGCTGGGGGAGCAGATCTCCCTGCTGCTGTTCATGATGATCGCCGCCAAGGGCGCGGCCGGCGTCACCGGCTCGGGCATGGCCGTCCTGGCCGGCGGCCTGCAGTCGCACCGCCCCGAGCTGGTCGACGGGGTGGGCCTGATCGTCGGCATCGACCGGTTCATGTCGGAGGCCCGCGCGCTGACCAACTTCGCGGGCAACGCCGTCGGCACCGTCCTGGTCGGTCACTGGACGGGCAGCCTCGACCGGGCGCGGCTGGACCGGGTCCTGGCCGGCGACGACCCGTTCGACGAGACCACCATGGTCGACGACCACGCCCCGGCCGCCGTACCGGCGCCCGAGGACGCCGTGGATCGACCCGCGCGGCAGCCTCAGCCGGTCTGAGCACCGGCGCCGAGGGCAGCAGCGGGCGACGGCCGTCCTGGTGGCGGCCGTCGCCCGCACTGCGTTCGAAGGTTCGGCGTGAGGTGCTGGAATGGGTGAGCTACTCGTGGATGCCCGTCGTCGAAGTAGCGTGGCGGTCAGGACGCGAACTGTTCCATTGCTGTGACGGCGTCGGAGTAGGTGAGCGACGTCCAGCCAGATAGGCGCCCGGTTGTGCCGTCCTCAACAGCGAACGCCTGCGCCGGGTTCCCTTCGAGCAGCGGGGCCCCGCGATCGCGGCCGGCGGCTGGGTTGAGTTCCTTGGCGCCGTCCTGCCGGGGGTCATGCACCTGGCGAGCTAGAACTAGAACTCGGGTGCCGACGGGCAGCGCCTGCCGGAGCGTATCGATCGGGGTGATCGTTGAAGGGCCGTCTCCGAGAGCTGTCCCTTCGTCGTCGGTAGCCTGTGACCCGCGATCGAGACTGACGAAGGCGAACTCTCGGCCCTGCGTGACGAGGTCTGACCTGTACAGGTGGTCGATACGGATTCGCACAACTGCGGTCTCCTCACGTGTCTTGAACCCGACCTGCCCCGTGTCGCGGACGATGGTTCGACCCGGTACGACCTCGGCGACAGTTCCTGTAAGAGCCACTGGAACCTTCTCGGCGAGTACCGCTGGCGATTCGTAGGTGACGAGAGCATTGCCCGAGTTCCTAACGGACTCGAGCAGTTTCGTGTCCGCTCCGGCTCGAGGATCTTCTTTGCTACTGCTGACCTCGGGGGCGGGCTCGCGTTCGGTTCCGCATCCTGCGAGTAGCAGTGCGGCAAGAGCCATGGCGACGGGGCCGGTCTTCATCGTGTTTCGATCCATTCCTGTAACTCCTAGAACCAGCTGTCGATGTGTGCCACGTGATGCGGCCCGTAGGTCTTGGTCCAAGCGGCCCCACTGTCGGCAAGGCCAGAAATCATGCAGGAATTCGTCGCGCCGTCCGGCGAGAATCCTGGCGTGTAGTGCTTGACGCCGAGGGTGTGTCCGATCTCATGGCAGATCGTATGGCGGGCCTCGTAATTGTCGTTCGTGGCGACCGCCTGAATGAGCTCCCAGTCGATCGTCACGGCCCACGAGTCGCAGTAGCCTTTGGAATTGAGTTTCTGGCAGGTTGCTTCGCCGCCTGAGTACCCGTCGATGACCCCTTCGTAGAGGATGACGTCGGTCGCCGCATCGCAGGTCTGTTCCAACGGATTCACGACCGTTTGAGCCTGAACGGTTTCCATCGAGTTGCGGGCCCGGCTCACCAAGGCTCCGTACTGCGCGAAGTTCAGGGTGAAGCAGAAGGTGTGGTTTGCGCCCTTGTCGGGATAGTACGTGTTTGGATACGCGTCGGCTTCCGCGTCTCGGGTGCTAGCCCACTGCGTGGCGGCCACCGTTGCAGCGATTGCTACAGGGCGACAACCATTTTGCTTATCCGTGACCAGAGTTGCTTTGCTTCTGTCATTTCTCCTCAGTTCCGTTCTCGTTCGCGCGATTAACGCACAAGAGGAGTGTGGCGGGTTGCGGGTTCCGGGCAAATGGGTGAAAGTCGCTAGGGGACAGGAGGGCGGCGATGTTGTGACGGGTATGACAACAAGACGTAGAGACGTCTCGCCGGTGTGATGTCGGCGGACGGTGACGCCGAGTTTGAGCCACCACCACCCGGGTCTGCGGGGCGGAGGCACCGGCCGGATAGCGTGAGGGCCATGGTGGAGGACTCGGCCCCGCGGCGCGTGCCGTGGCTCCGCCGGCTCGGCCGTCTGGTCTGGCGCCTGGTCGTGACGACGGTGAGCTCGTGCCTGAGGTACCGGGTCACCGGGCTGGCCGCGGAGGCCGCCTTCTTCGCCGTCGTGTCCGTGCCACCGCTGATCTTCGCCCTCGCGGGCGGAGTCGGCTACGTCACCGAGCACTTCACCGCCGCCCAGGTGGAGGAGGTACGTCGGGCCGTGGTCGACCTGTTCTCGCGCTTCCTGACCGACACGGCGGTCAACAAGGTGATCAAGCCGACCATGGACGACGTGCTGCGCGGGGGCCGGTTCGACGTGATCTCGCTCGGCTTCGTCCTGGCGCTGTGGTCGGGCTCCCGGGCGCTCAACGTCTTCGTCGACACGATCACGATCATGCACGGGCTCGGCGGGCACCGCGGGATCGTGCGGACCCGCGCGCTGTCCTTCGTCCTCTACATCCTCGCGGTCATCTCGGGGGCGATCACGCTGCCGCTCGTGGTTGCCGGTCCCAAGCTGGTCCGCACCTGGCTGCCCAACCGCGCCGAGTTCCTGATGGGGTTCTACTGGCCGCTGATCATCGTCATGTGCGTGTGCTTCCTGGCGACGCTCTACCACGTGTCGGTGCCGGTGCGGACCAACTGGAGCTTCAACCTCCCCGGCGCGGTCTTCTCGCTCGTCAGCTGGATCCTCGGCTCCTACCTCCTGCGCTGGGTCCTCACCGTCACCGCCGAGGACTCGCACTCGATCTACGGCCCGCTCGCGGCGCCGATCGCCATCTTGATCTGGCTCTACATCGCCGCCCTGGCCGTCCTGATCGGCGCCGGGGTCAACGCCGCCTTCGACGAGGTGTTCCCGCAGGAGGCGACCCAGCGGGCGCGCCGCGAGCTGCTGGACCGCCTGCTGCGCCGCAACCCGGACCCGGTGGAGTAGGTTCCGGCCGTGGGCGTGCTGAGCGGAGGACCGGCAGAGACCCCCCTCACGGGGCAGGTCGCGCTGCCGGAGCGGATCCGGTCGCCGTGGTGGCAGCTGGGCCGACGGCTGCTGCTGGCGCTGGCGATCCTGGTCGGGACCGTGCTGCTGGTCTACCTCGACCGTCACGGCTACCGCGACGGCGGCGACGTGCCCACCGAGGTCGATCCCAACGGGCGCATCACCCTCATCGACGCGATCTACTACACGACCGTCACCCTGAGCACGACCGGCTACGGCGACGTGACCCCGGTCAGCGACGGTGCGCGGCTGGTCAACGCCTTCATCATCACCCCGGCCCGCATCGGGTTCCTCGTGCTGTTGATCGGCACCACCCTCGAGGTGCTCGCGCAGCGCGGGCGCGAGATGTTCCGGATCACCCGCTGGAGGAAGAACATGGGACACCACGTCGTGGTCATCGGCTACGGCACCAAGGGCCGCAGCGCCGTCGAGACCCTCGTCAACAACGGGCTCGACCGCGAGCAGGTGGTCGTCGTCGACCCCAGTCCGGTCGCACTGGCCGATGCGCATGCCGACCAGCTGGCCGTCATCACCGGCGACGCGACCCGGCGCGGCGTGCTGCAGCGGGCCGGTGTGGCCGAGGCCGACCAGGTGATCATCACCACCGGGCGCGACGACTCCAACGTCCTCGCCGCCCTCACGGTGCGTCAGCTCAACCCCGACGCGTGGATCGTCGCCGCCGTGAGCGAGCAGGAGAACGCGCCCCTGATGCGCCAGTCCGGCGCCGACTCGGTCATCACCTCCTCCGACGCGGTGGGCCGGCTTCTCGGACTCTCCACGCTGTCGCCGACCCTCGGCTCGGTCATGGAGGACCTGCTGACCTACGGCGAGGGGCTCGAGGTCGCCGAGCGGGAGCTGCTCGTCAACGAGGTCGGCATGCCGCCCCAGTCGCTGCCGGACCAGGTGATCGCCGTGGTCCGTGACGAGAAGGTGTACCGCTACTTCGACCCGGTCGTCACCCTGCTCGCCCGGGGCGACCGGCTGGTCGTCGTACGCCCGGCCAAGGAGCTGCCCTGGGCCCCGCGACCCGGCACCCACAACGAGGACTTCGCGGCCGACGAGGACTGACCCGGGACCGACGGCGGGACCTCTGGTCCCGGGGGACTACGTGGTCGGCGACGACCGGGCAGACCTGGCCACCCGACGGTCCCGACTCGCCCGCGTCTCGCGACACCGGCGCGCAGAAACCGGCAGGCTGAGCGCCATGAGGAAGGACTTCGGACCGTGGGTACGCCATGACTGGTGCCCACGATGCTCCCGCCTGACGGAGCAGACGCGATGGTACGGCCGCACGATCGAGGAGCCGCCCGAGCGCCACGAGCGCCGGGTGCGGTGCAACGAGTGCTCCACCGATCTCGGCCGGGTGGCCGCCGGCTGAGCCTGCGCCCGCCGCGCCGAGGTCCCCGGGGTTGCCCGCCACCGAACGGGTACTGCGCGTGCGTAGTCCGTATCCGAGGAGGAGGCACCCCATGCACCGCAAGAGCACGGCCGAACACCTGAGGGACGACTTGCGCGACCTCGTCGACGCCGTCGTGCCCGATGTCGAGTCCGCCGTCCACACCATCACCGAACGGACGCCGCCCCTGGTCCGCGAGGGCCGCGCCGTCGCGGTCGAGAAGGGCTCGCACGCCGCCGAGGCGCTCTCCCGACGGCTCTCCGACCTCCCCGGGGCGCTTCCGAGCTCCGTGGTCGACCGACTGCCCGACGCCGTGTCGGACCGGCTGCCCCAGCCGCGTCGCCGGCGCCGCAAGGCCCTGCTGGTGCTCGCCGTGCTCGGGCTGCTCGGGGCAGCGGGGGCGCTGGCCGCCCGCCGCGCCGGCGCGACGCAGCAGGGGAGCGGCCCGTCGTCGTACCCGAGGCCGGTCGAGGAGGATCTCGACCCGTCCGACCCGCTGGTCGAGCCGCGGCTGGACGACGGTCCGCAAGCCTGAGACCAGCCCTCGCCGGCCTCATCATTCGAACGGACGTTCGATACGATGGGGCCATGGCGGGGGTGCGACACGTGTGGGTCCGACTGGCGTTCGTGCCGGTCGAGCTGCCCGGGCTGGTGCTGGACTGGCGGCCGACCGAGCGGGGCTGGGAGGGGATGGTCTCGTACGTCGACCGGGAGGGTCGTGCCGTGACCGAGTGGCTCTCCGCGTCGGCGCTGCGTCCCGTCGGGCCCGGCCAGAAGCCCGGCCAGGAGCCCGGCCAGAAGCCCGGCCGCAAGCCCGGCGCGGAGGCCGGCTGAGCGCCGCGGAAGTTCGTCTCACGTCATCTCCCGATTTCGCCCCACGCCCGTCCGGCGGCCGTTACTCTCGGTCCCGGTTCCCCAACCACAGCGTGCCCGGCGAACCCCACACTCGCCGGGCACGGGACGCCCTGTCCGGCATGCCGGACAGGGCGTTCTTCATGTCGGGGCGCGTCCGGGTAAAGCCTTCGCAAGTCCCCTGCGACCCGGAGCGGGCCGACCTATCGTGGGTGCAGGACCTGGCGAGCGCTCGGGATCGACGGGTCGCGACGATGAAGGGACTCCCGCGCATGGGCGCCGTACGACGTGCACCACGGCGGGGAGCCCCCTGCGTCCCTCGTTCCCCGGCGCGCGGTCGTTCCCTGTCGCGTGCCGGCCGCGGTGAGGCGTCCCCACTCTGCCTGGCCGCGGGCGGGTGCTCTCCGGGCGACCCCTGAGCGCCTGTCGGACCCGGCGACCGCCGGGTGTCCGCTCCGTCGCGGGAGAGCGCGCCCGCGACGGGGCGGACGACGCCTCGTGCCGTGTGTGGTGATGATGGTCCCGTGGACACCGAGACCCGCACCTATCGCACCGGCGACCGCGACGCCGTCCTCGACCTGACCCGTGACTGCGCCGCGTTCACGGCCGGCCGCGGCGACGGCCTGCTGCACGTCTTCGTGCCGCACGCCACCTGTGGCATCGCGATCCTCGAGACCGGTGCCGGCAGCGACGACGATCTGCTCGCACTGCTCGGGACCCTGCTCCCCGCCGACGATCGCTGGCTGCACCGGCACGGCACCCGCGGGCACGGCCGCTCCCACGTCCTGCCGGCCCTGGTGCCGCCGTACGCGACCGTTCCGGTGCTCGACGGGAGCCTGGCCCTCGGCACCTGGCAGAGCATCTGCCTGGTCGACCTGAACGTCGACAACCCCGAGCGTGAGGTGCGGTTCAGCTTCCTCGCCGGCTGAGGGGCCCTACGCTCGCGCCATGAAGGTGCTGCTGAACGTCGTCTGGCTGGTGCTCTCCGGCTTCTGGCTGTTCCTGGGCTATCTGTTCGCCGGGGCACTGTGGTGCATCACGATCATCGGCATCCCGTTCGGTCTCGCGTCGTTCCGGATCGGGTTCTACGCGCTGTGGCCGTTCGGCAGGACGGTCGTGCGGCGGGACAGTGCCGGCATCCCCAGCGGCATCGGGAACATCCTGTGGCTGGTGCTGTCGGGGATCTGGCTCGCGATCGGCCATGCCGTGACCGGCGCACTGCTCTGCATCACGGTGATCGGCATCCCGCTCGGGCTGGCGAACTTCAAGATGATCCCGGTCAGCCTGCTCCCGCTCGGACGCGAGATCGTCCCCACCGACCAGGTCGACGCCGCGCTGGCCGCCTACCGCTCCGGCCAGGCTGGGCCGCGCTTCTAGGTCCGTCTGTGCTCTCCGCCGGCCGGGCCGCGGGCAGAGCTGGCGGGTGGACGAGCGGGCCGAGGTGGCGGGTGGAGGAGCGGGCCGAGGTGGCGGGGTGAGGTGGTGGGGGAGATCGACCGCGCTCGCGCCGTACCGCGCCGCCGGGCGGAAGACTGGCAACAGCTCATCACCGGGCCGGAGCCCTTCCTCGGGGCAGCACCGGCCCGATGAGCCGCAAGCGGGTCTTGTCCGGCCGCGACCTCCCCCGAGGTGCTGGGGAGCAGCGGCCGACCTGCTTGGGCCGGCAACTGACTGGGGAGCAGTCACCGGCACGGGCGGCCTGGACCCCACTCCGGGCCGCCCCTTTTCCCTGCCGTCGACGGCGCGGTCCGGTCGAGGAGCGGGCGGGCGTCAGTGCGCGCCCGGCCGGCGAAGGGAGAAGGGCGCGGCGGATGCCCTTGGTGTCGGACCCTGATGCGACGGTCGGCGCGTGAGGGAGCGGCTCGAGGATGTCATCCGGCCCGGCGAGGTCGCCGAGGATCTCGTTCTGCTGTTGCGCGGCGGCGTGCACGCCGACGGGATCGATCGGCTCCGGGACCTGGCGAGCAAGATGAATCGCCGTTTCTCCCTCGAAGGCGGCGACTGCTACGGCATCTCCGCGTTCGCGGCTACCGAGGAGTCAGAGGCGTGGATCCTCGCTCGGAACATGGCCGTGCGTCGCCGCTATTACCGCGTTCGCTACGAGGACGTCTCCGAACTGCGGGTCCTGCCAACCTTTCGCGCTCCGCACTGGACAGTCCTGTTCGACGGACCCGACGGCCTGGACTACCGGACGTTCATGGACGCCTTGGGTGACCCTGAGGGACAATCCTCACTGGAGGCAACGACCAGGAAGGAGCCCCCCGATGACAACGCAGAACACCGTCGAGGTCGGCGGCTACCAGGCCGACCTCGAGTACGACTTCAGCAACGAGGACCAGACCGGCTACACGTGGACCTGGCTCGACACGGCTCGCAACCCCGCGATGATCGTCCCGGGAGCTGTCGTGACGCTCAGGGATGGCGAAGACACGGCGATGGGTCAGATCATCGATCTCGTCCCCGCTGCCAACGGGACGATCGTGCATGTCGAACTGCTGCCGGGTGCCGTCGAGGACTACCAGGCCGCGATCGAGCGCGCCCGATCTCAGCAGGCCTGAGGTGCCCAGGACTTTCGCGGAGTACGCCCGGGAGCGACGGGACCTCAAGGACGCCGAAGGCCGCGAGGCCGAGCGAGTCTTCAGGGCTTGCTACCCGTCGCTAACCGACGGGTGCTCGATGATGCGGGTGGTCGCTTCGTCGTCTGGCACTTGGTCTTCGAGCAACTCGCCGTACTCGCCGCGGATGTCCGACGCTGCGTCAGCAGTGGCCTGGGGCATTCAGCAACGCGACATGAACCGGCCGCCGGCTGCTCGGGCTGCCTGAAAGCACGAACGCCGCCCGCCTTCCGAGGGTTGGCGAATGCCGGCGTGGGAACCGTGCGGTGGAAGGCAGTGCCCGGACGGGAGAGACGAGCGATGACCTTGAAGCGCGCGATCACGTGGCTGCTGGTCCTGATGTTGAGTTGCAGTGGCGCCACGGTGTCGTTCGCCGGGCGAGCCGCCGCTGGCGTCCCGGGGCCGACCGTCGAGGAGTTCCTGAGCGTCGCCGAGTGGCAGTCCATCGATCCCGATGTGACCCGTTCGTTCTTCTCGCGCGGTAGCTTCACCTCGCCTCGTGGCTGCGACGCTGCCGGCATCGACTGGTGGAAGAAGCGCCGCCAGGTGCTCACGAGCATCAACATGACCCCAAGCACCAGCCTCAACGACCAGGAGGACACCCATCGGGGCATGTCCCAGGACGTGGTCCACCTCAAGACCGTCGCTGAGGCGAAAGCGCTCGTGAGGAGCTACCGGCACCTGAGCCGCTCCTGCGTCGGCAACCGGGAGATCAAGGACGGCGACGACATCCCACTCGTCGCCAAGACCCGCCGCTGGACGCCTCCGAAGGTGGGGGACCAGAGCGGCGGCTACCTGTGGTGCAGTTGCTACAGGAAGGTCCGGTACTGGAACCGGACACTGGCCGTCCGGGTGGGCCGCACGGTGACGGTGCTGCAGTTCTCGTACTACAACCTCGGCAAACCGACTCGTTCGGTGGTCCTACGTGCCGGGCGGATGGCAGCCGCCAAGCTGGTCTGACCCGAGACGGTCCCCGGAAAGCGCGAACGGCGCCCGCCTCCTTGGGGGCAGGCGGGCGGCGGTGTCCGTGGTTCTACTCGTCGCGGGTCTCGCGGCGCCACTGCCGCTTCTCGCGGGCCTGGTGGTGCTCGTGGGGGCCTGGTTTGAGATGGAGCGTCTGCGACGAGCTGTACGAGGATCCGCTCGTCGAGCGCCAGGCGGCCGACTGCTGATGCCGTCGGTGCGCCGGATCGGGCACGCGATGGCGTACAACCGCGCCGACTACCAAGAAGACGGCCGTCAACCTCTGGTCGATGAGAAGGCGCTCAACGTCCGGCTCTCGACCCCTCGCTCCTCCAGACCGGGCCTGGCTCAACGAGCAGATGGAGCTGATCCTGCTCAAGAGCTGTTCGGGCTCCTCGCGACCGCGACGACTCCAGAGCACGCCGTCGAGCGAGTACGTGACCTCGCAGTTCCCGGTGACCGCTCGATCACTGGGATCCGCGATGCGGACTGGCGCTACCAGATGGAACGTCTTGTCGTCGTGCCCTGTGATCCCGCCGGTGTCGCTGTCCTAGGCCGCCCGGTTCCCGTGTTTGTCCCCATGACCGAAAAGCAGACAGCCCCCGACTGCGTTTCCGCAGGTCGGGGGCCGAATCAGGCTGTCGTGCTCGTGGGCGATACTGGGTTTGAACCAGTGACCTCTTCCGTGTCAAGGAAGCGCTCCTTACGCTCAGCCGTACTCTCTGAGGCCAGTATGTCAGCCATATCGTCAGCCATCGCTGATCCATTCTGTCGGCCCCCTGTCGCATCGTCCCTTCATGGCGAACCCGGAGATGTGGAAGTTGGCGACCCGGACCAACTGCGGTCCGCGGCAGGTTGCCTGTCGCAACGCTCGACCGATCGAGCCGGAGGAGATGTACGAAGATCCGGCTGACGCGGGGCAGCTCTCCGCCGGCGAAGAGGATCAGTCTGAGCCCGGCTGGGAGGCTGTCTGATGCCCGCCCTCACCGACACCGAGACCCGGATCTTGACCTTCGAGCGCCAGTGGTGGAAGTACGCCGGCGCGAAGGAGTCCGCCGTGCGGGAGCGGTTCGGGATGAGCGCGACCCGTTACTACCAGGTGCTCAACGCGCTGATCGACCGGCCCGAGGCTCTCGCGGCCGACCCGTTGCCGGTGCGGCGTCTGCGTCGGCTCCGGTCTCACCGTCAGTGGCAGCGGTCGGCCGCGCGCCTGGGGTTCGAGCTCGACGGGTCGTAGGGGGCGGAGGAGGGTCAGGCGGGCGGCGTGATGTGGATAACCTGTGGATAGAGGTGTGGACACGCCGGGCAGATCTGTGCAAATCTGGCTGGGACTGCTACGTTCCTAGCACGGGACGCCTGTTGTGCCTCCTGTCCAGCCGGTGGCCTCGCTCGCGCGGGGCCACTGAGCATTTCAGGGAATCCAGCAGTAGTCCTGGAGCGACATGGCCTCCACCTTGCGCCACAGGTGATCGCGAGCGCGCTTCTCTTTGTACGGAGGGCTCGGGCGCAGGGCGATCCGATGGCGCAGGTAGGCGACGATGTCGGCGGCCTGGATCAGGGCGCTTTCATGGGACGGCAGGAAGGCCAGGTCTCCGCTGATGTTGGGGAGCTTCGTGCGCTGGTATCCGGGCGTTCCGAGCGTCCGGTGACGGTCGAGCATGGCTCTGTGGCGGTCGTGCTGGTGGTACTCGTCGCAGGTAATCCGAGCAGTCTCGCTCATCTCGCCGGCGACCTTGTCTACCTCGCGTGCGAGATGGGTCAGGATCATGGGATAGGGCGCGTAGGCGTCCGGGTAGCGCCGTCGTTGGGCGCCTCGGTCGATGCCGCGGATGATGAACCTGATCTCCGATGCCGCCATCAGGTCGATGATCTTGGCGGCAATTGCGAGCCGCTCGTGAAGCTTGACCATGCCCCACATGTCGACGCCTTGGAAGAGGTCGTAGCCGTGCACTTCGGTCGGCGTTGGGATCGCTAATCGTTCGGCCTCTACCGAGAGCAGGGTGGAGAACGAATGCTCAAGCGCTTGAACCTGGGCCCGGTCGCGGCGTGACCGACGTAACGGTGCGCGCCTCGCAGCAGCCACCCCTCGGGGATCTCGCCGCGGACCTGCTCCATGCCGGCGTCGTAGTCGTCGGCCTCGACGGTCCACCTGACGATCTCCGGTTCGCCGGTGTAGTCGTGGGGTGTGCGGGGGCGGCGTGCGGCGTGGATGATCACAGTCGGAGGGTAGGCGTACCGTCCGACCATGGCCGGGCCGGTGGGTGGTGCGCACGTGTGGGTGCAGAAGCCGCATGTGCCGATGTCCTGGCCGGGGTTGATCCTCGACCGCCGGCGGGCTCGCGATGGGTCGTGGGAGGCGCGGGTGACGTACATCGAGCGGATGACGGTCCACGAGAAGGTCATCACGGCGTGGGTGCCGTACTCCTGGCTAGTGCAGAGCGACAAGCATCCAGGGGTCGGGTCGGCCTACGGGTGACGTCGGGCCCGCATTGACCAGCCGATGAGCGCGCCGCCGATCGCGGCGGCGAGGTGGGTGACGACGAGCAGGGAGTCCATGGGGCGAGTGTGCCGGGTTCTTTACCTTCGATGTGTAGACGTGACTACAGAACGCCTGTAGTCTTATCTACATGGACACCGCAACCGCAGCCACCACCATCCGACTCGGCGTCATGGACTACGCCGAGAAGAACGACACCTACATTTCCAACGCCGAGAAGGCCGCCCGCACCCTCATCGGCGACTCCGCGTTTGTCGAGCTCGCCGAGGCGCGCAAGGCCCTCCCGAAGCGCGCCGACGACCCCGAGGCATTCGTCGCGGGGAACGCCGTCGTCAAGGCCCGCATCCAGGAGCTGGCAGAGCAGGTCGCGCGATGAGCGCCGAGTGGACGGCCTGGCTCGGCCCCGCTGCCGACGAGATGACCGACGAGCAGCGCGCACTCTTTGAGGCCGAAGCCGAGGCCGCTGCCGAGCGGATCGGCGATGACCCCGACCTGGCGCTGGAGCGAGAGGCCGCCTGGTCGCTGATCGTGCAGTACCTGCTTGGCGACACGACCCTCGACGAGGTCGGCGCGAAGTGGCGCGCTGCCCGCGATGCCTACGCGGAGGCCCTGAGGGACGTGAAGACCATCGCGCGTGTGGCGGCGTCGAGCGGCGTCCCGGAGGCTGAGGTGGCCCGGCGTGCCGGACTGGACCGGATGCAGGTCCGCAAGTTGCTGGGGAAGCGGTGAGCCCCATAGTTATGCATACCGCTCCCATGACCGGCTCATAACGCCGAAAGCCCGCCCCTCCCGAAGGAGAGGCGGGCTACTTCCCGGAAAGGACCGTCCCCCATGAAAGGACGTCTCCGACGGTACGCCGGGGGTGGTGAGGTCAGTCGGTGCGGCTACACCTGATGCAGATCCGCAGCGACGTCGCCGCGTGGTGGGTCCACACGTGCCAGCGGTGACCACGGACCCGGCAGACGAGTGGGCCGAGGAGGATGCCGGGGAGCTCAAGGACCGCGGCGGCAAGCATCACAGGCCCCAGTCGTCGGTCTGCGCGCGCATCTGGTCGCACTCCGAGCAGCGACAGGTCCAGAGGGGCACGACAACAGCGAGCAGGCCGGGAATGAGCGGCACGGCGAGAGTGCGCCGGCCGTACTCGTCACCGCTGACGATCGGCCAGAAGAGCCGGTAACGCCCGAACCACAGCCCTCTCACGACGACTACTCGTCGTCGCTGGGGACGTTGAGGATCGCCAGCACGAGCGCGGCCAGCAGTGGCGACGCCTCGGGGTCGATGACGCCGTAGAACACCAGCACGGCAAACGCGGCGATCGCGACGCCATAGATCCAGCGTCGCACGGTCGGGGTGAGGATCTTGGTGCTCATCGGGTCTCCTTGATGGTGGCGGTGAACCAGCCGTGCATCCCCTTCGGGGCGGGCTGTCGGCGGATGGTGATCGAGGCGCCCGTCGTGATGACGCCGTCGACGTTGGAGGCCATCGCGACATGCCCGCGCTTGGGTGCGACGTGCTTCTTGACGCCAGCGCGGTTCTCGTTCAGGTCGCCCAGCAGCACCGCGCGGACGCGGCGCTTGAGCCACCGCTTGGCCTTGCGCGCCGACTCGTGCCACGCACCCTTGTTCCGGCCGCGAGTCTTGACCCCGCCCGACGCGCCACCGGGAGGGAAGTGAGCGGCCAGTAGCGGCCACCTCACGCCGTCCTTGACGAGCACGACGACGGGATAGCGGCGAGGCTCCCGCTTGCGGCCGGTGAACGGACCCCACCAGCCGCGGACCATCTTCTTGAGCCGCTTCCGCTTGATCCGCACACCGTCACGAACCAGTACGACGACATCACGCGCTTCGGCGCCGTGGTTCTTCTTGGCCCAGGAGATAGTCGTGTAGCCGGGGACATCCTGGCGCCAGTAGTACGCCTCGGTGAGCACGACGGCGTCGGGCTTGTGGCTGGCGATCTCGTCGAGGAGACGGTCGCACTCCTTGGCGCCCGCGATGTTCGCGCCCTGGACGACGAGACTCATCGCTTCGGCAGCTCTCGGAGCGCGTCGCGGATCTTCCGCTTCCGCTTGGTCTTGCCCTTCGCCTTGGCCTTGAGCTTGAGCGCGCGGAGCTTGTCGCGGAGCTTGCTCAACTGAGTCGGCGGCTTGGGCGGCTTCGGCGCGTCGACCGGGATCATCACGCCGGACATGCCCTCGGCCCAGCCGAGGTAGGTCAGCCCCCAGTGCTTCTCCACCCAGTCGAAGTCGACCGTGCCGATGCGGCCCGAGATCGGGGAGTCGGTGCCACGGATCCGGCCGCCCGGCCACGACATCGCGACGTGCCCGTGCCCCTTTGAACCGCCTGACCAGAACACCGGGACGCCGGACGGCGGGTTGCGGTCGCCAGGGTGGTGGTTTACCGCGCGGCGCCAGGCGTCGATCGCGTCGACATCCCCGTCGCCATCGGCATCGCCGGACGGGCCGATGCCGTACTGCTCACGGGTCCAGCGGGCGCACATCCCCGCAGGCAGGTAGATGTCGGCCAGGGCGGCATGCTCGATGGCTTCTCGACGTGTGCGGGTCACTGGTTGCCTCCTTGCGGCAGGGGAGTAGCGGGACGGCAGGCGATCGACACGGACCCGTCGGCCGCGACGGTGAAGCCCGACATGACCTCGCCATCCGGGCACGAATACGAGCCGGGGACGGCGGTGCCGGCGGGACCCTGGGGGCCAGCCGGACCAGCAGGACCCGGATCACCCTGCGGCCCCTGGGCGCCGTCCTTGCCAGCAGCACCGTCCTTGCCCGCCTGACCCGGGGCACCCGTCTCACCCGGGACCCCGACACCATCAGAGCCGTCATCGCCCGGCTTTCCCTTCTCGCCCACAGGGCCCTGCGGACCGCGACACAGCGAGTACCCCAGATCCTCGACACACGACAGACCACGCCGACCCTGGAGCACCGACGGCACCGACGGTGGGGGAGCGTCGACCGGCTCCTGGCCGAGCTGCACCAGACGGGCGTTCGCGTCATCCAGCGCCTTGCCCTGGGACTCGACCTGGACGGTCGCCTGATCGAGACGGTCCCGCAGGTCCGCACGGTCCTTGCGCGAAGACTCCACGGCGGCCACCAGTGAGCCGATCTGGTAGATGGTCCAGCCGATGATCGCGACCAGTGCGATCGCGGCGACGGCCTTGAGGGCGTTCTTCATGACAGGCTCCGAATGAGACTGACGACGGCGACGAGCAGACCTCCGCTGGAGATCAGCGCTCCGATGGCCCAGCGCTTGCCGTCGGTGATCTGCTTCTTGAACTCGGCGAGCTCGCCGCGGATGGCGACCTTGAATGCTGCAAGGTCGGCGCGGTCTTCGGCGAGGTCTTCCTTGACCGCTGCCACGTCGGCGTCGGTCTTGGCGAGGTAGGCGGTCAGCAGTTCGGAGGTGGGCATCCGGTCGAGCCGCTCGTTGAGTCCGCGACCCATGCTGCGGACCTCGTCAGTGAGGGCGTCGACTCGGCGGGACAGCTCGCCATTGGTGGGCGTCTCGGCGGTCATCCGGGGGTCACCAGCCCATCGCGATGTAGTTGACGCCTGCCGTGATCGTGCCGGGCGTGGCGTTGATGTGGGTCAGGAG
>NZ_JBNINR010000017.1:0-107261 GCF_051390595.1 Nocardioides segetis | reverse complement strand
CTCGCGCGGACATCCTGGCCTTCACCGCCTTCCCCAAAGACGTGTGGACCCAGATCTGGTCCAACAACCCCGCCGAGGCAGGGGTACCAGTTGGTGACATCGCCGCCACGGGCTTGGGCTATGCGAACCTCCTCTACATCGCGCTGATCGTGTTGCAGCTCGTCAAGGCACACGAGAGCGACCTCACCCTGTTGCTGGTGGAAGAGCCCGAGGCACATCTCCACCCACAACTTCAGATGGTGCTCCTCAGCTTCCTGCGACAGCAGGCCGAGGCCAGCAGCACGGGGACGATCGAGGGACTGCACCCCGCTGGGCGGGTGCAAGTGATCGTTACCAGCCACTCGCCGAACCTCGCGAGCGCGGTATCCGTAAGGAACCTGGTCGTGGTCGCTCGCGAGCTCGACGGTGACGTGTGGCGGACCACCGCAACTGCGCTCTGCGGCCTCGATCTGACCCACGCCCAGGTGCGCAAGGTCGACCGATACCTGACTGCTACTCGCGCGGCGCTCTTGTTCGCACGCCATGTGGTCCTGGTCGAGGGCATCGCCGAGATGCTGCTGTTGCCCTCGCTCGCTGGACGACATCTGTCGCCCACAGCCGGATCGGAGGGGGACTCCTTCGGATCCTCGGCGGCGCGGATTCGCCAGTTCCAAGCCGCAACCCTGGTCAGCGTCGAAGGCGTCGACTTCGATCCCTACCTCTCCCTGCTGCTACGCGGGGCTCACCGTCGTGTCGACAAGGTCGTCCTCGTAACCGACGGCGACAAGGGCGCCGGCGAGAAGAGGCGGGCGAAGTATGAGGCTGCGTACGGCGAGGCGGTCGCGGACGGCCGCCTGAAGGTCTGCGTCGGCGGGACGACGCTGGAAGCGGAGCTCTTCGCCCTGGCGGACAACGAGGCCGTCCTGAAGGCAGCGTTCATCGAGCTGCATCCGTTGTCAGCGGAGAAGTGGGCCAAGGTGGCGGAGGCGGCGGCTGACAAGACGCCCGCCGAGCGCGCCGCGCTGTTCGCTGCCGCGATTGGGAAGAGGGTGACGCCGGAGACCCCTAGCTTGGACCTGTCCAAGGGCGACTTCGCGCACCTTGTGGCAGAGGCCTTGGACGGCACGGGAGCCAACCTCGACGACACCTCTGATGGAACCCTCCCCATCTTGCAGATCCCCGTCTACCTCACCGACGCCATCGACGCTGTCTCCGAAATTGACAGTCAGACGTGACCACCAGCGAGGGCCTCAGCGAGGAGCAGGCGGCTGCGCTTGCTCCTGAGGTTCGGCATATTGAGGCCGGGCCGGGATCGGGGAAGACGAGGACCATCGTGGCGCGGTTTCGGCAGCGGTCTGGGACTTCTCGAGGTGTGGCTCTGTTGTCGTTCACCAACGCCGCCATCGACGTCGCCCGTTCGCGGTGTGTCGACGCGCCGCATCTGTTGGGGAGCCCGAACTACATCGGTACGTTCGACGGCTTCTTCCACCGATACGTCGTGACGCCAGCGGTGGTAGGCAGGACCGGCATGGTCCCGCGGTACGTGAGCAGTTGGGATGACCTGCCGGACCCGCTCTCGGTGGTACGGCTGCCGTCGGGTGGCCAGGGTGTCCGTCTGTCGCGGTGGGAGCGAACTGCCGGTGGCGTCATCGAACTGAACGAGGAGCGCCTCGGCCATGGCGAGCGGACGTTCCTCGGCAACATCCGCGGCGGCGCCCAGAACGCACTGCGACAGAAGGGGGTGCAGCGGGTCACCTCGCTTCTGGACAGTCACCTCTACTCCGCGTCCGAGGCGAGGCGAGTTGCACTGGAGCTGATCGCCGACCAGACCTCGGACCTCCTTCCACGACTCTCGCGGCGCTTCAGCGAAGTCATCGTGGATGAATTTCAGGATTGCGATCACACTGAGCACGATCTGCTGGAGACGCTCGAGCGGGGCGGCATTCACGTCGTGACTGTCGCCGACCCGGACCAGGGAATCTACGAGTTCCGACGGGCCGATACTGATCCCTACCATCGGCGCACTGGCGCCGTTACCGACGACGACACCGTCAACCTCACCACGTGTTATCGGTCGACCGATCCGATCTGCAAGCTGGTTACAAGCCTGCGATGCATCTCCGTGAGTGAGGTGAGCTCTCACTGTTCGGCGGGCGTCGAAACAGCACCGATCGAGGTCGTCGTCGGTGGCGGTGCTGCGGCTCGCACCGCAGCAATCAAGATCATTCAAGCTGCTGGGATCGCCCCGACGGAGACTCGAGTCATCGCGCACCGCAAGGCAGAAGCGCGACGGCTCGCTAACGCAGCCAAGAGCGCGCCGGATAGTGCGGCGAAGATGACAACGCTGCTGGTTGCGCTGCTAGACCTGCGCAACGGTTCTGATGCACGCACGCGCAAGGCCGCGATGAACCGGGTCGTGTCGACGATCCTCGACCTAGTGGACTGGGGCGAGACCGGTCCACCCCAGAGCCAGAAGGAGCAACTCGACCAGCTCGGGGTTACCGCCGACCAGGTGAGGATCCTCGCCAGCCGAATCGTCACGGCCTCCTCGGGTTGGACTGAAGCCAGCGAGTGCGCGTCCGAGGTCCGAGCAATCATCAAGGCCGGCGCCACCTCCTTCTCTCGACCGATGATCTCCACGCTCTCGAACCAGCTGTCGAAGCCCAGGAAGAACGTCTGGGACTGGTGGACGGCGTGCACCGCGTCGCTGTTGCCGGCTGACGCCGTCGCGGTCAAATGGGCCCACGTCCATGCGGTCAAGGGTGCCGAGTTCGACGCAGTCATCTACGCCATTCCCAGCCGGGCAAGCGACGGCAAGCACGTTCTCGACGACTGGAAGGACGGTCGCAACACCGAAGCACGAAGAGTGCTCTACGTCGGCGTCAGTCGTGCTCGAAAGATCGCGGTGCTCGTTGTGCCGCCAAGCCGCGAAAGCCAGCTGCTCGAGATCCTGGAACGGGACGGCGTACCCCACCACGTCACCCGCACGACCTGACGTCGGACTCTGCCCGACCCACTGGACTGGTGCACGGACCAAGCAGCGGTTCTCAGGCGGCACTAGCGATCTGACCCGACACAGCGGCGATGGCGATACGATCGGCCGCAGACCGCAAGGCGGGCAGGCAATACCTGAGGCATGCGGTGCGTCAACGGGCCGATCACCTGGACGTACCAGTGGGTACCGCGCGTCGAGCGTAGGACCGCGTGACTGCATAGTTTCCCCTTCCGGAACTCGGGTTGCCGGCTTGAGGCCCGCCGTTCTCCGGCGGGCCTCGAGCTTCGTCAGCACAATGAACGTCGTGGAACTTGCACACGAGATCCTGCGGGAATCGACAAGGCTCATACGACGCTACGAGGAACAGGCGCAGCGGGCCTCGGACGAGTCGAGCCGTCGGGCAAAGCGATCGACCGGACCAGTGTCGCCGGTGGTGATGAAGCCGCCTCCGAGCTGGAGCGCAGCCGACGGGTTCAGTCCGTATCTGACTAGGTCGCGCGCGAGCCGGATCGCCCACTCGGTTCGCCGTCAACTGCGAGACCGGACCTACCGCCCTCGCCAGCCGATCGAGTATCGAGTGCCGAAGCCCTCCGGCGGCGACCGGGGAGTGTCCATCTTTCAGGTTGCGGACAGCGCCGTCTCACGCGTCACCTTCGAGAGCCTCCTGGCAAAGAACCTCCCGCTCCTCAGCGCTCGCGCCTACGCGTATCGAAAGGATGTGTCGGCTCAAGATGCCGTCCAGTACCTCCGTTCAGAGATTTCCGACCGGAGCAGGATGTTCGTCGCAGAGTTCGACTTCAGTGCCTTCTTTGACTCAATCGCTCACGAACACATTCGCCGCAACCTGCGTGACTACAAGTTCCTCATGTCGAGCGTCGAACGGTCAGTCATCGAAGCGTTCTTGACCACTGCGCCACGCTCGAGCGGCTCCTACAGCGATGGGCACAACACCGACCGAGACCGCGGCGTGCCGCAAGGCACCTCGATCAGCCTCTTCCTCGCAAACGTTGCAGCGTGGGACCTCGACCGCAGCCTCGAACACACCGGGGTCGGGTTCACCCGCTACGCGGACGACACGCTGCTGTGGTCCGACGACTACGCCACCATCTGCCGAGCGACCGAGGTACTGGAGGACCAGGCGCGCCGTATGGGTGTCGAACTCAACCTCGACAAGAGTCCCGGCATCCATCTACTCGTCGACAACCCGGACAAGGCCGAGATGGCCGCGGTGCCCTCGATCGACTACCTCGGCTACGAAGTCGGCCTTCACTCGGCGCGCGTCAAGGCTGGCTCGATCGAGAAGATCAAGAACCACATCGAGAGACTCGTCTACTGGAATCTGTTGCACGCGCCCCAGAGCGGGAGCCAGCACCCGAGCAGAGTTGCCGCGCACGTAGACCGCGACTACGTGACGCTGCTATCTCAGATCCGCAGCTATCTCTACGGCGATCTCTCCGAACGCACGGTGCAACGGTTCCAACGCGGAGAAATCCCGTCGCGTCGGTTCAAAGGCGTGATGGCCGCCTACCCACTCATCGATGACGACGAGCAACTGGTCGCGCTCGACGGCTGGCTGGTCAACCTGCTTTACGTCGCAATGCAGAAGCGTCAGCAGCTCCTCACAGTTGCGGGCTTCCCAACTTCCGCCCAGCCGTATGGCCTGGCGCGGAGTGCCTTTGCAAGGGCAAAGACGAAAAGCGCGAGGACCCACGAGACGATCGACATGCGGATCCCTAGCTTCCGACGGATCGCCCGGGTCATGCGCCGCGCGGCCTCGTTCCACGGGCCAGGGCGGATTGGTAGATCCGCGCCGTACGGCTCGCCCTACTAGTTGAGTAGCGGCGCTGAACATTGACCAAGCTGGTCGTTGATCGTCGCTTCGTCATTATTCACCGCGGCGGCCCAGCCAATCTTTGCTGCATCTCGACACCAGCTGTTGTCGAGATGCAGCGAAAACGATGTCGAGATGCAGCGAACTTTGACTTTGCCTACGACAAGTTTGACTTCTCGGGTTATGTCAGGTCCGGGCGGCGCCTGGGAGTAGAATGGGCCGAGGTGAGCACGCCTGGTGCTGGTCTGCTGCGGGCCCCGGGGACGCCCTACGGCTCACCGGGCCCTGGTGCTTCCGTGCCGGTGGCGCGCAGGGCGCGCAGGGCGGTGTCGGTGACGTGGTCGAGGTAGTGGGGCTCGGCCGGTGCCTGCCGTACGACCATGCGCCAGTAGATCACGGCCGCAATGAGGTCCTGGGCCATCTCGATGTCGGTGTCCACCGGAAGGTCACCTCGGTCGATCGCTCGAGTGAGGAGTGACCGCAGGTGGGCGCGCCGCGGTTCCGCTATCGAGACGGTGATGGCCTCTGCGAGCGCAGGAGTCCGGTGGGCCTCGGCGATCAGGTCGGGGATGATCTTGGCGTAGGGCTCGGCCGTCAGCCACGCCGCCATCGACTCCGCGGCGGCGCGCATGTCCCGGCGCAAGTCACCGGTCTCGACGATGTCGGCCATGGGCACGCTGATGTCAGCGAGGACGGCGAGCACCATCTCCTGCTTGCTGGACCACCGGCGATAGAGCGCACTCTTGCTCGTCCCTGCCCGCTTGGCGACCGACTCCATCGCCAGCCGGCCGTAGCCACGCTCGACGAGCTCGGCAAGAACGGCCGCCACGATGGCGGCCGTGACGTCCGGTTGAAGGACGGCGGCTCCTGACGGCGGGCGGGTAGTCACGCGAACCAGCCTAACCTATGGACGGGACGGTACCGGCCGCCCTATGGTGCACGGACGGGACGCAACCGTACCGTCCCGCTAGGAGGAGGTCCAATGACGTCCATTGCCCCGAACCGCCGCCGGCCGACGGCCGACGGATCACTCGAGGCCCGGCTGGCGCAGCTCGACGGGCTGCATCCGCCTCGGCCGCTCTCCCCGGTCGACCGCGAGGAATTCCTGGCCGAGTCGCATGTCGCCGTGCTGGCGATCGACGCCGACTCAGGCCGCCCCCCGGCGAGCGTGCCGCTCTGGTACTCCTATGAACCCGGCGGTGACGTCGTGGTCAACACCTCCGTCTCGAGCCGGAAGGCTCGACTCATCCGCACGGCCGGCAGCGCCACGCTCACGGTGCAGCGCGCGACCCCGCCCTACCGCTACGTCGTCGTCGAGTGCCAGGTCGTCGATGCCATCCATCCGGCGCCCGTGCCCGTCCGCCGAGCGATCGCCCGCCGCTACCTCAGCCCCGAGGGAGCAGACATCGCGGTCGACCGCTACGACCCCGACGACCAGGTGCTCTTCGTCCTTCGACCACAGCGCTGGCACACGGCCGACTTCTCAGGCCCATCCCTTCCCACGACCGAACGCTCACCGGAGCCGGTCGGTTCCGCACACCCCGACAACGAACCCGGAGACCTCCATGACGAATGACGCCATCTCCAGCCCGAGCCAGGTCGCCGAGGACGCCCCGCGCCTACGACGGGGGACGGTCACCACGACGGGAATGATCTTCCTGGTGGTGGCGGCCACCGCACCGCTCACCGCGCTGAGCTCCAACATCTCCATCAGCATCGGTCTCGGCGCAGGCACCGAGACGGTGGGCTACCTCGCGATCGTGGGCGCCCTCCTGGCCCTCTTCGCGGTCGGCTTCCTGGTCCTGTCCCGCTATGTCGTGGAGCCGAGCGCGTTCGCTGCGTTCGTGACCTTCGGGCTGGGCCGCAGGCTCGGCTCCTCGGCGGCGTTCGTCGCTGCCCTGGCCTACGGACTCGCATCCACCGCGATGGTCGCGGCGACGGGGTACTTCGCCAAGCTGACGCTCGTCTCGTACGTCGACTCCTCACCGCCCTGGTACGTCCTCTCAGCGGTCGCGCTGTGCGTCGTCGCGATCCTGGGCGTTCGGGGCCTCGACATCGCCCAGTGGGTGATGGCCCTGCTGTGCTTGGCCCAGTTCGTCATCGTCATCGCGCTCTTCGCGGCCGTGCTGGTCCATCGTCCGGCATCGGCCTGGTCAGTGGACGGCATGCTCCCGTCCGCACCCTTCTCGGGCGCCGCCGCGCTGACGCTGGTCTTCTGCCTGGTCTGCTTCGGCGGCTATGAGGCCACCGCCGTCTACGGCGAGGAGGCGAAGGCACCACGCCGAAGCATTCGCCGGGCGACCTTCGGCGCGTTGGGGCTGCTGCTCGTCATCTTCGCCCTCGGGACCTGGACCCTCCAGGCCGCCCACGAGGACGTGGTCGCCCTGGCAACCGCCGACGCCGGCGCCCTGGTTCCCGCGACCGCTGAGACCTACCTCGGCGACTGGGCCGGTCCGGTCCTCAGCGTGATGGTGGCCTTCAGCTTCCTCGGAGCGGCCATCGCCCTGCACAACATGGGCAGCCGCTATCTCTTCGCGATGGGACGGGCCGGACGCCTGCCCGACGTCCTCGCACGTGTGCACCCCCGCCACGGCACCCCCATGGTGGGCACCGCGGTCCTGATCGCCCTGACTGCCCTCATCCTGGCCGGGTTCGCGACCCTGGGAGCGGACCCGCTCACCAACCTGTTCCCGGCGGTCTCCGGAATCACGTCCCTCTCGCTGGTGACGCTGATGCTCGGCTGCTGTGTCAGCGTGATCGTCGCGCGGGTGCGCGGCCAGGTGAGCGAGGGACCGTGGCAGACCATCGTCGCGCCCGCTCTCGCCGGCGCGGGCCTGATCGTCGTCATCGCGGCGATCGCCCGCAACTACGCGACCGTCACCGGCAGTGAGAACCAGGTCGTCGCCTGGATGCCATTGGTCCCCATCCTGATCGCGATCTACGGCTGGTTCCACCCGGGACATCCCGCGGAGGAAGGGTTGCACACGTCACGACGGGACGGTACCGTTCCATCGTGACTTCTTCCACTCCCTTGCTCTTCGCAGACCATCCCCAGTACTGGTTCGAGACCATGCGCATGCTGGGCCACTCGTCCTACGGCGGTTCGGAAGTCGGCGAGGTCCTGGCGACGTCCGCCGACATCACCGCGGGCGACCACGACAGCTGGTACGACGCGTGGCTGCGCACGGCCGATCGCGTCGCGGAGGGGGCCCGCCAGGATGCCGCGCAAGGCCGGCTGGTGAGCTCGCGTGAGGGCTACCTGCGGGCCGCGAACTACTACCGCAACGCCGACTTCTTCCTGCACGCCAAGCCGCACGATCCGCGCGTGGCGCACGCCTATCGCCTCGGCGTGCAGTGCTTCGAGGCGGCGATCGCGATCCCACGGCCCTTCGAGGATCCCGAGCGACCGAGCATCACCCCGGTCCGGATCCCCTACGAGAGCAAGACGTTGCGCGGCTACCTCTACCGGGGAGCGGCGGGCTCCGATGAGCAGGGCCCGACGATCGTCATGCACAACGGCTTCGACGGCAGCGCGGAGGAGATGCACTACTTCGGCGCCGAAGCCGCCGCCGAGCGCGGCTTCAACGTGCTCACCTTCGACGGTCCGGGACAGCCCGCCGCCGTGCACGAGCACGGCCTGACCTTCCGCCCGGACTGGGAGAACGTGGTGGGCCCGGTCCTCGACTTCCTCCTCGACGAACACGGCGACATCGTCGACGCCGAGCGCATCGCACTCCTCGGAGTGAGCCTGGGCGGTGTGCTCGCCCCTCGCGCCGCAGCCTTCGAGCCACGCATCTCCGCCGTCGTGTGCAACGACGGTGTGTACGACGCCCTCGGCGCGGTCGAGGTCCTCCTCGGTCTGACCCGCGCGGAGATGGAGCAACGCTGGCATGACCCGGCGTTCAACGCCGAGGTGGAGAAGGCAGCCGCCGAGCAGCCCACCCTGCGCTGGGCCCTCGATCATGGGCTCTGGGTCATGGGCGCCGCCGATCCTGCCGAGTTCGTGCGGACCTACGCCGAGTACAACCTCCTCGACGGCGTGGCCGAACGGATCACCTGCCCGGTCCTGGTCTGCGAGGCGGACAACGACCTGTTCTTCGCGGGCGATGACGTGGCGCTGCCCCAGCCCCGCCAACTGATGGCCCGACTGTCGGCTCCCGCCACCCTGATGACCTTCACCCAGGCCGAAGGGGCCGATGCGCATTGCCACGTCGGTGCCCAGCGGCTGGCCTCCGGACGCATGTTCGACTGGCTCACCGACACCTTCTCCGGCGCCTCGAAGGTCTCGACGCCATGACATCGCCCCTGCCGACCGTCAGTCCTGCGCACGCCGTCCTGCTGCGCTCGATCGAGCTGCTCGCCGCGATGGACCTCGACGGCTACGTCGACCTCTTCGCCGAGGACGCGGTGATCGAGTTCCCCTACGCACCAGCCGGACGGCCCAGGCGACTGGAGGACCCGGTGGCCGTACGCGACTACGTGATGGCGATCGGTGCCGCGGTCAGGATCGAGTCGTTCCCGAGCCTCATCGTGCACCAGCTCACCGATCCACACACGATCGTCGCCGAGGTCACGCTGCACGGCACGGCTGTCGAGTCCGGCGCACCCTACGACGTGCAGTACGTCTGGATCCTCGAGGAGCGCGACCAGCGGATCGTTCGCTTTCGCGACTACTGGAACCCCTCCCAGACCACGGCAGCGACCGGACCGGGCGGCGGGGACGACGCACGATGAGCGAGATCGGGACCGTGCTCGTCACGGGCGGCACCGGGCAGACCGGGCGCATCGTCACGCACCTCCTGCGCCGACGCGGGGTCGAGGTGGTCGTCGCCAGCCGACGCGCACCCCAGCAGCCACTTCCTGCTGGCGTCCGGCACGTCCGGTTCGATTGGGGAGACGCCACCACCTACGACGAGGCGCTGCGCGACATCGACAGCATCTACCTGCTGCCGCCTCCCCTGGACCCCGACCCGGTCGACGTCGTCGACCGCTTCCTGGACAGGGCGCGAGCCGCCGGCGCGCGACGGGCCGTGCTGCTCAACTCCTCGGCCTTCCCGCTGTGCGCATCCGGTCTGCACGCCGTGCGGCTGACGGTCCAGCAGATGCCGGAGTGGTCGGTGCTGCTTGCGTCCGGCTTCATGCAGAACTTCCTCGGCGAGCACCCCACCGCGATCGCCGTCCGCACCGACCATGAGATCGTCGCGGCCGCCGGCAGTGGCCGAATGGGATGGATCGACGCGGAGGACGTCGCCGCGGCCGCGGCGGCGCTGTTAACCCGTGCCGACCACTGCAGCCGCGAGCACGTCCTGACCGGGCCGGAGGCGCTGACCTACGAGCAGGTGGCGGCCACCATCGCCGCCACCTGGGACCTCCCCGTCCGCTACCGACCGATCACCCCCGCCGAGCGTGGCTCCCACCTCGTCGATGCCGGGCTCCCGGCGACATTCGTCGACGCCCTCGTCGGTGCCGACGTGCTGACCGCGAGCGGCGCCGAAGACCGCGTGACCGTCGAGATCCCACAGCTCCTAGGCAGGGACGCCACCTCCTTCGCCCAGTTCGTACGCCGTCACGCACCCCGCACCACGACGATCGATCGGGAGGAGTGAGCCGTGGACGACACCAGTGAGCTGCTGTCCCGGACCGATCTCGACTTCCTGCTCCATGACTGGCTCCGGGTCGAGGAGCTGACCGATCGCCCGCGCTTCGCGGAGCACTCCCGGTCGACCTTCGATGCGATCCTGGACGTCTGTGCGGACCTCGCCAGGAACCGCTTCGCCCCCCACAACCGGCGCAACGACACCGAGGAGCCGCAACTGGTCGACGGCCGGGTCCGGCTGAACCCCGACGTCCGGCCGGCGCTCGACGCACTGGCGGAGACCGGTCTGCTCAGCGCGACAGCAGACCACCAGCTGGGCGGTCTGCAGTTGCCGCGGGTCGTGCACCTGGCGAGCGCCGCATGGTTCGCGGCCGCCAACGTGAGCACCTACGGCTACGCGATGCTCACCGTCGCCAACGCGCACCTCATCTGCGCGCACGGCTCCAAGGAACAGATCGCCAGGTTCGTCTTGCCGATGTTCGAGGGCCGCTTCCACGGCACCATGTGTCTGTCGGAACCCCAGGCAGGCTCCTCCCTCGCCGACACGAAGACCCGCGCGAGCCTGGCCGACGACGGGACCTACCGGGTCACCGGGACCAAGATGTGGATCTCCGGTGGGGATCACGAGCTGGGCGAGAACATCGTGCACCTCGTGCTCGCGCGCACCGGAGCCGAGACCTCCGGCGTCCGGGGCCTGTCGCTGTTCATCGTTCCCAAATTCCTGGTCACCGACGACGGCAGCATCGGCGAGCGCAACGACGTGACACTGGTCGGGCTGAACCACAAGCTGGGCTTCCGGGGCACGGTCAACACCGTCCTGAGCTTCGGCGACGGAACCCATCGACCCCGCGGCTCCGCCGGCGCCGTCGGCTACCTGGTCGGCGCACCGGGCGAGGGACTCGCCCAGATGTTCCACATGATGAACGCCGTCCGACTGGAGGTGGGCGCGTGTGCGGCCGCCCTCGGCTACACCGCCTACCGCAAGTCGTTGGCCTACGCGCGGACGCGTCCGCAGGGCCGCACGCCGGGCGCGAAGGCCGCGAATCTGCCCCAGGTGCCGCTGGTGGAGCATGCCGACATCCGCCGGATGCTGCTGGCCCAGAAGTCCTATAGCGAGGGCGCTCTCGGGTTGACGCTGTACTGCGCACGATTGCTGGACGAACAGGAGTCGGCGCCCGAACCGGGCGATCGCGATCGCGCGTCCCTGCTGCTCGACGTACTCACTCCCATCGCGAAGAGCTGGCCATCGCAGTGGTGCCTGCACGGCACGTCGCTGGCCATCCAGGTCCACGGCGGATACGGCTACACCCGCGACTACGACGTCGAGCAGCACTACCGTGACAGCCGCCTCAACCCGATCCATGAGGGCACGCACGGCATCCAGGCCATCGACCTCCTGGGCCGGAAGACGGCGATGCGCGACGGCGCCGGCCTCGAACTGCTGGACGAGGAGATGCGGCGCACCATCGCTGCTGCTTCCTCACTTGCGCCCGAGATCGCGGCCTATGCAGCCGACCTCGATCGTGCAAGGGCGCGCCTCGTGGAGGTGACGAGGGTGCTCCATGCGCACCCCGACCCGGCCACCAGGCTGGCCAATGCCTCGATCTACCTGGAGGCCGCCGGCCACATCGTCCTCGCCTGGATCTGGCTGCAGCAGCTCATCGCGCTCGGCGACCGAGACGATCCCTTCGCCCGCGGCAAGCGCTCGACGGCCCGGTACTTCCGGTCCTACGAGCTCCCGCGGGTGGCGCCCCAGCTCCACCTGCTCGCCTCGCTCGACCGCACGACGGTCGACCTCGACCCGGCGTGGCTCTGACCATGCCCGGTCCGCCCCGACCACGTTCCATCGCCCCCTCACCCTTGTCAGGAGAAAGCCCATGCCGACGCTCGGCCAACTGGTAGCACGACAAGCCCACCGGGCGCCGAGGCGCGACGCGCTCGTCCATGACGGCCGGCGCGTCACATGGGCTGAGCTCGACCGCGAGGTCAACCGCGCCGCCGCAGTACTCCGACGCGGCGGCACGGGCGGCATGGGTGGCATGGCTCCGGGCGATCGACTCGCGGTGATGAGCACGAACTGCGACGACCTCGTCGTGGCCCTGTACGCCGCGGCCAGGCTCGGCCTCCTCGTCGTCCCCATCAACCCGCGGATGGCAGCACCGGAGGTCACCTGGCTGCTGGACGACAGCGGCGCGACCGGGTTCCTCTTCCATCCCCACCTCGCGGCCACCGCGGAGAGCGCACGAGCGGCCGCCGCCACGCCGCCGCGTATCCATCTCCCACTGAGCCCGACCCCCGACCACCCCCAGGACCTCCGGAGCCTGATGGCGGATGCCCCGGACCACGAGCCGGGAACAGCGGTCTCGGAGTCCGACGATGCCGAGATCCTCTACACCTCCGGCACCACCGGCCGGCCCAAGGGTGTCCTGCTCGACCACCACCGGGTGATCTGGGCGGGACTCAACGTGACCACGACCGTCGGGATGGCGGACGGCGAGCGGATTCTGCAGGTCGCCCCGCTCTACCACTCCGCAGGCCTCAACCTCTTCCTGCACGGGGGTACGGCGGTCGGGGCCACGCACGTGCTCCTGGACGCCTTCGATCCGGACGTCGTGCTGGATGTCATGGAGGCCGAGCGGATCACCACCTTCTTCGGCGTCCCCACGATGTACCAGATGCTCCTGGACCGCCCGGACTTCGCCAGCCGGGACCTCTCGGCCTGGCGACTCGGCCTGTTCGGCGCGGCACCCATGCCGCCGGTCACGATCGAGCGACTGCGGGAGGCGGTCCCGCAGGTGCAGCTCTTCAACCTCTGCGGACCGACGGAGGCCGGCCCCGGTGGCATCGGGCTCGGCCCCGAGCACATCGCGCAGCGCCCGAGTGCCAACGGATGGCCCATCCTCAACACCGAGGCAAGGGTCGTGGACAGCCGCGGGCACGACGTCCCGCCCGGCAGCACGGGAGAGGTGGTGCTCCGGGGCGAGTCCGTGATGAAGGGTTACTGGAACAACCCGGAGGCGACGGCGGACGCCCTGCGCGAGGGCTGGTTGCACACCGGAGACGTGGCCCGGATCGACGACGACGGCTGCATCACCCTCGTCGACCGGATGAAGGACATGATCATCACCGGCGGCATGAACGTGTACTCGGTCGAGGTCGAGAACGCGCTCGCCGCCCACCCCGGCGTCGCGGACTGTGCCGTCGTCGGGATCCCGCACCCGGTCTACGGCGAGAGCGTCGTGGCGGTCGTGACGCCCCGCGAGGGCCGCTCGATCACACTCGACGACCTGCGCTCGCACGTCTCGACGCTCATCGCCGACTACAAGGCTCCGCACCGGCTCGTCCTGGGCGAGGTTCCGCGCAACGCCTCGGGAAAGATCCTGAAGCACGTCCTGCGCGAGCGGATCGGCAGCGAGCAGGGGGCGTCGGCGTGACGACGCGGACGAGCGCAACCATGTTGGCCGTCAGCCAAGACGTCCTCGGAGGCACCGAGGTCCTGCGCCTGGCCGAGGTTCCCCGGCCCCGGGCCGCCCCCAACCAGGTTCTCGTGCGGGTGGCCGCGGCCGGCCTCAACCCGACCGACCTCAAACACCGGTCGCGCCGGGTCTTCCTCGGCCCCCCGCCCTTCGTGCTGGGGTGGGACGTGTCCGGTGTCGTGGAGGAGATCGGCTTCGGCGTCGCCGACTTCCGCCCCGGCGACGAGGTGTTCGGGATGTTGCCCTACCCGTCCGGGCACGGCGCCCATGCGGAGCTCGTCCTCGCCCCGGCGCGGGCACTCGTGCACAAGCCCACCGAGCTCGACCACGTGCAGGCGGCAGCCCTGCCACTCGCGTCGCTCACCGCATGGCAGGCACTGGTCGAGCGGGCGGGGATCCAGCCCGGGCAGCGGGTGCTCATCCACGGCGCCGCCGGCGGCGTCGGCCACCTCGCGGTGCAGATCGCCCGGGACCGGGGAGCAGTGGTGATCGGCACCGCGAGCACCTCGAAGCACGACTACCTCCGTGAGATCGGCGCCGACGAGCTCCTCGACTACCGCACGAGTGAGTTCGACGCCGAGTTGTCGAACGTCGACGTCGTGCTCGACACGGTCGGCGGCGACGTCACGACACGCTCGCTCAGGGTGCTGCGCCGGGGAGGCACGCTCGTGACGATCATGCCCGCCGGGCGCGAGGTGATCGTGGGCGAGGCCCGCGAGCGGGACATCCGGATGGTCGGCATGCTCGCGGACGCGGATCGGGCCGGCATGGAGGCGGTGTCGGACATGGTCCGGCGCGGCGTACTGCGACCCAGGATCGACCAGGTCTTCGCGATGAGCGCCGCGGCGCAGGCCCACACCCTGGCCGAGTCAGGACGCGCCTTCGGCAAGGTCGTGCTGGTCCCGGACTGACCCAGCCCGATCCGTATTCGCCCGCCCACGTCACTCCCGACCCAGGGCATCAACCGAGAGGAACCAGATCCATGAGTCCCATCCACCCCGCCACCCTCGCCGGCAAGGTCGCGGTCGTCACCGGAGCCAGCTCGGGCATCGGCGCCGAGATCGCCCACGAGATGCACCGAGCCGGTGCCGACGTCCTCCTGGTGGGCCGCAACGAGGAGCGCCTGGCCGCCAACGCCTCGGCCCTGACACCTGTCGGCGAGCGGGTCGACACCCTGGCCGTGGACCTCACCGACGAGGCAGCGCCGGACGCCGTCGTACGACGGGCGCTGGGACGGTTCGGCGGTCTCGACATCCTGGTCAACGCGGCCGGTGTCTTCACCCCCACGCCCTTCCTCGAGACGACCGACCAGATCCTCGACGAGCAGTGGGCCGCCAATGTGCGGGCGCCGTTCCGCCTCGCGCGCGCCGCCACCGGGCACCTCGGCGAGGGCTCGTCTATCATCTTCGTGTCCTCGATCTGCGGCCACGCCGGATTCCCCAACTCCACGGCCTACTGTGCCACCAAGGGCGCCGTCGAGCTGCTGGTGAAGTCGCTCACCGCCGAGCTGTCCCCACTCGGGATCCGGGTCAACGCCGTCGCACCCGGCAACATCCGGACCAGCATCAACGAGCACCTGCTGGCCGACCCCGACTACGAGCAGCAGATGCTCGCGGCCACGCCTGCGGGACGCATCGGAGAGGTCGGCGACATCGCACCCGCGGTCGTCTTCCTCGCCTCCCCGGCGGCGTCCTACATCCACGGGTCGTCGCTGCTGATCGACGGCGGATGGATCGCCAGTTGACCGAGCAGCCGCTCCGGGATTTCCTTCTCGAGCGCTATGGGATCGATGCTGCACTGACGCGGCTCGGATCCGAGCGCGACGAGACCTACCGGGCGTCGGTCGCCGGGGTCGACGACCTGATCGTCAAGGTCTGTGCCCTCGACGAGCCGCGAGAGATCGTCGAGCTCCAGCTCGCGGTGATCGATCATCTGGCGCGTTGCTCGACGGTCCCGGTGCCCGTGGCCGTGCCGGCACTGGATGGCGCAACCATCACCCGGTGGCAACACCCGAGCGGCCTCCTGGACCGCCTGGTCCACGTCATGTCCTGCCTGCCGGGCACCGGCATCGCGGAGCAGGAGATCGGCCCGGAGGAGGCCGAGCGGGTGGGCGCCGTGCACGGCGAGCTCACCGAGGCCCTCGCCCGCGTTCGGCACCCAGCCGCGGCCCGCACGATCATGTGGGACCTGTCCTTGCTGCGCGAGCTCGTCGGCACCGTCGCGCCGCCGCGGTCGCAGGTCCGGCTGGCCGCTCAGGTCGTTGACCACTTCACGAGCTCAGTCCGTCCTGTGGCCGAGCGGGGAGCGCGGCAGATCGTGCACGGCGACTACAGCGTGCACAACGTGCTCGCAGACCCGGTGGCTCCAGGGTTCGTCACCGGTGTCATCGACTTCGGCGACGTGCATGTCGGGCCGGTGCTCTACGATCTCGCGATCGCGGTGGCCAACCTGCTCGATCACCGGCTGGTGGATCCGTGGTCACTGGCATCCGCGCACCTACGAGGCTTCCTCAGCGCGCACGACGTACCGCCCGCCCAGCTCCGAGTGCTCGCCGCGGCAGCCGCGGCACGCTGCGTGCAACGAGCCTTGGTCTCGCAGTGGCGCGCGAGCACCGATCCCGCCCGGGCCGACTACGTGCAGAGCCACGCGCAGCACGACTGGGTCCACGCCGAGACCGCCATCCGGACACTCGACACCGCGACCGAACGCTTCCTCGCCGCCGCCGCATCGGCCCACGCCCCCACGAGTTGAGGATCACGACCGTGTCATCACCGTCTCGCGCAGCCGTCAGCACCGTCGGCATGGTCAACGGCTTCCGTGCATCCGACCTGGCTGCCCAACCGCCGGATATCGCGTCGATGATCGAGCGACGCAACCGCCTCCTGGGCCCCGGGTACCAGCTGTTCTACACCGATCCGGTCGAGGTGACCAACGCACACGGCGTCCATCTCTACGCCGGCGACGGGACCGAGTACCTCGATGCCTACAACAATGTGGCACAGATCGGTCACTGCCACCCGCGCGTCGTGGAGGCCGTGTCTCGCCAGCTGGCGAGACTGAACACCAACACCCGCTACCTCCAGGAGCCGCTGCTCGACCTGGCCGAGCAGCTGCTCGCGCACTTCCCGGCGCCGCTGGACCGGGTGACGTTGACCTGCACCGGGTCGGAGGCGAACGACCTCGCGACCCGGATCGCCCACCACCACACCGGCTCCAGCGGGATCATCGTCACCGCGAACGCCTACCACGGTGTCACCAGCAGCGTGGCGGCGTATTCCCCCTCGCTCGGCCCTGGTGCCCCCCCAGGGGCGCATGTGCGCACCATCGCGGCACCTGACCCGGCTGGGTTCGCGGACGAGGCCGAGCTGATCGCTGCCGTGCGCGGCGACGTGCGCCGGGCTGCCGACGACCTGGTTCGCGCAGGTCACGGCGTGAGTGCCTGTCTCGTCGACACCGTCCTCTCCTCCGATGGGGTCTTCACCCACCCGACGGGTGTCTTGCGAGCACTTGCCGAAGAGGTGCGCTCCTACGGCGCAGTGATGATCGCCGACGAGGTCCAGGGCGGCTTTGGCCGCACGGGCGACGACTGGTGGGGCTTTGCTCGCCACGGGTTCGTCCCGGACATCGTCACCATGGGCAAGCCGATGGGCAACGGCTACCCGGTCGCCGCGGTCGTGCTGCGCGCCGAGGTGGGACATGGCTTCGAGTCGGCCGTCCGCTACTTCAACACGTTTGGCGGCAGCACTGCTGCGGCCGCTGCCGCTCGCGCGGTGGTCACGGTCATCGAGGAGGAGGAGCTGGTCGAACGCTCCCGACGGATGGGCGCCTCGCTCGGGGACGCCCTGCGCGACCTCGCCGGCGACACCGACCTCATCGGGGCGGTCCGTGGTGTCGGCATGTTCTACGGGGTCGAACTGTCGGCGGAGGGCGGACCCGTGGAGGCCGCGCGGACGGCGCGCGAGGTCACGAATCGGATGCGTCGCGCCGGCGTGCTGATCTCCGCATCCGGCCCGCACGGCAACGTGCTGAAGATCCGGCCGCCCCTCACCTTCGACCAGTCCCACGTCGACCGACTCGTCGAGGCCCTCGCCGCCGGCCTCAGGGCAGTCGACCCCACACCACGAGAGGCATGAGCAGGTGACTCCCCCCCAGATCGACGTCAATGCCGACGCCGGCGAGAGCTTCGGGCGTTGGCTGCTGGGCGACGAGGTCGGCCTGTTCGGCTTCGTCTCCAGCGCCAACATCGCCTGCGGCCACCATGCCGGCGACCCGGCCACGATGCGTGCGGCCGTGCAGGCCGCTCGTGATGCCGGGGTCGCGGTCGGTGCGCACCCCGGATACGACGACAAGGTCGGATTCGGGCGTCGCGCCATCGCGATGTCGATCGAGGAGACAGTCGACTCGGTCGTCTACCAGGTCGGGGCACTTGCCGCGATCGCCGCGAGCGAGGGCGTCAGCCTGCGGCACGTCAAACCGCACGGCGCCCTGATGGGCGCGATCTGCCGCCACGCCGAGCTCGCAGTCGGCGTCGCTGCAGGTCTTGGCAGCGCCGGCTTCGAGCTGCCCCTGATGATGGCGCCTACCGCGGCCCTCACCGCCGTACGGACAGCGGGCCACCCGGTGATCCCGGAGAACGCCGTCGACCTCGACTTCGACGACGACGGCATCAACATCATCGAGCCACGTCCCGCAGCCAAGGACCCTGATCGGGTTGCCGAGACCGCCGTGACCGTGGCAGGTGGCCGAGCGATGACGGTCTCTGGTCGCAGCATCGAGATGCCGGTGCGCTCGGTGTGCGTCCACGGCGACCGGCCCAACGCCGTGCCCATCGCCGCAGCGGTCAGCCGCGCCCTCACCGCTGCCGGTTTCGAGATCCGGCCGGCCGCCCCGTGGGTGTGACGCTCGCCGTGAGCGCGGCCTTGAACGTATACACGGCGCTCTCCGACGGGAGTCGCGCCAGCTTCGGCGGCGACGAGTACGTCTTCGTCGAGCTCGACGAGGCGATGAGCCTCGCCGCCGCCCTCCGGGTCCAGTCGATCACGGCGCGCATCGCCGACCTGGAGCTGTCGGGCGTTCTCGACATCGCGCCCGCCAACAGCAGCTACCTGATCCGTGTCGACCCCGAGGTCATCGACCCCCGCCGGGCGCTGACCACGATCGCGGACGTCCACGCGGCCCGGCAGGCCGCGGCGACGACGATCTCCACCGAGATCCTCGACGTGCCGGTCCTCTACGAAGACCCGTGGTCGACCGAGGTCTGCATGCGGTTCCGCGACGGGCATCAGTCCGCGACCGAGACCGACGTCCAGTACACCGCGCGGATCAACGGCTTCGCCTCCGTCGACGAGCTGGTCGAGGCCCACTCGAGCGCGCCGTTCATCGTGACGTTCCCCTGCTTCAAGCCCGGCAACGCGGAGTCGTACCAGCTGGTGCCCCGCGAGAGGCAGCTCCAGGCGCCCAAGTACGTCACGCCGCGCACCGAGACGCCGGCCCGGGCCGTCGCTCACGGTGGTGCCTTCACGGTCATCTACCCCTCGAGCGGGGTCGGCGGTTACCAGCTGCTCGGGCGCAGCGCGATTCCGGTCGTAGACCTCAGCCAAGCCACGCGCGAGTTCCGCCGATCGCCTGTGCTGACCCCCATCTCGACCCTGTTGCAGTTCCGCCCGGTCGACCGGGAAGAGTATGACGAGGTGCGTCGCCTCGTCGACCACGACGAGCACGTCGTCCGTCGCGCGCCCGTCGAGTTCTCCCTCGCCCGGTACGAGGCGGACCCGGAGGGATACGCACGTTCGCTCAAGGCGCTGTTGTCGTGATCTCGGTCCTCGCCCCCGGTCCGCACACGACGATCCAGGACCTCGGCCGTCCCGGCTACTACGCCATGGGCCTACCGCCCTCTGGTGCGCTGGACCAGTACGCCCACCGGTGCGCCAACCTGCTGGTCGGCAACGCCGAATCCGCCGCGACCCTCGAGGCCACCATGGACGGGCCCACCCTCGGGTTCGAGCAGGACGCCCTCGTGGCGGTCACAGGCGCCGACGTCGACGTCGCCATCGACGGTCGCCCGGTGGAGATGTGGGCAGCCCACCCGATCCGGGCAGGTCAGCAGCTGAAGATCGGCCTGGCCCGGGCGGGCGCCAGGTCCTACCTCGCGGTGCGCGGCGGCATCGACTCCCCGCCCTTCCTCGACAGCCGCTCGACCTACACCGCCGCGGGGATCGGCGGCCTCACAGGCGGTCCCCTTGTCACCGGCGACACCTTGCAGGTCGGCTCCGAGACCGCCTCGCCGGGGCGCCCGGGCGCGCACCTCGACTCACGTCTCCACGGACGCCTCGGCGGTCAGGTGACGGTTCGCGTCGTGCCGGGGCTGTGCAGCTACCGCTTCACCGCGGAGTCTCTGGAGCAGTTCTTCGCCAGCACCTACACGCTGACCACGCGCGCCGACCGGATCGGTTGCCGCCTCGACGGCCCGAGCCTGGCGTTCGTGGAGCGGGAGCAGCCGTTCGGCGCCGGCGACAACCCGAGCAACGTCGTCGACCTGGGCTACCCCGTGGGGTCGATCCAGGTTCCCAGCGGGGTCGAGCCGATCTGTCTGCTCCGAGACGCCGTCACCGGCGGCGGTTACGCGACGCTCGGCACGGTGATCAGCGCCGACCTCGACCTGCTGGCACAAGCCCGGGCGCCCGACACTGTGCGCTTCGATCGGGTCTCGGTCGACGGTGCTCTGGCCGCGCGGCTGGCGTCCCGAGCGCGGCTGCGCGACGTCCGCACCAGCCTCAACCTGCTCAGCCTGTTCTGAGTGGGCTCACCCCTACCGAGAGAAGCCACCATGACCGATCAGATCACCGCGCCGACCTTCGCCGTGGAGGACCCGGCCACCCTCGAGGTCGTCGGGCACGTCCCCGACCTCGGCCCGACCCACGCCACGACCGCAGTGGATCGCGCGGCGGCAGCGTTCCCGGGTTGGGCCAGCACCGCCCCGCGGCGCCGCGCCGACATCCTGCGCCGTGCGTACGAGCTGATGCTGCGCGACCAGCACGAGTTGGCCACACTGATCTCGCGCGAAAACGGGAAGTCCCTCCAGGACGCGACGAACGAGGTCGTCTACGCCGCGGAGTTCTTCCGCTGGTACTCCGAGGAGGCAGTTCGCGCCGGCGGTGAATATGGCGAGTCGCCGGGGGGCGGGGCACGGACGATCGTGACGAGCCGACCTGTCGGGGTCGCGGCGCTGGTCACCCCGTGGAACTTCCCCGCAGCGATGGCCACCCGCAAGATCGGACCCGCGTTGGCGGCCGGCTGCACCGTGGTCATCAAACCGGCAGCTCTCACCCCGCTCACCATGCTCGCGATCGCCGAGATCCTCGGCGAGGCCGGCCTCCCCGAGGGCGTCGTCGAAGTGGTGACCACACGGAGCTCCGGCGCCGTCGTCTCGGCCTGGATGGCCGACGACCGCGTCCGCAAGATCTCCTTCACGGGCTCCACCCAGGTCGGGAGCCACCTGCTCCACCAGGCCGCGGACCGAATCGTCAACGCGTCGATGGAGCTAGGCGGCAACGCACCCGTCATCGTGACCGAAGACGCGGACGTGGCGGCCGCGGTCGAGGGGGCGCTAGTTGCGAAGTTCCGCAACGGCGGTCAAGCCTGCACGGCAGCGAACCGCATCTACGTCCACTCCGACGTCGTCCGCCCATTCCTGCACGCGTTCGGCGCCGCCGTCGAGAAGCTGACGGTCGGCCCGGCCCTCGACGGCGCCGCGATCGGCCCACTGGTGAGTGCCAACGAGCGGCAACGGGTCAACGACGCCGTCGAGCTTGCGGTCCGCAAGGGCGCGCGGGTGGCCTACACGGCGGAGCTGCCAGCCGCCCCCGGCCACTTCTACCCACCGACCGTCCTCGTCGACGTCTCACACGACTCGTCGATCGTGACCGAGGAGATCTTCGGCCCCGTTGCCCCGATCCTGGAATGGAACGACGAGGAAGACCTCCTGGACCACCTCAACAACTCCGATCTCGGCCTGGCGGCCTACGTGTTCGCCGGCGACCTGGGCCGGGCCATCCGCATCGCCGAACGGCTCGAGGTCGGCATGGTCGGGATCAACCGCGGAACGGTCTCCGACCCCTCGGCGCCGTTCGGTGGTGTGAAACAGAGCGGATTGGGGCGCGAGGGCTCGCGACACGGCCTGCGCGAGTACCAGGAGACGCAGTACCTCAGCGTGGACTGGCCTACATAACGCAGGCACCTCCAGCGAGCCGAGAACCTCCCGTACGAGCGCCACATGCGCGCACCGAACGTCACGAACAACTTCGGTGTCGCCAACCACGTCCGGCAGTTCGTCCTCGTCCGTAGCCCGGGCTGCGTAGGACCCATGAGCAACCACAGAAATGAGAAGACATGCAGATCGATAACGTCGCAGCCGTCGTCACCGGCGCCGCATCCGGACTCGGCAACGCGACCGCCACGGCACTCGCGGCCAAGGGCGCTCGCGTCTTCGGGCTTGACCGCGACATCGCCACCGCCCCCCAGATCGACGGCGTCACCTACATCGAAGCCGACGTCACCAGCGAAGCCGACGTACGTGCCGCCATCGCGCATGCCACCGAGCAGGGACCGCTGCGCGTGGTCGTCAACTGCGCCGGCATCGGAACACCCGCACGCATCCTGGGCAAGGCCGGCATCCATGACCTGGCCCTCTACGCCAAGATCGTCCAGGTCAACCTGATCGGCACCTTCACCGTACTCGCCATCGCCGCCGAGGCGATCGCCACAACCGACCCGCTAGACCACGCCCAGCGCGGTGTCGTCATCAACACCGCATCGGTCGCAGCCTTCGAAGGCCAGATCGGACAGGCGGCCTACTCGTCCGCCAAGAGCGGCGTAGTCGGCCTCACCCTCCCAGCTGCCCGCGACCTCGCCCAGCACGGCATACGCGTCAACACCATCGCCCCAGGGATCGTCGAGACCCCCATGCTCGCCAGCCTCAGCGAGGGGGTGCGCACGAGCCTCGCAGCCGGTGTGCCATTCCCCCAACGCCTCGCGCAACCGTCGGAATACGCCGACCTCGTCGCCTTCATCATCGATCACGACTACCTCAACGGCGAGACCATCCGCATGGACGGCGCTCTGCGCCTGGCCCCTCGCTGATCTCCGGCTCTCACCAGAAAGAAGGCACCAACATGCACTCAGCCGTCATCATCGACATCGTCCGGACCGCCTCCGGAAAGGGCAAACCAGGCGGTGCCCTCTCCGGAGTCCACCCCGTCGACCTGTTCGCGACCCTGCTCGCCTCGCTCGCCGAGCGCAACGACCTCGATCCGGCGGTCGTCGACGACGTGATCGCCGGCTGCGTCACCCAGGCAGGCGACCAGGCACTCAACGTTGCCCGCAACGCCGTCCTGGCCGCGGGCTTCCCGATCGAGGTGCCCGGCACGAGCATCGATCGGCAGTGCGGGTCCTCGCAGCAGGCCACCCATTTCGCAGCCCAGGGCGTCATCTCCGGCGCCTACGACGTCGTCATCGCCGGCGGCGTCGAATCGATGAGCCGCGCGCCGATGTTCTCCTCAGCACGCGGCGGCCACCCCATGGCACCCCTCGACGACCGATTCCCGTCACTGCCCGGCCAAGGCATCGGCGCCGAACGGATCGCCGCCCAATGGAAGCTCGACCGCGACGCTCTCGACACGTTCTCCGCCGAGTCGCACCGCCGCGCCGCGGCGGCGGCCACCGGAGACTTCAGCCGCGAGATCGTGCCCATCGCCCTTCCCGACGGGGGACTGCACACCGAGGACGAGACCATTCGGGCCACGACGTCCGTAGAGGGGCTGGCCAGCCTACGGCCGTCGTTCTACGACGACGAGATGGCACTTCGGTACCCGGAGATCGGATGGCACGTCACTCCCGGCAACTCCTCCCCACTGACCGACGGCGCAAGCGCAGCGCTGATCATGAGCGAAATGAAGGCCAGGCAGCTCGGACTGACCCCGCGGGCCCGGCTCCATAGCTTCGCCGTTGTGGGATCAGACCCCGAGATCATGCTGACGGGCCCGATCCCGGCGACGCACAAGATCCTCAGGACGGCCGGACTCACCATCGACGACATCGACACATACGAGGTCAACGAAGCATTCGCTTCAGTACCGCTCGCCTGGGCGGCAGAGTTCAATGCCGACCCCACCAAGCTCAACCCCCGGGGCGGAGCCATCGCCCTCGGCCACCCCCTCGGCGGCTCCGGGACCCGACTGATGGCCACCATGCTCAACTACCTTGAGGACACCGGCGGACGATACGGCCTACAGACCATGTGCGAAGGCGGCGGCATGGCCAACGCCACCATCATCGAACGCCTCGGCTAGTGTTCTGCGCCTGAGATTCGCGTCAGATTTTTTGCGAGGGAGTTGAGGATCTCGTCGGCGCTCTTGGTCCAGGCGAAGGGCTTGGGGTTCTCGTTCCAGTTGTTGATCCAGGCGCGGATGTCGTCTTCGAGGTCGGTCACGGTGGGGTGGATGCCGCGGCGGATGAGTTTCTCGGTGATGAGCCCGAACCAGCGTTCGACCTGGTTGACCCAGGATGACGCGGTCGGTGTGAAGTGGATGTGGAAGCGGGGGTGTCGGGCGAGCCAGGCGTTGATCTCGTCGGTCTTGTGGGTGGCGTAGTTGTCGCACACGAGGTGGATGTCGAGTTCGTCGGGGACGTTCTTGTTGATGGTGATGAGGAACTCCTTGGACTCGATCGCGCCGTGGCGTCGGTGTAGGTCGGCGATGACTTCGCCGGTGGTGATGTTGACCGCGGCGAAGAGGCTGGTCACGCCGTTGCGGATGTAGTCGTGGGCCATCCGTTCTGGTGTGCCGGGCAGGATCGGGAGCACAGGCCGGGACCGGTCCAGGGCTTGGACTTGGGACTTCCAGGGTCGCGGTGATGACGTTCTCGACCTGGTCCAACAGGGTCGGGGGTTCTCGTGCTGACCGGGCTGACATGCCCGGCGCGAAGGCCGCGGCCGACCTCGCCAAGTCCGGCGCGTTGGACGAGTTGTTCGCTAAGATCGACGCCGGTGAGATCGAGCTGACCGGCGCCGGCGGGTTCATCCCCGGCCTGCTCAAGGCCACCCTTGAACGCGGGCTCCAGGCCGAACTGACGTCGCATCTGGGCTCCGAGAAGGGCGCCCCTGAGGCGTCCGCGGTGACGAACTCGAGGAACGGTATGAGCCCGAAGAAGGGTCGCCAGCCAGGCCGGCGACGTCGACCTCGCGGTCCCACGCGACCGGGACGGGACCTTCACCCCGACCTTGGTCCCCAAGGGAAGCCGCCGGCTGTCCGGGCTCGGCGAGATGATCATCTCGCTCTACGCCGGCGACCGGGAAGAAGTCCCTCGAGGGAATCACAGACGACAGGGCCCAAAGCCGCTTCAGCAACTTTGACGGGCTCGGCGGAATACAGTCGTTTCGCCAATTCTTCCCGCGGGACGCTCGTCAATCTCTGCTGCATATCAACACCGGCTGTCGGCACCCGGCAACCGTTCCCTGCGCGACGCGCTCGTGCGGACGACGACGCGGACTGCTCGACCAGGGTGCGCAGGTGAGGCGGCGGGCCTACAGTCCCGATGTGGGCATCTCGCGACGCGTTCTCCCCGTGATCCCCGTGCTCGGGGCGGTGGCGGCCGGGCGGCTGACTGCCGTGGCGGTGGGGAGGTCGCTGCCGCGTGCCCGCACGCAGGCGCTCGTCCTGGCGCTGGTTCCCGTCGCGCTCGTCTATCCGGCGGCGCGCACGTCGGCGCGGGATAGGTCGGCGGTGGTGAGGGAGGTGGCGGGGGTCGTCGCGATGGCCGGGGTCGCCGTGCTCGCGCTCCGCGGCGGTGACGGGCGCAGGGTGACGGCTGCCGGCTGGCTGGCGCACGCAGCGTTCGACGTGCTCCACGAGAAGGGCACCGACTCACGCCTGCCCGACTGGTACCCCGGGGTGTGTGCCGGGTTCGACGCCGGGGTCGCGTGGGAGCTGATGCGGCACCGGTCGGCTATCTGACCTCGGAGCGGCGCAGGAGGACCAGGCCGACGGCGAGCGGGACGACGATCCAGATCGTGGTCGTGGTACCGAGCTGGACCCACTCCTGGACCGAGGAGGTCTCGCCCTCGAACAGCACGACCTGGGTGTGGTTCCAGTCGAGCCAGGGTTGGAGGTCGGTGAACCCCTCCTTCACCTGGGCCAGCAGCACGAGGATCCCGGACAGCACGAAGGAGAGCACGAAGTAGCCGACGATGGCGGCCGCGGAGCTGCGCAGCACCACGCCGAGCGTGAAGCCGATGGCCATCCCGACCAGGTCGCCCAGGATGATCTGGGCGGCGTGGGCCGGTCCGACATTCCACACCGTCTCGACACCGGCGAGGGCGGAGCCCACCACGTTGCCGACGACCCCGATCGCGAGCGCCACCAGCATCGAGACGATGCCGACGATGACGGCCGCGATCGCCTTGGCGCCGATCACCCTGCCGCGGCTGGGGACGAGGGTGAAGGTCGTCAGGCCGCTGCGCTGGCTCCACTCGCTGGTGACCGCGAGGATCGCGATCATGGGGAGGATCAGGGTCATCGGGAAGCCGAGGGCGCTGGCGAAGGTCTGGTAGCCGAGCGTGCTCACGGGGGCGAAGACGATGGCGGAGGCGATCGCCACGACCGAGAGGACGCCGGTGCTCGTGAGCAGCCAGAAGCCGGAGCGGGTGTCGAACATCTTGCGCAGCTCGACGGCCACGATCCGCCGGGTCGGGATCGGAGGTACGGCGCGCCGGGCGGTCGTCGCGGCGGCGGGTGAGCGCGTGGCCTGGTTGGTCCGGGTGGTCGCGGTGGTCATGCTGCTGCCCCTCCTTCGGGAACGGTGCTCTCGCGCTGGGACTCCGCGGTGAGCTCGAGGAAGATCTCCTCCAGACCGGCGCTGTCCGCGGAGCGCAGCTCGGTCAGGGCGATGCCGGCCGCGAGGGCGATCCGGCCGACGTGGTCGGCGTCGGCGAGGGTGTGGAGCGCGCCGCCGCCCGACGAGGAGGCGTCGAAGCCCGCGTCCGCGAGCGCGCCGGCGAGCCGGCCGTTGTCCGCGGACGAGACGACGGTCCCGGCGCTCGACAGCAGCTCCTGCTTGGTCCCCGCGGCGACGATCCTGCCGTTCCCGATCACGACCAGGTCGTCGGCGAGCACCTCGATCTCGTGCAGGAGGTGGGAGGACAGCAGCACCGTGCCGCCCTGGTCGGCGAACTCCCGCAGCAGGTCCCGCATCCAGCGGATGCCGGCCGGGTCGAGCCCGTTGGCGGGCTCGTCGAGGACCAGGACGGCGGGGTCGCCGAGGAGCGCGGTGGCGATGCCGAGCCGCTGCCGCATGCCGAGGGAGTAGTTGCGGATCCTGACGTCGCCCTCCTTCTCCGTCAGCGAGACCCGGTGCAGCATCGCCGGCACCCGGCTGGTCGGCAGCCCCATGGTGCGGGCCGCGATGGTGAGCACCTCGCGGCCGGTACGGCCGGCGTGTTGCGCCGAGGCATCGAGGAGCACGCCGATCTCGAGGCCCGGGTTCGGCAGGTCGGCGTACAGGCCACCGAGGACCTCCACGCGTCCGGACGTGGCCGGGCTGAGGCCGACCATGATCCGCATGGTCGTCGACTTGCCGGCCCCGTTGGGGCCGAGGAAGCCCGTCACGCGGCCCGGTCGGGCGGCGAACGACACGTCGTCCACCGCGGTCACGCCGCGGTAGCTCTTGGTCAGGTGGTCGACGGTGATCATGGTCGGAAGCCTCGCCGCGACCGGCCCCTCGGCACATCGGCATCGAGGCCGGTCCCGCCTCCGCCCGGAGGAGGGGCGGGGTCTCGTTCTTTCGGTCGATCCCCGGCGCCTCGGCGATCCCTAGGCTGGGTCGGTGATCACGACCGCCCTGCGCTCGTTCTGGGACGAGCCCGGCGCCGCCGACCCGCCGCCACCGGCGCGGCGCGACCGGGTGCTGGTCGGCGCGGTGATGGTCGCGGCGCTGCTCGAGGGAGCCTTCGTCGAGGACGTCACCTGGCGGCCGGTCGCGACGGTCGTGGCGGTCGCGCTCGCGCCGGTGCTGCTGTGGCGTCGTACCCACCCGTTGGTCTGCGCCGTGGTGGGCCTCGGCACCGGACTGGCGCTGGGGCTGGCGGGTCAGCTGGCCGGGGTCTCCGGGGTGGGCCTGGCCACGATGAGCTACGTCCTGGTGCTCGTCTACGCGCTGGTCCGCTGGGGGTCGGGACGGCAGATCGTGGTCGGGCTCGTGGTGGTGGCGGTCGTGGGAGGCCTCAGCGCCGTGACCGACTACACCGGCCCGGCCGAGCTCTTCGGCGGCCTCGCGGTGCTGGCGGCGGCGGTGGCGGCCGGAGCGGCGTTCCGCTTCCGCGCCGAGAGCCGGCGCCGGGCGTTCGACCAGATCCGCAGTCAGGAGCGCGTGGGCCTCGCGCGCGACCTGCACGACTCGGTCGCCCACCACGTCTCGGCGATCGCCGTGCAGGCGCAGACCGGTCGGACGATGGCCAGGAGGCGACCCGAGGCGGCGCTCGAGGCGCTCCAGGTGATCGAAGAGGAGGCGTCGCGGACCCTGGCAGAGATGCGGGCGATGGTCCGGGTGCTGCGCGACGGGTCACCGGCGGAGTACGCGCCCCAGCGCGGCGTCGCCGACCTGGTGTCCCTCGCCCGGCGGGACCCGGCCCCCGTCGTCGAGGTGGAGCTGGCCGGTGATCTCGCCGGCCTCGGGCCCCAGGTGGACGCCGCCGGGTACCGGATCGCGCAGGAGGCGCTGACCAACGCACTGCGGCACGCCCGCCACGCGTCGCGGGTGGAGATCAGGGTCGCCGAGGGCGCCGGACGCCTGCGGATCCGCGTCAGCGACGACGGCCGGACCGATCCGGGGAGGCCGGCTCCCCACGGCTTCGGGCTGCTGGGGATGACCGAGCGCGTGGAGCTGCTCGGCGGTACGCTGCGCGCCGGACCGATGCCCGAGGGCGGGTGGGCGGTCGACGCCGAGGTGCCGATGGACGCCAACCGATGAAGGTGGCCGATGGAAGCCGACCGATGACGGTGCGCCGATGACGGTGCGCGTGCTGGTGGCCGACGACCAGGACCTGGTACGCACGGGCCTCGCGATGATCCTCGACGACCAGCCCGACATCGAGGTCGTGGGCCAGGCCGCCGACGGTCGGGCCGCCGTCGAGATGGCGCGTCGGCTGCAGCCCGACGTCTGCCTGGTCGACATACGGATGCCCGGGCTCGACGGCATCGAGGTGACCGAGCTCCTCGCCGGGCGGGACGTCCCGGACCCGATGGCGGTGGTGGTGATCACGACCTTCGACCTCGACGAGTACGTCAACGGCGCGCTGCGCGCCGGCGCCCGCGGCTTCCTCCTGAAGGACGCCGGTCCGGAGCTGCTGGTCCAGGCCGTCCACGCCGCCGCGGCGGGCGATGCCCTGATCGCGCCGAACATCACCCGGCGGCTCCTCGCCACGCTCGCCGCGGGGTCCCCGTCGAGACGCGGTGCCCAGCCGACCGAGCCCCTCACCCGGCGCGAGGAGGAGGTGCTGAGCCTGGTCGCCGTCGGCCGCACGAACGCCGAGATCGCCGCCGAGCTGTTCATCAGCCTGACGACCGTCAAGACCCACGTGGCGAGCCTGCTGACCAAGATCGGTGCCCGCAATCGGGTCGAGATCGCGATGTGGGCCTACGACACCGGCCGGGTCGGGCCCCGGTAGGCCCGAGGACGGCACGTCGATCCCCGAGTCACGACAGGAGCGGAGGTACGAGATGCAGCGCGCCGTGGGAGCGTCCCCGCCGGCGGGACCGTTGGCGAGCCTGGTCGACCCCGGTCATGCTCTCCTGGACCGCTTCGAGGTCGAGGTCGACGGGCTCACCGTCTCCTGCCGCCGGACCGGTGGCGACAAGCCGCCCGCCCTGCTGCTCCACGGCCTGATGGGCAGCGGCTCGGGCTGGGCACCGGTGGCGCGCCTGCTCGAGGCGGAGCTGGACGTCGTCCTGCCCGACGCCCGGGGCCACGGCTGCTCGAGCGCCCCGGACACCGGCTACCGGTACGCCGACCTCGCCGCCGATGTCATCGGTCTGGTCCGCGAGCTGGGCCTCGCGCGCCCGGTGCTCATCGGTCACTCGATGGGCGGCATGACCGCGGCGGTGGCCGCGACCCGGCTCGGTCGGCTGCTCCGCGGCCTCGTCCTCGTGGACCCCACCTTCCTGAGCGCCGAACGGCAACGGGAGGTCCACCAGAGCGATGTCGCCGAGCAGCACCGCCAGGCCGTCCGCCGGGGGCGCGCGGCGCTCCTGGGCGACGCCCTCGCCCGGCAGTCGCGGCGCCCCCCGGAGCTCGTCGAGGTGCAGGTCGAGGCACGGCTGAGCACCAGCCTCGCGGCCTTCGACGTGCTGCGGCCGCCCAACCCGCCGTACCGCGAGGTGGTGCGCGCGCTCGACGTACCGACCCTGCTCGTCATCGGCGACCAGCCCGTCGTCAGCCGGGACCTGGCCACCGAGCTGTGCGAGCTCAACCCGCTCCTGCGACTGGAGCAGGTCGACGATGCCGGTCACGGGCTGCCGTTCGACCAGCCCGAGCGCCTCGCACGGTCCGTCCTCGCCTTCGTGCGCCGGTTGGAGAGCCCGGCCTGACGGCGGCCCGAAGCCCTGCGCCGGGCTGAGTGACGGGCCCTTGACACCTGTGGGAGTCGTCACACATACTCCTCGCCATGGGAAACCGGTTTCCGTCGCCGCCGAAGCGGACGACCATCGAGGACGTGGCCGCCCTGGCCGGCGTCTCGAAGGGGACCGTGTCGAAGTACCTGGGCGACGGCGACTACTACATCTCCGCGGCGACCCGGACCCGGATCGCGGCCGCGGTCGAGGAACTGGACTTCCAGCCCAACGCGTTGGCGCGCGGCCTGGTGCGTCGGCGGACGCAGACCATCGGCGTCATCGTCGCGAGCATCACCAACCCGCTCTATCCCGAGCTGATCGCGGGGGCCGAGAGCGTCCTGGGCGCGAAGGGCTACACGCTGATCTTCGGCAGCAGTGAGAACGCGCCTGCCAAGGAGGCCGACGTGGTGCGGTCGATGCGGCAGCGCCAGGTCGACGGCATCATCATGGCGTCGGTGACCATGCAGGACGACGAGGTCGCCCAGCTGGTCGGCTCCGGCCTCGATGTCGTGTTGGCGAGTCGTGACATCGCCAGCAACGACATGGTCGACGCGATCGTCGTCGACAACGCCGCCGGCGCGGCGGCGGCGGTCCGGCATCTCGCCGCGCACGGGCACACCCGGATCGCGCACATCGCGGGTCCGCAGGACGTCGTCCCGTTCGCGCTGCGATGCGCGTCCTTCCGCGACGAGTGCGCGGCGCTCGAGCTCGACATCGCCCCCGAGCTGGTCGTGGAGGTCGAGGCCAGTACGCCGGAGCGGGGCGCGGAGGCGGTGGAGGGTCTCCTCGACCTGCCCGAGCCGCCGACCGCGGTCTTCGTCGGGAGCGACGGGATGGCGCTCGGGGTGCTGGAGGCGTGCGCGCGCCGCGGGATCGAGGTGCCGGACGACCTGGCGATCGTCGGCTTCGACAACATCTGGGTCGGGCGGCTGCCCGGCATCCGGCTCACCACCATCGACTCCCGGGCCCGCGAGGTCGGGATGAGCGCCGCGGCCCGGCTGGTCGACCGGATCGAGGCGCGTTGGGCGGATGGGGGCCATACCTCCTCCGGCCCGCAGACCGCCGTCCTCCCTGCTGATCTCGTCACGCGCTCGACCTGCGGCTGCGACGGTGACGACCCGCCCGGGCCGTTCCTCGACGGCCATTAGGAAAACGCTTTCCTACTGTCTCGGATCCACCCAACCAGGCGCCGCACCGTGGCGGCCCCGCCAGAAAGGCATCACCCACGATGACCCGAATCAAGCGCATCCTGCCCGTCCTCGCGTCGAGCGCCCTGCTCGTCCTGGTCTCGGCCTGCAGCTCCGCCTCCGACGTCGCCAGCGGCGGGTCCGACAAGGCCTCGGACTACAGCTACACCAGCGACCAGGACGGCGTCGACCAGCTCGACGGCGAGGCGATGGCCAGCACCCTGGGCAAAGTCGAGGTAGGTGAGGAGTACCGGGTGGCGGTGATTCTCAAGGCCCTGACGAACCAGTACTGGCAGGGCATCGAGAAGGGCGCGGAGGCGGCCGCCGAGCACTTCGGCGTCGACGTCACGGTCCAGGCGGCCTCGAGCGAGAGCGCGCAGACCGAGCAGCTCACCATCGCCCAGACGCTGACCGGCCAGGACTTCGACGCCTACGTCGTCGCGCCGGAGAGCACGTCGAACCTCACCCCGGCGCTGCGGACCATGCAGTCCCAGGGTGCTCCGATCGTCAACGTCGACGACGCGCGCATCGCGGCGACGACGTACGTCGGACCCAACCACGAGAGCAACGGCATCCAGGCCGCGGAGGAGTTCGCCAAGCTGTTCCCCCAGGGTGCGAAGGTCGCCCAGGTCGAGGGCCAGGCCGGTTCGAGTGCCGCGACCCTGCGGATCAAGGGCTTTAAGGACGGCGTGGAGAAGGCCGGCAATCTCGAGCTCGTCGCGAGCGTCCCCGGCGACTGGGACCCGGACAAGGCGTTCTCGGCGGCTCAGCAGATCATCCAGCAGCACCCTGACGTCAAGGGCATCTACGCCAACAACGACACGATGGCGGTCGGCGTCGCGAAGGCGGTCGCCGCGTCCGGGAAGCAGATCGCGGTGGTCGGCACCGACGGTGTGCCCGAGGCGATCGCCGGTGTGCGCAAGGGCACGATGACCGCCACCGTGAGCCCGCTCCCGTACTGGGAGGGCTACTGGGCCGTCGAGGCCGCCGTGCGTCTGCTCGAGGGCCAGGAGGTCGCACCGTGGGTCGTGGCGCCCGCCCAGCTGATCACGGCCGAGAACGTCGACTCGTTCTACGACGCCGACGGCCAGGTCCTCACCGACCTGTTCGAGTGACCTGTTCGAGTGACCGGTCCGTGACGCGAGCCGCTCGACGATGACCATCGAGGACGGAGAGACACCATGACCGAGCGGGTCCCCGCTCTGCAGGTGAGTGACCTGACCAAGAGCTTCCCCGGCGTGCGGGCGCTCGCCGGGGTCAGCTTCGCCGCCTACCCCGGCGAGGTGCACACCCTGCTCGGGGAGAACGGCGCGGGGAAGTCGACGCTGCTGAAGACCGTCTTCGGAGTGCAACGCCCCGACTCCGGCGAGATCCGGGTGGACGGCGAGCTCGTCGACTTCGCGCGCCCGTCGGACGCGATGGCGGCCGGCATTGCGATGGTGCACCAGGAGCTCAGCCTGGTGCCCCAGCTCAGCGCGATCCAGAACCTGGTCCTCGGCCGGGAGCGCAGTCGCGGCGGCGTCATCGACTGGCGGGAGGCTCGCTCCCGGGCGCGGACCGCGCTCGCGCGGCTTCGCTTCGACGCACCCGACGACGTACCGGTCGCCCGGCTGAGCGTGGCGCAACAGCAGCTCGTCGAGCTCGCCCGGGCGATCAGCACCGATGCGCGGACCATCATCATGGACGAGCCGACCGCCTCGCTCACCAACGCCGAGAGTGCCCGGCTGTTCGAGGTGATCGACGACCTGCGGGCCTCCGGGAAGGCCGTCATCTACGTCTCCCACCGCCTCAAGGAGGTGCTCGAGCTCTCCGACCGCGTCACGGCGCTGCGCGACGGCCGGCTGGTCGGGACGCGACTGCGTGCGGACCTCGGGTCCGAGGACGACCTGGTGCAGCTGATGGTCGGACGCAACCTCGACGCCATCGGCGTCCCGCCCGGGAAGACGGAGCCCGGCGAGGAGCTGCTCCGCGTGGAGCGCGTCAGCGTCCCCGGCGTGGTCGAGGACGTGTCACTGACCCTGCGCCGCGGCGAGATCGTCGGGATGGCGGGCATGGTCGGCGCCGGGCGCACCGAGCTGGCCCGGGCCGTGATCGGCGCGGACCGCCGTTCCTCCGGCGAGGTCTACGTGAGCGGTCGCCGGGTCCGCATCAAGCGGCCCGGTGATGCGATCGCCGCCGGCATCGCGCTGCTGACCGAGGACCGCAAGCACCAGGGTCTCGCCCTCGACATGACGACCGCGTCCAACGTCACTCTCATCGACCCACCCGGTAGGGCGGGGCTCTTGAACCGGCGCCGGCAGCGAACGGTCGCCACCGCCTCGCTGCGACCGCTCAACACCAAGATGCAGGTCGACAAGCCGGTGCGCACGCTCTCGGGTGGCAACCAGCAGAAGGTCGTGCTGGCGCGGTGGCTGCGCACGGACAGCGACATCTTCATCTTCGACGAGCCCACCCGAGGGATCGACGTCGGCGCCAAGGGCGAGATCCACGGCATCATGCGCGGCCTCGCCGAGGCCGGCAAGGCGGTGCTGATGATCAGCTCCGACCTCCCGGAGGTGCTCGCGATGAGCGACCGGGTGCTGGTCATGAGGCGGGGGCGCATCGTCGCCGAGCTCGACCGCGCCGAAGCCACCGAGGAGGTGGTGGTCCGCCATGCCGCCGCCGAGTGAACCCACCCCCGCCACCACCCCCACCGCCGTCACCGACGCACCAGGAGAGCAGGTCATGTCCCAGTCCACCCTCACCCGTGAGGCGCCGTCGGGTTCGGCGCAGGCGAGGCCCGGCCTCGACGTGCGCGAGCTCGCCGGCCGCGCCGCCCGACAGGGCGGCCTGATCGTCGTCATCCTCGCCATGGTGATCGGCTTCGGCATCGCCAAGCCGTTCTTCCTCGACGGCAACAACCTGATGAACGTCCTGCTCCAGGCGGCCGTCGTCGGCATCCTCGCCCTGGGCCAGACCTACGTGCTGCTCACCGGCGGCATCGACCTGTCGATCGGCTCCACCGTCGCGGTCACGGCGGTGTGTGCGGGCCTGCTCTCCCAGGAGGTCGCGGCGCCGGTCGCCATCCTCGGCGCTATCGCGATCGGCGCCTGCTGCGGGCTGATCAACGGCCTGCTGATCACGGTCACCAAGATCACGCCGTTCATCGTCACGCTCGGCACCATGAGCGTCTACGCCGGGCTCGCGCTGATCATCGCCGGCGGCCAGGCGGTCTACGGCATCCCGGTCGCGTTCGAGGACGCCCTCGCAGGCGGCATCGCCGGCATCCCGATCCCGGTCGTCCTGTTCGTCGTCCTGACCGTGGTGTCCGGCCTCGTCTTGAAGTACACGCTGTTCGGCGAGTACCTCGTCGCCATCGGCGGCAACTCCGAGGTGGCCCGCCTGGCGGGCATCCGCGTCGGCAAGCACACGGCCACCGCCTATGTCGTCGCCGGCGCCGCCGCCGGCCTCTGCGGCGCCATCCTCACGGCGCGACTGGGTGCCGCCGACCCGACCCTGGGCGCCGACCTGCTGCTCACCGCCATCGCGGCCACTGTCATGGGTGGCACGAAGCTGGAGGGCGGCCACGGCTCGATGGCGGGCGCCGCCTTCGGCGCGATCCTCATCGCCACCCTCACCGCCGGCTTGACGTCGCTGAACGTGCAGGCCTTCTACCAGCAGGTCGCCGTCGGCGCCGCGATCATCCTCGCGCTCCTCGTCGACCAACTCGCCCGGCGCCGGCGGGCCTGACCCCGCCCGCTCCGACCGCATCTTCGAGAAAGGGAGTAGCACCCACCATGCCGGTGACCCTCACCGTCGACACCGACGGCGTCGCCCACCTCACCCTCGACCGTCCGGCCAAGCGCAACGCGCTCGACCGGGCGATGGTCGCCGCCCTGCGCGAGCAGGTCGCGGTCCTCGCCGCCCGCGACGACGTGCGGGTCGTGGTCCTGCGCGGCGCAGGAGGGAGCTTCTGCGCCGGGGCCGATATCGCCGACTGGGTCGCCCCGGCCAACGCCGTGGCCGCCGCGCAGTCCCGCGCCGGCACGGCGGCCTTCGATGCCATCGCCGCCCTGCCGGTGCCCACGGTGGCGGTGCTCGAGGGGATCGCCGTCGGTGGCGGCCTCGAGCTGGCGATGGCGTGCGACCTGCGGATCGCGTCCCGCGACGCACGGCTCGGGCTGCCTGAGCTGGGGCTCGGCAACCTCCCGTCGTGGGGTGGTACGGCGCGCATCGCCGACGTCGCCGGCCTGGGCGTGGCGCGACACCTGCTGCTGTCCGGCGAGTTGATCACCGGCGTCCGCGCCGCCGAGCTGCTGATCGTCAGCAGCGCGCACGAGGCGGCCGACCTCGACACGGCCGTGGCCGCGCTGGTCCAGCGCCTGACGCAGGCCGAGCCCCTCGCGGTCTCCCTCGCGAAGCGGGCGCTGGCCGGCCTCGAGCGCCACCTGGCGCAGGAGGACGCGCTGGCGGCGTACACCGCCGGCCTGGACTCCTCCCGGGACCGCAAGCAGGACTTCCTCGACCGCAAGGCAGCCGCCAAGAAGGCCACGGCGGCGCGGGCCGCCTCCTCCACCAGCGAAGGAACCGCATCGTGACCACCCCCGACCTGTCCCTGCTCGGCGCCGCGCTCCTCGGTGAGCGTGACGGCGTCCCCCTGATCGGATCGCTCGTCCACGGCCGTGGCGTGGGCGCCGAGACCGCGACGGCTCCGCGGGTCAGCCCCGCCACCGGGGCCCCGCTCTTCGTGGGCGGCGACGCCACCGATGCACCGGTCGGGAGCGCGGTGGCGGCGGCGCGCTCCGCGTTCCAGGGAGCCTGGGGACGGACGACGGGTCGCGACCGCGCCACCGTCCTGGCCCGGGCGGCCCGGCTGATCGAGGAGCGCGCCGAGGAGCTGGCGTGGCTGCTGCTCGCCGAGACCGGCAAGCCGATCCGCGAGGCGCGGGGCGAGGTGGCCTCGACCGTCAACGCGTTCGAGTACTTCTCCGGCCTGGCGCGCGACATCAACGGCCGCACGCTGCGCGATGTGGGCGAGGACGTCTTCGCCTTCACCCTGCGCGAGCCTGCGGGCGTGGCCGGCCTGATCGTGCCGTTCAACTTCCCGCTCGGCATTCTCGGCCAGAAGCTGCCTCCCGCGCTCGCCGCGGGCTGCACGGTCGTCATGAAGCCGAGCCCGCTCACGCCCCTGACCGCGCTCGCCGTGGCCGACCTCCTCTACACGGCCGGCCTCGAACCGGGCGCGCTGTCGGTCGTCGTCGCCGAGGGCGCGGCCGGCGCCAGTCTGGTCAGCCATCCGGACACCGACGTCATCAGCTTCACCGGCTCGACGACCACCGGCCGCCACATCGCGGCCGGCGCGGGCAGCAACCGCCTCAAGCGCGTCGCGCTCGAGGCGGGCGGCAAGACCCCCGTCATCGTGACCCGCAACGCGGACCTCGACGAGGCCGTGGAGGGACTCCTCTTCGCGTCCTTCTTCAACCAGGGCCAGGTCTGCGTCGCCGGGTCCCGGATCCTCGCCGACGCCGCGATCGCCGACGAACTGACCCGGCGCCTGGGCGAGCGGGCCGCACGGATCCGGCTCGGCGACCCCGGTGACGAGGCGACCGAGATGGGACCGCTCATCTCGCGGCAGCACTTCGACGGTGTGCTCGCCTCGGTCGGCACGGCGACGGCCGAAGGCGCGACGCTGGTCGCCGGCGGCGTGGCCGCGCAGGTCGCCGGCACCACCGCGGCGCCGTACCTCGCGCCGACCGTGCTCGCGACCGAGTCCGACACCAACCACGCGGTGCGGGAGGAGTTCTTCGGTCCGGTCACGACCGTGCAGCGGTACGCCGACCTCGGCGAGGTCATCCGCCGCGCCAATGAGCAGCAGTTCGGCCTCGCGGCGTCGGTGTGGACCCGTGACGTCGAGGAGGCCCTCGACCTGACCTTCGCGCTCAACACCGGCACGGTGTGGGTCAACGGATCGACCGACGCCTACCCCGAGGTGCCGCTCGGCGGCCGCCGCGACAGCGGATACGGCGCGGAGTTCGGCCGCGAGGGCATGGAGTTCTTCACCGAGAACAAGACGGTCCAGATCCGCCGGGGCACGCGCCCGGCCTGGTACGGCCGATGAGCGGCGCGGGCGTGCTCGCCGGCCGCACCGTGCTGGTGACCGGCGGAGCCGGCGGGCTCGGCCAGGAGATGTGCCGGGCGCTCGCGGCGGCCGGGGCGGGGGTCGCGATCCACCACCTCGGCCAGCACGAGGAGGCGGCCGCCCTCGCCGACGAGCTGTCCGCGCACGGCACCCGGACCGTGGTCGTGGAGGGCGATGTCAGTGACTGGCAGCAGGCTGCCGACTTCGTGGCCGCGACCGAGGCGGCACTCGGTCCGATCGACGTGCTCGTCAACAACGCCGGCTTCATGGCACCCGGCCGGATCACCGAGATGTCGCTCGAGGAGTGGCGGCGCACGCTGTCCATCGACCTCGACGGGGTCTTCATCGTCTCCCGTCATGTCGTCGGCGGCATGCTCGTGCGCGGTTCGGGCGCCGTCGTGAACGTCTCCTCCCAGCTCGCGCACAAGGGTGCCGAGGACTTCAGCAGCTACTGCGCCGCGAAGGCCGGCGTTCTCGGCCTGACCCGCGCGATGGCCCGTGAGCTCGGGCCGACGGTGCGCGTCAACGCCGTCGCGCCCGGCCCGATCACCACCCCGATGACCGCCGTCACCTTCGACGAGGAGCTCACGCGGGCCCGCACGGCCGGCCTGGTCGCCGGCCGGATGGGCACCGCGGCGGAGGTCGCCCCCGCCGTCGTCTTCCTCGCCAGCGACGCGGCGTCGTACATCCACGGCCAGACCCTCAACGTCAACGGCGGCGGGGTCATGGCATGACCGTCCCCCGACCCCACCTCCGTCCGAAGGACCCCCGATGAGCCCCACCACGACCCCTCGTCCCTCGCGCCGGGTGCGCGGCGGACCGCTCTTCTTGTCCGCCGACGACGCGATCGCGATGATCCGCCCCGGCGACACGGTCGCGATCGGCGGCTCGGGAGGCGGGCTGGTCGAGCCGGACCTGCTCCTGGCCACCCTCGGCAGGAGGTACGCCGAGACGGGCGAGCCTCGCGACCTGACGCTGGTCCACACGACCGGGATCGGCGACCGCGAGGGCGGAGGCATGGACCACCTGGCGCAGCCGGGTCTGGCCCGCCGGATCATCGCCGGCAACTGGGGGATGGCGCCCCGGATGAGCCAGATGGTCATCGAGAACCAGTTCGAGGCCTACAACTTCCCGCAGGGGGTGATGAGCCAGCTGTTCCGTGAGATCGCGGGTGGGCGACCGGGCCTGCTGACGCACGTGGGTCTCGGCACGTTCTGCGACCCGCGCCTCGAGGGGGGCCGGCTCAACGACGTCACCACCGAGGAGCTCGTCCAGGTCGTCGAGCTCGGCGGCCGCGAGTGGCTGTTCTATCCCCGCATCGAGCTGGACGTGTGCCTGATCCGCGGCACCGTGGCCGACGAGCAGGGCAACATCTCCTTGGAGCAGGAGGCCGCGAACCTCGAGATGCTCTCGATCGCCCAGGCCACCCGCAACACCGGCGGGCTGGTGATCGCACAGGTCAAGCACGTCGCCGAGGGCGGCTCGCTGCCGCCGCGCTCGGTCGAGGTCCCCGGGATCTGCGTCGACGTCGTGGTGGTCCATCCCGAGCAGCGGCAGACCGTCACCCACGACTTCAACCCGGCGTTCTCCGGGCAGCTCAAGCAGGCGCTCAGCCATCTGGAGCCGTTCGCCCTCGACCAGCGCAAGGTGGTGGCCCGGCGCGCACTGGCGGAGATCCGTGACGGCGACGTGGTCAACCTCGGGGTCGGCATCGCCGACGGCGTCGCGTCGGTGGCGGCCGAGGAGGGCTGGTCGGACCACTTCACGCTCACCGTGGAGCAGGGTCTGGTCGGCGGCGTGCCCGCCCGCGGCGTCATCTTCGGGGTCTCGACCAATCCCGCCGCGGTGCTCGACCAGCCCTACCAGTTCGACTTCTACGACGGCGGCGGGCTCGACATCACCTTCCTCGGCTTCGCTCAGGTCGACCGTGCGGGCAACGTCAACGTCTCCAAGTTCAACAAGCGGGTCGTCGGCACCGGGGGCTTCGTCAACATCTCCCAGAACGCCGCCACCGTGGTCTTCTGCGGCACCTTCAACGCCGGCGGCCTCGACGCGGTCCCCGGCGACGGCCGCCTGGACCTGCGCGCCGAGGGCCGGCATGGGAAGTTCGTCGACGAGGTCGAGCAGGTGACCTTCAGCGCCGAGCAGGCGCGGGTCCGGGGCCAGCGGGTCCTCTACGTCACCGAGCGAGCGGTGTTCCGCCTCGGTGAGAACGGGCTCGTCCTCACCGAGGTCGCGCCCGGCATCGACGTCCGGGCCGACGTCCTCGACCAGCTCCCGGGACCGGTGGAGGTCGCGCCCGACCTGCGTGAGATGGACGCCGCCCTGTTCACCGACGCTCCGCTGGGGGCCGCCTGGCGGAGCGCGGTGGTCGAGGGAGACAGGGCATGAGCGCGCTCATCGCGTCCTCCACGCTGAGGCTGCCCGACGCGGCCGGCACACTGCAGACCTACCGGCTCGGCGAGCGTCCGGCCCTCTTCGACGCCACGTACGCCGCCCCGCCGGCGACCCGCTCGGTCTTCGCAGCCGGCCACGTGGTCGCCGACCCGCTCGCGGAGATCCGGGACCGTGGCACCGAGCGGGAGATCGACTGGGACGCCACCCTCGCGTTCCGCCACCACCTGTGGGGCCTGGGCCTCGGCGTCGCCGACGCCATGGACACCGCGCAGCGCGGCGGTGGACTCGGCTGGGAGCTGGCCCGTGGCCTCATCCGGCGCTCGGGCACCGAGGCCCGGGCCGTCGGTGGCCGGCTGGTCTGTGGCGCGCTCACCGACCAGCTCGACCCCACCCGCCTCTGGTCCGCCGCCGACCTGGTCACGGCGTACCTCGAGCAGGTGGCGTGGATCCGGGAGAGCGGCGCCGTGCCCGTGCTCATGGCCAGCCGGCACCTCGCCGCGACCGCCCGCTCCGCCGACGACTATCTCGGCGTCTACGACGAGGTGCTCCGTCAGGCCGACGGCCCGGTCTTCCTGCACTGGCTGGGCGAGGCGTTCGACCCGCAGCTGCGCGGCTACTGGGGCAGCACCGACCTGGACGTCGCGGCCGAGACCTTCCTCGAGCTGACCGCCCGGCACGCGGCCAGGATCGAGGGAGTCAAGATCTCGCTGCTCGACGAGCGACGCGAGGTCGAGCTGCGGCGCAGGCTGCCTCCGGGTGTGCTCATGCACACCGGTGACGACTTCAACTACGTGCCCCTCATCGTCGGCGACGGGGCCCACGGCACCGACCACAGCCATGCCCTCCTCGGCGTCTTCGACGCGATCGCGGCTCCGGCCCGGGCGGCGCTCGCCCGGCTCGACGCGGGGGACTCCGCCGGGTTCGCGGAGATCCTCGAGCCGACCGTCCCACTGGCGCGCCACCTCTTCGCGGCCCCGACCTCGGCCTACAAGACGGGGGTGGTGTTCCTGGCCTGGCTCAACGGTCACCAGGACCACTTCCGGATGGTGGCGGGCGCCGAGACGCAGCGCTCGGTCCCCCACCTCGCCCGGGTGCTGGTCCTCGCCGACCGAGCGGGCGCGCTGGGCGACCCCGAGCTGGCGACCGAGCGGATGCGCGCCTTCCTCCGCGTCGCCGGGGTCGAGGCGTGATGGAGCCGCTGCCGCTCGCGCTCAACCAGGCGACGGCGCCGACCACGCCCACCGTCGAGTTCCTCGCGGCGTGCGCCGCCGGCGGGATCGACCGGGTCGCGCTGTGGCGCCATCAGTACGTCGCGGGCGACGTCCGGCTGACCCGCCGGGCCCTCGACGACCACGGGGTGAGCGCGATCGGCCTGTGCCGCGGCGGCTTCTTCACCGGCACTCGGCCGGACACGGAAGCCGACGCCGACAACGACGCGGCCGTCCGGGAGGCGGCCGCCCTGGGGGCGCCGGTGCTCACCCTGGTCTGCGGTCCGGTGACATCGGCCGGTCCCGCCGACGCCGAGGCGCGGATCCGCCGCGGGATCGAGCGGCTGCTCCCGCTGGCCGACGAGCACGACGTCATGCTCGCCGTCGAGCCCTTCCACCCGATGCTGGCCGCGGAGCGCTCGGCCATCGTGACGCTCGGCCAGGCGACGCGACTGGTCCGCGCCATCGACCACCCGCGGCTCGGCATCGCGATCGACACCTACCACGTGTGGTGGGACCCCGAACTCGACGAGAGCCTGGCCGTAGCGGCGCCGTACGTCGTCGCCCTGCATGTCGCCGACTGGCTGGCGCCGACCACCGACCTCCTCGCCGGTCGGGGGCTGCCGGGCGACGGCGTCATCGATCTCGCGGGGCTGCTGTCCCGCGTCCACGCCCTCGGCTATGACGGGCCGGTCGAGGTCGAGGTGCTCAACCGCGCCGTCTGGGACCGGCCCGTGCGCGAGCTCGTCGAGGACGTCCGCGACCGGATGGCCAGGCTGACCGCCCCGGGGGCGGCGGCATGAGCGCGCGGGTGCTGGTCGCACCGGACTCCTTCAAGGGCACGATGGACGCCCCGACCGTGGCCGCGGCCCTGGCCGACGGCGTCCGCGACGCCGGGGGCGTGCCGGACGTGTGCCCGGTCGCCGACGGCGGCGAGGGCACCCTCGCCGCGCTGCGCGCCGCTCTCGGAGGCCATCTGGTCGAGGTCGACGCGACCGCACCGGACGGGCGCCGCGTACCCGCCCACTACCTGCTCACCGAGGACGGCGGGACAGCCGTCGTCGAGACCGCCACCGCCAGCGGTCTGCACCTGATCGACCCCGCCACGGTCGATGCGTTCGCCGCGACGAGCGCCGGCACCGGCGAGCTTCTCGCGGCGGTCGCGGCCGCGGGCGTGCGGCGGGTCCTGCTCGGTGTCGGCGGCTCGGGCTGCAGCGACGGCGGACGCGGTGCCCTGTCCGCGATCGCGGCCGCCGGCGGTCTGCGCGGCGCCCGGCTGCGGGTGCTGTGCGACGTCGCGACGCCCTATGAAGACGCCGCCCGCGTCTTCGGACCGCAGAAGGGCGCGGACCCGGCCACCGTCGTACGACTCACCGACCGGCTCCACGAGACCGCTCGCTCCCTTCCCCGCGACCCGCGTGGCGTGCCGCGCACCGGTGCCGCAGGTGGCCTGGCCGGCGCGCTGTGGGCGGTCCACGACGCGGAGCTGGTGTCCGGGATCGACGCCGTCCTGCACGCGCACGGCGTCGTCGCCCGCCTGGAGCGTGCCCACCTGGTGCTCACCGGAGAGGGTCGCCTCGACGCGCAGACCGCCGAGGGCAAGGCCGTCGCCGGTCTCACGCGCTGGGCCCAGGAGGCCGGAGTGCCCGTCCATGCCGTCGTCGGCCGCAGCGACGTCTCCCCCGAGGTGATCGCGCGCCTCGGCCTGAGCGGCGTCACGGAGGCCGGGGATCCGGCCGCCCTCCGGGCCGCGGCCCGTCGTGCCACCCGCGAGATCTGCCCCACCGGTACCGCAACCAAGGAAGTGACCACCCCGTGAACAGCTACACCTACGTCATCGTCGGCGCCGGCGCGGCCGGCTGCGTGCTCGCCAACCGGCTCAGCGCCGACCCGCGGAGCTCGGTCCTGCTGCTCGAGGCCGGGGCGCGAGACCGGCACCCGCTGGTGAAGATCCCCGCGGGCTTCGCGAAGCTGATGGGGACCTCCGCCAACTGGATCTACGACACCGCCCCGCAGAAGCACCTCGACGAGCGGTCGATGTTCCTCCCCCAGGGCAAGGTGCTCGGCGGCAGCACCTCGGTCAACGCCATGCTCTACGTGCGGGGCAACCGGCTCGACTACGACGAGTGGGCCGACCTCGGCTGTGCCGGCTGGTCGTACGAGGAGGTCCTGCCCTACTTCACCGTCCACGAGCGCAACGAGCGCCTCGCCGACGAGTACCACGGCACCCGGGGCGAGCTGAACGTCGCCGACCAGGTCCAGCACAACCCGATGTCGCAGGCGTTCCTCCGGGCGGCGCAGGAGGTCGGGATCCCGCGCACCGACGACCCGAACGGCGCGAGCCAGGAGGGCGTCTTCTTCCACCAGGTGACCCAGCGCGCGGCCCGCCGCGAGAGCGCCTCGACCGCCTTCTTGCACCCGGTCCTCGACCGGCCCAACCTCACCGTCGTCACCGGAGCCGAGGCCCGCCGGATCCTGGTCACCCAGGGCCGGGCCACCGGCTTGGAGTACGTCGTCAAGGGCCGCACCCAGCGGGTGCGGGCCGACCGGGAGGTCATCGTCAGTGCCGGCGCGATCAACTCGCCGCGCCTGCTGCTCCACTCCGGTATCGGCCCCGGCGACGAGCTCGCCGCGCTCGGGATCGACGTCGTCCACGACCTGCCGGGCGTGGGCAAGAACCTCCGCGACCAGTTGGAGGTCTACATCACCCGCAAGGCCGCCCAGCCGGTCACCTACAGCGGCGAGGACCGTTGGCATCGGGCACTGCTGCACGCCCTCGAGTACGGGCTCTACCGCACCGGGCCGGCGACGGCGACCATCACCGAGGCCGGCGCGTTCGTGAGCAGCGCGCCCGGCGTCCGCTCGCCCGACATCCAGCTGCACTTCCTGCCGGCGTACGTCGTGTGGAAGGACGGGGCCCGCAGCGCCGAGCGCATCCCGGGGCACGGGGTCACCCTGCTCGCCTGCAACGTGCGCCCGATCTCCAGTGGCGCCGTCACCCTGCGCTCCAAGGATCCCTCGGTCCCGCCGGTGGTGGACCCCAACTACATGGAGGTCCCCGAGGACATGGACGTCGCGGTGGAGGGCTTCAAGCTGATGCGCAAGGTGTTCGACGCACCCGCCTTCCGTGACCTCCTGGAGGCCGAGCAGCTGCCGGGTCCCTCGGTGCAGTCCGACGAGCAGATCCGCGACTACATCCGCAGGTGGGGCAAGACCGACTACCACCCGGTGGGCAGCTGCAAGATGGGCATCGACGAGCTCGCGGTCGTCGACCCCCAGCTGCGCGTCCACGGCCTGGAGGGGCTGCGGGTGATCGACTCCTCGATCATGCCGACGATCATCAGCGGCAACACCCAGGCGCCGTCGATGATGATCGGCGAGAAGGGCGCGGCCCTGGTGCTCGCGGCGGCCCGGGCCGGCTGAGATGCCGGCAGGGACGGACTGGTCCGGCCGCACGCTGCTGATCGCCGGATCCTCCCGCGGCATCGGCGCGGCCACCGCGCGCCGGGCCGCCGCCGCGGGAGCGGAGGTGGTCGTCCACGGACGGCGGGACGGTCCGGGGTTGCGGGCGCTCGCCGACGAGCTCGGCTGCCGCCGGGTCGCCTTCGACGCGGGCGATCCCGCCGCCACCGCGCACGGCGTCGGCGGTCTCGCTGACGCGGGGGTGAGCGTCGATGCGCTGGTGTGCACACTGGGCGCGGTCGCGTCCACTCCGGTACTGAGCGGCGAGCCCGACACGTGGACCGAGCAGTACCGCGCCAACGTGCTCGCGCCGCTCAACGTGGTGCGGGCCGTCGCGCCCTCGATGGTCGCACGCGGGCAGGGACGGGTCGTACTCGTGTCGTCCATCCGGGGGCGTCATGCGCTCGCCGCGCCTGCGGTGGCGGCGTACTCGGCGGCCAAGGCGGCGCTGGAGAACCTGACGGTGTCCCTCGCCAAGGAGCTGGCGCCCCAGGTGACGGTCAATGCCGTCGCGCCCGGCTTCGTGCTCACCGACATGGCCGAGACCTGGACCGACGAGGTGCGGGCCGAGGTCGGCCGGAGTCTGCTCGGCCGGGCGGCGGATGCCGACGAGATCGCCCGGGTCCTGCTCTTCCTCGCCAGCGACGCGGCAGCCTTCGTCACCGGGCACACCCTCGTCGCCGACGGCGGTCTCACCGTCCGCGCCACCTGACGCCTCCCCGGTCGGCCGGGGGTGCCGGGTCACCTCACCGCCCGGCGGGGAGCCCCGTCGGATCGCTGATCGGGGCCGCGACGCGCCGGGCGCGCAGGCGGCGGAGTCCGACGACGAGGCCCATCGCCACGACCACGCAGAGTCCGCCGGCGACCACGTCGAGGAGGTAGTGGTTGGCGGTGGCGATCACCACCAGCACCTGGACGGTCGGGTAGAGCACGGCGGCGACGCGCCACCACAGGCCGGGGAAGCTCCACATCTGAATCGCGCACCACAGGGACCAGCCGAAGTGGAGGGAGGGCATGGCGGCGTACTGGTTGGTGGCGTCGCCGATGCCGCGCGGCGCCGACGCGGCGTCGCCCCACCAGCCGTAGTCGGCGTACGCGCGCATCACGTCGATCATGCCGAGGTCGGGCAGGAGCCGCGGCGGGGCGACGGGGAAGCGCGCGTAGATCACCAGCGCGATGGCCGAGGCGATGATCAGGGTCCAGTAGCCGCGCTGGTGCACCCAGCCGCCCAGCCGCCACGAGCGGTAGAGCACCAGCGGCGTGGCGGCGTAGTGGAAGACGGCGTAGAAGTAGCAGGCGGGGACGGCGAGCGCCGGGATCGACGCGAGCCAGGTGTTGGCCGGGCGCTCGAAATGCTGGATCAGCCAGTGCTCGACGTCCGCGATCGCGCGCGAGTGCGCGAGGGCGCCGGCGACGTCCTCGCCCTGGGCGGCGCGGATGAGGGTGTAGGCCACGGCGAGGACCAGCAGCGCGCCGCCCTCGACGAGGGTGACGGCCCACCGTCCGGAGAGGCGGGCCGGAGGCGCGGTCGCGGCCCGCACGGACGACGCCGCGGACGCCGCGAGGGAAGGGTCCGGCTCGCCCCTGTCGCCCACCGTCAGGTCGCGCGATGTCATCGGCCCTGCGTCCTCCTGTCGTTCACACCATCACTGTCCTACAGCAATGATTGCGATCACGCAATCAATTGAGTAGCGTCCGGCCCGTGGGTGAGCGCGACACGCTGTTCGAGGGGCTGGAGCAGTTCCTGCAGTCCCTGTGGACCCTCGCGGAGCGCGAGGGGCTCACCTACCTCGCCGACCGGGACCTCTCGCTGACCCAGATCCGCACGCTGCTCATGCTGACCATGGCCGACGCGCCCCTGCCCGTGAACCAGATCGCGGAGCGGATGGAGCTGTCGGCGCCCGCGGCCTGCCGCAACATCCACCGCCTGGTCCGGCTCGGCCTGGTGGAGCGCCGCGAGAGCCGCGTGGACCGGCGGGTCCGGCTGGTCTCCATCACCCGCGAGGGCCGTGAGCTGCTCGACCGGCACCAGGAGCCGCGCCGCGCCGCGCTGCGCATGTTCATCGGCCGGCTGCCCGACGACGAGGTCGGGGCGTTCAACACGGCCCTGCAGCGTCTCCTCGCCCGTGCCGACGTGCTCGCGCCCGCGGACGCCCCTGCCGCCCCACCGGTGCCCGTGCGCTGACGCCGCGGCACCCGGCCCCGGCCGAGCGGGGGAGGTACGCCGGCCGCGGCGGCTCATCCCGGGCCGTCGGGGTGCGTGAGGTCCCAGGCGCGCGAGACCTTCCGGGGCACGACCATCCGCCAGGCGTCGACCACGAGCTCGCGTGCCTCGCTCGGCTCCAGGGCCGCGAGCTCGGCGTGGACCCAGTTGAACCGGAGCTCGGACTCGCGGGGCAGCCCGAACCGGTCCGGCGCCCCGGCGACGAGTGCCGCGCGCTCCTCCTTCGGGAACGCGAAGCCCATCACGGTCTCGTCGCGCGAGAACGCGACGTACACGATCTGGCCGACCCGGAACTTCAGCCGGTCGCGCACGTAGACCGGGTAGGACCGCTCCAGCTCGTCGCCGAGCGACCGGACGTCGTCGAGCACCGCCATGCTGGGTTCGACCGGTACGACGGCGCGGACTCATCGCCGGCCCCCTCGTCAGTCCTCGACGCGCTCGATGCGGGTCCACCCCGCCCAGCCGCGCTCGGCGAGGAGCTCGCGCAGCCGCCGGACGGGCGGGCTCTCGTCGGCCATGGAGTCCAACAGCCGCACGAGCGCGTTGTCGTCCAGGAACTCCTCCTGCAGCTCGAGCTGCCCGGTGGCCGCCGCCTCCTCGAAGAGCTCGACCAGCAGGTCGGCCATCTCGCGCACGATCTGCTCGTGCTCGTCGCGCTCGCCGCGGACCAGGTCGCCGATCAGCCGGTAGAACCGGACCGTCCGCTCGTCCTCGAGCTGGGCGTTCTTGTCGTCCATGAAGGCGGGGATGCGGTCGGGGTAGCGGCCGGCGATCAGGATCCAGGCGTCCCGCTCACCCTCGATCAGCTCGTCGGGCGCGCCGATGCTCCGCACCCGGTCGAGGTAGTCGGCGACCTCGGGAGGCACGGCCAGGGAGTCGCCCGACTCCAGCTGCGCGATCCGACGCCGGTGCTCCTGGAGCTCGCGGATCTCCGCACGCAGCCGGCGGTCGATGTCGCCGACCGCCTCGCTGAACGTCGCCGGGTCGGCGTCGAGCAGCTCCTGGACCCGCGCCAGCGGGACGCCGGCCTCGGCGAGGGTCCGGATCCGGATCAGCCGGACCACCGCCGGCGCGTCGTAGGACCGGTAGCCGGAGCGGTCGCGCTCCGGCTCGGGCAGCAGCCCCACCTGGTGGTAGTGCCGCACCGCCCGGATGGTCACTCCGGCGTACGACGCCAACTGTCCGATCGTGAGCACGGAACCAGCCTGCCCTCACGCGAACCGGCGGCGATAGACCCGGGTGGCGATCGCGTACGCGAGCACGAGGAGGCCGGCGCACCAGGCCACCGCGATCCAGGCGTCGTCGCCGACCGGCTGCTCGGCGAGCAGGGCGCGCAGCGTGTTGACGATCGAGGTGACCGGCTGGTGCTCGGCGAACCAGCGGACCGGCCCGGGCATGCCCTCGGTCGGGACGAACGCCGAGCTGACGAACGGCAGGAAGATGATCGGGTAGGCGAAGCCCCCCGCTCCGTCCGGCGACTTCGCGGCCAGCCCGGCGATCACCGCCAGCCAGGTCAGCGCCAGGGTGAACAGGACCAGGATCGCGGCGACCCCGAGCCAGGCGAGCACGCCGGCACCGGAGCGGAAGCCCATGAGGAGGGCGACGAGCACGACCAGCACGACCGACATCAGGTTCGCGACGAGCGAGGTCAGCACATGGCCCCACAGCGCCGCGGAGCGGGCGATCGGCATCGACAGGAACCGCTCGAAGATCCCGCCCTTGAGGTCCAGGAAGAGCCGGTACGACGTGTAGGCGATGCCGGAGGCGATCGTCATCAGGAGGATGCCGGGCAGCAGGTAGTCGACGTACTCGCCGTCACCGGCGTCGATCGCGGCGCCGAAGACGTAGACGAACAGCAGCATCATCGCGATCGGCGTGATGGCGGTGGTGATGATGGTGTCGGGGCTGCGCAGGATGTGGCGCAGCGATCGACCCAGCAGGGTGCGGGTGTCGCTCACGACGTGGGTGCTCATGACGCTCTCCTCAGTGCTCCGCGCCGACGAGCGCGAGGAAGATCTCCTCGAGCGTCGGCTGCTTCTCGACGTACTCGACCTGGGCGGGCGGGAGCAGCTGCTTGAGCTCCGCGAGCGTGCCGTCGACGATGATCCGGCCCTGGTGGAGGATCGCGATCCGGTCGGCCAGCGCCTCGGCCTCGTCGAGGTACTGGGTGGTCAGCAGGACGGTCGTGCCGCCGGCGGCGAGCTCCCGGACGGCCTGCCACACCTCGATCCGGCCCTGCGGGTCGAGCCCGGTCGTCGGCTCGTCCAGGAAGATCACCGGCGGATCGCCGATCAGGCTCATCGCGATGTCGAGCCGCCGGCGCATGCCGCCGGAGTAGGTGGCGGTGCGGCGCCCGCCCGCCTCGGTGAGGGAGAAGCGCGCGAGCATGTCGTCGGCCACCTTCCCGGGGTCGGGCAGGTGCCGCAGCCGCGCGACCAGGACCAGGTTCTCCCGGCCGGTCAGGATCTCGTCGACCGCCGCGAACTGTCCGGTGAGGCTGAAGGACTCGCGGACCTCCGCCGGCCGGGTGGCCACGTCGAAGCCCTGGACCGAGGCGGTGCCGGCGTCCGCGCGGGTCAGGGTGGCGAGGATCCGGATCAGGGTCGTCTTGCCGGCGCCGTTGGAGCCGAGGAGGGCGACGATGCTGCCGGCGGCGACCTCGAGGTCGACCCCGCGCAGCACGGGCAGGTCTCCGAACGACTTCTCGACGCCGGCGACCCGGATGGCGGTCGCTGCCTGTCGTGTCATGGCGGTGCTTCCCTTCGTGACGGGAGGCCGGGGCGGCCTCAGGACAGCAGCGTGCGGGGTTGACGCTGCGTCAAGGTCAACCCCGCAGCCGACCCGGGTTTCTGGTGAGCCGTCGTACCGTGCTCGGGTGCCGGGCCGCCGGCACGCACGGGTACGGTGAGGCCATGACTCGGGCACAGGGCTACGGAGCGCACTTCGGATCAGCCACCCCCGCGCAGGACCGCGACGGGTTCCGGACCTTCACCGTGCGTGAGCTCGTCGCGTACGGCCGGCTGATCGTCAACCGCGAGCGGGTCGACCCCGAGCGGGTCGTCCACGAGTTCATCCGGGCCAACCCGGACGTGGACCTCGACGCGCGCAGCACGATCACCGACTGGCAGGACGGCCACCGGCCCGGCGACACCGCCGAGCGCCCCCGCGGCTACTTCTGAGTTCGCTGTCTAGGACCGGTCGAGCGCGTCTTCGACTCGTCCCTGGGAGGATCGGGCCATGGACGTGCTGCGCTCGATCCCCCTCTTCGTGCTGGCGGCGATCGCCGAGATCGGCGGCGCCTGGCTGGTGTGGCAGGGGGTCCGGGAGCACCGCGGTTGGCTGTGGATCGGCGCCGGGGTGATCGCGCTGGGCCTCTACGGCTTCGTCGCCACCTTGCAGCCGGACGCGCACTTCGGCCGGATCCTGGCGGCGTACGGCGGGGTGTTCGTGGCCGGCTCGCTGCTGTGGGGGATGGCGCTCGACGGCTTCCGCCCGGACCGGTACGACGTGGCGGGCGCGCTGGTCTGCCTCGTGGGCGTCGCCGTCATCATGTACGCCCCGCGATCGGGCTGACCCCGGTCGGGCGGACCGGGCTCGGGTGGTTGCCTCTCCCGCATTACCTGGATACTCTGTGTCCAGATAACGCGAAGGAGCAGTGGCCGTGCGGATGAACGAGGGCGTCGAGTGGGCGGCCCATGTCTGCGTGCTGCTCCACTGGCTGCAGGAGGGCGACACGAGCGACGCGGGCGGCGCGACGCCGGTGCCGGTGGCTCGGCTCGCCGAGGTCTACGACCTCCCGGCGCCGTACCTCGTCAAGCAGGTCCAGGCGCTGACCCGGGCCGGGATCACCGAGTCCGTGCCCGGCAAGCACGGCGGCGTCCGGCTGGCCCGGTCCGCCGACCGGATCACCCTCATGGACGTCGTCGCGGCGATCGAGGGTCCCGGCGACGCGTTCGCCTGCACCGAGATCCGCCGCCGCGGCCTGAACGAGGACCGGCCGGAGCGCGAGTTCGCCAAGCCCTGCGGCATCGCCCACGCCATGCGCGGAGCCGAGCTGGCCTGGCGCCGGGAGCTGGCCGCGACCTCCGTCCTCGACCTCGCCGCGGCGACCCCGCGCCGGGTCGCCGCCGACGTACGCCGGCACTTCGCCCGCACCTGAGCCTGCGGTCCGGGCCCGCCTCGGACCGTACATCCAAAACTGGACAAGTAATGTCCGATTAATGAGAGAGGAAGAGCCATGACCCGCACCCCGATCCGCGAGGCGACCCCGGAGACCTTCCAGGCGCTGCTCGCGCTCGACACCCGGATGAAGAAGTCCCTCGGCCCGGTGCTCTACGACCTGGTCAAGCTGCGGGCGTCCCAGCTCAACGGCTGCGCCTACTGCGTCGACATGCACGCCACCGACCTGGAGCGCCGCGGGACGCCGATCCGCAAGCTGCACGGCGTCGCCGCCTGGCAGGAGAGCCCGTTCTTCGACGCGACCGAGCGGGTCGCCCTCGCCTTCGCCGAGCAGCTGACCGGCGGCGTCGGGCCGATCGACGACGACCTGTGGGACGAGGCGGGCCGGCTGCTGGGCGAGGAGCGCCGGGCCGACCTGATCGTCGCCGTCGGCACCATCAACACCTGGAACATGGCCGGCATCACCACCCACCTCCAGCCGGAGGGCGCGCTGACCTGAGCGCGCCCGCCCGGGTCGCCCGGGTCCAGCCGGAGGGCGCGCTGACCTGAGCGCGCCCGCCCGGGTCGCCCGGGTCCAGCCGGGGCCGCCCGGGGCCGCCCGGGGCCGCCCGGGGCCGCCCGGTCAGCCCAGCTGCCGGGCGAGCTGGTCGAGGAACTCGTCGGCCATGGCGAGCTGGGTGACCAGGCGGGCCCGGCGCTCGGTGGCGTCGGCGAGCACCGCGTCCAGCCGCGCCCGGGCGGTGGCGTGGCGCTCGGCGGCGTGCGGGTCCCGGAGGGTCTCGAGGTCGCGCATGGCGGCGCTCATCTCGTCGAGGGTGAAGCCGAGCGGCTTCATCCGCCGGATGACCAGGATCTTCTCCACGTCGTCCTCGGTGTAGAGCCGGAACCCGCCCTCGGAGCGACCGGAGGGCCGCAGCAGGCCGACCTCGTCCCAGTGCCGCAGGCTGCGCAGCGACAGCTCGGTCCGGGCGGCGACCTCGCCGATCTGCATCATGCGCCGATCCTCCCGCATGCCCCAGTGGAAGGTGCTGGGCGATGCCAACTCTCACGTAACGTGAGAGTAGAGTGCGGGAACCGTGAGCGACTCCCCTTCCGTCCGTGCCGCGCTCCGGTCGCCGCGCCTGCTGCGCACCGAGGTCCTCGCCGGGCTCGTCGTCGCGCTGGCGCTGATCCCCGAGGCCATCTCCTTCTCGATCATCGCCGGCGTCGACCCGCGGGTCGGCCTGTTCGCGTCCTTCACGATGGCGGTCGCGATCTCCTTCCTCGGCGGCCGGCCGGCCATGATCTCGGCCGCCACCGGCGCCGTCGCGCTGGTGATCGCGCCGGTGATGCGCGAGTACGGCTACGACCACCTGATCGCGACCGTCCTGCTCGGCGGCCTGATCCAGGTCGTCCTGGCGCTGGCCGGCGTCGCCCGGCTGATGCGGTTCATCCCGCGCTCGGTCATGGTCGGCTTCGTCAACGCGCTGGCGATCTTGATCTTCCAGGCCCAGCTCGACCACCTGGTCGACGTACCGTGGGCGGTGTATCCGCTGACCGCCGTCGGCATCGCCGTGATCGTGGGCTTCCCGCGGATCAGCGCGGTGGTCCCCGCGCCGCTGGTCGCGATCGTCGCGCTCACCGGGTTCGTGCTCCTCGCCGGCGTCGACGTGCCGGACGTCGGGGACGAGGGGGCGCTGCCCGACAGCCTGCCCGCGTGGTTCGTGCCCGACGTGCCGTTCACCCTCGACACGCTGCAGACGATCGCGCCGTACGCCGTCGCCATGGCGCTCGTCGGCCTGCTCGAGTCGCTGCTGACCGCGAAGCTCGTCGATGACATCACCGACACCCCGTCGGACAAGACCCGCGAGGCGGCGGGCCAGGGCGCAGCGAACGTGATCACCGGGTTCTTCGGCGGCATGGGCGGCTGCGCGATGATCGGCCAGACCATGATCAACGTGAAGGTCTCGGGCGCACGCACGCGGATCTCGACCTTCCTCGCCGGGACCTTCCTGCTCGTCCTGGTCGTCGGCTTCGGCGACGTCGTCGCGCTCATCCCGATGGCCGCGCTCGTCGCGGTGATGGTCATGGTGTCGGTCGGCACCTTCGACTGGCACTCCCTGCGGATGCTGCGCCGGATGCCGCGCTCGGAGACCACGGTCATGGTGACCACCGTCGTCGTCACCGTCGCCACCCACAACCTGGCGATCGGGGTGGTCGTCGGCGTCCTCGTCGCCATGGTGCTCTTCGCCCGCCGGGTCGCGCACCTGGCGAACGTCGAGCGGGAGCTGGTCGTCGCCGACGGGTCAGCCGTCGCGCACTACCGCGTCACCGGCGAGCTCTTCTTCGCCTCCAGCAACGACCTCTACGCGCAGTTCGCGTACGCCGGCGACCCGGACCGGGTGGTCATCGACCTGTCCGCCTCGCACGTGTGGGACGCCTCGACCGTCGCCGCGCTGGACGCGGTGACCACGAAGTACGAGCGCCGCGGCACCACCGTGGAGATCCAGGGGCTCAACGAGCCCAGCGCGGCCTTCCACGACCGGCTCACCGGCCGGCTGTCCACGCACTGACCCGGCCGGCCGCGGCCCGGCGGGCTCAGCGCGCCGCGCGCTCCGCCAGCCGGACGGCGGCGTGCCGCACGATCGGCGCCTCCTCCGGGTCGCGCACGGCCTCGTGCGGGACCAGCCCGCCGAGCAGCCCGGCGGGCTGGGTCAGCCAGGCCCACACCTGCCACGGGTCCATCGTCGAGGCGAGGAGCGGCTCCACGACCGGGGCCAGCTCGGGCCGCAGCTCGCCGTCGTCGTCGAGCTGGAAGGCCGGGACCAGCGCCCCGCCGTCGTGGGGCACGACGAGCAGTGCGCCGCGTCCGGCCGCCTTGTGGACGGCGAACCGGGCGGCGTTCTCCGACACGCCCCGCAGCCGGGCGAGCGTCGCGTAGGTGTGGGTCGGCGAGGCGAGGAGCCGCGCGCGCACGTGGGCCTGCCGGCGCAGCTGCACCAGGGCGAGCGGGACCGCGTGCGCCGGGTCGTCGCCGTCCTGGTGGAGGACCCGGTCCAGATCGGCCAGCTGGTCGTCGGTCAACGGGGCGCCGGTGCCCGGGTCCCGCCAGCGGGCGACGCCGCCGAGGTCGCGCTCGAAGGTCGGCAGTCCAGCCGCGCCGAGATGGTCGGCCAGGGCGAGGTCCTCGAGCCACTGCGCCAGCTGCTGCCCGTTCACGGGGCCAGCCTCGCACGTGGCCCGATCTGCGAGGCTGGCGGCCATGGACCTGACCGAGGACTTCGAGGCCGAGCGGCCGCGACTCCTGGGCCTGGCGACGCGCGTGCTCGGCGACGCGAGCGAGGCGGAGGACGTCGTCCAGCTGGCGTGGCTGCGGTTGCACGGCAGCGACGCCGGGATCGACAACCTGCCCGCGTGGCTGACGACGGTGACCACCCGGCTGTGCCTGGACCGGCTGCGGGCCCGCACACCGATGCCGGCCGCGGATCCGGAGCTGTCGGAGACCGCCCCCGACCCGGCCGACGACGTCGTCCTCGCCGACACCGTCGGGATCGCGCTGCAGGTGGTGCTGGACCGGCTCAGCCCGGGAGAGCGGGTGGCATTCGTCCTGCACGACAGCTTCGGGTTCGACTTCCCCACGATCGCCGAGCTGCTCGACGTCACGCCGGTCGCGGCGCGCAAGCTGGCCTCCCGCGCGCGCGGCAAGGTCGCGCAGCCCCGCTCCGACGACGCGCTCGCCGACTGGGAGGTCGTCGACGCCTTCATGGCCGCGGCCCGCGAGGGCGACTTCGCCCGGCTGGTCCGCCTGCTCGCGCCCGACGCCGTGGTCGCCGGCGACGACGCCGCGGTCCTCATCGGCACCCCGCGACGCCTCACGGGGCGCCAGGAGGTCGCGACCTTCTTCGACGGCGCGGCCCATGCGGCACTGGCCGTCTACGTCGGGCCGCGGCCGGGATCGGCCTGGTTCGACCGGGGCGTGGCGCGGGTCGCCTTCGACTTCACCGTCGCCGACGGCGTCGTGCGGCGCATCGACTTCCGGGCCGACCCCGACGTGCTCGCCCGGGTCGCCCGGCGCGACGGGGCGCGGCGGCGGTGACCCGGGGCCGGCCCGGAGGAGATCCGCCGCGTCCGGTCACACTCGCGGCCCGCCGTACGTCATGAGGACAGGACCCGAGAGGAAGGAACCCGACGATGAAGACCATGACCTGCCGACAGCTCGGCGGCCCCTGCGACCTCGCGCACCGCGGGAAGGACGCCGACGAGGTGATCGTCGCCCAGGACCAGCACCTCAAGGAGGTCGTCAAGGCCGGTGACGAGGCGCACCGGCAGGCCCGGCAGGAGATGAAGTACCGCTGGCTGCACCCCAAGAAGTCGCTGGGCTGGTACAACGACATGAAGGCGGCCTTCGCCGAGCTGCCCGAGGACTGACCGGCGCCGGCCGCCGGGTCACCAGCGGAGTTCGACCTCCAGCTCGTTCTCCTCGCCGATCTCGACCTCCACCGTGAGCTCGACCTCGTCGGGGACGTCGACGGTGATCCGGTGGCCCGCGCGCTCGAAGGTGACGCTGTTGTGCCGATCGAGGGAGTCGGCCAGGGCGCGCAGCCGGGCGGCGGCCTCCTCGCGACGCAGGCGCTGGGTCTGGTCGATCTCGAACAGGTCGTCCACGGGTTCTCCTCTGGCTGGTCGTCGGTGTTCGTCGTGAACGGTACCCAGCCGGTCCCGGGCGGGCCCTCCCGACGGCTCGGGGATGAGGCAAACCCGGCCCCGTCGCCGCAGCCGACGGCGGGCTAGGAGCCGTCGACCAGCTCGGCGACGAGGGCCTCGACGCGGCGGCGGATCTCGTCGCGGATCGGCCGCACCGCCGCGATGCCCTGGCCGGCCGGGTCGTCGAGGACCCAGTCCTCGTAGCGCTTGCCCGGGAAGAACGGGCACTCGTCGCCGCAGCCCATGGTGACGACGACGTCGGCCTCGTGGACGGCCGACTCGGTGAGCACCTTCGGCTGCTCGGTGGCGATGTCGATGCCCTCCTCGGCCATCGCGGCCACAGCGATCGGGTTGACCTGGTCGGCCGGCTGCGAGCCCGCGGAGAGGACCTCGACGCGGCCACCGGCGAGGTGCTGCAGGTAGCCGGCGGCCATCTGCGAGCGGCCGGCGTTGTGGACGCAGACGAACAGGACGGTGGGCCGGGTCGCGGGTGTGGTCATCGGATTTCTCTCCATCAGGGTCAGCGGTTGTGCGGAACGACGACGTCGTCGGCCCGCTCACCGGCGTCGGGGTAGAGCGCGAGCGTGACGACGACGCCGACCAGCAGACCGGCGAGCTGCATCCCGACGAAGGCCGGGGCCGAGGCCGGCGCGATGCCGGCGAAGGTGTCGGAGAAGATCCGGCCGACCGTCACTGCCGGGTTGGCGAACGAGGTGGAGCTGGTGAACCAGTACGCGGCTCCGATGTAGGCACCCACCGCGGGCGCGGCCAGGGCTCCCCGACCGGTGCGTGCGAGTGCGAAGACCAGGGCCACGAGGCCGGCGGTCGCCACGACCTCGGCCACGAGTGGGCCGCTGCCGAGCCGGTCCTTGTCCGAGAGGCCCTGGTCCACGTCGAACATCACGTTGGCCAGCACCGCCCCCGCGACCCCGCCGCCGACCTGGGCGACGGCGTACGCAGCGACGTCGGTCAGCGACAGGCCGGTGCCGCTGCGGCGGCCGAGGAACCAGTCCGCGAGCGAGACGACGGGGTTGAAGTGTGCTCCCGAGACCGGCCCGAACCAGAGGATCAACACGGTCAGCCCGAGAACGGTCGCGGTGGAGTTCTCGAGCAGCTGCAGACCGACATCGCCGGGAGAGAGGGTCTCGGCGGCGATGCCGGATCCGACCACGACGGCCACGAGCAGGGCGGTGCCGAGGAACTCCGCCAACAGGCGGCGCGACAGCGGGGGGATGCTCACGCCGCACATCTTGACCTGCCGAGGTGAGTCAGTCAACATTGAGGCAATGAACGCTGAGCGAGATGCCGCCCTTGGTCGCCGGGTCGCGGTGCATGCCGCGCTCGCGGACCCGACCCGGCTGCAGGTCGTCGACCTGCTCGCGATCGGTGACGCCGCGTCCTCCGAGCTGTCGGCGCGGCTCGGCACGCCGTCCAACCTCCTGGCCCACCACCTCAAGATCCTCGAGGGCGCGGGGGTCATCGCACGGCAGTCCTCAGAGGGCGATCGGCGCCGCAGCTACTGGCGGCTGGTCTCCGAGCCGCCGCTGACGCCCGGCGCGCCTCGGCTCGCGACGCCGGGCCGGCTGGTCTTCGTCTGCACCGCCAACACCGCGCGCTCCCACCTCGCGGCCGCGCTGTGGCGACGGGCGAGCGGGATCCCGGCGACATCGGCCGGCACACATCCGGCCGAGCGGGTCGCCCCGGGTGCCCTCGCGACCGCCCGACGGCACGACCTCGACCTGCCGGACATCGCGCCGCGGAGCCTCGACCAGATCCCCCCCGCACCGGAGGGGGGCGACCTCGTCGTCACGGTCTGCGACCGCGCCCACGAGGAGCTCGGGGCCATCGCTCAGGTGCACTGGTCCGTCCCCGACCCGGTCGTTGCCGGGACGAAGGGCGCCTTCGACCGCGCCCATGACGAGTTGGCGGGCCGGGTTCACCGGGTCGCACCTCTTCTCGGGCAGGCGGGCTGAGGCCGGCCTCCTGCCGCTCCCTGCGCAGGAGGTGTCCGCGCCCGCTCCTCCCGTGGCCGGACGGACGGCCACCGGTGGTGCTGCCGGACGTCGCCGCGAGCGCTGCGGCCATCAGACCCAGGCACCCGAGCACGACGAACAGGCCCGCGGTGCTCCCCGTCCACGCGGCGATCGCCGCGCCCGCGGCAGGCGCGAGGGCGGCGGCCACCCCGAGCGGCGCGTTGTAGACGCCGTTCAGAGCGGCATACCGCCCGGCACCCCAGTGCTCGCTCACGACCGTCGCGCTGATGAGCGTGAACAGCCCACGTGCGGCCCCGGCGACGACGGCCAGCAGGATCAGCAGCGGCACCGGACCGGGGACGGCCGCGAGCGCGAACACCATCGTGGCGAGGACGAGGATGATCGCGACGGCGCGGGGGTTCGGCGCCATCGACCTGTCGAGGAGGGGGTACAGCACGCGACCTGCGACCTGTCCCGCACCGCTGAGCCCCACCGCCCAGGCGGCCAGCTGGACGGTCGTGCCGCGGTCCTGCAGCAGTGGGACGAGATGGACCAGCGAGGCGTACATCACCAACGACGTGAGTGCCCCCGAGGCGGAGAGGAAGACGAAGGTGCGACTGGTCAGGATGCTCCGGTCGGATCGGGGCTGGCTCGGGAGCCCGGCCGCGTCCGTCGCGTCTGGCCGCCAGGGCGGGTGGAGGGCCACGGCGTGGGCCGGTGCCGTGAGCGCCAGGACGACGCCGAGCACGAGATAGGTGGTTCGCCATCCGATCTCGTTGCCCAGTGCGGCCGTCAGCGGTGCGAAGACGGTCGAGGAGAACCCGGCGACCAGGGTCAGGGTCGTGATCGCCCGCACCCGCCGGGCGCCGTACCACTGAGTGAGCGCCGCGAAGGCCGGCGGGTAGAACGTGCCGGCACTGCCGGCGCCGGCGATCAGCCAGCCGATGGCGAACACCGGCAGCGACGGCGCGGTCGCGATCACCATGACGGCCGCCGTGCCGACCACGCTGCCGACCGTCATCACGATCCGCGGGCCGCGGTCCTGCAGGACGCGACCCGCCGCGATGCCGAGGACGGCACCGAACAGGCTGCCGCCCGAGAACGCGGCCGTGACGGCCGTCTCGGACCATCCGGTGTCGGCGGTGATCCCCGTGGCGAGCACGGTGAAGGCGTAGTAGAGCACGCCGTACGCGACGGTGACCGTCACGCACAGCGTGCCGAGGACGCCGCGGGCGGCGCTGGGATCAGACGTCGGCAGGGGCCCGGCCGATCTCGAAGACCTCCGGACGCGGCGCCGGCGCGCAGCAGCCGCCGCCCGACCCGTCGGGGTCGTCGAACACGCCCGCACCGCCGCACACTCCGGTGTCGGGCAGGACGAGCTCGACCCGCTCGGCGGCGGCGTGGTCACCGGCGATCGCGGCGACCACACTGCGCACCTGCTCGTAGCCGGTCAGGGCGAGGAAGGTCGGCGCCCGGCCGTAGGACTTCATGCCCACGAGGTACAGGTCCGGCTCGGGCTGCGCGAGATCCGCGGCGCCCGTGGCGCGCACCGAACCGCAGGAGTGGAGGTTCGGGTCGATCTCCGCCGCGATCCGGCGGGGTGCCTCGAGCGTCGGGTCGAGGTCGAGCCGCATCTCGGACAGGAAGGAGAGGTCGGGGCGGAAGCCGGTGAGCACCACGACCGTGTCGGCCGGAGCGAGCTCGCGCCCGTCCTCGCCGACCAGGACGGCGCGCTCGCCCTCCCGATCGATCCGGGCGGTGCGGAATCCGGTGACCAGCTCGACCGTCCCCTCCTCGACCGCGTTCCTCGCCCGCTGGCCGAGAGCCCCGCGCTCCGGCAGCTCGTCGGCCGCGCCGCCACCGAAGGTACCGTTGCTGACGACGCGCCGGATCGCCCAGGTGATCCGGGTGTTCGGAGCCTCTTCGGCGATCCGGACCAGCTCGTGGATGGCGTTGAACGCCGAGTCGCCGGCGCCCACGACGACGGTGTGGCGCCCGGCGTACCGCTCGGGGCGGGATCGATCGGGGATCTGGTAGGAGAGGACGTCGCCCGCGGCGCGCTCGCCGAGGGCGGGCAGGCCGTCAGCGCCGGCCGGGTTCGGGCGACGCCAGGTGCCGGAGGCGTCGATCACGGCGCGTGCCTCGACCCGCGACTCGGCGCCGGCCGCGTCGACGACGTGGACGGTGAACGGCTGGGTGGCGCGCCCGGCGTCCACGAGCCGGTCGCGGCCCTTGCGGGACACCCCGGTCACGCGGGCGTCGTACCGGACCCGATCGCCGAGAGCCTCGGCCAACGGCTCCAGGTAGCCGGCGATCCACGCGGCGCCGGTGGGGTAGCCGGACCGCGGTGCCGACCAGCCGGACGGCTCGAGGAGTCGGGCCGATGCGGCGTCGACCAGCTCGGGCCACGCCGAGAACAGCCGGACGTGCGCCCATTCCGCGACAGCGGAGGCCGGGCCGGGGCCCGACTCGAGGACCAGCGGCTTCAGGCCGCGCTCCATGAGATGCGCGGCAGCCGCCAGGCCCTGCGGACCGGCACCGATCACCACGACGGGAAGGTCACTCATCACTGCTCCTCGGCTCAGGTATATATCGACGTTCTTCGATGCGAAAGCCTGGCCAACGTATCGACATTTGTCAATGGATGGGACAGGATGGCCTCATGGCCTCCTCCCTGCCGGTGATCCACTCGGCCGACCTGGCCGCCTGCTGCTCGCCCGTCACCGGCGGCCTGGTCGCCGACGAGACGGCCGAGTTGCTGGCGCGGATGTTCAAGGCGCTCGGCGACCCGACCCGGGTCAAGCTGCTCTCCCTCATCGCCGCGGCGCCCGACGGCGAGGCGTGCGTCTGCGACCTCACCGCGCCCGTGGGGCTCAGTCAGCCGACCGTCTCGCACCACATGAGGCTGCTGGTCGAGGCGGGGCTCGCCACCCGGGACCAGCGCGGTCGCTGGGCCTACTACCGTGTCGCTCCCGAGGCGCTGCGCTCCCTCGCCGCGGCGTTGGCTCCCATCGGTGGCTGACCCCTCCTGGCGCCCGATTGGCGGTGCCGGCGGCGGGCGCCCTAGACTGGCGGTACGAAGGGGAGTAGTCCTCAACAGCTGTGTCGACACGCTGGCCCGTGCAGTCTGCGGGCCCGGCACAGCGGGCCACCTGCCGAGGTGGCGGACGAGACTTTCGACCAGATGCGCGACCCGTGATGAATGGACGTGCCTGGTCGAAGGCACGTCATCGCGACGGGTTCCTCCGGCCGGGCGCCGGAGAGGAACCAGATGTACGCCTTCTTGTTGAGCACCGCGGTCATCTTCGTGGCCGAGCTCGGCGACAAGAGCCAGCTGATGGCGATGACCTTCGCCACCCGCTACCGCGCCCGCGACGTACTCATCGGCCTGACCGCCGCCACCGCGATCGTGCACCTCGCGTCGGTCGGGATCGGGTACGCCATCGGCGACGCCTTCGGCGACTACCAAGGCACCATCGAGGTGTGCGCGGGCATCGCCTTCCTCGGCTTCGCGCTGTGGACCCTGCGCGGTGACGAGCTGACCGAGGACGACGAGCGCAAGGCGGCCAGCGCGACCGGCCGCGCGATCCTCGTGGTCGGCGTCTTCTTCTTCCTCGCCGAGCTGGGCGACAAGACGATGCTCGCCACCATCACCCTGGCCACGCAGGAGGGCTGGTTCGGCACCTGGCTCGGCTCGACCCTCGGCATGGTGGCCGCCGACGCGCTCGCGATCGGCGTGGGTGCGGTGCTCGGTCGCCAGCTGCCCGAGCGGGTCATCAAGTACGGCGCCGCCGCGCTGTTCGCCCTCTTCGGGCTGCTGCTCATCGTCAGCGGGGCTGGTTGGATCTGAGGGTGACACCGGCGGCCCCGCCCCGTCCGCCACCCGTTCTCGCCGATCTCGTCCCGGCCGGGCGCCGGGCCACGGCGTACGGTGTCTTCGCGGCCGTGCAGGGCATCGGCGCGCTGGCCGGCGGGGTCCTCGCCGGCGCGCTGCTCGACGGGCACGTCACGCTCCTCGCGGTCGTGGTCGGCGCGCTGCAGCTGGCCGCGGCCGGGCTGCTGTGGAGGAGCTGTAACTACCTGTCCATGTCACTACGTGATGCGTAGACCGGTCAGGTAGTGACATGGACAGGTAGTTACAGCTGCGGGACCACCGAAAGGGGATGAGGGACATGGAGATCGTGCTGCGCCCGGTCGTGGCCGAGGACCTGCCGCTGCTGGCCGGCGGCGATGCGCCGTACGACGACTTCGGCCCGCGGCCGCCGCGCACGGAGCCGTACTCGCCGGAGCTGCGGGAGTTCGGCGGGATGGCCGTGTGCGACGCCGCCGACGGCCTGCTGCTGGGCAGCGTGAGCTGGATCTGGCAGCAGTGGGGACCGATGCCGGAGTCGCGCAACCCGATGATCGGCATCTGGCTGCGTCCGGAGGCCCGCGGCCGGGGGGCGGGCACGGCCGCCCAGCGGGCGCTGGCGGAGCTGTTCTTCCGGCACACGACCGTCAACCGGGTGGAGGCCACGACCGACGTCGAGAACGTCGCCGAGCAGCGGGCGCTGGAGAAGGCCGGCTTCACCCGTGAGGGCACGGTGCGGGGTGCGCAGTGGCGCGACGGCGCCTTCCACGACTGCTACTCCTACAGCATCCTGCGCGCGGACCGGGACGCCTGATGCGCCGCGGCCGCCCGGACCCCTGGTACGCGCGGCCCGCCGTCGGTGGCGCTCTCGCGCCGGCCGTGCCGGACCCCTCGCCGGCGGGCCCGCTGCCCGACGGGACGACCGGTGCGGCCGCGCCTCCGGTCGGCCACCCCAACCGGCTGCGGCAGAGCCTGCGGATCACCGCCGACCTGGGCGGTGAGCTCTTCGCGGGGACCGCGCGGGGCGAGGCGTTCTCCTTCGTCAGCCTGCTCGACCGGCAGCCGGTCGTGGTGACCCGCCATCCCGAGCACGTGCGCTCGCTGTTCGCGGCCGACCCGGACGTCGTGCCGTCGCTGGCGGGGGAGTCGCCGGTCCGCCCGATCGTCGGGCTGTCGGTGCTCACGGCGGTCGGCCAGCAGCACCGGCGGCGCCGCAAGCTGATGATGCCGTCGTTCCACGGCGAGGCGATCGCCCGCTACCGCGACGAGATCGTGGCCGCGACCGAACGCCACCTCGACGGCTGGGCACCCGGCGCCGCGTTCCCGCTGGCGGCGACCGCCCAGGCGATCACGCTCGACGTGATCATGAGCGGTGTGTTCGGCATCGACCACCGGGCGGCGCCGGCCGAGGCCCGGTTGCGCCAGGTCGTCCGGCAGACCCTCCGACTCTCCGTGGGTCCGCTCGCCCAGTTCGCGGAGCTGCTCAACCTCGACCGGGAGGAGTCGGTCGGACCGCAGAAGTGGGTGGTGCGCCGCCTCGACCGGGCCATGTACGACGTCATCGCGGCGCGGCGTGCGGAGCACGAGCCGGGTGCCCGGCACGACATCCTGGGCCTGCTGCTCGACGTGCGCGACGAGGACGGCGCGCCGCTGACCGACCGGGAGCTGCGCAACGAGCTGCTCACCCTGGTCCTCGCCGGTCACGAGACGACGGCGAACTCCATCGCCTGGACCTTCGAGCGGCTGCTGCGCGCGCCTGCCGCGTACGACCGGCTGCGCGACGTGGTGCGCTCGGGGGAGGACCCCGAGGGCTACCTCGAGGCCGTCATCACCGAGTCGATGCGGGTGCGGCCGGTGGTGCCGCTCATCGGGCGCCGGGTGCGGGTGCCGTGGCGGCTCGGCGACGTCGTCGTCCCGCCCGACAGCCGACTGCTGGTCGGCATCCTGCTGCTCCACCACCGCGCCGATCTCTACCCCGACCCGTTCCGGTTCGCGCCCGAGCGCTTCCTGGGCCGACGGCCGGGTGCCCACGAGTGGCTGCCGTTCGGTGGGGGCACCCGACGCTGCCTGGGCGCCGCGTTGGCGATGGAGGAGCTGCGCATCGTGGTCGCCGAGATCGCCCGGCGGGCGGACCTGGTCGCCGACGCCGCGGCACCGGAGCGGCCGATCCACCGCAACGTGACGATGATCCCCGGCCGTGGCGGCCGGGTCCGGGTGGCCGCGCTCCGGCCGTGACCGGCGAGCTCTCCTGGTCGGGGTACAACGCCTCCGATCGTGTGAGGTGGGTCGACGCGATCGGAGACGTTGGAGGACGAGCACCGCTCCACGTCATTTGTGAAGTGATGTAATCATGTAGTAACTTCACGATATGGAGAAGGCCACGCCGCGCGGCGCGATCGACCGCCTGATGCAGCTGTCGCTGCTGATCTCGAGCGACCTGGGTCGCTACGAGAAGGAGTCCGGCCTGACCGCGCCGCGGATCCACCTGCTGTGGCAGCTCGGCCTCGGCGGGCCGACCACCCAGCAACAGCTCGCCGCGGCGATGGACGTGACCCCGCGCAACGTCACCGGTCTCGTGGACGGGTTGGTCGCCTCCGGCCACGTCACCCGCGAGCCGCACCCCAGCGACCGCCGGGCGACCCTGGTGACGCCCACCGCCGCGGGGCTCGCCGTCATCAAGGAGAACCAGGACGGCTACGACGACCTTGCGCGACAGCTCTTCGGCGACCTCTCCGCGAGGAGGCTGGCCGACTTCACCGCCGTCCTCGACGTGACCATCGCCCGCTTCACCGCCCTGATGGAGGAGGTCGAGTCATGAACCGCTGCTGGCGCATCCTCAAGGACGTCGTCCTGGTCGAGCTGGCGATCTGGCGCAACCTGGCGCGCTGGATCGCCCGGCGCCCCGACGCTCCGGCGGGGGCGGTGCAGCTCGGCTACAGCCGGCTGACCGCGCCGGTCATGTGGCTGTGGATCTTCGGCTCCGTCGTCGAAGTGGTCGCCCTGGAGCTGGTGCTGCGCACCGTCGACGCCACCTGGGCGCACGTGGTCCGGGTCCCGCTCTTCGTGGTCGGGCTCTGGGGCGCGCTGTGGATGCTCGGCATGGCCGGCTCGTTCTACGTCCGTCGCCACTTCCTGCTCCCCGACCGGCTCACGATCCGCAACGGCCCGCGGTTCCGGGTCGACGTCCCGCTGGCGGCGATCACGCGCGTCCGCGGCGCCGAGCACGAGTTCGAGGGCGTGATCCGCTCGGTCCACGAGGAGGATGGGCTCCTCCTCGTCGGTCCGGGCAACCGCACCAATGTCGAGCTCACCCTCGCCGAGCCGACCGCGCTCGCCACCCACGACGGTGCGCGGGTGGTCGACCGGGTCGGGTTCTGGGTCGACGAGCCGCGCGAGGTGGTCCGGCTGCTCCAGCGCGCCGAGCAGGGACCCGGCGTGCGCTGAGCGCCTCGGCCGGTCGAGGCTGTAACTACCTGTCCGTGCGACTGCCCTACCGGTCTACCGGTGCGGTAGTGACACGAACAGATAGTTACAGCTGCGCCCCGCCCCGGTCAGCTCCCCGGGCGCGGCAGCCGGGCACTGCTGAGCGGCCGGCCGCCCAGCAGGTGCTCGTCGACGAGGTCCGGTACGACGCCGGGCCGGACGCCGCCGTACCAGATGTCGTCGGGGTGGACCACCAGCACCGGCGCCTGGTTGCAGGGGAACAGGCAGCCGGTCTGGGTGACGAGCACGTCGTCGTCGCCCAGGCCGCGCCGGCGCAGCTCGGCGTCGAGGGCGGTCGCGGTGGCCGCGGAGCCGCGGGCCGAGCACCGGGGCCCGCGACAGACCAGGACCTGCCGGGCATGGCCGGGCACGTCCTCCCAGGCCGGCGATGTCAGCGGCGCCTCCTCGCCGGTCACCGCGCGGCCGGTGAGGACGAGCTCGACGCCGGCGTTGGCCCGCCGCCAGTGCCCGGCGACCCGTCGCAGCCAGGAGCGGGCCGTCGGCGCGCCCAGCCCGAGGCCCACCAGCTCGATCCGGCGCGCCCCCGTCGCCGCCAGCCGGTCGAGCTCGTCGGCCAGGCTCGGCGTACCGGCCTGGAGGAAGGCGAGCGACGAGCCGGTTGCGGCGGCCACCTCGCGCAGCTCCTCGGCGTGGCGCGCCGCGTCGACGCCCAGGGGGACGAGGACGACCGCGCGACTCACCGGGCCGCCCTCGCGTCGTGCCATACGACGTGCAGCCGTCCGGAGCGGTCGTGGCGCCCGACCGTGGCCTCGACGCCGTAGACCCGGTGGACCAGCTCCGTGGTGAGCACCTCGTCCGGGGGGCCGGCGGCGACCACCCGGCCGGCCTGGAGGACGACCAGCCGGTCGCAGAACGCCGCCGCCAGGTCGAGGTCGTGCAGCGCCGCGAGGGCCGTGCGGCCCAGCGCCCGGACCGTCGCCAGCAGGTCGATCTGGTGGGACAGGTCGAGGTGGTTGGTCGGTTCGTCGAGCATGAGGACCGCCGGCTGCTGGGTGAGGGCGCGGGCCAGCTGGACCCGCTGTCGCTCGCCTCCGGACAGGGTCTGCCAATCACGGTCGGCGAGGTGGGTCACCCCGCACTGCCGCATCGCCTCGGCGACCTCGGCCGCGCCCTCGCCGCGCGCCGCCGGCCAGCGCCCGCGGTGCGGGATCCGGCCCAGCTCGACGACCTGCCGCGCGGTCAGCGGCAGCCCGGTCGCGGCGTGCTGCTCGAGGAACGCGATCCGCTGCGCCCGGAGCCGGGCCGGCAGCCGGTGCACGTCGTCGTCCCCCAGGAGGACCGTGCCGGAGGCGGGCCGCCGGAGCCCGGCCATCACGTGCAGCAGCGTGGTCTTGCCCGAGCCGTTGGGGCCGAGCAGCCCGGTGACGGTCCCCGGCGCGCAGGCGACCGACACGTCGTGGAGGATCGTGCGGGTCCGGACGCCCCACGAGAGTCCCTCGGCCGCGAGCCTCATCGCGCCCTCGACTCGCGCCGCAGCAGGTAGGCGAACAGCGGGGCACCGAGGACGGCGGTCACCACGCCGATGGGGATCTCCTGCCCCTCGACCAGCGACCGCGCCGCGGTGTCGGCCCAGATCATCAGCACGGCGCCGGCCAGTGCGCTCAGGGGCAGCAGCCGGCGGTGCAGCGGCCCCCCGACCAGCCGGACGACGTGGGGCACCACCAGCCCGACGAACCCGATCGCGCCGGTGTAGGCGACCAGGCACGCGGTCAGCAGCGCCGTACCGACGAGCAGGACCCAGCGGGTACGCCGGATCGAGACGCCCAGCGAGGCCGCCGAGGCGTCGCCGAAGGCGAAGGCGTCCAGGTCCGCCGCGCACGCGACGATCCCGACCAGGGCGACGAGCGCGACGACGAGCAGCACCGTCGCGCTGTGCCAGCGCACGCCGGCGAGCGAGCCCATCGTCCAGGCGAGCACCCGGCGCGCCGCGTCGTGGTCGCCGCTCATCATCACCGCGAACGACGTGTACGCCGCGCAGATCTGCCCGATCGCCACGCCGGCCAGCACGGTGCGGGCCGGCGGCAGGTCCCCGGTGCGGCCGGTGGCCAGGGTCAGGACGAGCGCCAGCGCGACCAGGGCCCCGACGAAGGCCGCCGTGCCGAGGGCGGCGCCGCCGACCAGCCCGCCGACGCTCACCCCGAGCACGATCACGCTGACCGCGCCGACCGTCGCGCCGCCGGAGATGCCCAGCAGGTAGGGGTCGGCGAGGTCGTTGCGGGTCAGTGACTGCAGCACCGCCCCGGCCAGCGCGAGTCCCGCGCCGGTCGCCGCCGCCCCGAGCACGCGGGGCATCCGCAGCTGCCACACGATCTTGTCGTCGACGACGCTCACGTCGTCGACGGGCAGGCCGAGCCGGCGCAGCACGACGTCCACGACGTCGCCCGTGGGCACGTGCACCGACCCGATCCCGACGGCCACGACCAGGCTGACGGCCAGGGCGGCGACCAGCGCCACCCCGACCAGGAGCCCGGTGCGCGGCCGGCTCCGCGCCGGCCGGGCGGACCGGGGCGACCGGGCGAGCCGGGTCGACCGGCTGGGCTGCAGCATCAGCCCAGCGCGCTCAGCTGCTCGCCGACCGACACCGCGCCGTCGGCGAGCCGGACGCCGGGCGTGGACTCGGAGAACGGCAGCACGACGTACGCCTTCGCCCGGACGGCCCGCAGGTCCGAGAGCGCCGGGTCCTTCTCGAGCATCGCGATCTTGTCGGCCGCGGTGGACCAGCTCGCGTCGGCGACCACGATCACGTCGGGGTCGGCCGCGACGACCTGCTCCCAGCTGACGTCGGCCCAGCTGCCCTCCAGGTCGGCGAACACGTTGGTCGCACCGACCGCGTCGAGGATCAGCTGGGGACCGCCCTGGCCGGCACCGGCGAACGCGGTCTTGTCACCGGAGTCGTACCAGAACACGGTGCGGCCGGCCCCCGGTCGCCGGTCGGCGAGGTCGTCGAGCGCGGCCTGCTGCTCCTCCTGGATCGCCGCCGCCCGCTCGGGTACGCCGAACGCCGCGGCCACGGTCGCGATCTCGTCCCAGACGGAGTCGAAGGCGATCTCCACGCGGTCGTGGCCCTTGCCGCAGCCGAACGGGGAGTTGTACGACGCGATGCCGAGCACGGCCAGCTCCTCGCGCGGGCCGGCGGCGTCCGCGTCGAAGGCGCTGAGATAGGAGGCGTAGACGAAGTCGGGCTCGGCCGCGAGCAGGGTCTCGTTGTCGGGGTACTCCGCGGACAGCACCGGGACCTCGTCGTACGCGTCCTGCCACTTCGCGGGGACGGCGTCGTCGAGGTAGGCCGTGCCGGCCATCCGGTCGGCGAGGCCGAGCGCCAGCATCACCTCGGTCGCGCCCTGGTTCATCGACACCGCGCGCTCCGGCGGGGCCGTGACGGTGGCCTCGAAGCCGCAGCTGGAGACTCGCGCCGGGAAGGCGTCGCCGGCCGCCTTCTTGCGCTCCGGCTCGGGGGCGCCGGCACAGCCGGCGAGGGTCAGCGCGAGGGTCAGGGGGACGGCGAGCAGGGTCGGGCGGACCCGGGTACGACGGGACGTCATGGTCACTCTTCTCAGTCCGAGGCTCGTGCGCGAAGCCTGTTGGGTGGGTGACGCGGACCCGGGAGGGTCCACGGCCAGCAGGTCTTCGGACTCGGGATCGACCGGACGGAGCGCCTTCCCAGTGCCGGTCGGCCGAGTGTCCGCCGTCCGTCACCAGTGACGTGTTGCCCCGCCCGTCACCCTCACCGCTGCGCGTCAGTCCCGGACTCTCACCGGGTTCCCTGACCCACGATGCTCGTGAGTACGACTGGCGAGGCGGACGCTAGCACGCGGGCCTCCCGAAATCTCAGGCGGTGCCGCGTTCGGTCCGGGCGCGGGCGGCCCGCGCGGCGATGGAGTCGAGCAGGAGCTCCAGGGCGGTGTCGAAGACCTGCTCGCTCTCGATCCGGTCGAGATCGCCGCTGATGGAGTGCAGGTTGCCGAACTGGTCGGGCGCCGTGGCGTAGGCGGTCGTCCAGGTGGTCCGCTCGGCCTCCTGGATGCTCTTGTCGAGGATCCGGAAGCCGGCCAGCCCGCCGGACCACAGCAGCGCGAAGTCGGCGATCACGCGGTAGTACAGCGCGAGCTCGCGGTCGGGGATCCCGGCCGCGCGCAGGGCGCCGACGACAGCGTCCGCGGCCTTCATCTCCGAGGACCCGGTGGTGATCCGCGGGCCGCTGAGGACGGCGGCGGCGGGATGGCTGACGTAGGTGGTGCGGACCCGCTGGCACACGTCGACGAGCGTGCCCCGCCAGTCGTCGACGGCGGGCTCGAAGTCCTCGAAGGCCTCGGTGAGCAGTCGGTCGGCGACGGCGAGCACCAGGTCGTCCTTGCTGGCGAAGTGCCGGTACACCGCGGTCTGGTCGGCGCCGAGGGTGCGTCCGAGACGGGGCATCGTGAACGCCGCGAGACCCTGCTCGTCGAGGAGGGCCAGGCTCGCGGTCACGATCCTCTCCGGGGTCAGCGCGCCGCGCGGCAGCCGGCGTCGCCGGGCGGTGCCAGAGGCCTTCGGTGTGCTCACGGGCCGCATCATGCCACCCGTCGCGGACCGTCCCGCGCGCAGGGCGCCTTCAAGTCAGTCTCTTAGTCAAAGGTATTGACTTAGCGTGCCGGGACGCGCTGTACTCCTCTCCACAGCGACCCAGGAGGACCCCGATGCCCCAGCTCCACGCCGACACCGTCTTCGTCGGCGGCCCGGTCTTCACCGCCGATGCGGCGCGCTCCTTCACCGACGGGGTCGCGGTCGCCGGCGGGCGGGTGCTGGCGGTGGGAGACCAGGCCGCGAGGGAGCTCGCCGGCCCGCGGACAGAGGTCGTCGACCTGCGCGGCCGGCTACTGGTGCCGGGCTTCGTGGACGCCCACGCCCATCCGGTGTTCGCCGGCCTGGAGCTGCAGCAGTGCGACCTCGTCGGCGCCGAGGATGCCACGCAATGCCTCGACCGCATCGCCGCGTATGCCGCCGCGCATCCCGAGCAGGAGTGGATCGTCGGTGGCGGTTGGTCGATGGACCACTTCGCCGACGGGACGCCGACCCGCCAGGAGCTGGACCGGGTCTGCGCCGACCGGCCCGCATTCCTCATCAACCGCGACCGGCACGGCGCGTGGGTCAACACGGAGGCACTGCGCCGGGCCGGTGTCACCGCGACCACCCCGGACCCGCCGCGCGGCCGGATCGAGCGCGAACCCGACGGCACCCCCTCCGGCTCACTGCACGAGGCGGCCGCCGACCTGGTCGCGCGGCACACCCCGGCGCCGACGGCCGCCGACCACGACCGGGCCCTGGAGCTGGGGCAGCGCCGGATGCTCGAGCTCGGCATCACCTCCTGGCAGGACGCTCTGGTCGGCGCCTACCTGCACTATCCCGACACGTACGACATCTACCGCCGCGCGGAGGCCGCGGGGACCCTGGTCGCCCGGGTCGTCGGGGCCCAGTGGTGGGACCCGACCCGGGGCGTCGACCAGGTCGAGGAGCTCCTCGAGCGCCGTGCGGGCACCGGCTCGGGTCGGTTCCGCGCCACCAGCGTGAAGTTCATGCAGGACGGCGTGTGCGAGAACTTCACCGCGGCGATGCTGGCGCCCTATCTCGGGCCGCCCGACGGCGCCTCGCCCGGCAGCGGGCTGAGCTACCTGGATCCCCGGGAGCTCGCCGCCGGGGTCGGCGCGGTGGACCACCTCGGCTTCCAGGCGCACTTCCACACCATCGGCGACCGCGCCGTCCGGGAGGCGCTGGACGCGGTGGAGCGGGCTCGGGCGACCCGCCCGACCTCGGTCTCAGGAGGTCACCGGGGCGACAACCGCCACCACCTGGCCCACATCCAGGTGATCCACCCCGACGACATTCCGCGCTTCCGCTCGCTGCGGGCCGCCGCGAACATGCAGCCGCTGTGGGCGCACCTCGACCCGCAGATGTCCGACCTCACCGCGCCCTTCCTCGGCCCCGAGCGGACCGAGCGCCAGTACCCGTTCCAGCAGCTGCGCGCCGCCGGGGCGACACTGGTGGCGGGCAGCGACTGGCCGGTCTCGTCGGCCGACCCGATGCTCGGCATCCACGTCGCCGTCAACAGGATGGCGCCCGGCGGCTCCGACGGCGCGCCACTCACGCCGCACCAGCGGCTCACCCTGGTCGACGCGCTCGCCGCCTACACGGCGGGCTCCAGCTGGATCAACCACCTGGAGGACACGCTCGGCAGCATCGCGCCGGGCCGGGACGCCGACCTGGTGGTCCTCGACCGCGATCCGTTCCAGGGTGGGCACGACGAGATCTCGCTGGCCGGCGTCGACGAGACCTTCGTCGCGGGCCGCCGGGTGCACGCCCGGGAGTACGCATGAGCACGCCCGAGGAGCTGGAGGTCGTCGTCGCCGAACTGAGCTGGGAGGCCGACGGCGTGGTCGCGGTCGCGCTGGCGCCGCTGCCGGACGGGCCGCCGCTGCCCGCCTGGACCCCGGGCGCCCACGTCACGATCCGGCTGCTGCCCGGCCTGGAGCGCCAGTACTCGCTGTGCGGAGACCCGGTCGACGTCCGCTACCGGATCGCGGTCCGGCACTGCCCGCGCGGCCGGGGCGGCTCGGACTACGTGCACCGCTTCCTGCGGCCCGGCCAGCGGGTCCGGATCTCGGCGCCGCGCAACCACTTCCCTTTCCTCCCGGCCGACTCCTATGCCTTCGTCGCCGGCGGGATCGGGATCACCCCGATCCTGCCGATGGTCCGGCGGGCCGAGGCCGACGGCATCCCGTGGACCCTCGCGTACGTCGGCCGGGAGCGCGCCACGATGGCGTTCGTCGACCGGCTCACCCGGCTGGACGCGCCCGAGCCCACCGTCGTGCCGAGCACGGTGCGCAGCACGGTGTGGGCGTCCGGCGCGGACGGGCGCTTCGACCTGTCCGGCCACCTCGACGCCCACCTGCGCCGGCATGGGGAGGCCCGGGTCTACGCGTGCGGACCGACGTCGATGATGGACGCGCTCGAGGAGCTCTGCGCCGAGAGGGCCGAGCTCGCCTTCCACGGCGAGCGGTTCCGGGCCCCGGGCACGGAGGCCCCGCCGGGACAGCCCTTCGACGTCCGGTGCGTGCGCAGCGGCCTGGACCTGCACGTCGACGCCGACCGCTCGCTCCTCGACGTGCTGTCCGCCGCCGGCCTCCCTGTGGTCGGCTCCTGCCGCGAGGGCCTCTGCGGCACCTGCGAGGTCGTGGTGCGCGCCGGCGAGCCCGACCACCGCGACCACGTCGGCCTGGCCTCCCAGGAGGCGCCGCGGGTGATGGCGGCCTGCGTCTCCCGCGCCCTCACCGCACACCTGGAGCTGGAGCTCTGATGACCGTGCACACCCGCCCCCGCCGCGTCGACCTCGCCCGGGTCCGCGAGCTGGTCGGCCACCCGGACCCGGCCATCGAGGCCAAGGTGCTCGACCACCTCGATCCCTACTGCCAGCTCTTCGTCGCGCACTCGCCGTACTGCGTCCTGGCGACGGTCGGTCCCGACGGCCTGGCCGACTGCTCGCCGCGCGGCGACGACCCCGGTTTCGTGCGGGTCCTCGACGAGCGGACCCTGGTCCTGCCGGACCGCCCCGGCAACCAGCTCGCCGAGTCCTTCACCAACATCTGCCACGAGCCGGCCGTCGGCATGCTCTTCCTCGTCCCCGGGTACGCCGAGACGCTCCGCGTCAACGGCCGCGCCTACCCGAGCGACGACCCGGAGCTGATGCCGATGCTCGAGGCCCGCGGCCGGGTCCCGTCGCTGGCCACCGTGATCGAGGTCGAGCAGGCCTACCTGCACTGCGGCAAGGCCAACCTCCGCGGCGGGCTGTGGGAGAGCGGCCGCCAGGAGCTCGCCGACCTCCTGCCCAGCGGCGGCGTCATCGCCGCCGCCCATATCGGCATCGACGGACTCACGGCCGCCCTCCTCGAGGACGACCTCGCCGACGACTACCAGCGCAACCTCTGACAGAACCGGAGCATCCCGCATGTCCCTGCCCTTCACCCGGATCGAGCCGGCACCGCTGAGCGACGTCGCCGAGCAGCACCTCGTCCGCACCCGCGACGGCGTCCGGCTCGCCACCGACGTCTACCTGCCCGACCGTCCCGGTCGCCATCCCGCCGTGGTCTGTCGGCTGCCGTACGACAAGAACAGCGCGTGGATGGCCATCGAGCAGATCGCGCCGCACTACCTCGACCGGGGCTATGTCCTGGTCGTCCAGGACGTGCGGGGCAAGTTCCGTTCCGAGGGCGAGACCTACCCGTTCCGCAACGAGGTCGCGGACACCTTCGACACCCTCGGGTGGGTCACGGCCCAAGCCTGGTCGGACGGCACGGTCGGCATGGTCGGCGACTCGTACCACGGCTACACGCAGTGGGCCGGCGTCGCCGGTGGACATCCCGCGCTGCGGGCGATCGCGCCGCGGGTGACCGGGATGGCCATCGGGTCCTGGGGCGGCGGCGCACCCCAGCAGCGGGCGACCAGCCTCTACCAAGCCAACTACTTCGCGCACCATTGGGTGGACAACGCCGCCTACGACTACGAGGTCGACTGGACCGTGCGGCCGCTGCGCGACCTCTTCGAGTCCGCCTTCTCGGCGATCGGCGCCCGTTCGCAGATCCTCGACCGGGTGCTCTCCGGCGGCCCGGCGACGCCCGAGCTGGCGGCCCGGCCCCCCTTCGCCGCCCGGCCGGTGCCGGTCCTGCACCGGGTGGGCTGGTTCGACAACCTGCTCGACCTCTCCATGCAGGACTACCGCGAGCAGCTGGCCCAGCCCGCCTGGCGCCACCTCGCCTATCTCGACGCCGACGCGTGCGACCACTACTCCTTCCACCTCGACGACGCGCCGGTCCCGCCCGAGCGCAATCACGGCCTGGACCCGGCGGTCCTGCAGGCGATGCTGCCGCGCTACCTGGGCCGCACCCTGGACTTCTTCGACGTGCACGTCCGGGGCCGCGAGGGCGCCGTCGACCGGGCCACCTGGTGGCACGGCCATCTAGGAGTCCGCACCGCCGGTTCCTGGCCGCCGGTCACCGCGTCGACGCTGCGGCTCTACCCGGCCGAGGGCGCCGCGGCGACCGCGTCCGCCGACGGCGGTGCGCTCGACGCCACCCCGCGGGCGGCCGAGCACGCGGAGTGGGTCCACGACCCGGCCGACCCGGTGCCGTCGACCGTCGTCGACTCCTTCACCTTCCTCATCGAGTACCCGGACGAGAGCGTCGTCCACGACCGGCCGGACGTGCTCACCTTCACCGGCGCCCCCCTGTCCGAGCCGCTGGACCTCGCCGGCCCGGTGCACGCGGTCGTCGACCTGGACGTCGCGGGCCCGAGCACCGACGTCTTCGTCAAGCTGCACGACGTCGCCCCGGACGGCACCACCCGGCTGGTGGTGCGCGGCCAGCGCCGGGTCGAGGGCACCGCCGGCGGCGTTGTCGACCTGGGCGAGACCGGCTACCGGTTCCGGCCCGGACACCGCCTGCGGCTCCAGGTCAGCGCGAGCGACTTCCCGCTCTATGCACCGCATCCCGGCACCGCGGACAGCCCCTGGGACGCCGTGTCCATCCAGCCCACCCGTCACCGCCTGCGACTCGGCGCCGGCCACACCCACCTCCAGCTCAGCGTCGTCACGGCGCTCTGAGCCGTCCTCACCCACCGAGAGGGACCGTCATGCCCACACTCCGCCGTACCGAGCTCCGACCGGCCCTGGCCCTCGTCGCCGTTGTCGCACTCGGGCTCAGCGCCTGCAGCTCCGACGACTCCGACAGCTCGGGGCCCGAGGCGACCTTCGACACCGACACGACCACCACGCCGGCCGCGACCGGCCCCGTCGACTCCTTCACCTGGTACGGCGACTACCGCAGCCCCGCCACCCTCGACCCGATCAAGGTGGCCGACTATCCCGAGCTCACCGTGATCCCCAACCTGTGCGAGAGCCTGCTCGACACCGGCCCCGGCTACGAGCCGCGCCCCGGACTGGCCTCGGCCTGGGAGCAGGTCGACCCGCGCACCGTCCGGTTCACCCTGCGCGACGACGTGACCTTCTCCGACGGCACGCCGATGACCCGGGAGGACGTGCTGTTCAGTCTCCGGCGCAACCTCGACCCGGCCCTCGCGTCGTCGTACTCGATCCTCTACCAGGGCGTCGCCACGATCGAGCCGTACGGCACGGACCAGGTCGAGGTGACCTTCACCGAGCCGAACGCCGTCTTCCTCAAGGGCATGAACACCCTCGGTGGCGCGATCATCAGCAAGGCGTTCGCCGAGGCGCACCCCGACGACCTCGGCACCCCCGGGACGGGCGTGCTCTGCACCGGTCCGTACGTGCTCGACTCCTGGGACGGGGTCGGCCCGCTGACGCTCGAGCGCAGCCCGGACTACTGGAACAGCGAGCGGAAGCCGCTGGCCGAGCAGGTGCGCTTCGAGTTCCCGGCCGAGGCGAAGGCGCTGGCCAACGCGATCCGCACCGGCGCGGTCGACGGCGGGTTCAACATTCCGGCCGAGGTGATCCCCAGCCTGCGTGAGACGGGCAGCGGCGAGCTGTGGCTCGGCGCCGAGGGCAGCACGCCCCAGAACCTCGACATCATCGTCAGCGACCTGGCCGAGGGGCCCCTGGCCGACCCCGCGGTACGCCGGGCGCTGTCCGGCGCGGTCGACCGGGAGGCACTGGTGCGGACCGCCTTCGCGGGCGCGGCCGACCCGCTGTACGCCGTCGCCGGTCCCGGGCTGTGGGGCTACGCGCAGGAGCGCTACCGGGCGGCGTACGAGGAGATCGAGCAGGCGAGCAAGGACGCCTCCGGAGGCGGCCGGGCAGCCGTCGACCAGGCCGGGCTGAGCGGCGAGCGCCTCACCCTGGCCTATCCGGGCGGCATCGAAATGTACCGGACCACCGCGACGGTCGTGCAGCAGGCCGCCAAGGAGCTGGGCCTCGACATGGAGATCGTCGCGCTGCCGCTGGCCCAGTACTACTCGCTCTTCTCCGACGCGTCGGTGCGTGCCGACTACGACGCCTTCCTCACCATGAACTACACGCAGGTGCAGGAGCCCGCGTTCATGTACGGCTTCATCGGCAACAAGGACGGCAGCCAGAACTACGGCGGCTACGACAACCCGGAGGTCGACCGCCTGCTCCGCGAGGCGTTCGGCGAGCCGGACGACGACGCCCGGGCCGACCTGGTGATCGCCGCCCAGGCGATCCTGACCGAGGAGCTGCCCTGGATCCCGCTCGTGGCGCCGCGGGCCGCGGTCTATCTCGACGAAGGCATCACCGGCGTCCCGCTGACCTTCGCGTACATGGGCACCGCGTGGACGGCGTCGGTCGGCGCACCGTGACCGTCCGGGAGCTGCTGCGCACCGTGGGCGCGATGTGCGTCAGCATCCTCGCGGCCAGCTTCGTCGTGTTCGCGAGTCTCTACGCGGCGCCGGGCGACGCGGAGTCGGTGCTCTTCGGCTCCACCACCCCGACCGACGAGGTGCGCGCGGCGGTCCGGGAGCAGTACCGCCTCGACGATCCCTTCCTGATCCGCTATCTGCACTGGCTCGGCTCGGTCGCGCACGGCGACTTCGGCACCTCCTTCGTCGGCGGCCAGTCGGTCGCGACCCGACTCGGGGCCACCGCTCCCACCACGCTCGCGCTGGTGGGCCTGGCCGGCCTGCTGCTCGTCATGATCGGCATCGCCGTCGGGGTGCCGATGGGTCTGCGCCCCGGCCGACTCGACACCGTGCTGACGACCGTCGTCGCCGTCGTCGCCGGGATCCCGACCTTCGTCTCGGCGACCCTGCTGATCGCGGTCTTCGCCGTGGGCCTGGGCTGGTTCCCGGCGTACGGCGCCGACGGGCTGCGCGGCCTGGTACTCCCCGCCCTCTCGCTGGCCCTGGTCTCCTCGGCCATGCTGGCCCGGGTCACCCGCGCCAGCGTCCGCGCCGAGAGCGGTCGCGAGTACGTCATCACGGCTCGGGCCCGCGGTCTGCCCGCGCGGGTGGTCGTCGCGCGGCATATCCTCCCGAACGCCGCCGGCCCGGTGGTCACCGCGGGCGGGCTGCTGGTGGCGGCGCTGTTCGCGGGCGCGATCGTCGTCGAGAACGCCTTCGGCATCGCCGGTCTCGGCTCGCTGCTGGTCAGCTCCGTCAATCGCCAGGACTTCCCGACCGTGCAGGCGATCAGCCTGCTCCTCGTCGTGGTCTTCGTGGTCACCAACACCCTCGTCGACCTGGCCGCACGCGGCCTCGACCCACGCCAGCGCAGGAGGGCCGCATGACGCTGGCACTCGCCCTCCCCGCCGGGCGGCCGCGCCGGGGCCACGCGCGCGGCGTCCTCGGCCCGGTCGGCTGGATCGCACTGGCGGTCGTGGCCGCGCTGGTCCTGCTCGCCGCCCTCGCTCCCTGGGTCGCGCCCTATCCCGTCGACCAGCAGGACCTCCTGCACCCGTACGCCGGACCGAGCGCCGAGCACTGGCTGGGCACAGACGCGACCGGCCGGGACATCTGGTCCCGGCTGCTGTGGGGTGCCCGGACCAGCCTCGGCGGGCCGGCCCTCGTGGTCGCCCTGAGTCTCACCGTGGGACTGCCGATCGGCCTGAGCGCCGCCTGGCGAGGCGGCCTGCTCGACGCCACCCTGGCGCGGGTGCTCGACGTGATCTTCGCCGTCCCGGGCATCCTGGTCGCCGTCCTGGCGGTGGCCGTCTTCGAGCCGGGCCTCACCCCGGCCGTGATCGCCCTGGCCGTCGCCTACCTGCCCTATGTGGCCCGCACGGCGCGGGCCGCGGCCCGCGCGCAGCGGCACCTGCCCTATGTGGAGGCCCTCGAGCTGCAGGGCATGGGCGGGCTGCGGATCTGCGTGCGGCACACCCTGCCGAACATCCTCGGCGTCGTCCTCGCCCAGGTGCCGGTCGCGTTCGCGCTCGCCCTCGTCGACCTCGCCTCGCTGTCCTTCCTGGGCCTCGCGGTCCAGGCGCCCGCCGCGGACTGGGGCGTCCTCGTCAGCGACACGTCCGCGCTGCTCCAGGGACACCCCGAGCAGGCCGTGTACGCCGGGCTGGCGATCGTGACCACCGTGGTCGCCCTGACCTTCCTCGGCGACCGGCTCACCGAGGGACGCCCGCTCGCCCGTGCCCGCAAGGAGAAGCGATGACGATCCCGCTGCTGGAGGTCGACGAGGTGGTCGTCGAGCTGCCCGGACGGGGCACCGTGCTGCGCGACATCACCCTGGCCATGGCCCCCGGCGAGGCGCTGGGCCTGGTCGGGGAGTCCGGAGCGGGCAAGTCCATGCTGGCCCGCGCGGTGGCCGGCCTGCTCCCCGCCGGTGCCGTCCGGTCGGGCACGATCCGGTTCGATGGAGCACCGCTCGCACGCAGCCGCACCCGCCGCGACGTGCCGCGCCGGCGACTCGGGATGGTCTTCCAGGACGCCCGTGCCCACCTGGACCCGCGCCAGCGGATCGGCGACTTCCTGCTGGAGACGACCGCCCGCCGGGCCCGGTCCGCGCGGCTGCCCGAGGTGCTGGCACTGCTCGACCGGGTCGGTCTCGCCGAGCCCCGCCGGCTGTTGGATCGCCATCCCGACCAGCTGTCCGGAGGGATGCTCCAGCGGATCATGATCGCCTCCGTGGTCCTCGCCGACCCGGCGCTGGTGCTCGCGGACGAGCCGACCACGGCCCTCGACGTCACCACCCAGGCCGAGGTCGTCGCGATCCTCGACGAGCTGCGGCGCGAGCGGGGCACGGGCCTGGTCTTCATCAGTCACGACCTCGACCTCGCCGCCCAGCTGTGCGACCGGATCGCGGTCCTCTACGCCGGAACCGTCCAGGAGGTCGCCGCGGCCGGCGCGCTGGCGGCCGACCCGCGCCATCCCTACACCCGCGCCCTGTTCGCGGCCCGGCCGGACATCGATCGCCGGCTGCCGCGGCTGCCGGCCATCGCCGGGCACCCGGTCGCGGCGTACGAGGCCGGAGCCGGCTGCGCGTTCGCCCCGCGCTGCGACCGGGCCGTCGATGCCTGCCGTACGGCGGTCCCGCCGCTGACCGGCACCCAGCACGCCGTCCGGTGCGTGCGCGAGGGGAGGATCCCGTGCTGACCGTGACCGCGCTCCGCAAGGAGTTCCCCGGCCCCCGCGGCGCGACGACGGTCGCGGTGACCGGTCTCGACCTGCACCTGGAGCGCGCCGAGTGCCTGGCGATCGTCGGCGAGTCGGGGTCGGGCAAGTCGACGACCGCGCGGATGATCGCCGGCCTGCTCCCGCCGACGGCGGGACGGGTGGTCCTCGACGGCCACGATGTCAGTCGGCCGGCCCGGCGCCGCAGCGAACGGCTGCGCCGGGCCCGGCTGCTGCAGATGGTCTTCCAGGATCCCTATGCCTCGCTCGACCCGCGGCAGTCGCCCGGCGACGCCCTGGCCGAGGTGCTCGCGCTGCACGGCGTACGCGACCGGGCGGAGCGGGCCGCGCGGGTGCGCGAGCTGGGCGAGGCCGTCGGGCTGAGCGCCCGGCAACTGGAGAGCCGGCCCGCCGAGCTCTCCGGCGGCCAGCGACAGCGGGTCGCCATCGCCCGCGCGCTGGCGCCGCGGCCCCCGGTGATCATCCTCGACGAGGCCGTCTCCGCGCTGGACGTCTCGATCCAGGCCCAGGTGGTCAACCTGCTCGCCGACGTGCGGGCGGCCACCGGCACGGCCTACCTCTTCATCACCCACGACCTCGCGGTCGTGCGCCAGGTCGCGGACCGGGTGCTGGTGATGAAGGCCGGCGATGTCGTCGAGCAGGGCGCGGTGGCGCAGGTCCTGGACCGGCCGTCGGCGCCCTACACCCAGCGACTGCGGGCGGCCGTGCCGCCCCGGTCCGACGGCGCCCGCCCGGGCACCGTCCCCCACCAGGTTGAAAGGAACAGCCCTCCATGCGCGTCCTCCTGATCGGCGCCGGGGGCGTCGGCGACGCCTTCGTGCGCATCGCCACGACCCGCGACTTCTTCGAGTCCCTCGTCGTCGCCGACCATGACGAGTCCCGCGCCCGCGCGACCGTGGCGAACTGCCGGCCCGGTGCGGAGCCCGACTCCCGGCTCCGGGCGATCCGGCTCGACGCCTCCGACCGGGCCGGCCTGGTCGCCGCGATCCGTGAGCACCGGATCACCCACGTGCTCAACGCGGTCGACCCGCGCTTCGTCGAGGCGATCTTCGACGCCGCCTTCGAGGCCGGCGCGGACTACCTCGACATGGCGATGAGCCTCTCCTCGCCGCACCCCGAGCAGCCGTACGAGCGGTGTGGCGTGATGCTCGGCGACCACCAGTTCGCCCGGGCGGGGGAGTGGGAGGAGGCCGGCCGCCTCGCGCTGGTCGGCATCGGCGTCGAGCCCGGCCTGTCCGACGTCTTCGCGCGCTACGCCGCCGACCACCTGTTCTCGTCGATCGACGAGCTCGGCACCCGGGACGGCTCGAACCTGCAGGTCGCGGGCCACGGCTTCGCCCCGTCGTTCTCGGTCTGGACGACGATCGAGGAGTGCCTCAACCCACCGCTGGTGTGGGAGCGCGAGCGCGGCTGGTTCACCACCGAGCCGTTCTCCGAGCCGGAGGTCTTCGACTTCCCCGGTGGGATCGGGCCGGTCGAGTGCGTCAACGTCGAGCACGAGGAGGTCGTGCTCATGCCGCGGTGGGTCGACGCCGAGCGGGTGACCTTCAAGTACGGCCTGGGCGAGGAGTTCATCGAGGTGCTGCGGGTCCTGCACAAGCTCGGCCTCGACCGTACCGACAAGGTCCGGGTCGGCGACGTCGAGGTCTCGCCGCGCGACGTCGTCGCCGCCTGCCTGCCCGACCCGGCCCGGCTCGGCTCCGCGATGAGCGGGGCCACCTGCGCGGGCCTGTGGGTCATCGGGACGGGCGTCGACGGCAACCCGCGGGAGGTCTACCTCCATCACGTCGTCGACAACGCCTGGAGCATGGACCGGTACGGCACGCAGTGCGTGGTGTGGCAGACCGCGGTCAACCCCGTGGTGGCGCTCGAGCTGCTGGCGACGGGTGCCTGGAAGGGCACCGGCGTCCTGGGCCCGGAGGCATTCGACCCGGTGCCCTTCCTCGAACTGCTGGCCGCGCCCGACGGCTACGACTCCCCGTGGGGCCTCGAGGAGCGGACCCCGCGATGAGTGCCGCCGCGTTCCCGGCCGGTGCGGCGAGCCCCGCCCTGCCCGGGGACCTGCTCGCCACGGCCGCCCGCACACAGCCGGAGGCGGTGGCGCTCGTCCACGACGGCCGCTCGTTCACGTACGCCGACCGGGTCGACCGGGTCGACCGGGTCGCCGGCTGGCTGCAGGAGCACGGCGTCCGGCCCGGCGACCGGGTCACGCTCTACGCCCCCAACAGCGCCGCGTGGGTGCAGGCCTACCACGGCATCCTGCGCGGCGGCGCGGTCGTCAACCCGGTCAACGCCATGCTGACGACCAGCGAGCTGGCCTACGTGCTCCGCGACTGCGACGCCCGGATCCTGTGCACCACGGCCGCGGTGCTGGCCGCGCTCGACGGTGCCGTTCTGAGCCGGCTGTGGGCGGTCATCGTCCTCGACGCGCACTCGGGCGCAGGCGCGGACGGGGACGAGAGTATCGAGGCCGAGGGTGTTGAGATCGTCGCCTTCGACGACGTGGTGGCCTCGGGACAGACCCCGGCGTCGGTCCAGCTCCGGCCCGAGGACCCAGCGGTGATCGGCTACACCTCCGGCACGACCGGGCACCCGAAGGGTGCCGTCCCGTCGCAACGAGCCGTCCTGCTCAACTGGCGGCTCAGCGCCGAAGCGCACGCCAAGACCGTCGCAGACGTCGTCGTCACGGCGCTGCCGCTGCCGCACGTCTACGGCAGCGTGGTCCTCAACGGCACCTTCGGGACCGGCGGGACGGTGGTGCTGATGGGCAGGTTCGCCGCGCGCGCCGCGATGGACCTCGTCGCCGAGTACCGCGCGACCCTCTTCGAGGGCGTGCCCGCGATGTACGCGATGATGCTCGCCGACCCCGCGCTGGACCCGGCCGACCTCGCCACCCTGACCCGCTGCACCGTGGGTGGGCAGACCATGGCGGTCTCCACGATGACCGCCTGGGAGCGGGCCAGCGGCGCGCCGCTCATCGAGCTGTGGGGGATGACCGAGCTCTCCGGCCTGGGCACCACGCACCCGGTCGGGACCGAGCGGGTGCACGGCTCGATCGGCCGGCCGCTCCCGGGGATGGAGGCACGGGTCGCCGACCTCGACCGTCCGGACGTCGAGGCCGCCGTCGACCGGCCCGGCGAGCTCTGGATGCGCGGACCGTTGGTGATGACCGAGTACTTCGGCCGGCCCGACGCCACCGCGGAGGTGCTCGCCGGCGGCTGGCTGCGTACCGGCGACCTGGTCCGCCGCGACGCCGAGGGCAACCTGTGGGTGGTGGATCGCTGTCGCGACCTGATCATCTCGGGCGGCTACAACGTCTACCCGGCCGAGATCGAGCGCGTGCTGTCCGGCCACCCGGCGGTCGCGCTGGTCGCCGTCGGACCGGTTCCGGACGAGGTCAAGGGCGAGGTCGCGCGGGCCTATGTCGTGCTCCGCGACGGACGCCGGGCCACGGAGGAGGAGCTGATCGCCTGCGCCCGGGCCGAGCTGGCGGCGTACAAGACGCCCCGGTCGGTGGTCTTCGTCCCCGCGCTGCCGCAGACGTCGAGCGGCAAGATCATGCGCCGGATGCTCCGCGAGTTGCCGGTCCCCGAGAAGGAGCCCGGCTCGCGGTGATGGCGTTCGCCGCGCTGGCGCCCGGCGGCTGAGGAACCGACCGAAGTAGGGGCCGACCGCGACCGGGGACCGATGTGGCGAGCGCGTCGGGCCACTTGACTGGACGGGTGAGCATCACCCGCGAAGGTCCCGTCGCGCTCTCGGCGCGGGTGCTCGGGCCGGACCTCGCGCGGGGCGGCATGCTGCTGTTCATCGCGCTCGCCAACAGCCACTACTTCCTGACCGGCACGTCCGCCGGAGCGACGATCCGCGGCGGCTTCCCGATGGCGGGCTCGGCCCTCGACTCCGCGGTCACCTGGGTGATCGCGACCTTCGTCGACGGCCGGGCGTTCCCGATGTTCGGCTTCCTGTTCGGCTACGGCGTCGCGCACATCGCCCGCCGTCGCGCGGCGTCGGGAGCCACGGCGCGCGAGGTGCGCGGGCTGCTCCGCCGCCGCGCGGCGGTCCTGATCGCCGTCGGCGTGGTGGACGGCCTGCTGTTCTACGTCGGCGACATCCTCGCGATGTACGGCGTGCTGCTGCTCGTCGGCGTCTTCGCCGTGCGCTGGTCGGACCGCTGGCTGCTGGCGGTGGCCGGCCTCCTCTTCGTCCTCACCGCGCTCCCGTCGGCGAGCTCGTCGTCGGTCGGCACCGACCCGCCCGACGTCGCGATGCTGCCGCCCGACCTCGCGACCCAGCTGGCGGAGCGGCCGGCGGCGGTGGCCGTCGTCGCGCTGCTCGGGCCGATCGGGTTCGCCTGTCCCTACCTCCTCGGCCTGTGGGCCGGGCGGCGCCGGGTGCTCGAGCAGCCCGAGCGCTACCGCCGGCTGCTCACCACCGTCGCCGCCGTCGGCATCACCGTCGCGGTCGCCGGGGCGCAGCCGGTGGCGCTGATGCTGGCGGGGGTGACGCCCGTGCCGTCGGCGGACGTGCTCACGCTGATCGGGCCGCTCCACGACGCGGCGGGCGTCGCCGGCGGTCTCGGCTATGCCGCGCTCATCACGCTGGCCGCGCGGCCGCTCGAGGGGCTGGTGGAGGGCCGTCGCGGCCGGTTGATCGACGCCGTCGCCGCGACCGGTCAGCGGTCGATGACCTGCTACCTCCTGCAGTCGGTGGTGTGGGCGACGGTGTTCACGCCGTACCTCCTCGACCTCGCGGGGACGCTCAGCGTCGCCGCCACGGCGCTGCTGGCGGTCGCGACCTGGGTCGCGTCGGTCGTCGTGGCCGACGCACTGGCCCGCCGCGGGCGTCGGGGACCGTTCGAGGTGCTGGTCCGCCGCGTCACCTACCGCTGAGCGCCGCCGGCCGGAGCCCGCCGGAATCCGCGCCGGGCCGGCCGTGTTACATGACCTCGTGACCGCACCGCCCTCCACCGTCGTCGTGCGGGACACCCGCCTCCAGCGTCTCCTGGTCGTCCTCGGGATCGTGGTGCTGGCCTTCAACCTCCGGCCGGCCGCGTCGAGTGTCGGCCCGCTGCTGGAGGAGATCCGCGCCGGCGTCCCGCTCGGGGACTTCGAGGCCGGGCTGCTCACCACCCTGCCCGTCCTGTGCTTCGCGCTCGTCGGTGGCGCGGCGCCCCGGCTCGCGTCCTGGCTGGGTCTGCACCGGGTCGCGCTGCTCGGTCTGGTCCTGCTCGCCGGCTGCCTGTGGTGGCGCGGTCACGTGCACCAGGGCTGGCTCTTCCTGGTCCTGTCGTTCGCCGCGCTCGCCGGCGCCGCGGCGGCGAACGTGCTGATGCCCTCGCTAGTCAAGCTGCACTTCCCCGGCCGGGTCGGTCTGCTCACCGCGGTCTACACGACGTCGATGGCGATCGGGCTGACCCTCTCCTCCGCCCTCAGCGTGCCGATCGCGGGCACCGGCGGCGACGTCGACTACACCCGGGGACTCGGAGCCTGGGCGGTGACCGCCGCGATCGCGATCCTGCCGTGGATCGGCCTGCTCGGGCACGACCTGCACGAGGGCCGGCGTACCCGCGGCCTCGGCATCACCGCGATCGCCCGCACCCGGCTGGGGTGGGCGATGGCCGTCGCGTTCGGGCTCCAGTCGCTGCAGGCGTACGCCGTCTTCGGCTGGTTCGCGCAGATGTGCCGCGACGCGGGCTACTCCGCGGAGACGGCCGGGGTCCTGCTCGGCGTGGTCACCGGCGCGAGCATCCCGCTGTCGCTGCTCATCCCCATCCTCGCCGGCCGGTTCCGCGACCAGCGCTGGCTGCTCACGGCGCTCATCGTCTGCTACCCGATCGGCTACCTCGGCTTCCTGGCGGCCCCGCGGCCGCTGGGCTGGCTGTGGGCGCTCGCCATCGGCATCGGCTGCAGCACCTTTCCGCTGGTGCTGACCCTGATCGGCCTGCGCAGCCGCACCCCCGAGGGCACCGCCGCGCTCTCCGGGTTCACCCAGTCCTCGGGCTACCTGATCGCCGCCGCCGGCCCGTTCGGCGTGGGCGTGCTGCACGCCATGACCGGGACCTGGACGGTGTCCATCCTGGTCCTGCTGGCGCTGTGCGTGCCGCTCTACCTGTGCGGCCTCTACGCCACCCGCGACCGCTCCATCGAGGACGAGCTGGCCGCCCGCGCCTGACCCGCTCGCGCCGCGACGTCACGCGTCCCGTGGGCCGGAGCCCGCGCGACGGATCACGTCCCGACGGTGATCTGCACAGAACCTGCACACGTCGTCCCCTCCTCCCGGCCCGTCGCGCTCGTAGCCTCGGAGGCATGCCAGCGCAGAGCGTGCAGCGCCGGGTCCTCGTCGTCGAGGACGACCCGGTCATCAACCAGGCCGTCGCCGACCGGCTCCGGGCCGAGGGGTACGACGTCGTGCGGGCCTATGACGGACCGGGCGCGGTCGCCGCGCACGCCGAGCACCAGCCCGACCTGGTGCTGCTCGACGTCATGCTCCCCGGGTACGACGGCCACGAGGTGTGCCGCCGGATCCAGGCCGACCGCCCGGTGCCGGTGCTCATGCTCACCGCCCGCGCGGACGAGGCGGACGTCCTCGTGGGGCTCGGCGTCGGGGCCGACGACTACCTGACCAAGCCGTTCCGGATGCGCGAGCTGGTCGCGCGGGTGGCCGCGCTGCTGCGCCGGGTGGACCGGGCCGCGGAGCTGGCCGGACGACGGGCGCTCGAGCTCGGCGACCTGCGGGTCGACGCGCCGGCGCGCCGGGTGTGGCGCGGCGAGGAGGAGGTGCGGCTGACGCCGACCGAGTTCGACCTGCTGCTGTGCCTCGCCGCCACCCCGGGCGCGGTCGTCACCCGCGAGAAGCTGCTCGCCGAGGTGTGGGGCTGGGACGGCGCGACCGGCACCCGCACCGTCGACAGCCACGTCAAGGGCCTGCGCGCGAAGGTGGGCGCCGACCTGGTGCGCACCGCCCACGGCGTGGGCTACGCGCTGGAGGTGCCGGAGCGGTGAGCGGGCATCCCCCGGTCCCGGGACCCGCGTCGGCGCATCCCGCTCCCCAGCCGCTGGTCGGGGTGCGCTCGATCAAGGTCAAGCTGGGCCTGCTGGTGGCGGCCAGCGCGACGCTCGCCGCCCTCGTCGCGGCGCTCGGCCGGGCGGGCGGCGTCCCCGCCTGGCTGACCATCCCGGTGACCATCGGGCTCGCGCTCGCGCTGACCCAGCTGCTCGCCGTCGGCATGACCTCGCCGCTGCGCCAGATGACCGCCGCCGCGCGCCGGATGGCGAGGGGCGACTACGACGTCCGGGTGCTCGACACCGGGCGGGACGAGGTGGGCGAGCTGGCCCGGGCGTTCAACACCATGGCCCAGGACCTCGCCGGGGTCGACCGCCAGCGCCGGGAGCTGGTCGCGAACGTCAGCCACGAGCTGCGGACGCCGCTCGCCGGGCTGCGGGCCGTCCTGGAGAATGTCGTCGACGGCGTCGTCCCCGACGACTCCACCGTGCTCGCGACCGCGCTGACCCAGGCGGAGCGGATGAGTGGTCTCGTCGAGGACCTGCTCGACCTCGCCCGCGTCGACGCGGGCCGCGCGCCGCTCACGCCCCGACCGGTTCGGATCGCCGAGCTGCTCGACCGATGCGTCGCCGAGGCCGCGGTGCTCGGCCGCGACGTGGAGTACGACGTGCGCGTGACCCCGGCCGACCTCGTCGTGACCGCGGACCCGGCCCGGCTGCACCAGCTGGTCGCCAACCTCCTCGACAACGCCTCCCGGCACAGCCCGGCCGGCGGCACGGTGGTGGTGACCGCCGCGCGGCACGACGGCAGCTACCTCCTCGAGGTCCGCGACGACGGCCCGGGGATCCCGGCCGACGCGCGGGAGCGGGTCTTCGAGGCGTTCGGCACGTTGCGCGACACCGGCGACACAGGTGGCACCGGCCTCGGCCTCGCCATCGCCCGGTGGGTCACCGACCTGCACGGCGGGACCATCGGCTTGCTCGACCCGCCGGCCGGAGCCGTCGGCGCGCGGGTGCGGGTGGAGCTGCCGCTCGAGCCCGCGGCCCGCCCGGCCGCCGTACCCGCATCGGAGGGGGCGGTGCCCGTCCCCACGTCGGGTCCCACGCCGGCCCCCCGCCCCACGCCGCCGCCCCGGCCGGCGCCGGCCCCACCGCCGCCGTCGGTGACCGACGACCTGCTCGGCGGCTTCTGGCCCGAGCGCGACGTTCCCGCCCGCGCCGGACTGCTGCTGGGCGCGCTCGGCACCGGCCTGCTCGGGGCGCTGGTCCTGCCCGAGCGCGCGCTCGGCATCGGCACCGTCGTGGTGCTGCTCGCGGCCGGTGCGGTCGTGCTCGCCGCGAGCAGGGACCGCCACGACCCGTTCACGCTGACCTGCGCCGGGCTGTGCGTGCTCCTGGCCGCGACGGCCGTCGTGCGCGACGCCGAGTGGGTGGTCGTGCTCTGCCTGCTCGCCGGCGCGGTCCTCTGCGTCTGCGGGGTCACCCGCGGGCGCGGCCTCGGCGGGTTCGTGCTCGCCGGACTGATGTGGCCCGTCGCCGGCCTGCGCGGCATGCCCTGGCTGGGCCGCACCATCGCCGCGCTGCCGGTGATCGGCCACGGCGCCGCGGCGCTGCGGACCGTGCTCTGGTCGGCGCTGGGGCTCGTCGTCTTCGGTGCCCTGTTCGCGTCCGCGGACGCCCTGGTCGCCGAGTGGGTCGACGCCCTGCTGCCCGATCTCACCGTCGACACCTTCGTCCTGCGCGGGTTCGTCACGGTGGCCGTCGGCGGGACGGTGCTCGCTGCGGCGTACCTCGCCCTCAACCCGCCGCGGGTCGACCGCGACGTCCCGGCGGCCCGCAGCGTGGCCCGCCGCTACGAGTGGCTGGCGCCGGTCCTCGTCGTGGTCGCCATGTTCGCGGTCTTCCTCGCCGCGCAGGCGACGGTGGTCTTCGGCGGACACGCCTACCTGCGCCGGACGACCGGCCTGACCTACGCGGAGTACGTCCACGAGGGCTTCGCCCAGCTCACCGTCGCCACCGTGCTCACCCTGCTCGTGATCGCGGTCGCCGCCCGCAAGGCGCCGCGCGAGACGCCGTCGGACCGGCTCTGGCTGCGGGTCGGGCTCGGCGCGCTGTGCCTGGAGACCCTCGTCGTGGTCGCGTCGGCGCTCTACCGGATGGACGTCTACCAGGAGGCCTACGGCTTCACCCGGCTGCGGCTGCTCGTTGACGTCTTCGAGGGCTGGCTGGGCGTCCTGGTCCTGGCCGTCGTCGTCAGCGGGATCCGCCTGCGCGGCGCCTGGCTGCCGCGCTTCGCCCTCCTCAGCGGCGCCGCCGGCCTCCTCGCCCTGGCCCTGGTCAACCCGGACGCGTGGATCGCGCGGCACAACCTGGCGCGGTACGACGACACCGGCCGCGTCGACTGGACCTACCTGCGCGAGCTCTCCGACGACGCCGTCCCGGCCCTCGCCGAGCGCACCGGTCGCGACCGGGTCTGTGCGCTGGCCGGGCGGGTCCCCGCCGACGACGACTGGTTGGAGTGGAACCTGGGCCGGGCCCGGGCGGCCGACGCGCTCGACCGCACGGGGACGGTGCCGGGAGGCGCGCCGGCCGGCTGTGCGGATCTCGCCGGGGGCGGGGAAGCGGGGGACGGGGACTAGGTCCCGGTCCGTTCGGCGGAGGCGACCCGGGTCCCGTCCGCGCCCACGCCGCCGCACGCGCCGACGAACCCGCGCAGCAGGTCGAGCGCGTGGGCCTGGGACGGCCAGAGCACCTCGGGATGCCACTGGATCGCGGTGAGCCGGGTCGGGGGGTGCTCGAACGCCTCCACCAGCCCGTCGGGGGCGTAGGCGCTCGGGACCAGGCCGTCGGCGAGCGTGCGGATCCCCTGGTGGTGCTGGCTGTTGACCCCGATCGTGCCGCCGCCGGTCCACGCGGCGAGCGTGGTGCCGGCGACGACCTCGACGTCGTGCAGCGGCTCGCCGAGCGCCTCCTCGCTCTCCCGGTGACGCAGCTCGGAGGGCAGGTCGCGGCCCAGGTCGACGTGGAGGGTCCCGCCGCGCGCGACGTTGACGAGCTGGGCGCCGCGACAGATCGCGAGCACGGGCAGGCCGCGGGCGACGGCCGTGTCGAGGGCGGCGATCTCGGCGTCGTCCCGGTGCGGGTTGACCCCGCGCAGCAGCGGGTCGGCCGGGTCGCCGCCGTACCGGCGGGCGTCGACGTCGCCGCCGCCGCTGATGACGAGGCCGTCGAGGCGCGCGACCAGGTCGGCGATGTGCGGCTGCGGGTCGCGGCAGTCGATCGCCAGCGGCACACCGCCCGCCGCGACGACGCCGCGGAACATGCTGCGCCACAGCAGGAACTCCGCGAGCTCGGCGGAGCTGTAGGTGATGCCGATGAGGGGCCGGTCGAGGGGCGGGGTGGTCACGGGGTCTCCAAGTGCGGGTTCGGTCGGGGTGCGGTCCGGATGCTCAGAACACCGACCATCCGGCGAGGCGCGCGAACTCCTCGATGGCGGCGACGGCGCCGGTGGAGTTGCCGGTGCGGTCCAGCCGCGGGCTCCACACGCAGATCGCGCCGACCCCGGGGAGGACGGCCACGACGCCCCCGCCGATCCCGCTCTTGGCGGGCAGCCCGACCCGGTAGGCGATGTCGCCGGCGGCGCCGTACATCCCGGCGGTCAGGAGCACGGCGTTGACCCGTCGTACGGCGCCGGCGTCGAGGGGCCCGCGTCGGCCGGTGCGGTCGGCGAGGAGCAGCGCGGCCCGGGCGACGGCGAGCGCGGACGCGGTGATCGAGCACTGCTCGAAGTACTGCGCGAGCACGGTGTCCACGCCGTGCAGCAGGCGGCCGTGCTCGGCCAGCACGTGCGCGATGGCCCGGTTGCGGTGGTCGTGGGCGGCCTCGGAGAGCGCGACCCGCCGGTCGCGGCGGACGTGCTCGCCGCCGAGGTCGCGGAGGAGGTCCGTGACGGCTCCGGCGGCATCGCCGGTGTGGTGGAGCAGCCGGTCGGTGACCACGAGGGCACCGGCGTTGACGAACGGGTTGCGCGGACGCCCGGCGTGCGCCTCGAGCTCGGAGACCGAGCCGTAGCCGGCGTCCGAGGCGTCCCAGCCGACGTGCTCCCAGGCCGTCGGCTCCTCGCGGAGCAGGGCGCAGAGCGCGAAGAGCTTGGTGACGCTCTGCAGCGAGAACGGCTGCTCGGCGTCGCCGACCCGGATCTCGGTCCCGTCGAGGAGCGCCACCGCGAGACCGAACCGGTCGGGATCGACCCGGCCGAGCTCGGGGATCTGCGCCGACACCTCGCCGGCGACGGCGGCGGCACGGCCACGCTCGGCGGCCGCGTGCGCGTGGGCGACCAGCTCGTCGCCGGACCGCTCCGTCGTGCTCGGGCTCTCGGCCACGCCACAGGTGCTCACGATCGTCGTCCTCCTCCTCGTCCTCCGCCCGCGCCGAGCGTAGGGGAGACATAAGGACTAGTCAATAGACCTTTTGGTGGCCCGTTTCGCCGGCGTAAATCTTCGAACGAATAGGTTTGTAGGTCTTGTCTTTAGACCTTTTTCCGGCCTAGTCTCCCGGCATCTGATCGAAAGGTGGCAGCGCATGTCTGCAAACCCTGTTTCACCGTCGGGAGTCGACGAGTCCTCAACCCAGCAGGCCCGGCTCAAGCCCGGGGCGATCGGCCTGGTCGGCGTCGTCTTCATGGTCGTCGCGTTCTCGGCGCCGACGACGGCGATGACCGGCAACCTGCCGGTCGCGGTCGGCTTCGGCAACGGCGTCGGAGCGCCCGCCGGGTTCATGATCGCCACCGTCGTGCTGACCATCTTCAGCGTCGGCTTCGTGGCCCTCGCCCGTCACATCACCGCCGCGGGCGCGTTCTACACGTTCGTGTCGCGCGGCTGGTCCCGCATCCCCGGCCTCGCCGCCGGCGTCATGTCGATGTTCACCTACATGACGATGGAGGCCGGCCTGATCGGCATCTTCTCCGTGTTCGCCGACCAGGCGTTCTCCGTCCAGCTCGGCGTCGACCTCGGGTGGCAGCCGTACGCCGTCGCGGCGGCTGTTGCGATCGCCGTCCTGTCGCACTTCGACATCTCGGTCGCGGCCAAGGTGCTGGGCCTGGTCCTGGTGCTCGAGATCGCGGTGCTCGCCGGCACCGCGTTCACGGTGCTGTTCCAGGGCGGCGGTCCCGACGGCATCATCTGGGACTCGGTCAACCCGCTGAGCGCGCTGAGCACCAACGACGTCGCCGGCGGTGTGGTCGGCCTCGGTCTCCTCATGGCCTTCTGGTCGTGGGTCGGCTTCGAGTCGACGGCCATCTACGGCGAGGAGTCCAAGGACCCCAAGCGGATCGTTCCGCAGGCCACGCTGATCGCCGTGATCGGCATCGGCGTCTTCTACACCTTCATCTCCTGGATGACGGTCAGCGCCAACGGCGCCGAGAAGTCGGTCGAGCTGGCCTCCGGACCGGCTCCCTTCGACCTCCTCTACGCGCCCACGCGGGAGTACGTCGGCGGCTGGGCGGTGACCGCCTTCGAGTGGCTGGTCGTCTTCGGCTCGTTCGCCTGCGCGCTCGCGATCCACAACTCCGCGGCGCGCTACCTCTTCGCGTTCGGTCGGGACCGGCTGCTGTGGCACCGGATGGGCGAGGCACACCCGCGGCACGCGTCGCCGTGGGTCGCCTCGCTCGTGCAGACCGGCTTCGCGGTCGTGCTGCTCGCGGTCTGCTGGGCCACCGACGCCGACCCCTACGCCACCCTGTTCGTGCTGGTCGCGATCCTGGCGACGATCTGCCTGCTCATCGTGCAGACCCTCTGCTCGGTCTCGACGATCGTCTACTTCCACGTCAAGCGGGAGCACCCCGAGACGGCGCACTGGTGGCGGACGCTGACCGCTCCGATCATCGGCGGACTCGGCATGCTGTTCGTGACCTACCTGATGCTGTCGAACATGAAGGCCGCGGCGGGTGCCGCCTCCGACACGCTGTTCTTCAAGCTCATCCCCTGGATCGTGGTCGGCCTCCTCGTGGGCTCGATGGCCGTCGCGGCGTACCTGCGCTCGAACCGGCCGCAGCTCTACGGCCGGATCGGCAGCACGGTCTTCGACGAGGTCCACGACACCGTCGTCTGAGCCCGATCCGCGGATCCGGGCCGGGCGGGCACCGTTCGCGAGCGAAGGAGGAGAGCGTGCCGGAGACCGAGAGCCAGCGCGTCCTGGTGACGGGTGGCAGTCAGGGCATCGGCGTGGGCATCGCCCGCTCGTTCGCCGCGACCGGGGCCCGGGTGGTCGTGAGCGGTCGGAGCCGCGAGCGCCTGGCCGGCGCCCGGGAGCGCCTTGCCCGCGACGGCGTGACGATCGACGTCCTGGTCGCCGACGTCGCCGGCCGGGCGGGCTGTCACCGGATGGTCGCCGAGGCCGCGGACCTGCTCGGCGGGCTCGACGTGCTCTGCGCCAACGCGGGCGTCTATCCGGAGCAGCGCATCGAGGACCTGACCGAGGAGGCCGTGGACGAGGTGCTCGCCACCAACCTCAAGGGCACGATCTTCGCGGTGCAGGCGGCGGTGCCGCACCTGGCCGCGTCGGGTCGCGGGCGGGTGGTCGTGACGACGTCGATCACCGGGCCGACCACGGGCTATCCCGGCCTCGCCGTCTACGCCGCGAGCAAGGCGGGCCAGCTGGGCTTCGTGCGGACGGCGGCCCTGGAGCTCGCGCCCCTCGGGATCACCGTCAACGCGGTCAGTCCCGGCGCGGTCCGCACCGAGGGCCTCGCCGGTCTGGGTGCCGAGGCGATCGCGGCGATGACCCGGGTGATCCCGGCGGGCCGGCTCGGCGAGCCCGACGACATCGGCGCGGCCGCGGTGTACCTGGCGGGGCCGGGAGCGGCGTTCGTGACCGGGCAGGAGCTGGTCGTCGACGGGGGCCAGGTCCTCCCGGAGCACCCGGACGCCGTCAGCGCTTGAGCCAGGCCTCGAGCGTGTGCCGGGTGTCGTTGATGTGCGCGGCCATGGTGCTCGCGGCCAGGTCGCCGTCGCCGTCGGCGATCGCGTCGAGGATGTCCTCGTGGCGGTCGTTGGCGTTCTCCTCCAGCCGGCCGAAGATCGCGCCGACGGGCGCCCACATCCGACGGCGGGCGTCGGCCACCGAGTCGTAGAGGGCGGGGTTGCGCGCCACGCGCGCGATGCCCATGTGGAACGCGGTGTCGAGCGTCTGGAACTCGATCACCTTGTGCGGCGTCTGGTCCTCCAGGGAGGCGGTGAGGGCGGCGTCCATCTGGGTGAGCAGCGAGCGCAGCTCGGCCAGCTCCTTGGCGCGGCGTCGCTCGGCGGCGAGCCGGGAGGCCGCCCCCTCGACGATGACGCGGAAGTCGAAGGCGTCGCGCACCGCCGCCTTGTTGGCCTTCATGATGCGTCGCGTCTCCGCGGCGTCGTAGGTCGGCGCCTGCACGATGAAGCCGCCGCCGCGGCCGCGGCGGACGACGATGAGCCCCTCGCGCTCCAGCACGGCGACGGCCGCGCGGACGACGGTGCGGGACACGTCGAGCATCTCGGCGAGGTCGCGCTCCGAGGGCAGCCGGTCACCGGGGCGGAACTGGCCGCTCTCCATCGAGCGGCGCATCTGGTCGAGGACCAGCTCGTGCGCGGCGATCTGCCGCACGGGCGTCAGGCCGAGCGATTCCGGGTCCATGGGGTGCCGTCCTCCTTCCTGGAGCCCGCGATGAGAGCACTCCGAGACCGCACAGGCTAGCGGACCGCGCCGGTCGAAAGCCCGATTGTCTGAGCCAATCAATCGGTGAGGCCCGTGAGCGGCAGGTCCGAAATAAAAGTCCTAAAGACTTGACCTTTAGTTCGAATGGCCCACAAACTGGACCCATCTTGTTCGCCCGTCCGGAAGGGACCCGTTCGTGAGTCGCAAAGTGATCGTCACCGGCGGTGCCGGTGTCATCGGCCAGGCCATCTGCCGTCGTCTCGTCGAGGGCGGCTTCGAGCCGGTCGCGGCCGACCTCCAGGACGCGGTCGGCGCGCTGGACCCCGACGACCCGGCGCTCGCCGGGACGACGTCCGTCGTGATGGACGTGACCGACCGGGCCAGCGTCGAGCAGGCCGTCGCGGCGGCGGTCGCCCCGGGCGAGACGCTCCGCGGCGTCGTCAACTGCGCCGGGATCCTGCGGGACTCGTTCCTCGGGGAGCTCGACGAGGCCAAGCTCGAGCTGATGTTCCAGGTGAACATCGCGGGCATGGCGCGGGTCACCGACGTGTGCGCACCGCTGCTCACCGACGGCAGCGCCATCGTCAACGTCGGCAGCCTCACCGGTCACTTCGGGCGGTTCCGCGGTGCCTCCGTCTACGGCGCCACCAAGGCCGGCATCGCGGCCTACACCCGCTACACGGCCGAGGAGCTCGCCGGGCGCGGCATCCGCGTCAACAACGTGGCGCCGGGCGTGATCCGGGCGCCGATGAGCCCGTCGATGGCCCGGGTCTCCGGCGGCGAGGAGGTGTCCGCGTCGTACGCCATGCTCAAGCGGATCGGTGAGCCGCACGAGGTCGCCGAGGCGGTGGAGTTCCTGCTCTCCGACCGGGCCTCCTTCATCACCGCGCAGACCCTGCTCGTCGACGGCGGGGTCGTCGCATGGTGACCACGAGCGGGCTCGCGACCAGCGCCGTGGTCGACGTCGACGCCGCCAACGCCGAGGCCTTCGACCGGCTCACCGCGGCGGACCCGTGGGTCGTCGACGTCCGCCCGGCCCGCGACGTGATCCCCGGCTACACCGACGACCTCGTGCTCACGTCCGGGGCGCCCATGGCCTGGTCGGAGTACACCGGCGGCCAGCGCGAGGCGCTGGTCGGCGGCGCCCTCTTCGAGGGGCTCGCCGCCACCCGGGAGGAGGCGATCGCCGGCTTCGAGAGCGGTGCGATCCGGGTCGGCGCCTGCCACGACTACGGCGCGGTCGGCTCGCTGGCGGGCATCTACACCGCCTCGATGCCGGTCTTCGTGGTCGAGAACCGGACCCACGGCAACGTCGGGTTCTGCAACTTCTACGAGGGCAAGGAGCCGCGCCGGCTCAACTACGGCTGCTACGACGAGGGCGTCCACGAGCGACTCCTGCACGTCAACGAGGTGCTGGCGCCGGTCGTCGGCGAGGCGATCCGCCGACAGGGCGGCATCGCTCTCAAGCCGCTCATCGCCCGGGCGCTGCGGATGGGCGACGAGGTGCACAGCCGCAACGCGGCGGCGTCCGTGCTGTTCAACCGCGAGATCCTGCCGGCCGTCCTCGACATGATCGAGGAGGGGCTGCCGCACGTCCGCGAGACGATGCTGCACCTCGCCGAGAACGACTACTTCTTCCTGCGCCTGTCGATGGCGGCCTCCAAGGCCAGCGCCGACGCGATGAAGGACGTCGCCGGCTCCACGCTGGTCTCGGCGATGGCGTTCAGCTGCCGTGGCTTCGCGATCAAGGTCGCCGGGCTCGGCGACCAGTGGTTCGAGGGCCCGCCGCCGATCCACCAGGGCAAGCTCTTCGCCGGGCACACCGAGGACGAGATCACCTGGATGGGCGGCGAGTCACCGATCACCGAGACGGTGGGTCTCGGCGGCTTCGCCCAGGCCTGCGCGCTGTCGCTGCAGGACTACCAGGGCGGCTCGCCCGAGGTGATGATCGAGCGCAACAAGGAGATGTACGAGATCACGCACGGGGAGAACCCCGACTACCGGATCCCGCTCTTCTCCTTCCGGGGCACCCCGACGGCGGTCGACGTCCGCAAGGTCCTCGCCACCGACATCCTGCCCGTGATGGACGTCGGCCTGGCCGGACGCGACGGCGGCCAGATCGGAGCGGGCGTGATCCGCGCGCCGCGGGCCTGCTTCGAGGCGGCCCAGGCGGCGCATGCCGACCGGTATGGCCGAGACTGAGCCATGCCCGACTCCCTGCCCGAGAACCCGCGCGCGACCAGCCTGACCTACGCGGGCGAGGTCGCGGTCGTGACCGGCGCCGCCGGCGGGATCGGCGCGGCCACCGCGGCGCTCCTGCTCGACGCCGGGCTCACCGTGCTGTGCCTGGACCGGATCGCCCCGGCGGCCGACGGCGGGCACGACGGCCGCCGGCGCTGTGCCGCGGTCGACGTGACCGACGCCGACGGCCTCGGCGCCACGCTCGACGGGCTGCGCGCGGACGTCCCGCTCTCGTACGTCGTCAACTGCGCCGGCATCCTCGACGAGACCGGTTTCTCGGGCGTCGGCGCCGAGAGCTGGCTGCGCACCCTGGACGTCAACCTCGTGGGTGCCTACCGCGTGCTCGACGCGGCCGGACCGCGGTTCGCCGAGGCCGGCGGCGCGGTCGTCAACGTCGGGTCGATCGAGGCGCACCGGGTGATCGCGCTGAGCAACCCCGACCCCAACCCGGCGTACGCGGCCTCCAAGGCCGGGCTCGCGATGCTCACCCGCACGGCGGGCCGGGCGCTGGCGGCCCGCGGAGTCCGGGTCAACACCGTCTCGCCGGGCTTCGTCGCGACCCCGATGGCCGCGGCCCACGGCACGGCGGCGGAGCTGCCGGCGGCCCTGGCGCCGCGGGTGCCGCTCGGCCGGTTCGCCCGCGCCGAGGAGGTCGCCGCGGCGATCGCCTTCCTGCTGGCCGACCAGGCGTCGTACGTGACGGGTGCGGACCTGCGCATCGACGGAGGGTTCGAGCTGACATGAGCGCGGAGACACCGACGATCCTGCCCGACCCGCTGGTCGCGGGCCCCGGTCCGGTCGCCGACGAGCCGTCGCTCGGCCGGGCGACCCGGACCGGCTCGTGGCAGGACCTGGGCGAGGGCACCTTCGCCGCGGCCGGCCGGGCCCTGGCCGCCGGTCGGGGGGAGGAGGCCGCGCAGCTGCTCGAGGTGTCGGTCCTGGAGGCCGACGAGCTGCGCGACGTCTACGGACGCTGGCCCGCCACGACCGCGGCCTGGGTGCGGGCGCGCGGGATCGACCCGGCCGTGCTCGAGCGCGAGGAGACCCGGCTGCTCCGGCTCCTCGGCCAGGAGCCCGCGGACGGGATCGCCGAGCGCTGGGGCACCTACGTCGAGCGGGCCGAGCACGCCGCCCGGCTCTGTCGCGACGGTGGGACCGCCGCTGCCGCCGCGGTCGAGGACGCCCGCGCCTGCTGGCAGGGCATCCACGACGACGCCGTCGACCTGGTCTCCGGGATGGTCGACCTGGCGGTCCGGCTGGTCGGCGAGGACGCGCTGGGCGAGCTGTGGGACCACCTCATGGCCGACTGGTACGACGCCCACGAGCGCCGCTACGCGCTGGCGAGCCAACCCTGGGCGGAGTCGGCGCGGCAGCTCGCCGTCGCGGTCTTCGACGGCTTCCACGCCCACCTGACCGGCCCCGACCGCAGTGGTGCGGTCGAGGTGATCGAGGAGCCGGACCGGATCGGCTTCCGGTTCGCCCCGTGCGGCTCCGGCGGACGCTCGCTGGCCGCCGGCATCACCGGTGGCAGCCCGCGGGCGGCGGCGCCGTACGGCTTCGCGGTGACGACGCGGCCGCACGACTGGGCGTGGAACAAGGTGGGCGTCTGCTCCTACTGCGTGCACTGCTGCCAGCTCAACGAGGTGATGCCGATCGACCGGCTCGGCTACCCGACCCGGGTCATCGACGCGCCGACCTGGCCGGCCACCGAGGAGAACCCGACCTGCACCTGGTGGATCTACCGCGATCCCGCGCTGGTGCCGGACGCTGGCTACGAGCGGGTCGGCCGCAGTCCCCGGCGCCGCCCGCGCGCGGAAGGAGGGACGCGATGAGCGTCGCGCTCACCCAGCTGGAGGTGCCCGACTACGACCTCGGGCTCCGCGGCAAGCTGGTGCGCACCGAGAAGCTGGACGGCGAGGGGCTCGCGTTCTGCACGATCGTGCACGGGCTGTCGCTGACCGACGAGGTCACCGACACCCCGACCAGCAACGCGGCCAACGGCTATCCGGACGCCCGGGTCCGGGTCGATCCCGACACGGTCGTCGAGCTGCCCTGGCGCACCGGCTCCGTGACCGCGGCCATCGGCGACCTGGTCGACGCGGACGGCGTACCGATCGCGGCCTCGGCGCGAGGGCTGGTCGGCCGCCTGGCGGACCGGTACGCCGAGCTCGGCCTCGAGCCGGTGCTCGGCTTCGAGTACGAGCTGTGGATCGAGGACGCCGCGACGCGCTCCCCGCTCGGTCGCACCGAGAACGCCTACAGCCTGACCCGGCTGCGGGAGACCGAGGAGCTCGCGACGACCTTCGTCGACCGCATGGAGCACGTCGGGGCGCCGGTCGAGGCGTTCCACGCCGAGCTCGGGCCCGGGTTCTTCGAGTTCGCGCTCAAGCCGCAGCCCGCCCTGCGCGCGGCCGACGGGGCCGCCCGCGCCCGCCAGTACTTCCGCGACCTGTGCGCCGACCGCGGCCTGCGGGCCACCTTCATGGCCAAGCCGTACGGCGACCGCTCGGGTGCCGGCGGCCACGTCCACTCCAGCCTGGCCCGGGACGGCCAGAACGTCTTCGCCGAGCGCCCCGGCGAGGCCTCGCCGCTCGCGGAGCGCTACCTGGCCGGACTGCTGGCCACGATGGGCGACCTGTCGGCCCTGGTGCTCCCGTTCGTCAACTCCTACAAGCGTCTCGACAAGGAGATGTTCGTGGCCGAGTCGGCGACATGGGGCCCGGACGACCGGAGCACCGCGCTGCGGGTCCTGCTCGACTCGGTGCCGGGCGCGCGGGTCGAGCACCGGCGCCCCGGCGCGGACGCCAGCCCCTACCTGGTCGCGGCGGCGCTGCTCGGCGGCGGACTGGTCGGGATCGACGAGGGGCTCACGCTCCCGCCGCCCGGACCGCGCCCGGACGCCGAGCCGCTGCCGGCCGACCTCCGGACCGCCGCCGACCGGCTCGAGGCGTCATACCACGCCAAGACGGTCCTCGGGGAGGACTTCGTCCGGGGCTATGTCGCCACCCGCCGCGACGAGGCCGCCCGCTACGAGCGGTGGCTGCGGACGACCATCACCGACTGGGAACTTCGACGCTACGGAGAGCACCTGTGAACCAACCCGCTGGCCCGATCGTGGACCTCGACACCTTCGAGGACCTCGCCCGCCGGGGCGAGGTCGACACCGTCATCTGCGCCGCTCCGGACCCGTACGGCAGGCTGGTCGGCAAGCGGCTGACGATCGACGCGTTCCGCACGCTGTGCCTGCAGGGGCAGGGCGTCAACGCGAGCAGCTTCGTCTTCGCCGTCGACCTCGAGATGAACCCCCTCGACCTCCCGGTGTCCAACGCCGAGAACGGCTGGGTGGACATCCGGCTGGTGCCCGACCTCGCGACCCTGCGGCGGGTGCCGTGGGAGCCGCACGCCCTCCTGGTGATCTGCGACGCCTACGAGGGCGACGCCGACGTGCTGCTGCCCGTGGCGCCGCGCACGATCCTCAAGCACCAGCTGGCCCGGGCCCGGGAGCACGGGCTGGCCTTCCAGTTCGCCTCGGAGCTGGAGTTCTTCGTCGCCGCGGTCTCGCCGGCCGAGGCCTGGCAGGCCGAGTACCGCAACCTGCGGATGCTGTCGGACTACCGCTCGGACTACCAGGTCGTGCAGGGCGGGCGGGACGAATGGTTCGTGCACCGGATCCGGCAGGACATGCCGAGGTTCGGCGTGCCCGTCGAGTCCTCCAAGCCCGAGTGGGGCTTGGGGCAGCAGGAGATCACGCTCGACTACTGCGCGGCGCTGGAGATGGCCGACCGCCACGTGCTCTTCAAGCACGGCATCAAGGAGCTGGCGCACCGTTCGGACCTGACGGTGACCTTCATGGCGAAGCCGAAGATCGACGAGGTCGGCTCGTCGTGCCACCTGCACGTGAGCATGTGGGACGCCGAGGACGGCTCGCCGCTGTGCTGGTCGGAGGAGACCGGCGGCATGTCGCCGCGCTTCGGCTCCTTCGTCGCCGGGCAGCTGGCGCACGCCGTCGAGCTCGGCCTGCTGTTCGCGCCCACGGTCAACTCCTACAAGCGCTTCCAGCCCGACCAGTTCGCCGGGACCGCGATCGCGGTCGGGCACGACAACCGCTCGTGCGCCTTCCGGCTGGTGGGCCGCGGGGCGTCGTACCGGGTGGAGAACCGGATCCCCGGCGCGGACGTCAACCCCTACTACGCCTTCAGCGCCACCATCGCCGCGGGCCTGGCCGGGATCGAGGCCGGGGACCCGACCCCGCCGGTGTTCGCCGGCAACGCCTGGGGGAACCGGTCGGTCGAGACGATGACCTCGTCGCTGCACGACTCGGTCGAGCGGTTCTCGCACTCCAAGCTCGCCCGGTCCGCCTTCGGCGACGAGGTGTTCGAGCACCTGCACGCCTCGGCGGCCGCCGAGCTCGCCTCCTTCGAGTCCGGTGCCGTCACCGACTGGGAGGTCAAGCGCTACTACGAGCGCGTCTGAGCCGCGCCCGCCCCGCCCGCCCCACCGACACGACACGACACCGACGATCGGAGCCGTCATGCCCCAGCCGCTGCACCCCCTCGCCCAGAAGCTCATCGACGACGCCCACGCCTCGCCCCGGCCGAACGCACACCTGTTGCCGGTCGCGGAGGCGCGGGCGAACTTCGACGCCGACCTGGGCGGCCTCGCCAAGCCGCCGGTCGCCCGGGTGGTCGACGTCGTCGTCCCGACCCGCGACGGCGCGGAGCTCCCGGCTCGGCTGTTCGTGCCGGAGGGCACGGGCGACCTGCCGTTGACCGTCTACTTCCACGGGGGCGGCTGGCTGCTGGGCAGCATCGAGTCGCACGAGACGACGACCCGCCTGCTGGCGCTCGCCTCCGGCGCGGCGGTCCTCAGCGTGGGCTACCGGCGCGGACCGGAGTCCCGCTTCCCGACGGCGGCCGAGGACGCGTACGACGCCGTGGTCTGGGCGGCCGAGCCGGGTCGCCTGGCCGGGGTCGACGCGTCGCGGGTCGCCGTCGCGGGCGACAGCGCCGGAGGCAACCTGGCGGCCGCCACCGCGGTCGCGCTGCGGGAGTCCGGCGCCGTCGCGCTGCGTCACCAGCTGCTCGTCTACCCGGTCACCACCTGCGACCTGAGCATCGGCTTCGACGCCGACTACGAGGGCATCATGCTCTACCGCGACGAGCTGCAATGGCACCAGGACAACTACCTCGCCTCGCCCGCCGACGCGACCGACCCGCGGGTCTCCGTCCTCGACGCCGAGCTCGCCGGCCTGCCCGAGGCGACGGTGATCCTCGCCGAGTGCGACCCGATCCGCCCCCAGGGCGCGCTGTTCGCCAAGGCACTGGCCGACGCGGGCGTCCCGGTCGAGGTGTGCGAGACGCCGGGCATGATCCACGGCTTCTTCGGCCTCGAGGAGCTCTTCCCGACGGCGGTCGACTCGATGCGCTTCGCCGGCGAGCGGCTCGCGGCGGCGTTCTCGCGGGACGGCTCCTGATGTCCGCCGCCGGCCGCACCGCGCTCGTCACGGGGGCGGGCGGCGGGATCGGGGCGGCGATCGTCCGCCGCCTGGTCGCCGACGGGATGCGGGTGCGCGCCACCGACGTGCGTCCCGCCGGCGACGTGGACCTGCCGACGGGCGCGGAGTACGTCCCCTTCGACCTGCTGTCCGGCGACCCCCGGGAGTTGCTGGCCGGCTGGGACAGCCTCGACCACCTCGTCAACGCGGCGGGCGTCGCCCTCTTCGACGACGACGGCTCGTTCCTCGAGACCTCCGAGCAGGTCTGGGAGACGACGCTCGGCGTCAACCTCCATGCCCTGCGCCGCCTCACCGCCGCCGCGGTCCCCCTCGTGCGCAACGGCCAGGGCCGCAGCATCGTGCACGTGGCCAGCACCGCCGGCGTACGCGGCATGGACTCACCCCTCGACGCCTACCAGGTGAGCAAGGCCGCGGTCGTCTCGCTCTCACGGTCGCTGGCGCTGCAGCTGGGCCCCGAGGGCATCCGCTGCAACACGGTGTGTCCGGGAGCGGTGCTCACCCCGATGATCGACTTCCTCTACGAGCGGGCGCCCGAGCGCCGCCTCGACATGGAGAGCCGCACGCCGCTGCGTCGGCTCGGGCTGCCGGAGGACATCTCCGGCGCCGTGGCCTTCCTGCTCTCCGACGACGCCGCGTTCGTCACCGCGACCGACCTGGTCGTGGACGGCGGCTGGACGGCGCAGATCAAGTAGCGCGGGCCGCCCGCGCGGCGTGACGGACGTCGCTCCGGCGACGCCGGGCGCTCCTTGACAGTCCCACAAAAGACCTAAACAATAGACCAATAAGCCTTTGGATGGCTTGGCACGGAGGAGACAGCGGTGAACTCAGCAGCACCCGCGCACCCGGCACCTGAGCACCGGGTCGCGATCATCGGGGCCGGCTTCAGCGGCATCGCCGCCGCCGTCGCGCTGAGCCGGCGCGGCATCGACTACGTCGTCTTCGAGTCGGCCGAGGGCATCGGCGGCACCTGGTGGAAGAACCGGTACCCGGGCGCCGAGGTCGACCTGGAGTCACACGTCTACTCCTTCTCCTTCGAGCGCAGCGACTGGACCCGCACCCACGCGGGCTGGCAGGAGCTGCAGCGCTACCTCGAGCGCACGGCGGACAAGTGGGGCGTGACCCCGCACGTGCGGCTCGACACGAAGGTCGACGAGGTCCGCTGGGACGAGGCGTCCGCCACCCACACGCTGCGCACCGCCGACGGCGTCGAGCACGGCCCCTTCGTCGCGGTCATCAGTGCCGTGGGCTTCCTCAACATCCCCGCGGTGCCGCCGTTCGCCCGCGGCGAGACGGCCTTCGAGGGCGACCTCTGCCACACCTCGACCTGGCCCGAGGGCCTGAGCATGGCGGGGCGCTCGGTCGCCGTGGTCGGCACCGGGAGCTCGGCGGTCCAGATCATCCAGGAGGCCGCCCGCGCGGCCCGCGAGGTGAAGATCTTCCAGCTCGAGCCCAACTGGCTGCTGCCCAAGAACGCCCGGGCCTTCACGCCGTGCGAACGCCGCCTCAACCGGCTCGCGCCCGTCTACGCCTGGCGTCGGCTGCGCCTCTACCTCGACTACGACCTGCGGCAGTTCCGCTCCGGCCACGCCCGCATCGGCGGGCGGTCCAACACCCGGCGCAAGCAGGCCTCCCTCGAGTTCCTGCACACCTCGCTGGCCGGCCACCCCGAGCTCATCGAGCACGCGACGCCGAACTTCCCGTTCGAGGCCCGGCGTACCGTCATCAGCGACACCTACTACCCGGCCCTGTTGGACCCGAAGGTCACCCTGGTCCCGCACGGCGTCAAGGAGCTGACCCGCACCGGCGTCGTCGACGCCAACGGCGACGAGCACGACCTCGACCTCGTCGTGCTGGCGACCGGCTTCGACGCGGCCAACTACCTCGGCAACTTCCGGGTCTACGGCGAGGGCGGCCGCTCCCTGCACGACCAGTGGCAGGGTGAGCCCGAGGCGTTCCTCGGCCTCATGGTCCCCGGGTTCCCGAACTTCTTCATGATGTACGGCCCCAACACCAACTCCATCCCCCTCGTCCACTTCTACGAGGCGCAGGCGGCCTTCGCGGCCAGCCTGATCGCCCGGCTCGGGGGCGAGCGTCGCCGGATCCGCGTGCGCGAGGACGCCATGCGCCGGTTCAACACCTGGCTCCAGCGCCGGCTGCGCCGCACCGTGTGGGCCGCGACGGACAACTACTTCCAGGCGGGCAGCGGCAAGATCGTGTCGCAGTGGCCGGAGGGGCCCACCGCCTACATCCTCGCCACGCGGCTGCTGCGGCGGTGGGCGGTGCGGATCGACTAACACACAGGGCGCCGACCGACGGTCGGGGTGCTCATCTAGGTTGGGTGGCGTGGCCGCCGTCTTGACCGAGGAGTCGCTGCTCGCCGCCGCCGGCTCGACGAGCTTCCGGCGCGGTGAGGAGTACGTCGGCTACGTCCGCGGTCTGCGCGTGGTCGGTTCGGGGGCCACGGCGACCATCCAGGCCCGCCGGGTCTACCTCGTGGAGATCGCCTGGGACGACGGTGACGTGCACGGGACCTGCACCTGCCCGCACCGCTCCAAGGGTCACTTCTGCAAGCACTTGGTGGCCGTGGGCCTCGCGGTCGTCGACAGCCGACCGAGTGACGGGCGAGCCGACGAGAAGGGGCCCGCCGAAGCGGAGGACGAGGTGGCGACGGTGGTCGCCACCATGTCCGTCGACGATCTGAGGGCCATCGTTCTGGATGTCGCGGCGCGCGACGACGCTGTCCGCCGGTCGTTGCTCCTGAGGCGCCCGGACGAGAACGCCGTGGCCGAGTTGGTGAAGGGCGTGCGGGATGCACTGGCGACCCGTGGCTTCATCGACTACCGCCGGTCCTTCGAGCTCGCGGCAGCCGCGGAGGAGATCCTCGACGAGCTCGAGGAGCATCTCGATCGAGGTGCGGCGGACGCGGTGGCCCCGGCGCTGCAGAAGGCCACCGTGCGGCTACAGAGGCTCGCCGGCCAGGCCGACGACTCCGGCGGCGTGATCGGTGATGCCTGCCAGCGCGCGGTCAGCCTCTACGCCCGCTCGTGCCGGGAGGGTGCGCCGGACCGCACGAGGCTGGCGAGATGGCTGGTGAAGTTCCGCGGCGAGTCGCCCGGCTGGCCGCGGGTAGTGCTCGACGACTTCGTCGCGGCATTCGACGAGAAGGCGTTGACCGAGTATCGGCGCGGCATCGAGTCGTTGGCTCGGCAGCGCGCTGATGCCGATGCGTGGGCCAGACGCGAGGTCGTCGAGATGCTGGTCGAGCTCGCCGACCACGACGGCGACGTCGATGCGGCGATAACGCTGCTCGCCGGTGGCGAGCGGGTCGACCATGCCGGGATCGTCGAGCGCCTCCGCGCCGCCGGCCGCGTCGAGGAGATGCTCCAGTGGCTCGATCGCGCGGTCGCGGCCGGCAAGGTGCGCGGTCATGGCCCGAGCGGGATGCACGGTCTCCTTCCGTATGACGTCGCGCAGGTCTATCGCTCGGTCGACCGGATCGAGGATGCGCTCGATGTGCTGCGCGCCGAGTTCGCCCGCGAGCCCGGCATCGGGACCTTCCGGCTGCTCACCGGGTTCGCCGACGAGGTGGGTCGACGGGATGCGGAGCGGGACTGGGCGCTCGCAACCGCACGCGCCCACGCCACGACGCCGTACCGCAACGGAGCAGCCCTGATCGAGATCGCGATCGCCGAGGACGATCTCGACCTGGCCTGGCAGGCCGAGCGGGAGTTCGGCGCGGGCTACAGCTGGGAGCCGCTGGTCGGGGCCAGCGCCGACTCGCGGCCTCTCGATGCTGCTCGTCTCCTGCGCAGTCACGTCGACGAGGACCTCAGGCACGCCGACACCAAACGCTATCCGGTGATCGCCGAACGGCTGGTGCAGATGCGAGAGCTCCATGAGAAGGGCGGCGCAGTGGAGCCGTTCGTGGCCTATCTCGCCGTGATCCGGGAGTCCTACCGTCGTCGCCCGTCCTTGATGGCGGCTCTGGATCGGGCCGGGTTGACCTAGGTGTGATGCCCAGGCACGTTGGTCGAGATCGTGTGACGACACGCTCTGACCTGTAGATGGACGAAGGCCTCCCCGGTGTGGAGTGGAGCTGTCTAGGAACCGCTCCGCCACCGCAGGAGGCCTTCGTGTCACACGCTACCCACGCCAACGCAGCCCTGACCCCACGCGCCCGTCTCAGGCTCGCGCGCCTCATCGTCGACCACGGCTGGCCACCGGCCCGTGCTGCTGAGCGCTATGACGTCTCGTGGCGGACCGCGAAGAAGTGGGCCGACCGCTACCGCAACGAAGGCCCGGCCGGCATGCACGACCGGTCTTCGGCACCACACCATCAACCGAACCGGACGCCGGCACCGATGGTCCGCAAGATCGTGCACCTGCGCTGGAAGCAGCGCCTCGGGCCGGTCGAGATCGCCGACCAGCTCGGCATGGCTTCCTCGACCGTGCACGCGGTCCTGGTCCGGTGCCGGATCAACCGGCTCTCCCATATCGACCGCGCCACCGGGGAGCCGATCCGCCGCTACGAACACGAGAAGCCAGGCGACCTGATCCACGTCGACGTCAAGAAGCTCGGCAAGATCCCCGACGGCGGCGGCTGGCGCTACGTCGGCCGCCAACAGGGCTACACAAACCGCTCAGCGACCGTTGAACGCACCGGCAAGCCGCGCAACAAGTGGCACAACCCGCTGATCGGCACCTGCTACCTGCACACCGTCATCGATGACCACTCCCGCGTCGCCTACGTCGAGGCCCGTGACGACGAGACCAAGGAGACCGCGACCGAGGTCCTCAAGAACGCGGTCGCCTGGTTCGCCGACCGCGGCGTCACCGTGCAGCGGGTGCTTAGCGACAACGGCAGCTGCTACAAGTCCCACCTCTGGCGCGACACCTGCGCCGACCTGGGCATCACGCCGAAGAAGACACGGCCCTACCGTCCCCAGACGAACGGGAAGATCGAGCGCTTCCACCGGACCCTGGCCGAAGGCTGGGCCTTCAAGAAGTTCTACAACTCCGAGTCAGCCCGGCTCGCGGCTCTGCCAGCATGGGTCCACGAGTACAACCACCACCGGCCCCACTCAGCAATCGGGAAGGCCGCGCCCATCACCAGGTTGGACAACCTGGCTGGGCATCACACCTAGGCCTTGACTATTCGAACATACGTTCGATAGGATGAGCGCATGACTTCTTCCGGAGCGCTCGACACGGCCACGGCTGTTGTCGAGCACGCCCGGGACCTCGCCGCCGGCGACTGGAACTCGCTGTCCGGACCCGACGCGGTCGCCGGCGTGGAGGCGATCACCACCGCACGAGCGCTCCTCGACGCGGCACTGCTGCGCGGCATCGCCCGACTCGACGCGACCGACGTCGTGCGCGAACTCGGATGGGCCTCGACCAAGGA
>NZ_JBNINR010000016.1:0-114709 GCF_051390595.1 Nocardioides segetis | reverse complement strand
TCAGATACCACTTCGTCTACCGGGGCTCGTGCCTGTCCTCGTGGACCGACACGCAACGACCTATTGGCGGAACCTCTAAGGGTTACAGCTCGAGAACGGCGCAACAGCGCCCGGGTAGTAGCAACAACGCCCGGGTAGATGAGTCGGCCCGGCGGGGGCGTGGGGAGGCGCAGCTGCGCGACTACCTTGGTGCTGTGACCACTACCCGGGCGCTGTTGCACCGGAAATCGTGCGGTAACCCTTAGTTACAAGTGCCCGCGCGCCTCACCCCACGTCGCGACGCAACGTGGTCAGCCGCCCGATCACCGCGAACACCACGGCGTACGCCACCAGCACCAGGGCCGCCGCCCAGCGCGGGAGCAGGTCGGCGTCACCGCCTCCGGCGCCGAGGAAGGACGCGCCGATGAGGGAGTCGGCCGCGCCACCGGGCAGGTACGACGCCACGCCGGCCAGCGCGTCGACCTGGCTGAGCACGACCCGGGCGATGGGCTCGACGAACTGGGTGAACGCGAGGATGACGACGATGGCGGCGACCTGGTTGGACAGGATGCTGCCGAAGGCGACACCGATGACCGCCCACAGCGCCACGACGACCACGCCGAGCGCCAGGCCGGTGAGCACGTCGCCGTCGCGGAGGTAGGAGCCGTCCCCGCGGATCGCGAGCAGGGGCGCGCCACCGGCGACCGTCGCTGCGACGCCGACGACGCCGGCGACCAGCCCGATCGGGACCACCGACACGAGCTTGGCCGCCAGGAACCGGGTACGGTCCGGCTCCACCAGGAGGCTCTGCGTGATCGTCTTGTGGCGGAACTCCGTGGTCATGGCGAGACTGCCGATGACGAGCGGGAAGACGTAGCCGACGCCGTTGACCAGCGAGTACGTCGCCCGGGCGGCGTCCTCCCCCACCAGCGCGGCCTCGGAGCCGTCCGGCACGAAGACGAAGGAGGCGGAGACGGCCGCGGACACGAAGCCCAGGTAGGCGACCATCACCAGGAGCAGCAGCCACCACATCCGGGTGCTGACGAGCTTGCGGTACTCCGCGAGCAGCGCGGCCCTCATCGCACGGCCTCCGCGCCGTCGCCGACCGGTCGGGTGAGCTCGAAGAAGAGCGCCTCCAGGTCGACGTCGCGGCGGACCAGCTCGTGCAGCTCGATCCCGGCCGCGTGCGCCGCCGCGCCGACCTCGGCCGCGCTGGCGCCGTCCACGACGAGTCCGCCGCCGTCCGGGGCGGTGTCCCAGCCCCGGTCCGCCGCCAGTGCGCGGACGGCGTCGGGCCGGGGCGCGACGACGTACGCCGCCGGCGTGGCGCGGGTGCGCAGCTCGGCCAGCGACGAGGCGTGCCGCAGCCGGCCCTGCGCGATGATCACCACCTCGTCGACGCTGGCCTCGACCTCGCGCAGCAGGTGGCTGGAGACCAGGACCGTGCGGCCCTCGTCGGCGAACTGCCGCAGCAGCCGCCGGATCCAGACGATGCCCTCCGGGTCGAGCCCGTTGGTCGGCTCGTCGAGGACGATCACCGGGGGGTCGGCGAGCAGCGCGGTCGCCAGGCCGAGCCGCTGCCGCATGCCCAGGGAGTAGCGGCCCACCCGCTGCCGCGCCGCGTGGTCCAGTCCGACGGCCTCGAGCACCTGCCGGCACCGGGCGCGGGAGACGCCGACCTGGGGCGCGAACACCTCCAGGTGCGCCAATCCGGTGCGCCCGGGGTGGAAGCTCGACGCCTCCAGGGCGGCGCCCACGACGCGACCGGGCTGCGGGTGCGCGGCGTACTCCCGCTCCCCCACCAGCGCGCGTCCGGCGCTGGGCCGGGTCAGGCCCAGGAGCATCCGCAGCGTCGTGGTCTTGCCGGCCCCGTTGGGCCCGAGGAATCCGGTGACCGCGCCGGGGCGGACCGTGAAGGTCAGGTCGTCGACCGCCCGGGTCCCACCGAACTGCTTGGTGAGCCCGTCGATCGCCAACGAGGGGGCTGTCATGTCGATGACCCTTTCAGAGGGAGGAAGGGAGGAAGGGAGGAAGGTCACTCGGCCGCGGCCCAGGCCTGCTTGAGCGTCACGCGCCCCTGCGTCTGCAGCAGGGCCCGGCGGTAGATCCGCTCGGCGAGGACCACGGTCGCGGCCATCGCCGCGAGCAGCACCGCGATCGCGGCCACCGGCTCCCAGGCGGCGGCGTCGCCGTTGAGCACCCGGATCGGCATGAGCACGATCGAGAACGGCGGCAGGTACGACGCGACGGCCTGGACGGTCCCCTCGAACAAGAAGGCGCCGAAGAACACGCCCATCATGACGAAGCTGAGGGGGGCCGCGGTCGTCTGCAGGTCCTCGGCCCGACTGGCGAGCGCTCCGGCCACCGCCCACCAGCACGCGATGAAGAGGAAGCCGACGAGGAAGAAGACGGTGAACCACCCGATCCCCGTGGTGATGCCGGACAGGAACGAGGAGTACTCGGTGAAGGAGATGCCGACCAGGCCCACGGCCAGGATGAGCGCGGTCTGTCCCAGCGCCAGCAGGGTGTTGCCGGCGATCTTGCCGATCAGCAGCTGGCGCACCGGGATCTTGGTCGTGATGATCTCGACGATCCGGTTCGCCTTCTCCTCCACCACGCTGCCCGACAGCGTGTAGCCGAAGCCGAGCGCGGCGAAGTAGAAGAGGAAGGCGAGCAGGAAGCCCATCGCCCGCGCGAAGTCCCGGCGCTCGGCATCCCCGTCGAGCAGCACGGTGTCCACCGCCCCGCCCTGACGCAGCTCGGCCAGGGAGGTGCCGGCGCGCTCGGCGTTCTGCTCCAGCGCGGCGTCGCGGATGACGCTCTCCGCGGCGGCGGTCAGGTCGCCCGACACGTCCTTGCGGCCGACCAGCGACCAGCCGTCGTCGGCGGGGCGCAGCAGGACGTCGGCGTCGTCGTCCTCCAGCGCCGCGACACCGGCGTCGTCGGAGGCGACCTCGACCAGCGCGATCTCCAGGCCGTCGTCGACCTCGGGGACCTCGCGCTCGAGCAACTCGGCGACGCCCGCGTCGGCGGCGGTCGCCGCGATCGTGACCCGCTCGGCGCGGTCCTCGGACCAGATCGTCCAGCCGATGAAGCCGACGAGGAGCACGAGGGTGATCAGGGTGCCGATGAGGAAGGACTTGTCGGTCAGCCGGGTGAGGACCTCGCGACGTGCGACGAGCAGCCAGGGCCGCTCGGCCGGTCGCGTCCGGACCGTCTCGTGCGCCTCGTGCGTCTCGGGCGAGCTCATGCGGTGACCTCCCGGTAGATCTCGGACAGCGGGGTGCGGACCGTGGCGAGCTCGCGGATCTCGCCGCGGTCGAGGCCGGCGGTCAGGATCGCGCGGCGTACGGCGTCCGCCGCGCGCTCGTCGTGGTCGCCCAGCTCGATGAGGGCCTCGGCGCCGTCGACGTCGAGGACGTGGAGGCCGGCGATGTCGCGGACCCAGCCGGCATCGCGGTCGGTGACCACCCGCAGCCGCTCCGGTCCGCGGGCGCGCAGCTCCTCGACCCCGCCCTGGGCCACGACCTCCCCGGCACGGAGCACGACGAGCCGGTCGCAGAGCCGCTCGACGAGGTCGAGCTGGTGGCTGGAGAAGAGGACGGGCACGCCGCGCACCGTCTCCTCGCGCAGCAGGTCGACCATCGAGTCGACCGCGGTCGGGTCGAGGCCGGAGAAGGGCTCGTCGAGGATCAGCGCCTGAGGCTGGTTGAGCAGCGCGGCGATGATCTGGACGCGCTGCTGGTTGCCGAGGCTGAGCTTCTCGACCCGCTCTCCGCCGCGGTCGGCGAGACCGAAGCGATCCAGGCTCTCCGCGGCCGACGCGCGGGCGCGGGACGCCGTCAGCCCGGAGAGCTCGCCGAGATAGACCAGCTGGTCGAGGACCTTCTGCTTGGGGTAGAGGCCGCGCTCCTCGGGCATGTACCCAAAGCGGCGGCGGTCGGCGGCAGTGATCGGTCGGCCCTGCCAGAGCACCTCGCCCGCGGAGATCCCCAGCAGTCCCATGATCATGCGCATCGTCGTCGTCTTGCCGGCGCCGTTGCCCCCGACGAAGCCGGTCAGCATCCCGGCGGGCACCTCGAACGACACGTCGTCGACCACGCTCCGCTCGCCGAACCTGCGGGTCAGGCCCCTGGTCTCGATCATGACGTCCACGCTAGGGACATCGACGCCGGACGGGATCCGTCGCGAGGCGGGGATCCTCCTCCGCCGTACGACGGAGGAGGGAGCTCAGCCCGCCAGGCCGACCCGGTGGGCGAACACCACGGCCTGGACGCGGTCGCGCAGGTGGAGCTTGGCCAGGCAGCTCGAGACGTGGGTCTTGACCGTCGCCTCGCCCACCACGAGCCGCCCGGCGATCTCGGCGTTGGACAGCCCCTCGCCCAGCAGCTGCAGCACCTCGCTCTCGCGCTCGGTGAGCCGCGCCAGGAGCTTCGCCTCCTCGGGGGCCGGCCCGGCGGGGGCGCCGCCCGCGGCCATCTCGGCGATGACCCGGCGGGTGACCTCGGGCGAGAGCAGCGCGTGCCCGCGTCCGACCGCGCGGACCGCCTCGACGAGCTGCTCGGCCTCGGCGTTCTTGAGGAGGAACCCGCTGACGCCGGCCCGGAGGGCGTCGAAGAGGTAGTCGTCGCGGTCGAAGGTCGTGAGGATGACGACGCGGCCGAGGTCCTCGGCGACCAGCTCGGCGGCGGCGGCGATCCCGTCGACGCGCGGCATCTGCACGTCCATGAGGACGACGTCGGGTCGCAACCGCCGGGCCAGCTCGACCGCCTCCGCGCCGTCCGCCGCCTCGCCGACCACCTCGATGTCGGGCTCGGCCGACAGGATCATCCGGAAGCCGGAGCGGACCAGTGCCTGGTCGTCGGCGAGGAGGACGCGCAGCTGCTCAGCCACCGCTGCCTCCCAGCGGCAGCCGGGCGCGCACCCGGTAGCCGCGCGTGGCCCGGGGACCGATCTCGACCTCGCCCCGGTGCGACGCGACCCGCTCGCGGATGCCGAGATGACCCATGCCGGAGCCCGACGTCCCCGGCCGCGGCCGGCCGTCGTCCAGCACCTCGACCTCGGCGAACGGCCGGTCGCCGAGCTCGGTGATCCGCAGCCGCACCGACGCGCTGGACGCCGTCGAGTGCCGCACGACATTGGCCAGCGCCTCCTGGGCCGTCCGGAACAGGGTGAGGCCGACCGTCTCCGGGAGCCGTGCCGCGGCGCCGGGCCGGTCCTCGACGACCGCGTAGGACGTGCGCAGCCCGTCGTACGCGCGGCCGGCGACGAGCTCCTCGAGGTCGGCCACGCCGGGCGTGCTGGTGCGCGAGCTCTCCGCGGGCCGGTCCTGCTGGGAGCCGGTCTCGATGTCGCGCAGCGTGCCGAGCAGCGAGCGCATCTGCGTGACGGCCTCGCGCGAGCTCGCCTCGATCGCGCCGAGCGCACCGGCCGCCGTCGCCGGGTCGCGATCGAGGACGCGGCGGGCGCCCGCGGCCTGGACGCCGATGACCGACACGTGATGGCCGACGACGTCGTGCAGCTCGCGCGCGATCCGCAGCCGCTCGTCCACGACGGCGCGCTGCTGCAGGGTCGCCGTCTGGCGGGCGATCGTGCGCGCCTGATCGGCGAGGGCGGCCCGCTGCCGGGCACCGCGCCACGCGACCTGTCCGCCGATGATCGCCCCGACGAAGTAGACGACGTTGACGATGAAGGTGAGCAGGATGATGGCGGGCACGGGCGGGAGAAAGCCGAAGCGATCGTCCTCGCCCGCGCTGTCCAGCCAGCTCTGCGCCCCCTGGCCCACGGCGAACTGCCAGGCCACCCAGCAGAGCATGAAGACGAGGATCGAGCTGGTGACCACCAGCGCCGAGCGGCGGCTGCGGCCCCACGCCATGGCCGAGAACAGGCCCATGAAGTAGCAGATCTGGAGTGCCGCCTGACCCATCACCGGGGGCATCGCGACCCCGATGACGAACATGTGGGTCGACAGGTAGACCGCCACGGCGAGCGGGTAACGGCGGCGCAGCACCAGCGCGAGGGCGGCCGCCGACATGGCGAGATAGATCGCCCACCAGGGTGCGTCGACGCCGTCGAAGGCGCCGGCGCTGCGCGCCAGCTCGAGCGTGACGATGCCGGCGACCTCGAACGCCGCACCGGTAGCGAGGTCGCGCGTGGTGATCGGAGGGGTCCCCCGGTCCCACTCGTCGTCGACCGCGAAGTACTCGCCGAGGCGGGCACGCAGGGCGGGACCGACGGCAGACACGCAGCGACTCTAGTAGGCCGCTACCGCGCCAACCGCTCGCGTACGACGTCCGCGAGCCGCTCCGCGACGGCCTCGGCCTGCGCGGCGGTCGGCGCCTCGACCATGACGCGGACCAGGGGCTCGGTGCCGGAGGGGCGCAGCAGCACCCGCCCGGTGGAGCCGAGCTCGGCCTCGGCGCCCGCGACCGCCTCGAGGAGCGCGGGGTCGTCGGTGCGGGAGCGGTCGACGCCGGCGACGTTGACGAGGACCTGCGGGAGCCGCGTCATCACGCCGGCGAGGTCGCGCAGGGACCGGCCGGAGGTCGCCATCCGGCGTGCGACGTGGAGGGCGGTGAGGATGCCGTCGCCGGTCGTGGCGTGCTCGCGCATGATCACGTGACCGGACTGCTCCCCACCGAGGCTGTAGCCGCCCCGGCGCATCTCGTCGAGGACGTAGCGGTCGCCGACCGCGGTCTGGACGACCTCGACCCCGGCGGCGTCCATGGCCTGGAGCAGACCGAGGTTGCTCATCACCGTGGCGACGAGGGTGTTGCCCACGAGACCGCCGGCCTCCCGGAGCGCGAGGGTCAGGATCGCCATGATCTGATCGCCGTCGACGACCTCGCCGGTGTGGTCGACGGCCAGGCACCGGTCGGCGTCGCCGTCGACCGCGAACCCGGCGTCGGCGCCGTGCTGCACGACCGCCGCCCGGAGCGGGTCGAGGTGGGTGGAGCCGCAGCCCTCGTTGATGTTGACCCCGTCGGGCGAGGCGCCGATGGTGACCACCTCGGCGCCCGCGGCGCTGAGCGCCCGCGGACCGACCTCGCTGGCCGCGCCGTGCGCGCAGTCCAAGACGAGCTTGAGCCCGGCGAGAGGCTTGCCGGCGGGCGCGTCGAGGGTGCGGACCAGGTGGTCGACGTACTCCTTGACGGTGGGCCCGTACGGCGTCACGCGGCCGACCTCGGCGCCGGTGGGCCGGTCCCAGTCCTGCCCGAGCAGCGCCTCGATCTCGCGCTCGAGGGAGTCGTCGAGCTTCACCCCGCCGCGGGCGAGGAACTTGATGCCGTTGTCGGGCATCGGGTTGTGGGAGGCGCTGATCACGACGCCCACGTCGGCGCCGAGGGCGTCGGTGAAGTAGGCGACGCCGGGGGTCGGCAGCACCCGCAGCCGCAGGACGTCGACCCCGGCGGAGGCGAGGCCGGCGACGACGGCGTGCTCGAGGAACTGACCGGAGATCCGGGTGTCCCGGCCGACGACGGCCAGCGGTCGCGGGCGGCTGTAGCCGCCGTGCGCCACGAGGACCCGGGCGGCGGCGCTGCCGAGGTCGACCGCGAGCTCGGCGGTCAGCTTGTCGTTGGCGAGGCCGCGGACCCCGTCGGTCCCGAAGATGCGCGTCACGTCATGCTCCTTGCAGTCGCGGGCGGTCGCGGGCGTTCAGGGGGTGGGACGACAAAACTCACGCCTGGACGAGGAAGCTTCCTCGTCCCGGCGTGAGTTTCACCGGCCGGCCGGTGAAACTCACGGCGTTGCCGCGAGCCCACCGGCCGCCCGAACGCATCAGCGCTTCGAGTACTGCGGAGCCTTGCGGGCCTTCTTGAGACCGGCCTTCTTACGCTCGGTCGCGCGGGCGTCGCGGGTCAGCAGACCGGCCTTCTTCAGGGTCGGGCGGTAGGCCTCGACGTCGACGCCGTTGAGGGAGCGGGCCACACCGAGGCGCAGCGCGCCGGCCTGGCCGGTGATGCCGCCGCCGTGGATGCGGGCGATCACGTCGAAGCGACCCTCGAGGCCGAGAGCCGCGAACGGCTCGTTGACGACCTGCTGGTGCAGCTTGTTGGGGAAGTAGTCCTCGATGGTCCGGCCGTTGATGGTCCAATTGCCGGTGCCGGGGACGATGCGCACCCGGGCCACGGCCTCCTTGCGGCGGCCGGTGGCGGCGCCGGGGGCAACGGTCACCGGGCGGTTGTCGACGGCGGCCGACGGAGAGGTCTCGCTGGTGTAGGCGACACCCTGCTCGTCGGTCTCGAAGGTCTCCTCGACCTCGTTCACGTTCTCGGTCACTTTTCTAAGTCCTCAGTCCTGGTCAGCTCTGTCGAGAAGTCACTGGGAGATCTGGGAGATCTCGTAGGGGACGGCCTTCTGGGCCTGGTGCGGGTGAGCCGGGCCGTTGTAGACCTTCAGCTTCTTGATCATCTGCCGGCCGAGGCGGTTCTTCGGCAGCATGCCCCACACGGCCTTCTCGACGGCCTTGCGGGCGTCCTTGTCGATGACGTCACCGATCGGGGTCGCGGTCAGACCACCCGGGAAGCCCGAGTGGCGGTAGACCATCTTGTCGGCACGCTTGTTGCCGGACAGGGCGATCTTGTCGGCGTTGACGATGATGACGTAGTCACCGGTGTCGGTGTTGGGCGCGAAGATCGGCTTGTGCTTGCCGCGCAGCAGGTTGGCGGTGGTGACAGCCAGCCGACCGAGGACGACGTCGGTCGCGTCGATCACGAGCCAGGCGCGCTCGATGTCGCCGGGCTTCGGAGCGTAGGTGCGCATGATGCGTACCCTTCCTTGCTAGTTCGTTGCCCGTACGACGGTCGCCGCCCGGGTTGCCCGCGCGGCCAGGGATCGATCCGCTCGGGCGACGTACTCCTGACGAACTCAGCCCGGCCCACACACGCTCGTCTCACGACGATCCGAGGGCGATCCGGGTCTGCCCCGCGGCCGCGACCGTGGTCGTGGCGCGAAGCGGCAGAAGACGCGACCTGCAACACTACGGGCGCGCCCTACCACGGTCAAAATGCGGAGGAGCCCGCCCATGGACTCAGGACTCGTGTCGGTGGGCCTGCCCGCCGCGCTGGCGATCATCATGTTCGGTCTCGGCCTGGCGCTGACGACCGACGACTTCCGCCGCATCGGCCGCACGCCGCTGCCGGTGGCGATCGCGCTGGTCGCCCAGCTGCTCGTGCTGCCGCTCGTCTGCTTCGGGCTGGTCCTCGCGCTCGACCTCGAGCCGATCCTCGCCGTCGGGATGATGCTGCTGGCGGCCTCGCCGGGCGGTACGACGGCGAACCTGTTCAGCCACCTGTTCCGCGGCGACGTCGCCCTCAACATCACACTGACGGCGGTGAACTCCCTGATCGCCGTGGTGAGCCTGCCCCTGGTGGTCAACCTCGCCGTCGGCTGGTTCGACCCGCCCGGCGCCGACGACATCGGCCTGCAGCTCGGCAAGACCGCCCAGGTCTTCGCCATCGTGCTGGTCCCGGTGGCGCTGGGCATGCTCGTGCGGCGCTCGTCGCCCGGCTTCGCCGCCCGCGCCGACCGGCCCGTGCGGGTCGCCTCGGCGGTGGTCCTGGCCCTGGTGATCGTGGGGGCGCTGCTCGGCGAGCGCGAGAACCTCGCCGACTACATCGCCGACATCGGGATCGCCACGACCCTGTTCTGTGCCCTCAGCCTGAGCCTGGGCTACCTGCTCCCCCGCGCGTGCGGCGTGGAGGAGCGGCAGGCCCTCGCCTCGGCGTTCGAGGTCGGGATCCACAACAGCACCCTGGCCATCGCGATCGCGCTGAGCGTGCTCGACAACGACACGCTGGCGGTGCCCGCGGCGGTGTACGGCGTGCTGATGTTCCCGCTCGCACTGCTCGCCGGGTGGCTGCTCACGCGGGGGCGGCCGCCGGCCCGGGGTCACGGTTCGGGACACCGGCTACCGACTCTGTGACGTGGCCGACTAGGTTGGCTGCGTGACTGACTCTCTCACCGTACGCGACAACCGCACCGGCGCGGAGTACGAGATCCCGATCGTCGACGGCACCATCAAGGCCGCGGACCTCGGGCAGATCAAGCTCAACGACGACGAGCCGGGCCTGGCCACTTACGACCCCGGGTTCGTCAACACCGCCTCGTGCCGTAGTGCCATCACCTACATCGACGGCGACAAGGGCATCCTCGAGTATCGCGGGTACCCCATCGAGCAGCTCGCGGAGAAGTCGAACTTCCTCGAGGTCGCCTACCTCCTCATCCACGGCGAACTGCCCACCAAGGAGCAGTACGAGCAGTGGGTGCACGACATCACGTTCCACACCTTCGTGCACGAGAACGTCAAGGGCTTCATGCAGGGCTTCCGCTACGACGCGCACCCGATGGGGATGCTGATGGCGTCGGTGGGGGCCCTGTCGACGTTCTACCCGGAGTCGAGCCGCATCGACGACCCCGAGAACCGCCACATCCAGATCGTCCGGATGATCGCCAAGATGCCGACGCTCGGCGCCTGGGCCTTCCGGCACGCGCAGGGCAAGCCCTACGTCTACCCCGACAACGAGCTGTCCTACGCCGAGAACTTCCTCTCGATGCTCTTCAAGATGAGCGAGTCGAAGTACGCCGCCGACCCGCGGATCGCGAAGGCCCTCGACGTGCTGTTCATCCTGCACGCCGACCACGAGCAGAACTGCTCGACCAACGCCGTCCGCTCGGTGGGCTCCTCGCAGGTGGACCCCTACTCCGCGGTCGCCGCCGGCATCGGCGCCCTCTTCGGCCCCCTCCACGGTGGTGCCAACGAGGCGGTGCTGCGGATGCTGCGCCGGATCGGCACCAAGGAGAACATCCCCGCCTTCATCGAGGGCGTGAAGAACGGCGACGAGCGCCTGATGGGCTTCGGCCACCGGGTCTACAAGAACTACGACCCCCGCGCCAAGATCATCAAGAAGGCCACCGACGACGTCTTCGAGGTCACCGGCGTCAACCCGCTGCTCGAGGTCGCCATCGAGCTGGAGAAGATCGCGCTGGAGGACGAGTACTTCGTCAAGCGGCGCCTCTACCCCAACGTCGACTTCTACTCCGGCCTGATCTACGAGGCGCTGGAGTTCCCGCCCGAGATGTTCACGGTCCTGTTCGCGATCGGCCGCACCCCCGGCTGGCTCGCGCAGTGGCTGGAGCTGACCGGCGACAAGGAGCAGAAGATCGCCCGTCCCAAGCAGATCTACACCGGCGACCGCGGCCTGACGTTCGTGCCCGCCGAGGAGCGCTGGGCCTGAGCTTGCCCCCGTCTCCTGCTGCCTCCGACACGACCCCTGCCCCGGCTGTGGCAGGGGTCGTGTGGGATCTCGGCAACGTCCTCATCGACTGGCAGCCCGTCGTCGCGGTCGCCGCGGGCGTCGGCGAGGCCGAGGCCCACCGGTTCCTGGCCGAGTTCGACTTCGGCGCCTGGAACCACGCCTGCGACGCCGGGCGTCCCTGGGCGGACGCGCTGGCCGAGCTCGATCGCCTCCATCCCCAGTGGTCGGCGCACGGTCACGCCTACCACCGGCACTTCGCCGCCGCGCTCAGCGAGCTCCCCGCGTCGGTGGCGGTCGTGCGCGACCTGCACGCCGCGGGCGTGCCCCAGTGCGGCCTGACCAACTGGTCCCACGAGCTCTACCACGACCACGCGGCCGGACGCTTCGACCTCCTCGACCTGCTCGACCACGTCGTCGTGTCCGGCACGGAGCGGATCGCGAAGCCCGACCCGCGCATCTTCCGCCTCGCCGCCGAGCGCTCCGGCCTGGCGCCCGAGCAGCTGGTGTTCGTCGACGACAAGGCGGGCAACGTCGAGGCGGCCCGAGCGGTCGGGATGACGGGCCTCGTGTTCACCGACGCCCCGGCGCTGCGCGCCGAGCTGACGACCCTCGGGCTGCTCCCCCGCTGAGTCGCCGCTCAGCCTGCTCAGGCGAGCAGGGCGTCGACGTCGACCGGCGCCTCGATGGCGCAACCGGTCGCGTCAGCCCCGCGGAAGGGCCGGCAGCGCGGCGTCGTACAGCCACGGCCGCAGCAACGCGGCGACGTCGACGCCGGTGCGCTCCGAGGCGAACGCGAGGAAGTCCTCGGTGGTGACCGACTCCCCCGCACGCGAGGCCGCCCAGCCGCGCAGCACGTCGAAGAACGCCTCGTCGCCGACGCAGATCCGCAGCGCGTGCAGCGCCAGCGCGCCGCGCTTGTAGACGCGGTCGTCGAACATCAGCTCGGGGCCGGGGTCGGCGAGGAGCAGGTCCTGGTCGAGGCCGGCGAGCCGCTCGTGGTGGTGGCGCGCCCACGCGTCGCAGCTGCGCGGACCGCCGCTCTCCTCCGACCACAGCCACTCGGCGTAGCAGGCGAAGCCCTCGTGCAGCCAGATGTCCCTCCAGTGGCGCAGCGTCACGGCGTTGCCGTACCACTGGTGCGCGAGCTCGTGGGCGATCAGCCGCACCCGCGACCAGTCGGTCGAGCAGAAGTTGCGGCCGAAGGTCGACAGGCTCTGGCTCTCGAGCGGGATCTCGAGGTCGTCGTCGGTGACGACGGCCGCGTAGGCGTCGAAGGGGTACGGCCCGAAGATCCGCTCGAAGAACGCGAGCATCGCGGGCTGCTGGTCGAAGGAGCCGGCCAGGTCGAGGTCCGGCGGCCCGATGGTGCGGGTGCGGGGGTCGTGCTCGGTGGTGGTGTAGCGGCCGATCTGGACGGTGGCGAGGTAGGTCGCCATCGGCCGGTCCATCACCCAGGTCCGGCTCTCCACGCTCGCCCGGCGGTGGTGGGCGACGAGGTCGCCGTTGGCGACGGCGGTGTAGCCGGCGGGCGCGGTCACGGTGACCCGGTAGGTCGCCTTGTCGTCGGGCCGGTCGTTGCAGGGGAACCAGGTGGGAGCGCCGTGCGGCTGGGCGGCGACGATGACGCCGTCCTCGAGCTCCTCCCACCCGGCGTCGCCGTGGCGCCGGTCGACGAGCGGCCTCGGGGAGCCGCCGTAGACGACGGTCAGCTGCAGCTCGGCCCCCGCGGCGACGTCGCGGTCGAGCTGGAGCACCAGCCGGTGGTCACGGGCCGACCACTTCCTGATGCCCGCTCCGTCGAGGCGCATCTTGGTGGCGCGCAGGTGGGCGAGGTCGAGCACCAGGCGCGACGTCGGCTCGCGGACGAGGAGGTCGAGGACCGCGGTCCCGGTGAGCCGGTTGCCGTCGGGGACGTAGCCGAGGTCGAGATCGTAGTGGAGCACGGCGTACGACGGGTCGCCGTGGCCGGGCAGGTACGGGTCGGCGGTGGGCAGCTGCGGCACGGGCGGACCTCAGTCGGCCCACGGACCGACGGGATTGCCGATCCAACGCGTCTTGTCCGGCACGGACTCCCCCCTCATCACCAACGACACCGGGCCGACCGTAGCGTGCCGGCCCAACGACGCGGCCGGCAGCACCACCGAGTTCGGGCCGACGGTGGCGCCCCGGTGCAGGCGCACGGTGTCGGTCGCGAGCAGGCGGTCGTGGAAGAGGTGGGTCTGCACGACGCTGCCCTGGTTGACGGTGGCGCCGTCGCCGAGCTCGACGAGGTCGGGCTCCGGCAGCCAGTACGACTCGCACCACACGCCGCGGCCGACCGTCGCGCCCATCGCGCGGAACCAGACCGCGATGAGCGGCGAGCCGGTCGCGAGGCCCGCGAACCACGGCGCCGCGACCACCTCGACGAAGGTGTCGGCGAGCTCGTTGCGCCACACGAAGGAGCTCCACAGCGGGTGGGAGCCGGCGCGGACCCGGCCCACCAGCAGCCACTTCGCGAGCACGGCGACGAGGGCGGCGAGCAGGCCGGCCAGCCACAGCAGGACGGGTACGGCGAGCACGCCGGCCGGGGTGCCGTGCCGCTCCCACACGGCGAGGGTGCCCAGCACGACCGCGAGGTGGAGACCGGCCGCCAGCGTGAGCGGGAGCAGCCGGGCCACCTCCCAGCAGGCGCGGGCGACCTTGAGCCGGGTCGGTGGGGCGTAGGTCCGCTCGTCGGCCGAGCCCTGGGCCGCGCGCCGCAGCGGAGCCGGCGGACTGCCGAGCCACGAGCCGCCGGCCTTGACCGTGCCGCGGGCCGGGGCCGCGGAGAGGACCGCGACGAGCGAGCGCTTCGGCACCTTGCGGCCCGGCGCGGCCATCGCGGAGTTGCCGACGAACGCGCGCTTGCCGACCTTGACCCGTTCGGCACGCAGCCAGCCGCCGCCGAGCTCGTAGCCGCCGATCAGGGTGTCGTCGGCCAGGAAGGCCTGGTCGCTCACGCTCACCAGCGAGGGGATCATCAGCGCCGTGGAGGCCTCGACGTCCTTGCCGACCCGCGCCCCGAGCAGGCGCAGCCACCCGGGCGTCAGCTGCGAGCTGTAGAGCGGGAACAGCCAGGTCCGCGCCTCGTCGAGCACGCGGATCGTCGCCCACACGCACAGCGCCGGGCCGCTCTGCAGCGGGTGGGCGCCGGCCGTCACGCCGCGCGCGAGGAGCCGGACGGCGCCGAGGACCAGACCCGCCAGCACGACGAAGCCCGCCAGGACGCCCGGCACCAGCCACGGCGCGAGGGCCGCGGCGGCGTCAGCGGCGCCCGTGGTGGCGGCGACGTCGGCCAGCAGCAGCACCGGCACCACCACGACCAGCACCGTGATCGCGGGCAGGCAGGACAGGAGGCCGGCCGCGGCGGCGTACGCCAGGGCCCAGCGGCGCAGCGAGCGGCGCGAGGCCGGCGGTCGCTCCGCCCAGGGACCGCGGGCCGCGGCGCTCATCCGCACCGCGGGAGCGCCGGACCAGAACTCGCCGACGGGGACCGTGTCGAAGACGGCCGAGCCCGGCGCGACCTCGGCGTCGTCGCCCACCACCGCGCCGGGGCAGAGCATCGACCGGGTGCCGACGCGGGCCCGGCGGCCGACCCGGATCCCGCCGATGTGGAGGGTGTCGCCATCGATCCAGTAGCCGGTCAGGTCCACCTCGGGCTCGATCGATGCCCCCTTGCCCACGGTCAGCTGACCGGTGACCGGGGGCAGCGAGTGCAGGTCGGCGCCCCGGGCGACCTTGGCGCCGAGCAGGCGGGCGTACCAGGCGATGTAGGGCGCGCCGGCCAACCGGGTCGCGCCCAGCTCGTCGGCGATCCGCTCGGCCGTCCAGATGCGCAGGTGCACCTTGCCGCCGCGCGGGTGGGAGCCGGGCCGGACGCCCCCGAGCACGGCCCGGACCAGCGTGGCGGCGACGAGCATGCGCCCGGGCGGGCTCACGAAGACGGCGAGCAGCGGCACCAGCACCCACCACGGGACGGCCGGCAGCCAGGCGACGTCGAGCAGGTCGTGCCCGAGCCGCGCCGCGGTCAGGATCGCCGCGATCCAGCGCGGCGCCGCCAGCGCCCGCAGCAGGGGGACGGCGAGGACCTGGCCGAGCTGGGTCTTGCGCGGGATCGGCTTCACCCGGCGGCTGTGCTCGGCCAGGGCGGTCGGCTCCAACGAGTCGAGGAGGCCGGTCAGGGCGGCGACGGTCGGGTGCTCGTAGAGGTCGGCGACGGTCAGCTCGGGGTGGTCGGCACGCAGCAGGGTGACCACCTGGGCGGCGGTCAGGCTGCCGCCGCCCAGGTCGAAGAAGTCGGACTCCGGGCCGTCCGGCGCCGCTCCGATCACCTGCCGCCAGACCTCGGCGATCCGCGCCGCGGTGCCGTGCAGGCCCGCGTCGGCAGGGTCGGCGGCGGCCAGCGGCCACGGAAGCGCGTCGCGGTCGACCTTGCCGGAGGTCCGGGTCGGAATGTCGTCGACGACGGCGAGCCGGGGAACCAGGGCGGCCGGCATGGTGGCCCGCAAATGCGCGGTCGCGGCGGCGGGGTCGTACTCGGCGGTGGCGGTGACGTAGCCGACCAGGAGCTGGTTGCCCGTGCTCGTGCGTCGCACCGCCGCGGCGGCGGCGCTCACGCCCGGCAGCGCGAGCAGCGCGGAGTCGATCTCGCCGAGCTCGATCCGGCGGCCGCCGACCTTGACCTGGTCGTCGGCGCGGCCGGCGAAGAGCAGGCCGGCGGGGTCGTTGACGACGATGTCGCCGCTGCGGTAGGCGCGGTCCCAGCCCAGGGTCGGCATGGGTGCGTACTTCTCGGCGTCCTTGGCCGGGTCGAGGTAGCGGGCCAGGCCGACGCCGCCGATGATCAGCTCGCCCCGCTCCCCCTCGGCGACCGGCTCCCCCGTGGCGGGGTCCACGACGACCAGGTCCCACCCGGCCAGCGGCAGGCCGATCCGGACCGGCCCGTCGGCGTCGACGAGGGCGCCGCACGCGACGACGGTGGCCTCGGTGGGCCCGTAGGTGTTCCAGACCTCGCGCCCCGGGCGGACCAGCCGGACGGCGAGCTCCGGCGGCAGCGCCTCGCCGCCGAGGATGAGCAGCCGGACCCGCTCCAGCGCGTCGTCGGGCCACAGGCTGGCCAGGGTCGGGACCGTGGAGACCACGGTGATGGCGTTGGCGGTGAGCCAGGGGCCGACGTCCACCCCGCTGCGCACGAGCGCGCGGGGCGCCGGGACCAGGCAGGCGCCGTACCGCCAGGCCAGCCACATCTCCTCGCAGCTCGCGTCGAAGGCGACACTGAGGCCCGCCATCACCCGGTCGTCCGGGCCGAGCGGCACGTCCTGCAGGAACATCCCCGCCTCGGCATCGACGAACGCCGCCGCGTTGCGGTGCGTGACCGCGACCCCCTTGGGGGTCCCGGTCGAGCCGGACGTGAAGATCACCCACGCGTCGTCGCCGAGACCGGGGTCGCGGCGCGCTCGCGGCGCCCCGTCGCGGCGGGTCTCGATGACCAGGCCCGCGCCGACGACCGCGGCGACGTCCGCCGTCCCGAAGACCAGCCGGGCGCGCTCCTCCGGGTCGTCGGCGTCGACCGGGACGTAGGCCGCGCCGGCGAACAGGATGCCCATGATCGCGACGTACAGGTCGGTGGTCCCCGACGGCAGGCGCACCCCGACCCTGTCCCCCGGCCCGACGCCCAGCGCTGCGAGGTCGACGGCGACCGCCTCGGCCGCCTCGGCGAACTCGGCGTAGGTCACCGTGTCGTTGCCGCTGTCGAGCGCCATCGCGTCCGGGTGGTCCGCGGCCGTGCGACGGAACACGTCGACGAGCGTGCGCGGCGCCGGCGCCTCGGCACCGCGGAGCAGGGGATTCACCTCTCGATCCTGGTCGGTGCAGGTGAACGGAGGGTGGCCGGCCGATGCGCGGTCCGTTGTGCCGTTTTGTGATCTGAGCCACAATCTCACGCGTGAGCGCGACGACGGAGTCCGAGTCCCCTGCCCCTGCTGCTGCCCGCGCGTGGCCGCCGGCCACGCCGCCCGAGCCGACGTACGTCGAGGACCGGCTCAACTACTGGGCGGAGGCCACCCCCGACGCCGAGGCGATGACCTACCTCGGCCGCACGTGGACGTGGAAGGAGTGGCACGACCGGGTCCACCGTGCCGCCGGCGGTCTGCGCGACCTCGGCATCGCCCGCGGCGACGTCGTGTCCTTCCTCGACAAGAACCACCCGGCCTGCGTGGAGATCAGCCTCGCCGCGGGCTCGATCGGCGCCGCCAACGCGATCATCAACTGGCGCTCGGCCGGCGACGAGATCGACTACGCCGTCAACGACTCCGGCGCCAAGGTGCTCTTCGTCGGCCGTGAGCTGATGCCGACCATCGAGGCGATCCGCGACCGGCTGCCGAACGTGCAGCGGATCATCGAGGTCACCCCGGAGGGGGCAGCGGACGACGAGTACGAGCAGTTCCTCGCCGGGGCCACTCCCTGCGACGACGGCCCCGACGTCCTCGAGGACGACGTGTGCCTGGTCATGTACTCCTCCGGCACGACCGGCCGGCCCAAGGGCGTCATGCTCACCCACCGCAACATGGTCCGGCACACGATCAACGCCCACGACGGCTGGGCGTTCGAGCCCGGCGACAAGTCGATGGTGGCCATGCCGCTGTTCCACGTCGGCGGGTCGTCCTACGTCCTGTTCGGCATCCACGACGGCATCCCCAGCGTGATGACCCGCGAGCCCGACGCGGCGTCCCTCGCCGGCGCGATCATGGCCGGCGCCAACCGGACCTTCCTCGTGCCGGCCGTGCTGGCACAGGTGCTGCAGGCGGGACCGGACGCGATCAAGCTGTTCGGCCTGCTCAAGACCTACACCTACGGCGCCGCGCCGATGCCGCCACCGCTGCTGCGCGCCGCGATGGAGGCCTGGCCCGACACCGACTTCATCCAGGTCTACGGACTCACCGAGGTCGCCGGCGTGGCGACCCACCTGATGCCCGAGGACCACCGCACCGCCGAGGCGGACGGCCACCCCGAACGACTGCTCTCGGCCGGCAAGCCGCTGCCGGAGTGCGAGGTCCGGATCGTCGACCCGGCGACCCTGTCCGACGTCGGGGTCGGCGAGCACGGCGAGATCTGGCTGCGGACGCCGCAGCTGATGAAGGGCTTCCTGAACAAGCCCGAGGCCACCGCCGAGGTGATCACCGACGACGGCTGGTTCCGCACCGGCGACATGGGCCACGTCGACGCCGAGGGCTACGTCTTCGTCTCCGACCGGCTCAAGGACATGATCATCACCGGCGGCGAGAACGTCTACTCCCCCGAGGTCGAGCGGGTCCTCTCCGAGCACCCCGGCGTGCTCGAGGTCGCCGTGATCGGCGTCCCCGACCCGACCTGGGGGGAGTCGGTCAAGGCGGTCGTGGCGCTCAAGGAGGGCTCCGACGCCAGCGAGGTCGAGCTCATCGAGTGGACCCGCGAGCGGCTCGCGCACTTCAAGGCGCCCAAGTCCGTCGACATCCTCGAGGCGCTCCCCCGCAACCCGACCGGCAAGATCCTCAAGCGGGAGCTGCGCCGGCCCTACTGGGACGAGCAGGCCCGGCAGGTCTGAGCGGGTCCGAGCGGGTCCGAGCGGGTCGCGCTCTCAGAGGAACTCCTCACGCCGTCCTCAGCCGGGTCACAGGGACGACTCGCACAGTGGAGGCATGACCCAGTCCCTGCCGCCGATCACGCCGGCCCAGCCGGCGTCGTCCCTCCCTCCGTCCCACCCGCCGGCCTTCCCGCCGCCCGCGTCCCCGGAGTGGTCGCCGCCGCCCCGGCGACCGCGGCGGTCCGGGTTCGCGGTGGCGGTCCTCACCGGGGCCCTGCTGGTCGGGGGCGGGGCGGGGATCGGCGGGGCGGCGCTGTACGACGCCGCGGCCGGTGACGGCAGCAGCGGCACCAGCGGCACGACGTCGCTGCCGGTGGTCGACAACGGCAACCGTCCCGCGGTGTCCGGGAGCGTGGAGTCGGTGGCGTCGGCGGTCCTGCCGTCCGTGGTGGCGCTCGACGTCCGGGGCGCCGGCGGCGCGGGCAGCGGATCAGGGGTCGTCCTCGACGGCGACGGCCTGATCCTGACCAACGACCACGTCATCACGCTCGGCGGCGAGATCCCCGCCGACCAGGCCGAGGTGACCGTGTCGTTCAACGACGGCACGAAGGTCCGGGCGACCGTGGTCGGCACCGACCCGCTCACCGACACCGCCCTGGTCAAGGTCGACGGGGTCGACGACCTGAAGCCGATCACGATCGGCAAGTCGAGCAACCTCGACGTGGGCGAGCAGGTCGTCGCGATCGGGTCGCCGTTCGGCCTCGACGCGACCGTCACGAGCGGCATCGTCAGCGCGCTCGACCGCCCGGTCGAGGTCGCCCGCGACGCCCAGGGCAACGCGACGGCCTATCCGGCCATCCAGACCGACGCCGCGATCAACCCCGGCAACAGCGGCGGCCCGCTGGTCAACATGGACGGTCAGCTGGTGGGCATCAACGCCTCGATCCGCTCGACGTCCTCGGGTCAGGGCGCCGAGTCGGGCTCGATCGGCCTCGGCTTCGCGATCCCGATCGACGAGGTGCTGCCGATCATCGACCAGCTCCGGGCCGGAGAGACGCCGACCCATGCCCGACTGGGCATCCAGGTGTCCGACGTGGCCGGCGCGGCGGGGTCCAGCGACACGACCCTCAGCGGCGCCCGGATCGCCGGCATCGAGGAGGGGTCGGCCGCGGCCGACGCCGGACTCGAGCAGGACGACATCATCACAGCCATCGACGACCGCCGGATCGAGGGATCGGAGGCGCTCATCGCGACCGTGCGCTCCTACCGACCGGGCGACACCGTGAAGGTGACCTACCTGCGCGGCGACAAGGAGCGCACCACCGAGCTCGAACTCGGCTCGGACGGCTGACCGGCCCCACCACCCACCCCGAACGCGAGGGGGCGGCCTCCGACGGGAGACCGCCCCCTCGACCATGTGCGCGGACTCAGGAGCCGCCGCCCCCGGCCTTGCGCCGGTGCATCTTCGGAGCTCCGCCGACGACCTCGGAGCCGTGCGCCTTCTCCTTCATCGGTCCGTCCTCGTGGACCCCGTGTTCCTTGCGGTTCTTGCGGTCGAGGGCCTCGCGCATCTTGGCCTTGAGATCGTCGTTCGCGCCGTCGGCAGCCATGGGGTGTCCTTCCTCGCAACGGGTGCTTCCTCCACCGTCGCATCCCGCCGGCCCGGAGCCAAGCGATTAACCCGGCGCGGTCACGATCCGCTGCAGGTCCGCCGAGCGCGCCGTCGCCACGAAGCCCATCGCCTCGTTGACGGCGATCATGGGTCCGTTGACCTCGGCGTTCCACGTCACGACCCGCCGGCCCGCGGTGTCGAGGTCGCGCTGCAGCGCCCGGAGGTTGGCGACCTTCAGGGCCAGCCCGAGCCGATGCCCGCGGTGATCGCGCCGCACCAGGGTGCCCCACTGGTGGACGAACCGGGGATCGTGCTCGGGAACCATCAGCTGGGTGTAGGCGACGACCTCCCCGGACGCGTCGAGCGCGACCGAGTGCCACGGCGTGCGTCCCTGGCGCGCCTGCAGCACCTCGGCGGTGCGGAAGGCAGCGACGTCGGCGGTCTCGTCCTCGCGCTGCACCTCCCCCGCCGGCGCCTCCGTCAGCAGCGTGCTCGACACGGCGAGCCAGCCGGCGACGAGGTCGTCGGGGACCGACCCCGACCAGGACACGATCCGGTACGACGCGTGATGCGGTGCGGTCTGGGCCGCCAGGGCGGCGAGCCGGCCGTCGGGAGCGGGGAGCGGCAGCTCGCGCTGCACCTCGCCGATCCCGAAGCCGTAGCCGCGGCGCGCCGCGAACCCGATCCCCGCCGTGCCGGCGCCGTCGGACGGACCGTCGTAGGGCCACTGCGCCCGCGCGTCGAGGCGGGTCCGCCCGGCGGCCGCCGCCAGCTCCTCGAGGCGGTCGAGGAGCCGCCCCCCGAAGCCGCGGCGACGGTGTCGGGGCAGCACGTGGACGTCGAGCTGCGCGCCGTCGAGGTTGTCCAGCAGCCGCATCGCCAGCCAGCCCGCGGCGACCGGCTCTGCGCCGAGGAGACCGAGGAGGAAGGTGTCGCGGCGCAGCGTGTCCGGCTCGCGGACGACGACCGCGAGCTCCGCGGCCGCCCACGGCGTCGCATGCTCGCCGAGCTCGTGGCGCAGCGAGGTCGCCACGACGTCGGCCCACGCCGCGATGGCCGCACCGTCGTCCGGTCCGATCCGGACCAGCTCCAGCTCGCTCATCGGGCCCGCGCCACCCTTCCCTCGTCCCAGACCGGCCCGTCGGACTCGTAGACCGTCCCGTCGGCACCGAACACGCAGAACCGATCGAAGCCGCGGGCGAACCAGCGGTCGTGGGTCACCGCGACGACGGTCCCGTCGAACGCCTCGAGCCCCTCCTCCAGCGCCTCGGCCGACTGCACGTCGAGGTTGTCGGTGGGCTCGTCGAGGAGCAGCAGGGTCGCCCCGGAGAGCTCGAGCAGCAGGATCTGGAAGCGCGCCTGCTGGCCGCCCGAGAGCGAGTCGAACGACTGCTCGGCGCTGCCCGCCAGCTCGTAGCGGTCGAGCACCCGGCTCGCCGCCTCGCGTCCCATGCCCTGCCGGCCCGACGGTGTCCCGTCGCCGCGGTGCAGGATCTCCAACAGCGTCCGACCGGCCAGCTCGGGGTGCTCGTGGGTCTGCACGAACCATCCGGGCCGCACCCGCGCCCCGAGCCGGGCCCGGCCGGTGTGGGCGACGGGCGCGATCGGTACGTCGCCCACGGGACGGTGCTCGACGTCGGGATCGCTGCCGCCGGCCGCGAGCAGGCGCAGGAAGTGGGACTTGCCGGATCCGTTGGAGCCGAGCACGGCCAGCCGGTCGCCGTACCAGACCTCGAGGTCGAAGGGCTTCATCAGACCGGACAGCTCGAGGTCCTCGCACACGACGGCGCGCTTGCCGGTGCGGGCGCCGGACAGCCGCATGCTGACCTGCTGCTCGCGCGGCTGCTCGGTCGGCGGTCCCGCCTCCTCGAACTTGCGCAGCCGGGTCTGGGCGGCCTTGTACTGCGAGGCCAGGCCGTCGTTGTAGGCAGCCTTCTGCTTGTACATCAGCACCAGCGCCTTGAGCTTCGCGTGCTCCTCGTCCCAGCGGCGGCGCAGCTCGGCGAAGCGGGCGAAGCGGTCCTTGCGGGCCTCGTGGTAGGACGCGAAGCCGCCCGGGTGCGTCCACGTGCTGTTCCCCCCGCCGCCGGCGCCGAGCTCGACGGTCACCACGTGGGTCGCGGCGTTGGCGAGCAGCTCGCGGTCGTGGCTGATGAACAGGATCGTCTTCTCGGACTCCGCGATGCGCCGCTCGAGCCAGATCTTGCCGGGCACGTCGAGGAAGTTGTCGGGCTCGTCGAGCAGGAGCACCTCCTCCGGCCCGGCGAGCAGGTATTCCAGCACCAGCCGCTTCTGCTCGCCGCCGGACAGGGTCCGCAGCTCGCGGTACTTCGCCCGATCGTAGGCCACGCCCAGCGCCTTGACGGTGCACACGTCCCAGACCACCTCGACGTCGTAGCCGCCGGCGTCGGCGTACTCCGCGAGGGCGTGGGCGTAGGCGAGCTGGGTCGCCTCGTCGTCGGTGTCCATCAGCGCGAGCTCGAGGCGGTCGACCTCGCCCGCGGCGGCGCGCACCCGCTCGGGCGCGAGCCCCAGCAGGAGGTCGGCGACCGTCGGCGCCGCGTCGCCGGTCGCCACCCCGCGGTCGACCATCTGCCGCATCACGCCGAGCCCGCCGGAGCGGGTCACCGCGCCGGCGTGCGGGAGCAGGTCGCCGGTGATGATCCGGAACAGGGTGGTCTTGCCGGCGCCGTTGGCGCCGACCAGCGCGACCTTCGCCCCCTCGCCCACCCGGAACGACACATCGTCGAGCAGCACCCGTCCGTCGGGCAGCTCGTACCGGACCCCGGAGACCTCCACATGACCCACGAGGGACGATTGTCCGCGAAGAGGTCGCCGGCTGCGACCCGATTAACCGGGCGTCACGCCCGCCGCTCCAGCATCGGCACCCGGGACCGCGTGCACGCCGCCGTGACCAGCGCCGCCAGCAAGGGAGTCCCGAGCGCCACCCCGGCGAGGTTCGCCCACGGCACCGTGAACGACGGTGCCCCGAAGGTCGCCCGCAGGGCGTAGGACACGAAGGTCCCCAGCGCCACGCCGACCAGCGCGCCGGCTCCCGAGATCACCAGGGCCTGCGCACCGGCCAGCCGGCGTCGTACGGCGGGATCGGCTCCCACCGCGGACAGGGTCGCCAGCTCGCGACGGCCCTCGGCCGCCGAGAGCGCGACCGCGATCGCGACGCCGATCAGCGTGACGAGCGCGGCCACGCCGCCCACGACGAGGAGGGCGAGCCCGCTCTCCGATCGGTAGGGGTGGGCCACGGAGGCTCCGGCCCGGCGCTCGGCCGTCGCCGCCCGCAGCCCCGCGCGGACCTCGGCGCGGGTGGCCCCCGCGTCGTAGACGACGTACCTCGTCGCCGACGACACGACCAGGCCGTGCCGCTCGGCGGTCTCGGCGCTCATCAGCACCGTCGGCATCGCGGCGTAGGTGGTCTCCGTCTCGACGGCCCGGGCGGGCAGCGTCAGCGACGGGATGTCGCCCTCCTGGACGACGCCGTCGCCACCGTCCTGGGCCCGGCCCTCGAGGTCGGCCGTGACCGTGCCGTCGCCGCCGATCAGGCCCGGCGTGAGGGCGAGCACCTCGCCGCCGGCCAACGCGGCCGTCTCCGCGGCGGTGAGGTCCCGGCCGAGGAGGGCTCGGGTGAGCGCCGGGTCGGCGATCGCCGCGCTCCCGCTGACACCGACGCTGACGCAGCTGGACGGGCAGCCGACGCCGGCGTTGAACCAGAGCTGCTCGACGGGGGCACCGCCCAGCTCCTGCCGGGCCGCGGACGTCGCGTAGCCGAGCTCGGCGGCCGGCACGACCCGCCCGTCGGGAAGCGCCTCGGCGGCCCGTCGGGCCGCCTCCTCGGTGGCCGCCGCCTGCTCCTCGGGACCGACGACGTAGGACGGGTGGACCTGCATCATCCCGGGAGGCAGGTCCGGGATCCAGGACGCCTCCTCCGCCCGCGCGGTGCCGGCGATCGCGAAGGCCGCGACGACGGAGCCGGCGACGGCGAGCATGATCGCGCTCGCCGCCGGGCCGGTGCGGTGACGGTGCCGGTCCGCGTCACGGACGGCGATCCGGCCGGACAGCGGCAGCCGGGTGCCGAGCCGGCCGAGCGCCCCGATCAGCACGGGCATCGCCACGACCAGCCCGGCGACCGCGAGGACGGCACCCAGCAGCACGAGCGCGATCGGGACGGTCGGGCTCGGCGCCGACAGATAGCTCCCGGTCTGCTTGGCCAGGGCCAGCGCCTCGGTGTAGGCGTCGAAGTCGTCGGCCATCTGCGCGCTGCCGACCAACGCCAGCAGCGCGCCGGCGACGATGCCCGCGACGCCGAGGAGACCGGCTCGTCGCGACCGCGCCCCGGAGATCCGGAAGCGGCCGGACAGGGCGTCCAACGGCTGCTGGCGCGCCGCGCCGACGGCCGGGACGAGCGCCGCCAGCACCCCCGAGAGCACCCCGACGACCACCGCGATGAGGACCTCGGGTCCGAGCCGGTAGACCGGCAGCACCGAGCCGTTGAGCCACTCCCACAGCGGCCAGCCCAGCCGGGCCACGACGAGACCGGTGACGAGGCCGCCCGCCGTGCCGAGGACGCCGAGAGTGGCGCCCTGGAGCAGGAGCACCGCGCGCAGCTGGCGGGGCGAGGCACCGCCCGCGCTGATCAGGCCCATGTCCCGGACCTGCTTGCGGGCTCCGACCGCGAAGGCGGCGCCGGCGAGCAGGATCACCTCGAGCAGGCCCAGCCCGACGATCAACGTCGTCAACGCGGCACCGCGCAGCTCGTCGGCCGAGAGGGGCGGGTTCTGCATGACCGCGTACCGGTCCGGGTGCAGGTAGGTGTCGCGCGGATAGAGCGCCACGCCGTGCTCGGCGAGGGCGAAGGCCAGGCCGTGAGCGTCGATGCCGGGCGGCAGGTCGACGAGGTACGTCGGGCGGCTCGGCTCCCAGCCGTAGCCCCCGGCCTCCGGGCCGGTCGGGAGCAGCGTCTGCCCCGGCTGGGCGTAGGCGGCGTCGCACTGCCAGCACTGCTCGTCGCGGACGATCCCGCTGACGGGCAGGCGGGTTCCGGTGAGGTCGTCGGTGACGGTGTCGCCCGCCGCGACCTCGAGGCGCTCGGCCGCCGACGCCGTGATGACGACCTCGCCGGCCTCGGGGTACCTGCCCTCGCGCAGCTGGAGCCCGTCGGGCCGGAACCGCGACGGCATGGTCGCGAACTGCAGCGGCATCTCCTGGTAGGTCGAGCCGCCCTCCGTCGTGAGGAGGAGTCCGGACCCCGACCCGTCCTCGTCGACCTCCTCGATCCTGGTGCCGCCGGGCAGCAGGCCGGCGACGTCGACCGCCTCCGGGTCGCGCTTCTCGGCACCCTCCCGGTAGTAGAAGCCCTCCCACTCGGCCGTCAGCCGGAAGTCCCGGAGCTCGGCCAGGTCCGTCACCACGACCTTGGCGTCCGCACTGCCGAGGGCCAGGTAGGCGTCGCGCTCGGGCGACTCGGTCGACCGGTAGAGCACGTCGCCCACCGTGGCCACCGCCACCGGCAGCCCGACGAGCAGCGCGATCAGGACCGAGCGGGCCAGGTTGCGGCGGATCGACCGGCGGGCCATCCGCTGCGCGGGGCGCCACACGCTCATGTCAGCGCCCCCAGGTCGACGGCGACGGGAGCGGCGGCGGTGGTCTCGTCGACGATCGCGCCGTCGCTGATGAAGACGACGCGGTCGGCCCAGGCCGAGTGTCGCGGCTCGTGCGTCACCAGCAGGCACGCCGCACCGGCGTTGCAGCGGGCGCGCAGCATGCGAAGCACGCCCTCGCCGGTCTCGCTGTCGAGGGCGCCGGTGGGCTCGTCGGCGAGCACCAGGCGCCGCGGGCCGACCAGCGCCCGCGCGATCGCGACCCGCTGCTGCTGGCCGCCCGACATCTCGTCCGGGAAGCGGTCGGCGACCTCGCGCAGCCCGATCTCGTCGAGCGCGGCGAGCGCCTCCGTGCGCGCGGCGGCGGAGCGGATCCCGTCGAGCTCGCGGGGCAGGGCGATGTTCTCCGCCGCGGTCAGCGACGGCACCAGGTTGAGGTCCTGGAACACGTAGCCGATCGAGCGGCGGCGCAGCCGGGCCAGCTCCTTGCGCGTCAGCGCGGACAGGGACTCGCCCTCGACGAGAACGTCACCGCTGCTGGGCGCGTCCAGTCCGCCGGCGAGGTGGAGCAGCGTGCTCTTGCCGGAGCCGGAGGCACCCCGCACGGCGACCAGCTCGCCCGGGGCGACGCTCAGGGTGGCACCGTGCAGGGCGGTCACCAGCGTCGCGCCGACGCCGTACACCTTGCCGGCGCTGCGAAGTTCCAGAACGGGGTTGGCGGTCACTGGACGGCCTCCTTCTCGGGGGTCTGGACGGGGCGTGCCTTGCGGAGCCGGGACTCGCAGCGGTCGAGCCAGCTCACCTCGGCCTCGACGGCGAAGATGAGCGAGTCGATCACCATCACCCGGGCCAGGTCCTCGTCGGGAACGGTGGCCTTGAGCCGGGTGAGGGACTGCAGCGAGCTCATCGCCTGGTGGCGCTGGGCCTGGACCACCGCGCGGGCGTCGATCCCGGGCGTGCTGACGGCCATCGCCAGCTTGATGGCGAGCTCGTCACGGGGCCGCGACTCCTGCGCGATGGGCGAGCCGAACCAGCCGGTCAGCTCCGCGCGGCCCGCCGGGGTGAGGGCGTAGACCACGCGGCCGTCGTCGTCCGGCACGCCGTCGGCCTCGATCTGACCGCCCTTCTCCAGCCGCTGCAGGGTGGAGTAGACCTGCCCGATGTTCAGCGGCCAGGCCGACCCGGTCGCCGCCTCGAACTCGGCCTTGAGCTGGTAGCCGTACTTCGGCCCCGGCGCCAGCAGCGCCAGGAGGCCGTGTTTGATCGACATGAGTACGGAGTATGCATACGCCGTATCCATCTGTCCAGCATCCTGCCGCGGGACGCGCCTGCGAAGATCGCGCCATGGAGTGGATCGACCTGCTGGAGGACACGACCGGACGCTTCGCGGAGGTCCTGACCACCGGCGACCTCGCCGCGCCGGTGCCGACGTGTCCCGGCTGGACCCTCGCCGACCTGGGCGAGCACACCCGGTGGGTGCACGCGTGGGCCGCGCACGCGGTCACCGACGGCAACCCCGACGGCGACACTCCCGCGCCGGGCCATGAGCGGGAGCCGCTGGTCGCGGGCTACCGCGCCGCCGCGGCCCACCTCGTCGACGTCCTGCGCCGCACCTCCCCCGACGCCCCGGCCTGGGCCTTCGGCCCCGAGACGAGGGCCGGCTTCTGGCGACGCCGGCAGGTCCACGAGGTCACCATGCATCTGTACGACGCCCTGGCCGCCGTCGGCCGCACCGACTCCTGGCGGCCGGCCCCCGAGCTCGCCTGGGACGGCGTCGACGAGGTCGCCACCCTGTTCTACCCGCGCCAGGTGCGGCTGGGACGCAGCGAGCCGCTGACGGCGCCGGTGCGGCTCGTCGCGACCGACCTCGACCGGTCGCTGGTGCTCGCGCCCGACGCGGCCGGGGAGCCCGTCGAGCTGGCCGCGCCCGCGACCCGGCTGCTGCTGGCGCTGTGGGGCCGGGTCCCGGCGACCGGCCCCGCCGCCGAGGTCCTCGCCCGGGCGTCGGTCACCTCCTGAGCGGACCGCCGCGCGTGCTCAGGCGACGAAGCGCGCGTCGACCTCCGCGGAGACCTCGATGTCCTCGGGCGAGAGCTCCAGCTCGGTCCCACCGCCGCCCGTGTCCTTGGCCGCCATCCGCAGGTAGGCGCCGCCATCCCCGCCCATCGGCGAGAGCCCCGGCCCGAGCATGCCGGCGTCGGCCACGGCGACCGGCCGGACCGGGCCGAGACCGAGCGCGTCGGCGTACTCCTGGGCGCGGCGGACGGCGTCCTGCACGGCCCGGCTGCGCACGGTGCGCTCGAGCTCGAGGCGGTGTGCCTCGGTGAGCGACCAGACGACACCGTCGAGCCGGAAGCCCTCCGCGGCCTCGACGAGCCGGCCCACCCAGGAGCTCAGCCGCGCGAAGTCGCGGAACTTCACCTGCACGCCGACGCTGGCGTGGTGCACGAGCGGCAACTGCCGGCCGTCCTGGTTCCACGGGCGCTCCGCCCACGTGCGGACCTGCTGCGTCGCCCACCAGGTGACCGGGCCGCTCGCCGGGTCGTGGAGCTCCTGGACCGACGCCTTCACGGCCTCGAGGTCCCCGGCGACGCGCTCGTAGACCGGCTGCGGGGCCGGGCCCTGGAAGGACAGCGTGACCTGCGCGGTGCCGCGCTCGGGCGGCTGGAACGCGGAGTGCGACCCGCGCACGGTGAACTCGGTCGGCATGGCGCCACTCTAGGAGCCCGAGGTCAGGCCCGGCGGGTCTCGAGGACCCGGAACCCCTTCGCGCTGGCGATCCGCTCGGTCGGGAAGCCCTGCTCACCGAGCCAGCGCTGCAGCGAGTCGGCGCCGAGGTTCTTGCCGACGACCATCACCGCGCGGCCGCCGGGCGCGAGCCGCGGCAGCCAGGTCAGCAGCAGGTCGTGCAGCGCCGCCTTGCCGATCCGGATCGGCGGGTTCGACCAGATCTCGTCGTACGTCGCGGCGGGGTCGACGTCCTCCGGGGCCAGCGCCGTGAAGCGGTCGGTCACACCGAGCGTCGCGGCGTTCTCGGTGGCCAGCAGGACCGCCCGCCGGTTGACGTCGACGGCCGTGACCGTGGCCTCGGGGGCCGCCAGCGCGCAGGCCAGCCCGATGACGCCGTACCCGCAGCCGAGGTCGAGGATCCGGCCGCCGGACGGCGGCTCGGTCTCGCGGAAGAGCACGGAGGTGCCGATGTCGAGGCGGCCCTGCGCGAACACGCCGGACCCGCTGACCAGGCGCAGCCGCTGCCCCCACACCTCGGCCTCGACCGGCGCGCGCTGGAACGCGACCGCCGGGTCGGCGGAGAAGTAGTGCTCGTCGCTCATCCCTCGGCCCCCTCCGTCTCCGCGTGGGTACGGCGGGCGGCGGTCTGCGCCACCCGCGCGGCGAGCCCGGCGGCGTCGGGATAGGCCACCTCCTCCAGGGTGAGCCCGTGGGCCGGGACGACGACCACCCCCTGGTCCCGGCGGCGGCCGGTGAGGATCTCGACCGCCCAGGCCGGGTCCTTGCGGCCCTCGCCGATGGCGAGCATGCAGCCCACGAGCGCCCGCACCATCGAGTGGCAGAAGGCGTCCGCCTTGACGTGCCCGACGACCAGCTCGTCGTCGGTGCGCGTCCAGCCGAACTCCAACAGGGTGCGGATCGTGGTGGCGCCCTCCCGGTGCTTGCAGAAGGCGGCGAAGTCGTGCAGGCCCACCAGCGAGCGGGCGGCCCGGTCCATCGCGGCGACGTCGAGCGGGCGGGGCCAGAAGAGCACGTGGTTGCGGGTGAGCGGGTCGGCCCGGGCGGGGTCGTCGACGATCCGGTAGGCGTAGCGCCGCCACAGTGCCGCGAACCTGGCGTCGAAGCCCTCCGGTGCCACGCTGATCCGGTGCACCCGCACCGTCTTGTCGAGCACACCGTTGACCCGGCGGGCCAGGACGTCCAGCTGGGTCAGCTGCCGCGCCGCCGTCGCCGAGCCCGCCTCCGGGTCCTCGGGCACGTCGACGTGCGCGACCTGACCGCGCGCGTGCACGCCGGAGTCGGTGCGGCCGGCGCACGTCAGGCGCAGCGAGCCCTCCGGGAGCCGCAGGACCGTCGTGAGGGCGGCGGTCACCTCCGCCTGGACCGTGCGCAGGCCCGGCTGGCTCGCCCAGCCCCGGAAGTCGCCGCCGTCGTAGGCGAGGTCGATCCGCAGGCGCACCGGGCCAGCCTAGGGGCTCGCGTCGGCAGGGCCGAGGTCGGCAGGGCCGAGGTCGGCCCGGGTGGGCGGGTCCGCGCCGACCCGGCCGACGGTCACCGCCGCGGCGCGCGCGGCCCACGACAGCGCCGCGGTCCACGCCTCCGGGCCGAGCGCGGCGATCCGGTCGCGGGCGCCCGGGCCGAGGAGCGGCCACAGGTGGTCGAGGAGAGCCGCGGCGAAGGTGTCGCCGGCACCGATGGTGTCGGCGGCCTCGACCGGCGCGGCGTGCACGCCGCCGGTCGACCAGTCGGACCCGGAGCAGGCGTGCCACGACGCGCCCTCGCCGCCGTGGGTCACGACGACCGCGACCGGCCCGCCGGGCAGGGCGAGCAGCGCGGCGGCCGACTCCCCCACCGACCGTTCCGGCCAGAGCGCCGCGAGGTCCTCGTCCGAGGCCTTCACGAGCGTCGCCGCCGCGGCCGTCCGCAGCACCCGGTCCACAACGTCGGGACCGGTCCCCGTGATCGCGGGACGCACGTTGACGTCGTACGTCACGCAGGTGGCGGGCGCGACCCGCTCGGCCAGCGTCAGGACGTCGTCGCCGCCGGGCGCGAGCAGGGGCGCCAGCGACGTGAGGTGCACGACGTGCGGCGGCCGGCTCGGCAGCTCGCGCAGGTCCGGCAGTCGCCACCCGACGGCGAAGGAGTACGACGCCGCGCCGGTCGCGTCGATCACCGCGTCCGCGCGCGGGGTGCTCGCCAACACGTGCGGGTCGCCGGCGAGGTCCACGCCGGCCGCCCCCAGGTGCGCGGCGATGCGCGCGCCGGCCGCGTCGTCGGCGTAGGCGGTGGCGAGGCGGACGGGGCGCCCGAGCCGGGCCAGCGCGACCGCGACGTTGACGGCCGAGCCGCCGGGGCGCTCGTCGGGTGCCGCGCCGCCGTCGGCGTGGACGACATCGAGCACGGCCTCCCCGATCACCAGCGCCGTCGCCGTCATGTCGACACTGTCCCATAGGCTCGCGGCCGTGGCCCTCGAGACATCGCTGGAGAAGCCGGCTCCGGTCCGGGCGATCGCGAACGCGCTCGCCGGCTGGATCGACCGGCTCGGCGCAGTGTGGGTCGAGGGACAGGTCACCCAGGTCACCCGGCGGCCCGGGCTCGCGACGGTGTTCCTCACCCTGCGCGACTCGGTGGCCGACATCTCGATCCCGGTGACCTGCTCGCGGGTCCTCTTCGACGGCCTGCCGACGCCGGTCACGGAGGGGGCGAGCATCGTCATCCACGCGCGGCCGTCCTACTACGCCAACCGTGGCAGCCTGTCGCTCAACGCGCGCGAGATCCGGATGGTGGGCCTCGGCGAGCTGCTCGCGCGGCTCGAGCGCCGGCGTCAGCTGCTGGCCGCCGAGGGGCTCTTCGCCCAGGAGCGCAAGCGCCGGCTGCCCGCCGTCCCGCGCCGCATCGGCCTGGTCACCGCCCCCAAGTCCGCGGCCGAGCGCGACGTCCTCGAGAACACCGCCCGTCGCTGGCCGGCCGCGGCGTTCACGACCGCCTACGCGTCGATGCAGGGGCAGCGATCGGCGACGGAGGTGATCGAGGCGGTCCGGCGGCTCGACGCGGACCCCGAGGTCGACGTGATCGTGGTGGCCCGGGGCGGCGGGTCCGTCGAGGACCTGCTGCCGTTCTCCGACGAGGGCCTGATCCGGGTGGTCGCCGCCGCCCGCACGCCGGTGGTCTCCGCCATCGGCCACGAGCCGGACTCGCCGCTGCTCGACCTGGTCGCCGACGTCCGCGCGTCCACGCCGACCGACGCGGCCAAGCTGATCGTGCCCGACATGGCCCAGGAGCGACTGATGGTCGACCGGGCCCGCGACGCCCTGCGCCGGGCCGTCCGGCACCGGCTCGACCGCGAGCAGGCCCAGCTCGACGCCCTCCGCTCACGCCCGGCCCTGGCCCACCCGGGCACGCTGATCGACGCCCGCCTCGACGAGCTCGCGGACTGGCGCTCCCGGATCCGCCGCCAGCTCGAGTGGCAGCTCGACCGCGCCGCCGACGACCTCGACCACCGCCGCGCCCGGGTGCGCGCCCTCTCCCCCCTCGCCACCCTGCGCCGCGGCTACGCCGTCCTCCAGGACGCCGACGGCCACGTCGTCACCTCCGTCCACGCCGTCGCCGCGGACGCCCCGCTGTCCGTGCGCGTCGCCGACGGTCGCATCCACGTCACCGCCACCACGACCGAGCCGATCGCCGCATCGACCGAGGAGTCCCATGACTGACGACACGACCGCCCCGATCTCCGAGCTGTCCTACGAGGACGCCCGCGCCGAGCTGGTCGAGGTGGTCCGTCAGCTCGAGGCCGGCGGCACCACGCTGGAGGAGTCGCTCACGCTCTGGGAGCGCGGCGAGGCGCTCGCCACCACCTGTCAGGGCTGGCTCGACGGCGCTCGGGCCCGGCTCGAGGCCGTGCTGGACGGCGCGGACGAGGGTGCGGACGAGGGTGAGGACGACGCAGGCTGACCGTCAGCCGACGGGCGCGGTGACGAGCGCGTCGACCAGCGCCCGCAGGTCCTTCGCCGGTGCGGAGCCGAAGACCAGGACGGTCTCGTCGCCGACCTCGGCGACGTACGCCGAGTCGCCGCCGGAGTCGGTGTACCCCTTCCAGTCCCGGGCGACGGGGCCGGGGACGTCGGCCGGGACCGTGTAGCCGTCGGCCGGCTCGGTCTCCTCGTCGACCCACTGCGACAGCAGCGCGGCGGCCGAGGCGTCCTCCTGGCGCACGGCGGCGAACTTCCCGTCGTCGGTGAGCATCCGGACCATGAAGAGCGGGTCGTCACCGGGAGTCACGTCGACACCCGTGGCGATCCAGCCCTTCGGGAGCGCCGCGGGGTAGATCGGCGTGAGTCCCGCCTGCTGCGCGGACTGGACCGTCTCGAGGTAGTCGACCGACTCGGGCTCGATCTCGAGGTCGGACCGGAAGGCGCCCATGAAGTAGAGCATCCCGACGATGGCGACGACGGTGACGACGAGGGAGGTCACCAGCCCCACCGCGGAGCGCTGATAGCGGCCCGGGCTGCCGGACGGCTCTGCCTGCTGCGTGCTCATGTCCCGACCAGTGTCCCAGCCGTCCGGAAACGGCGGCGTCGCACCCCCGACAGACACGCATCTGCGGCGGATACTTGATCATTGAGACGCAGATGCGTCAGTCTGTCGCTCATGGCCACCTACCGCGTCGCCGAGGCCGCCGAGCTGCTCGGCGTCTCGACCGACACCGTCCGCCGCTGGATCGAGGCCGGCCGCGTGCCGAGCAGCACGGTCGACGGCCGCACCGTCGTGCCCGGTGCCGACCTCGCCGCGCTCGCCGCCTCCCTCGTCGACGAGGCCGATCGCGAGCGGACCCGGGCCGGCGAGGTCAGCGCGCGCAACCGGATGACCGGCATCGTGACCCGGGTCCTCGCCGACACGGTGATGGCCCAGGTCGAGATGGTCTGCGGTCCCTACCGCGTGGTCTCCCTGATGAGCGCCGAGGCGGCGGCGGAGCTGGGCCTGGAGCCCGGCGTCCGTGCGATCGCCTCGGTGAAGTCCACCACCGTCGTCGTCGAACGACCCGTCCCGAGGAAGTCCTGAGGCACGCCCCCATGAAGACGTCGAAGAAGACCCGGCTCCGGCCGCGACGTGTCCTGAGCGCGACCGGCGCCGCCGTCCTGCTCACCCTCCCGCTCGCCGCCTGCGGCGACGACGGCGGGGGCTCCACCGGCGGCGAGAACGACGGGACCCGGACGCTGACCGTGTTCGCCGCCGCCTCGCTCACGATGACATTCGAGGAGCTGGAGCAGGAGTTCGAGGACGCCCACGACGGCGTCGACGTGAAGCTGTCGTTCGGCGGCTCCTCCGACCTCGTCGCCCAGCTCATCGAGGGCGCGCAGGCCGACGTGTTCGCGTCCGCCGACACCGCCACCATGGACACGCTGGTGGCCGCGGACCTCGCGGCCGGCGACCCGACGGAGTTCGCCACCAACACGCTGATGATCGCGGTCCCGCCGGGCAACCCGGCCGGGATCGCGACCCTCGCCGACCTGACCGAGAAGGACGTCGACCTGGTCCTCTGCCAGCCCGAGGTCCCCTGCGGCAGTGCCGCGCTGAAGGTCGCCGAGGCCGCGGGGCTCACCCTGGCCCCGGTCAGCGAGGAGCAGTCGGTCACCGACGTGCTCGCCAAGGTGGAGTCGGGCGAGGCCGACGCCGGCCTGGTCTACGTCACCGACGTGACCGCCGCCGGCGACGCGGTCGAGGGCGTGGAGTTCCCCGAGGCGGCCGGCGTCGTCAACCGCTACCCGATCGTCGCCGTCGACGGCGCGCCGCACCCCGACCTCGCGCAGGCGTGGATCGACCTCGTCCTGGGCGACGGCCGGGCCGTCCTCGCCGCGGCCGGATTCGGCGCACCCGAGGCCGAGTGACCGCCGCATGACCCGCACCCGGCACGTCGGCCTGCCGCGCTGGCTCTTCGCCCCCGCGCTGCTGGCCGGCGTGTTCGTGGTGCTCCCGGTGGCCGCGATGACCACCCGGATCGCCTGGGCCGACGTCCCGGGACTGATCGGCTCGGAGGCCGCCCGCTCCGCCCTCGTGCTGAGCCTGAAGACCTCGAGCGCGAGCACCCTCCTGTGCCTGCTGCTCGGCATCCCGCTGGCGACGGTGCTGGCCCGCAGCGAGGCCCGCTGGCTCGGCGTACTGCGCTCCCTCGTGCTGCTCCCCCTCGTGCTGCCGCCCGTGGTCGGCGGCATCGCGCTGCTCGCGACCTTCGGCCGGCAGGGCCTGCTCGGCGAGCACCTCGAGACGCTCGGCCTCCGGATCGCCTTCTCCTCCATCGCGGTCGTCCTCGCCCAGACCTTCGTGTCCCTGCCGTTCCTGGTCGTCAGCCTCGAAGGCGCGCTGCGCACCGCCGGCGAGCGGTACGACGTCGTCGCGGCCTCCCTCGGCGCGCGGCCCACCACGGTGCTGCGCCGGGTCACGCTGCCGCTCGTGCTGCCCGGCCTGGCCTCGGGCGCGGTGCTCGCGTTCGCCCGCTCCCTGGGCGAGTTCGGCGCCACCATCACCTTCGCCGGGAGCCTCGAGGGCACCACCCGCACCCTCCCGCTGCTGATCTACAACCTCCGGGTCACCGATGCCGACGCCGCCGTCGCCATGTCCCTCGTCCTGGTGGTCGTCGCCGTGCTCGTCATCGGCCTGGTCCGCCCGCGGGGCGCGCTGTGAACCGCCGACGGACGAGCGCGCTCGTCGAGGTGGCCGTCGCGGAGCGGGGCGTCGACGTCGCCTTCGACGTCGCCGACGGCGAGACGGTCGCACTGCTGGGCCCGAACGGCGCGGGGAAGTCGACCACGCTCGCTGCGCTCGGCGGGCTGCTGCGCCCCGACGCCGGACGGATCGTGCTCGACGACGAGGTGCTGACGAGCTGCGGGCCCGGTCGTCCGACCCGGTGGGTCGCGCCGCACGCGCGCCGCACCGCCCTCCTCGCCCAGGACCCCCTCCTCTTCCCGCACCTGACGGTGCTGGAGAACGTCGCCTTCGGCCCGCGCAGCACCGGCGCCGGGCGCCGCGCGGCCCGCGCGGCGGCCGAGCACTGGCTGGCGGAGGTCGACGCCGGCGAGCTCGCCCAGCGCCGACCCGCCCAGCTCTCCGGCGGCCAGGCGCAACGGGTGGCGGTCGCGCGAGCCCTGGCGGCCGGGCCGCGACTGCTGCTCCTCGACGAGCCCATGGCCGCCCTCGACGTGGCGGTCGCCCCGGCGCTGCGCGCGCTCTTCCGCCGGGTCCTCGCCGACCGGACCACCGTCATCGTCACCCACCACGTGCTCGACGCGCTGCTGCTGGCCGACCGCGTGGTCGTCCTCGACGGCGGCCGGGTGGTCGAGCAGGGGCCCACGAGCGAGGTGCTGTCCCGTCCCCGCAGCGCCTTCGCCGCCCGGTTCGCGGGACTCAACCTGGTCGCGGGTCAGGCCACCCCCGACGGCGTACGACGCCCGGACGGCCTGGTCCTGCACGGCCACTCCGGCGATCCGGCGCCCGGCGACGGCGCCGCCGCCGTGGCGGTCTTCCGGCCGTCCGCCGTCGCCGTCCACCGGGAGCCGCCGGGAGGCAGCCCGCGCAACGTGCTGCCGGTCGTGGTCAGCGAGCTCGAGCCGCTCGGCGACGTGGTGCGCGTGCGCGCCGGCGACCTGGCCGCCGACGTCACCATGGCGTCGGTCGCCGAGCTGGCGCTGGCACCGGGCGCCGCGGTCACCTTCGTCGTCAAGGCGACCGAGGTCGACGTCTACGCACGGTAGGAGTCGCGGGGTGGGACGCGCGGAACGATAAGGTTCGCCTCATGAACGAAGCCCTCATCGTGGAGCCGCCCGCCCCCGACCGCAACCTCGCCCTCGAGCTGGTGCGGGTCACCGAGGCGGCCGCGATGGCGGCCGGGCGCTGGGTCGGGCGAGGCGACAAGAACGGCGCCGACGGCGTCGCGGTGCAGGCGATGCGGGTCATGATCTCCAGCGTCAGCATGAACGGCACCGTCGTGATCGGCGAGGGCGAGAAGGACAACGCCCCCATGCTCTACAACGGCGAGAGCGTCGGCGACGGCACCGGCCCCGAGTGCGACGTCGCGGTCGACCCGATCGACGGCACCACCCTGACCGCCAAGGGCATGGCCAACGCGGTCGCCGTCCTCGCCGTCGCGCCGCGGGGCACGATGTACGACCCGTCCGCGGTGTTCTACATGGAGAAGCTCGTCACCGGCCCCGAGGCCGCCGAGGTCGTCGACATCCGCTACCCCGTCGCCGAGAACATCCACCAGGTCGCCAAGGCCAAGGGCTCGAACCCCTCCGACGTGACCGTCGTGCTCCTCGACCGGCCGCGGCACGCGACCCTGGTCGACGAGATCCGCGCGACCGGGGCCCGGATCAAGTTCATCACCGACGGCGACGTCGCGGGCGCGATCATGGCCGCCCGGGCCGACACCGGCATCGACCTGCTCATGGGCATCGGCGGCACTCCCGAGGGGATCATCGCGGCCTGCGCGATGAAGGCCATGGGCGGCACCATCCAGGGCCGGCTGTGGCCGACCGACGACGAGGAGCGCCAGCGCGCCATCGACGCGGGCCACGACCTCGACCCCGACCACGTCCTCACCACCGACACCCTCGTGACCGGCGACGACTGCTTCTTCGTCGCCACCGGGATCACAGACGGCGAGCTGGTCCGGGGCGTGCGCTACCGCGCCGGCGGCGCGGTCACCCAGTCGCTGGTCATGCGCTCGCGCAGCGGCACGATCCGCACCATCACCTCCGAGCACCAGCTCTCGAAGCTCCGCGGCTTCAGCAGCATCGACTTCGACTGAGCCGTCGACCCGTCGCGTTCAAACGCGCCGGGTCGGTGCGTCCGGCAGTTCAATCTGCGCCGGGTCGGGCGGCGCGGACCAGCTCGAGCAGGCGCGCGACGTCGTTGACGGCGTCGGCCACGGGGTCCTCGTCCCCGCTGGCGGCGCCGTAGAGCAGCGCGGCGTCGAGCATCCGGACGACGAGGTCGAAGTCCGGGCTGCCCGCGACCTCCGCCCAGCCGCACCGCTCGAGGGCCTCGCGCAGCGCGTCCAGCAGCGCGGGCCGGGAGGCGGCCATGATCGGGTGCAGCTCGGGGTCGGCGGTGGCCGCGAGCATCGGCTGCAGCCGGCGCGTGACGACGGCGCCGTCGAGCGACGGCGCGTAGAGCACCTCGAGCAGCAGCGCCGCGGCGGCACGCGCCGAGCGCCGCCGACGAGGCACCGACCGGGCGCGCTCGGCCGCGCCCGCCGTGCGGACCCGCTCGGCGGCGGCGACCGCGGCGGCGTACAGCTCCTGGCGGGTCGGGAAGTAGTAGCCCGCCGAGCCGGCCGGCACGCCCGCGGCCGCGGCGACCCGGCGATGCGTGACAGCGTCCGGGCCCTCCTCGATGAGCAGCCGCGCCGCGGCCTCGGTCATCGCATGCGCGCGCTGGGCGCTGCGCTCCTGCGTGCGTCGGGGGGCGGTGGCCACGTGCGCCACCCTACGCAGCGGGTGGTCGGAGGAATATCTATACGCGCGTATAGGTTCTGCTGGTCGAGAGCCGAGATCCGGCCCCACAGCACAACCAGAGGTGCAGCAGATGAACAGCCTTGCGGCCCAGGAGGGCCTGAAGATCGACTGGGCGAACATGCCCACCTACAACACGATCATGGCGGTCGCCGTCGGCGCCGGCCTGATCGGACTCGTCCTGCTCGGCCGCGAGCTCCTCCGCGCGCCGGACGAGGTCGAGCCGGACGGCTGGGCGCTCACCTTCGGCGTCCTCGGCACCGTCCTCACCACGACCGGACTGCACATGACGCTGACCTGGCCCCTCGCCGCCGGCGGCTTCCCCTTCGACAACATCATCTTCGGAGAGACCAGCCTCGGCTTCGGCGTCCTGCTCCTCGGCGCAGCGCTCTACCTGTGGAAGCGCGGCGCCACCGCCCTCGCCAGCAGCAGGCCGGTCGAGGCGCTGGCCCGCGTCGCCCAGCCGATCACGGTGTTCGTCGGCGGGCTCGGCCTGAGCCTGCTCGCGATCGCGGTCGCCGGCATCAAGTACGAGCTGTTCGCCGCGCCCGCCGAGGAGCCCATCTCCGGTGAGTTCGCGAACCACCCGATGGTCGAGGCGGTCTTCATGTCCGGCCTCATCGCGCTCGTCGGCCTCGGCGCCCTCGCCTTCGCCGTCCTGGTGAACCGGTTCCGCTCGACCGGCTCGGCCGGCGCCTGGGCCCGCATCACCGGCTGGCTGTGGAGCGTCTCGGGTGTCCTCTTCCTGCTGTTCGGCGCGATGAACTTCTTCACCCACATCGGGCTCATCGTCAACACGATGTGACCCGCGAGCCGGACCCGTCGTACCGGACGAACGGGTCGCCACTCAGGCCGAGTCGCGACCCCGTTGTCCGGTACGACGCGCGTCCGGGACCAGCAGCGCGTCAGCGACCACGTCGATCACGCGCGGGTCGACCGCCATCCCGATGTGCGAGGCACGCACCTCGACGGCGACCCCGGCGGGGTCGATGCACGCCCGCCAGTCGACGATCCCGTCGCGGCGGGAGTAGACGTTGGTCATCGCGACGTCGGCGCGCAGCGGCTCCTGCGACTCGGTGAAGCTCAGGTGCGCGCACTCCCCCGCGACACAGTCCTCGCTCATCAGGCCCGGGACGCCCACGTCGGAGAGCCGGTTGAGCACCCGCACGCCGCGGGTCAGCAGCGCGTGATGGGCGGCCGGGGCCCGCATCGGGCTGCCCAGGGTGACGATCCCCGACACCAGGTCGGGACGCCGGGCGGCCAGACCGCGGGCGATCATCCCGCCGAGGCTGTGGCCGACGATCCGCACCCGGGCATCGCGCCGCTCGGCGATCCGCTCCAGGCGGGTCTCGAGCGCGAGCGCCGAGCCGAGGGTGCAGCCGATGTTGGCGTGGATGTGCGAGCGATAGGTGCGGAACCCGCGGCCGCGCAGGTCGCGCGCCAGGGCGGTGAGCGTCCAGTCGCCGGCGAGGAAACCCGGGATCAGCAGCACCGGCTCGGCGAGGCGCTCCGCCGACCGCGCCGCGACCGGGGTACGCCGCCGCACCCGCCGGTCCGCGCCACGACGGGCCGCGAGCCGGCCGGCCTCCGTCACCACACTCCCCTCGCGCAGCAGCGCGGCGAGCGCCGGGCGGCCGTAGCCGTCCGGCAGCAGCCAGGGTGCCAAGGTGTTGCTCACATCACAGACCGTACCCAGTTGAAACGACAACTACCGTCATTTCGGCACACTGGTGGCATGACCGTCTCGGCGGAGCTGCTGGCACCGGTGTCACCGGACGTGGAGCTGTGCTACCAGACCTTCGGCGACCCGGCCGGGGATCCGTTGCTGCTGGTGATGGGCCTCGGCGGTCCGATGACCTGGTGGCCGGAGGCCCTGTGCCGAGGGCTGGCGGACGCCGGCTTCCACGTCGTGCGCTACGACAACCGCGACACCGGCCGCTCGACGCGGATGAGCGGGCGGGTGACGACGGCGCGCCTGGCCCGCGCCTTCGTCGGCGCGCGCACCCGCGCGCCGTACTCGATCGGCGACCTCGCCGACGACGCCTTCGGCCTGCTCGACCACCTCGGCCTCGCCTCGGCCCACGTCGCGGGCATCTCGATGGGCGGCATGGTCGCGCAGACGATGGCGCTCGCGGCGCCCGAGCGGGTGCGCAGCCTCGACAGCATCATGTCCACCACCGGCCGGCGCGGCGTCGGCTGGCAGAGCCCGGCCCTCCTGCCGACCCTCGCCACGCCGCGTGGCCCGGGCCGCGAGGCCTACATCCGCCGCGCGCTGGTGGTGTGGCGCATCATCGGCTCCCCCGGGTTCCCGATGGACGAGGCGGAGCTGCGCCGGCGGGCCGGCGAGACCTGGGACCGCGGCATCGACGAGGCCGGCGTCCTGCGCCAGATGATGGCCGTGCTCACCCAGCCCGACCGCACCCGACGTCTCGGCGAGCTGCGGATGCCGACGCTGGTCATGCACGGGCTGGCCGACAAGATGGTCCACGTCTCCGGCGGTCGCGCCACCGCCGCGGCGATCCGCGGCGCGGAGCTGGTCGTGATCCCGGGCTGGGGCCACGACCTGCCCGCCGCGCTGTTCCCGACCTTCATCCGCGGCATCCGCCGCACCGCCGACCGCGCGGGTCGCGGGGCCTGATCAGGCGCTCACCTCGGCGCCTGGGATCCGGCCGGCACGGGAGTGGTCGACGGTGAGGTTCTCACCCGAGGCCGGGTCGAACAGGTGGATCCGGCGTCCGTCGACCCAGATCTCGGCCTCCTGCCCCTCCGCGATCCGGCTGGCCCCGTCGAGTGAGACGACGAGCTGGGTGCGCATCGCCTCTCCGTCGAGGTCCTTCTCCAGCTGGTGCAGCTGCTGCTTCACCTCGTCGGGCGCCTCGAACGGGATGTAGGCGTAGGTCTCGTTGCCCAGCCACTCCACGGCGTCGACCGTGGCCGAGAAGGTCGAACCGCTGCGCCCCTCGGCGGCCGCCAGCGAGGCGTCCTCGAAGTGCTCGGGGCGGATGCCGGCGATGAGCAGGCCGCGCCCCGCGGCGCGCTCGGCATGGTCGGCCGGGATCTCGACGCTGCCGAACGGCAGCTGCACGCGGTTGCCCTCGACGGTCGCGGGCAGGAAGTTCATCGGCGGCGAGCCGATGAAGCCCGCCACGAAGAGGTTGCCGGGGTTCTCGTAGAGCTCGCGCGGCGTGGCGAGCTGCTGGAGCACGCCACGCTTGAGGACGGCGACCCGGTCGCCGAGCGTCATCGCCTCGGTCTGGTCGTGGGTGACGTAGACGGTGGTGATGCCGAGCCGCTTCTGCAACCGGGCGATCTCGGTGCGCATCTGCCCGCGCAGCTTGGCGTCGAGGTTGGACAGGGGCTCGTCGAACAAGAACGCGTCGGCCTGGCGCACGATCGCCCGGCCCATCGCCACCCGCTGCCGCTGGCCGCCGGACAGGTTGCCGGGCTTGCGCTCGAGGTGCTCGTCGAGCTCGAGGGTCGCGGAGGCCTCGCGGACCAGCTTGTCGACCTCGGCGTCCGGCTTCTTGGCCAGCCGCAGCGGGAAGGCGATGTTCTCGTAGACCGTCAGGTGCGGGTAGAGCGCGTAGTTCTGGAAGACCATCGCCAGGTTCCGCTCCCGCGGCGCGAGGTCGTTGACCCGCTTCTCCCCGATCACCATGTCGCCGGAGGTGATGTCCTCCAGTCCCACGATCATCCGCAGGAGCGTGGACTTCCCGCAGCCGGAGGGCCCGACGAGGATCATGAACTCCCCGTCGGCGACGTCGATCGAGACGTCGTTGACGGCCGGGAAGCCGTCGCCGTACTGCTTGACGATGTTCTTCATCGTGATGGCAGCCATCAGTGGTTCACCCCTTCACGGCGCCGGAGGTCAGGCCGGCGACGATCTTGCGCTGGAAGATCAGGACGATGACGACGATCGGGATGGTCGCGATGACCGCTCCCGCGGCGAGCAGCGAGGCCGGCCGGTTGAACGGGTCGGAGCCGACGAAGAAGGACAGCGACGCCGGGATCGGTCGGGCGTTCTCGGTCGAGGTGAGCGAGATGCCGAACACGAAGTCGTTCCAGGCGAAGAAGAAGGTGAGGATCGCGGCGGTGAAGACGCCGGGCGCCGCGAGCGGCACGATCACCTTGCGGAAGGCCTGCCACGACGTCGCTCCGTCGACCTGCGCCGCCTGCTCCATCTCCCACGGAATCTCGCGGAAGAAGGCGGACAGGGTCCAGATCGCGAGGGGCAGGGTGAACGACATGTAGGGGATGATCAGGCCCGGCCACGTGTCGTAGAGCCCGACCGCGCGCCACATGTCGAACAGCGGGCCGACCAGCGAGACCACCGGGAACATCGCGATCGCCAGCGCGATGGTCAGCACCGCCTTCTTGCCGCGGAACTCCAGCCGGGCGATCGCGTACGCCGCCAGCGTGGCCACGATGACCGAGAGCAGGGTCGCGATCAGGCTGATCCCGATCGAGTTGAAGATCGCGCGCCAGAACTGGTCGTTGTCCCAGACCGCCTGGTAGTTGTCCCAGCCCGCTCCCCCGCCGTCGGAGGGGAAGAAGCCCGGGCTGCCGTTGGTGATCGCGGCCTCCGACTTGAACGACAGCGAGATGATCCAGGCCACGGGCAGCAGGCACCAGATCATGATCAGGACGCAGCCGACGATGATGCCCACCCGATTGCTGAGCCGGTTGTTCATGTCATCACTCCTGCCGTGCCTGCGCCAGGTCGACGCGGAAGACCTTGACGATCGCGAACGCCACCACCAGGACCGAGAGGAACAGCAGCACCGAGAGCGCGGAGCCCATGCCGAGCTGGAACTGCTCGATGGTCTGGCGGTAGGTCAGGAAGCTGATGGACTCCGTCTTCACCGCCCCAGCGGTCATCACGAAGATGTTGTCGAAGATCCGGTAGGCGTCGAGCGCCCGGAACAGGACGGCGACCATGATCGCCGCCCGCATGTTCGGCAGGATCACCTTGGTCAGCCGTTGGGTCCACGTGGCGCCGTCGACCTTGGCCGCCTCGATCATGTCCTCGCTGACCTGGGCCAGTCCGGCGAGCAGCAGCAGCGACATGAACGGCGTGGTCTTCCAGATCTCCGAGACCATGATCGCGACCACGGCGGACCCGGTCTCGCCGAACCAGTTGAAGTCGTCGCCGACGAAGGGCAGCCAGCCGTTGACGAAGCCGTTCTGGAACGAGAAGGCGAACTGCCAGGCGAAGCCCGAGACGACGGTGATGATGCCGTAGGGGATCAGGATCGAGGTCCGGATGACGCCCCGGGCGAAGATCACCCGGTGCATGACCATCGCGAACGCGAAGCCGATGACCAGCTCGATCGCCACGGTGACCACCATGTAGAGCACCGTGATCAGGGTCGTGCGCCAGAACAGGGAGTCGGTGAGGGCCGTGAGGTAGTTGCTGAATCCGACGAAGCTGCGGTCGTCGGGCGCGGTCAGCGCGTAGTCGAACGTCGACAGGTAGAGCGCCCGCAGCATGGGGAACGCCGTCACCAGCAGCATCAGCACGATGGCCGGCGCGACGAGCTTCTGCCCGAGACGGGTCTCCGCGCGGGCCCGGTCGCTGACGACGGCCCTGGTCTTCACGGGTGCGGTCACGGTGCTCACAGCAGCGCCTTCCCTTCCAGCACGTCCTTCAGGTAGGTCGCCGACTCCTCCGGCGTGCTCCCCGGGTCGACCGAGTTGGGCGAATGCCACTTCGCCTGGATGGCGCCGGAGATCATGGCGTAGAACGCGCTCTTGGGCCGGGGCCCGCCCTCGTCGACGCTGGTGCGGAAGAGCTCGATGAGGTCCGCCGGGTAGTCGCCGCTCGCCACGACCTGGTCGTAGGCCGCGTTGGTCGAGGGCATCAGCCCGTTGTCGAGGGCCAGGTCGACCTGCGCCTGCTCGGAGGTGATGCAGCGGGCCGCCTCCATCGCGAAGTCGGGGTGGTCGGTGTATGCCCCGACCCCGATGTCGATCCCGCCGATCGGCGGCTTCGACGTCTCGCCCTCGACCGTCGCGGGATAGCGGGCCCAGCCGAGGTCCGCGAACTGCTCCTCGGTGACGTCGCTCCCGACCAGTCCCTCGTAGTTCTTGTAGACGAAGGTCCAGTTGACCATGAACTCGCCGGCGCCGCCCTCGGGGAACATCTGCCCGAGGCTGGTGCCCTCGTTGGAGACCGACAGGTCCGGCTGCGCGGCCGGCGAGTCGGCGAGCGCCTTGATCACCTCGGCCGCCTTGCGCCCGGCGTCGGAGTCGATGTCGACCTTCGCGTCGCGACCGGCCTCGGTGTCGGAGACGATGTCGCCGCCCGCGCCCTGGACGAGCGCGTTGATCCACACGACATATGCCTCGTACTTGTTGGCCTGGACCCCGACCGTGCCGCCGTTGTCGGCCGCGGCCTGGATGACCTGGTCCCAGGTGACCGGCTGGCTCATGTCGAGGCCCGCCGCCTCGGCCAGGGACTTGCGGTACCAGAGCACCTGGGTGTTGGCCCACAGCGGGATCGCGTAGACCTTGTCGTCCCAGGTGACCGTCTCGGCGGCACCGGAGAGGTAGTCGCCGTCGCCCTCGACGCTGCTCGTGATCGCGTCGGCGACGTCGCCGGTCACCTCCTCGAGCCAGCCGGCGTTGGCGAACTCCGCGACGAAGACCGGGTCGAGGTTCATCAGGTCCGTCGACGAGTCCTTCGCCGCGAGGCGGCGCGCGAGCTGGGTGCGCTGGTCGGTGGCGCCGTTGGGCAGGAGCTGCACCTCGAGCTCGTAGTCGTCGGTGCTGCACTCCTTCGCGTACTTCTGGAAGGTGTCCACCCCGTCGGGGTTGACGTACCAGTTGAGCACCGGTTTGTCGGAGCCACCGCAGGCCGCGAGGCCGCCCGCCGCGAGCGTTCCGACGACCGCGAGCGCGGCACGCCGGCGCCGGGATCCCCGTCCGGACGCACGGTTCGTCGATCTCATCGCCCCGATCACCCCTCCCAGAGTGTGGCGTGTGTCACTCAGTCCTACCCCCAGTCGAGGGCTTTGTCCACGACCCGGTGCTGGTCAGGTGCCCGTGACGGGTCGGTTCAGACGCCGTAGGTTTCCTTCCATGGCGCTGCATGTCGTCGCCGCTCGCACCGACCCGGCCCTGTTCCGGCTGCCGTGGTCGCGTCCTCTGGCGGAGTGGGAGGACTGGTACGTCGTGCCGCTCCCGCTCGGCCTGTCGCGGCATGTCGTGCGCGTGGTCCAGGTCAACCGGCAGTTCCTCGCCGTGAAGGAAACGGAGGAGTCGATCGCGCTGCGCGAGTACGACCTGCTGCGCGACCTCCAGCGCCTCGACCAGCCGGCCGTCGTACCTCGCGGCGTGGTGACCGGACGGGTCGGCGCGGGCGGCCGGCCGCTGCCGGCCGCGCTGCTGACCGAGCACCTCCACTACTCGCTGCCCTACCGCACGGTCTTCCAGCACGGGCTGCGCGCCGAGCAGGTCCCGGCGCTGATCGACGCCCTCGTCGTGCTGCTGGTGCGCCTGCACCTCGCCGGCTTCTTCTGGGGGGACGTCTCGCTGTCGAACGCGCTGTTCCGGCGCAGTGCCGGGGGTTTCGCGGCCTTCCTCGTCGACGCCGAGACCGGCGAGCTGCGCACCAGCGTGTCCGACGCGATGCGCGAGCAGGACGTCACCGTCGGCGTCGAGAACATCTTCGCCGAGCTGATGGACCTGCAGGCCAGCGGCGACACCGACGTCGAGGTCGACGCGTTCGCGATCGTCGATCAGCTCGCCGAGCGCTACCACGCCCTGTGGACCGAGCTGACCGCCGTCGAGGAGTTCGGCGTCGACGAGTGGTACCGCGTCGAACACCGGATCTCCCGGCTCAACGATCTCGGATTCGACGTCGACGAGCTCGACGTGCAGACCGACTCGGACCGGGTGCGGATCCAGCCGAAGGTGGTGGAGGCCGGGCACCACCGCCGCGAGCTGCGCGAGCTGACGGGCCTGGTCGCCGAGGACAGCCAGGCGCGCAAGCTGCTCAACGACCTGGCCGCGTTCACCGCGCACGGCGGGTACGACGAGGAGGACCGCGAGGTCGTGGCCCGGCGGTGGCTGGCCACGGTCTACACGCCGATCGTCGACCTGCTGCCCGCCGGCCTGCGCCGGACGATCTCCGCGCCGGAGTACTTCCACGAGGTCATGGAGCACCGCTGGGCGCTGTCGGACCGGGCCGGCCACGAGGTCGACATCTTCGACTCCGCCCGCGACTACGTCGCGAACGTGCTCCCCCACCGGCCGCCGGACACGCCGTCCGGACTGGGCTGATCTCAGGGACGGCCGCGGAGCTCGAACTCGGCCACCACGTCGGCGCGCGTCAGGGGGCCGCGCAGGGCGAGTGCCCACAGCAGCAGCCGGGCCTTGACCGGTGGCAGCCATCCGGCTCCGATTGCGCCCCGGGCCACGAGGTCGATCTCCGAGCCCGGGTAGCCGTACATCGCGCGCCCCGTCGGCCCGGAGCCGGTACGCGAGGCGAACACGACCGGGACCTGGCGGGCCAGACGGCCCACCGCCTCGGCCATCCGCGCCGACACGTGCCCCGCGCCGAAGCCGGCGATCACGGCACCGGCGATCCGGTCCTCGCCGCCGATGGCGTCGAGCACGTAGCCGTCGTCGCCGAGGTAGGTCGCGACCAGGGGGACCCGGGGATCGCCCGCCTCCTGGCCCGGGGACAGCCGCAGCGGCGGCACCCGGCCCGCCGGGGCGCCGTACACGACCTCGGCCTCGACGCAGCGCCCGATCGGGCCGAACACCGGGGAGCGGAAGGCACCGGTCGAGACCGAGTCGGTCTTCGCCACCCAGCGCGCCTGATGGACCTCGTCGTCGAACGCCACGACGACACCGCGGTCCCGCGAGGCCGGTGCGAGCGCGCAGCGCACCGCGGCGAGCAGGTTGGCCGGCCCGTCCGCGCCGGCTGCCTGGGGTGAGCGCATCGCGCCGGTGACGACGAGCGGCTCGGGGCGGTCCCAGAACAGGTCGAGCAGGTACGCCGACTCCTCCAGGGTGTCGGTGCCCTGCGTGACCACGACACCCCTCGCGCCCTCGTCGACCGCCGCGCGCGCCCAGTGGAGGGTGCGCATGATCGTCGGCTCGTCGAGCGACGGGCTGGGCAGCTGGGCCAGCGTCTCCGCGCGGACGCTCGCCAGCTCCGCCAGCCCCGGTACGGCGGTCGCGAGGCTCTCGGCGGTGAGGGTGGGCACGACCTCGCTGCCGTCGTTCGCACGGGAGGTCGAGGCGATGGTGCCGCCGAGGGCGCCGATCGCGACAGTGGGCGTGCCGATCATGGCGCCATCCTCCCGGATGCTGTCGGATGTCGGTGCGCGGTGGCAGGGTGGCGGCATGTCTGAGGACCAGATCCCCGGCCGGATGGGCGGTTCCGCCGAGCGGCCGGCCCGCTTCTTCGCCGACGCCGCCGAGTTCGGCGCCTGGCTCGCCCTGCACCACGACACCGAGACCGAGCTGTGGATGGGCCTGTACAAGAAGCACGTGCCCGAGCGCGGTCTGACCTGGGCCGAGGCGGTGCCGGAGGCGCTGTGCTGGGGCTGGATCGACTCGGTCGCCCAGCGCATCGACGACGACGCCGTCCGCCAGCGCTGGACGCCGCGCAAGAGGACGAGCAACTGGAGCAAGGTCAACCTCGAGCTCGTCGAGCAACTGCGGGCCGAGGGCCGGATGCAGCCGTCCGGGCTGGCGATCTGGGAGCAGCGGCGGCGCGACGCCGCGCCCTACACCCACGAGGTCGACGGCGAGCTCGTGCTCCCCGAGGCCTACGCCGCGCTGCTCGCCGCCTCCCCCGCCGCCACCGCGTTCTTCGAGGCGGCCACCCGGACCTATCGTCGGATCTGCGTCAACTGGGTGGTGACCGCGAAGCAGGAGGCCACCCGCGACCGCCGGATGACCCAGCTGGTCGAGGACTCCGCCGCCGGCCGCCTCATCCCGAGCCAGCGCTACGGCGAGATCCCGAAGTGGGTCGAGCGGGCCGCCGCCGCGGCGGCCGCGGCACGCTGACGATCTCGGCCAGGACGGCCCCCGCCCGCAGCAACGCCAGCACGCGCTGGGCGATCGTGGTCACCCGGGCGTCCAGCGCCTCGAGCGAGCGCGCGGTGTCGCCGAGCTCGCGGACCGCGCCGATCGCCTCCCGCACCTCGGGGATCCGGTAGCCCGCGGCGCGCAGGGCGACGGCGATCCGCGCTTCCTGGATCGCCGTCACGGGATAGCGCCGGGCGGCGCCGGCGCGGGTCGCGATCCGCTCCGGGGCGACGAGGCCCTCCCGCTCCCAGAACCGCAGCGTCGACGCTCGCACACCGAGCGCGTCGGCCAGCTCGGTGATCGTCATCGTGTCGGCGTCGTCGGCCGGGGCATCGGTGACGACCTCCCCGCTCACCGCGACGAGCGCCCTGCGCGCGGCGAGTGCCTGCTCCCGCTCGGCGGCGAGCCCGGCGTGGAGCGAGCCCACGAGCGCGGTCGCGTCCTCGACGGGGAGCGCGCGCAGGTCCCGCATCACCCGCCGGGCGACCACCGGTCCGACGGCGACGGCGAGATCGCGATAGGCCTCCAGGTCCCGCACGTGGACCGCCGAGAACCGTCGGTACCCGGCCGGCGTCCGCTCGGCCGCCGGGATCACTCCGAGCGCCTCCAGGTTGCGGACCTGCTGGACGGAGTAGCCGCTCGCGGCGGCGACGACGGCGGTCGAACCCTCCACTAGCACTTCAACTCCACACTCGAACCATGACGATAGCCACCAGTATGGAGCAGATCCTCCTCACCCTGCGCGCCCTGCCGGACGTGCTCGAGCTCGCGCCGACCGCCGGGAGCGCGTACCCGGAGATCGCGTGGGGCGACCACTTCTTCTACGTCGCGACCGACGGCGAGGTGCCCCGCACCGAGCAGCCGTTCGCGACCATCGTGACCAAGGACCACCCCGACGACGCGGCCAGCCGCCTGAACCCGCCCGACCGCTGGCGGCTCAACGTCCACGTCGGGAGGGCGCGTTTCGTCGAACTGCTCGGCGAGGAGCCGGGTGCGCCCACCCCCGCGGACGTCGAGCTCGCCGTCACCGACACCGTGCTCCCGCACCCCGTCTACCGGGCGCAGGGCTGGGTGGCGATCGTCTGCCCGGGACCGGACACCCTGGCAGCGGCGCTGGTCCTGCTGCGCGAGGCGCACGAGGCCGCACGTCGACGTCACGCTCGACGTACGGCGACGCGGTCCGCGCACTGACCGGTCCGGACGGGTCCGGACATGCCTGAAGCCCCGCAGGTGCGTGCCTCTGCGGGGTGCGGGGCGGGATGGCTACTCGTCGGGTGGGTCGGGGTCGCTCGACCGGCGCGCGTCGGTCCGGAGGGGGTGGGTGCCGCGATGGTCGACGCGGAACCGGTGACCGTTCGGACTGGTCCACACATAGGTCGCGGGCGTCGGGATGTCGTAGCGCCAGGTCGAGTGCGTCTTGGCCCGATGGTGCCGCCGGCACAACGGCACTTCGTTGCACGGACAGGTGACTCCGCCCTCGCTGTAGGGACGGGCATGGTCGAGGTCGCAGGCTCGTGCGGGACGGGTGCAGTGCGGGAACCGGCAGGTGTGGTCCCGCAGCGTGACCCGGGTGCGGTGGCGCTCGGGGATCTCGTACGCCCCGACGGGGACATGGTCGGCCAGGTCGATCACCGGCCGCACGATCACGGTGGTGTGCCGGGCACGGAGCCACTCGCGGATCTGGGCCGACGTGACCGGGCAGCGGCCCTCCTCCCACCGACCCACCGGATTCCACCCAGCCACGTCGTCGGCCCGGTTGTCGCTGGTCATCGTGGTGTCGGTGATGTGGACGTTGAGCACGACCTTGCGTCCCGGGACCGTGTCGACCACTTCTCCGGTGTCGGGGTCGGGGACCAACAGGTCCAACGCAAAATCCTGGCGGGCGAGCTCGGCAGCAGCCTTCGACCGCCGCACATCCAACGACGACTCGTCACCCAACCGGCCCAGGACCTCCGCTCGCCGGGCGACCGCGAGATTCAGATCATGCCCGTCCGCGGCATCCATGAGCCCGTCGAGGTGGACCAGGCCGTGCTCGTCGACCTCACTCATGTCGAAGTGCCGGTTGTCCGCGGCCTCGCGTCGTGCGGCCTCGGCGTGTTCGGGGTCGAACCGCAGCACCGCCTCGGCGACCAACCTCTCGAGCTGGGCCCACCCCACCCCGGAGGCATCCCACAGCTGCCGGTCCACGAACGCCGCCGCCTCGGCGGACAGGGGTCGGGTGAGGTCGGCGATCCGCTCGGCCCGCCACGGCGCCAGCTTGCCGGCCACCACCGCGGCATACACGTTCGGGAGGCGCCAGGCGCACTCGATGACCCGCCCGACATACGCCCGCCCACCATCCGGCGACCGGCCCAGGACCGCGATGAGCTCCATCAACGCGAACTCCGACACCAACGGGGCACCCGCGCCGGCGATCGGGACACCCGTGTCGAGGTAGCCCTCCGTGATCGTCGCGACCCCCTCGGGACCGGCGATGACGTGGTCGCTCGCCCACTCCACGATCCCGGCCCACTCCTCGACGAGGAGCTGGTTGCGGGCCTCGATCCCCGCGCTCAGCCGCGACAGCAGGACTGCTGTCGACGTGGCGCGGGTTCCGAGATCCATGACCGGATCCTCCCACCCACCCACGACACAACCCGACCCGCGCAAACCCTCCTGTGCACAGGCGAAACCCGTTTCGGCGGGCGTCGAAATGGAGGTCTCGATCGGTGGGAGATGAACCGAGTGACACCTACGGCAGGTCAACGACCCACACCGACCTGCCGCACGTGTCACCGGCGCATGCCAGGCCCCCGACCGCCGCCAAAAGCCGCAGCCGGCAACCCAACCCAGCCACCCTCCCGGCCCTCCCCGTCGCTGCCTTTCGGAACGAAACCATGCACCCGACCGCAGCCTACGGACAGCCCAACAGCACGACCGGCAACAAGGAGCGACACCAGCCCGGTCCCGCCCACCGGCCCGCAACCCGACCACCGAACCCAGCCCCGTCGCGAACGTCCTCGTCGCTGCCCTGACGGAACGCAACCGCCCACCCAGCCGAAGCCCGCGGACAGTCCGGCAACACCACCGCCGCCTCTCTACGAGACGACCTCCTCGGCATCCGGGCAGCTCCCCACCTCACTCCCCCGGCGGCTCGACGTACACCGACGCCCCCAGCTCGAGGAACTCCGCCGACTTCTCCTTCATCCCGAGAGCGGCCTCCTCGGTCGACAACTCGGAACCGAACCGGTCGCGCACGTCCTGGCTGATCCGCATCGAGCAGAACTTCGGCCCGCACATCGAGCAGAAGTGCGCGGTCTTGGCGTTCTCGGCGGGGAGCGTCTCGTCGTGGAAGGACTCCGCCGTCACCGGGTCGAGGGACAGCGCGAACTGGTCGCGCCAGCGGAACTCGAAGCGTGCCTTCGACAACGCGTCGTCCCAGTCGCGGGCGCCCGGGTGGCCCTTGGCGACGTCGGCGGCGTGCGCGGCGAGCTTGTAGGTGATGACGCCGGTCTTCACGTCGTCGCGGTTGGGCAGGCCCAGGTGCTCCTTGGGCGTGACGTAGCAGAGCATCGCCGTGCCGTGCATCGCGATCGTGGCGGCACCGATGGCGGAGGTGATGTGGTCGTAGCCGGGCGCGATGTCGGTGGCGAGCGGGCCGAGCGTGTAGAACGGCGCGCCGTGGCACCAGTCCTGCTGGAGGCGGACGTTCTCCTCGACCAGGTGCAGCGGGACGTGGCCGGGTCCCTCGACCATCACCTGCACGTCGTACTCCCACGCGCGCCGGGTCAGCTCGGCCAGCGTGCGGAGCTCGGAGAGCTGGGCCTCGTCGTTGGCATCGGCGGTGGAGCCCGGGCGGAGCCCGTCGCCGAGCGAGAACGAGACGTCGTAGCGCCGGAAGATCGCGCACAGCTCGTCGAAGTGGGTGTAGAGGAAGTTCTCCTCGTGGTGGGCCAGGCACCAGCCGGCCATGATCGACCCGCCGCGCGAGACGATGCCGGTGACCCGGTCCGCCGTGAGCGGCACATAGCGCAGCAGTACGCCGGCGTGGATGGTCATGTAGTCGACCCCCTGCTCGCACTGCTCGATCACGGTATCGCGGAAGACCTCCCACGAGAGCTTGTCCGCCTCACCGTCGACCTTCTCCAGCGCCTGGTAGATCGGCACGGTCCCGATGGGCACGGGACTGTTGCGGATGATCCACTCCCGGGTGGTGTGGATGTCCTCGCCCGTCGACAGGTCCATGACGGTGTCCGCGCCCCAGGTGATCGCGTGGGTGAGCTTGTCGACCTCCTCGGCGATCGACGACGTCACCGCGGAGTTGCCGATGTTGGCGTTGACCTTCACGAGGAACCGCCGGCCGATGATCATCGGCTCCGACTCCGGATGGTTGACGTTGGCCGGGATGATCGCGCGCCCGGCCGCGATCTCGCTGCGGACCAGCTCGACGTCGCAGCTCTCGCGGACGGCGACGTAGCGCATCTCCTCGGTCACGATCCCCGCACGGGCATAGGCCATCTGGGTCACGGCCGAGCCCGTCGAGGCCCCGCGCAGCGGTGCGCGGCGCGGGCCGCGCCACTCCCCCCGGGCCGCGCCGCGGCGGACGGCGGAGCGACCGTTGTCGACCAGCTGCGTCTCGCGCCCCGCGTAGGCCGCGACGTCGCCGCGGGCGGCGATCCAGTCCGCCCGCAGCGGCGGGAGCCCGACCTCGGGATCGGAGCCGGGTCCCTCGGTGCAGTAGCGGTCGAACGTCTCGCCGTTGGTCAGGGCGACTCTGGTCAGGGGCACGCCGAGGTCACCGACCTCGATCCGGGTGTGGGCAGGGTGGACGGTCATGCGGTATCTCCTTGGATGTGGGCGACGGGCCCCCGGCCGCGGCCGAGGGTCCAGTCCTTGCTGAGCCGGAGCTGACGGGCGACGAAGGCGTCGGCGCGGGCGGCGGCGGTGTGCGGGTCGAGGCCGTGGGCGAGGTACGCCGCGAGGGCGCTGCTGTGGGTGCAGCCGGTGCCGTGGTCGTTGGTTGTCGGGATGTCCCCACCCCGGGTGACGACGACGCCGGGACCGCGGGGCCGGCCCAGCGCCGCGAACTCGTCCTCGTTGGGAGTTGCGACGGTCGCGACGGGCAGCAGGTGCTCGCGGTAGGCCATGACGACCTCGTCGGTCGCCAGCACCGCGCCGCTGGTGGCCACCAGGACCGGATCGACCACGAGCAGCCGGTCCGCGCACCTCTCCGCGACCAGCCGGACGACCTCCGGGGTGGCGAGCATGCCCGTCTTGACCGCGACCGGGTCGAGGTCGTCGAGCACCGCCTCGAGCTGGGCCGCGACGACGTCGTACGGCACCGGGTGGATCGCCCGCACGCCGGTCGTGTCCTGCGCGGTGACCGCGGCGACCACGCAGGCACCGTGGGCACCGAGCGCGGCGAAGGTCGTCAGGTCCGCGGCGATGCCGGCGGCCCCGCCGGAGTCGCTGCCCGCGATCGTCACCACGACAGGGGGGTTCACGAACCGACCTCCCGCAGCAGCGCCGCCACGACCGCGCCGGGGTCGTCGGCTCGCATGACGGCGCCCATCACCGCGACGCCGTACGCGCCCGCGGCCCGCGCCGCCGCGGCGTTGCGGGGCGTGATGCCGCCGAGCGCGTAGACCGGCAGCGGCAGCCCGGCGTACGCCGTCGTCGGCAGCGGTGGACCGTGGCCGGGCTTGCTCGGTGTCGTCGCGTACGGCGACAGCGTGGCCCACCAGGCGCCGTCGGCCGCCGCGGCGACCGCGTCCGCCCGGCTGTGGCACGAGCGCCCCCACCGGGTCGCGACGACCGGACGTGCCGCGGTCGCCGGCAGGTGGACCCCCGCGCACCCCGGCACCGGCCGGTGCGCGGCCACGACCTCGAGCCCGGCGGTCCGCGCCGCGTCGGCGAGTGCGGCCCGCTCGCCGTCGGGCAGGTCGATCTCGCGCAGCAGCACCGTGGTCAGCCCTGCTCTGGCGGCCGCGCCGAGCACGTCGGCCAGCGAGCGGCCCTCGGGGACCTGGGTGCGGTCGGTCAGCAGGAGGAGACGGCCGGTCATCCGATCCGCCCGAGCACGGGGCTGGACGCGCGCGCCTCCGTGCGGCGCGGGATCCGTCCGGCCGACCGGGCGAGCGCGCCGGCCTCCACCGCCAGCCGCAGCGCCGACGCCATCGCGACCGGGTCGTCGGCGCGGGTGACCGCCGTAGCCGCGAGGACCGCGTCGCAGCCGAGCTCCATCGCCAGCGCGGCGTCGCTCGCCGTGCCGACGCCGGCGTCGAGCACGACCGGCACGTCGACCGCCGCGCGCACCGCCGCGATCGCGTGCGGGTTGAGCACACCCAGTCCCGAGCCGATCGGCGAGCCCAGCGGCATCACCGCGGCGCAGCCCGCGTCGACCAGACGGCGGGCCAGCACCGGGTCGTCGGTCGTGTAGGGCAGCACCACGAAGCCGCGTCGGACCAGCTGCTCGGCGGCGTCGAGCAGCTCGACGGCGTCAGGCAGCAGCGAGCGCTCGTCGCCGATGACCTCGAGCTTGACCCAGCTCGTGCCGAGCGCCTCTCGTGCCAGCTCGGCGGTCAGCACCGCCTCGCGGGCCGACAGGCACCCGGCGGTGTTGGGCAGCAGCCGCGCGCCCGCCGCACGCAGCGCCGCCAGCAGGCCGCCCTCCGCGAGGGACGAGGTGCGCCGCAGGGAGACCGTGACGAGGGCCGGTCGCGCCGCCGCGAGCACGGGGCCGATCAGCGCGATGTTGGGGAGCCCGCCCGTGCCGAGGAGAAGCCGCGACGGCAGGGGCTCCCCGGCGACGACCAGCGGGCTCGTGGGGACGCTCATCCGCCCTGCACCGCCGTCACGACCTCGACGACGTCGCCGTCGGACAGACGCCGCTCCGGCCAGGCGCCGCGCGGCACGACCTCCTCGTTCACGGCCACGGCGACGCCGGACGGACACCGGTCGCCGAGCCGGTGCGCCAGCAGGTCCGCGACGGTCGCCGCGGCGGCGACCGGCTCTCCGTTGCAGGTGATGGTCATCGTGCTCCTTCCGGCTGGGCGCCGGCGAAGCGGCGCGGGTCGACGGCCGGCTCGATCGCGCCGGTCTCCAGGTGGTCGGCGACCAGGCGGGCGGTCAGCGGCGCCAGCAGGACCCCGTGCCGGTAGTGCCCGGCCGCGAGGACGACGCCGTGCACCCCGCTGGGCCCGACCAGCGGCAGCCCGTCGGCGGTGCCGGGCCGGTCGCGCGCGGTGCCCTCGACGAGCTCGGCGCGGTCGAGGGCCGGCCACAGCGTGCGCGCGGCCGCCAGCAGTCGGAACGCCCCGCCCGCCGTGACGACCGGTGGTCCCGCGTGCGCCTCGGACGTCGCACCCAGCACGACCCGACCGTCGCCGCGCGGCACCAGGTAGACCGGCTCTCCGCTCACCCAGCCGCGGACCGTCCGGCGCGGCGGGTCGTCCGAGCGCAGGCGGAGGATCTCGCCGCGCACCCCCGACACCAGGCTGGTCCACGGCTCCGGCAGCGACGCGCCCGTCGCGACGACGGTCGTCTCGGCGTCCGCCCGCGGCGCCCCGCGCAGCGGGACGCGGTCGAGGAGAGCCGCGCACACCGCCCGCGGGTCCACGCTCGCCTCGCCGGGCAGCAGTGCGCCGCCGGCCGCGCGGGCCAGCGTCGGCTCCGCCGACCGCACGCCGGCCCGCCCCAGCAGCTCGACCGGATGACCCTGGCGGTGCACCAGCGCGGCCTGGCGCTCGACCTGTTGGAGGTCGCCGGCGTCGTACCCGACCAGCAGGGTGCCGGTCCGGCGCAGCCCGACCCCCAGGCGCGCCGCGAGGTCGGGCCACAGCTCCAGCGACGCGAGCCCGAGTCGGAGGATCTCCTCCTCGCCGTGCCAGACCTCGGCGGCCGGGCTGAGCATCCCCGCGGCGGCGTACGACGCCCCGGCGGCCGGGTGCGGATCGACGACCGTCACGTCGTGGCCGCGACGGAGCAGCTCGTCGGCGACCGCGAGGCCGACGATCCCCGCGCCGAGGACGTCGACGCGCAGTCCCGTCACCATCTCAGGCCACCGCCGCGACGAGCTCCTTCGCTGCCACCACGGGGTCGGGATGTCGCCAGATCGCGCCGATCACGGCGACGCCGTGCGCGCCGGCGGCCCGGACCTCGCCCGCGGTGCGCGCGGTGACGCCGCCGATCGCGACCAGGGGCAGCGGGCCGGCGGCCGCCGTGACGGCGGCGACGCCGAGCGGGACGGGCAGGCCGGGCTTCGAGTCGGTCGCGAACACCGGCCCGAAGCCGGCGTAGTCCGCTCCGTCGGCCGCGGCGGCGAGCACCTCCGCCCGCGACCGGCAGGTGGCACCGATCAGCAGGCCGGGAGCGAGCCGCCGGGCGTCGGCGACGGCGAGGTCGTCGCCGCCGAGATGGACCCCGTCGGCGCCGGCGGCGAGCGCGACGTCCAGCCGGTCGTTGACCACGACCGTGGCACCCGCCGGCCGGACCGCGGCGAGGACCGCCCGGACCAGAGTGACCAGCGCGCCGGTCGGCAGCGCCTTGTCGCGGATCTGGAAGCCGTCGACGCCGGCCGCGGTCAGCGCGGGCAGCAGCGCGAGGTCGTCGTCGTGCGAGACCAGGCAGGAGAGCCTGGGAAGGGGCAATGCGCTCATCGTGTCCGTTCCTTCGCCGGCATGACCCGGATCAGGTGTGACGGTCGGAGCGGCGTCAGCTCCCTCTCAGCCCGCTGCCGCGGACTCCCGTGGGTGGTCGGGCGTCACGCTAGCGCACGCTCGTCGCCGACTTCCAGGGGGTGCTCGAGGAGGTGGCGTCGGACCGCCAGGGCCGCGGCACGCCCGGCCCGGTTGCCCCCGATGGTGCTGGCCGACGGGCCGTAGCCGACCAGCTGCACCCGCGGGTCGCGCAGCGCCGTCGTCGCCGTCTGGACGTCCGCGCCGCTCTGCAGCAGGGCGATCCCGCCGTGCTCGCTGCGCAGGTGCAGGGGTGCGAGGTGCCCGACCGCCGGCCGGAAGCCGGTCGCCCACAAGATCACGTCGACGGGCTCGAAGGAGCCGTCCGCCCAGCGCACGCCGTCGCGCTCGATCCGCGCGAACATCGGGCGGCGTCGCTCGTAGACGCCGAGTCGCGCGGCCTCCTGCTCCTGGGGACGCAGCGCCAGCCCCGTCACGCTGACGACGCTCGCCGGAGGCAGCCCGGCGCGGACGCGCTCCTGGACGAGCTCGATCGCGCGCCGGCCGGCGTTCTCGTCGAAGTGGTCGCGCCACACAGGGGGCCGACGGGTCACCCACAAGACGTCGGTCCGCGGCCCCAGCTCCCCGAGGAACTGCACGGCCGACGCCCCGCCGCCGACCACGAGGACCCGCCTGCCGTCGAAGTGCGCGGCGCCGGGGTACGCCGAGGTGTGCAGCTGCTCGCCGCGGAAGGTCTCGGCACCCGGGTAGGCGGGGATGAACGGCCGCGTCCAGGTGCCGGTCGCGTTGACGAGCGTCCGCGTCGTCCACCGCCGCTCGCCGGCGCGGACGACGAGGAGGCCCTCGTCGTCGGTCACCGCGTCGACGCGGACCGGCCGGACGACGGGGAGGTGGTGGCTGCGCTCGTAGTCGCCGAACCAGGCGGGCACGACGACGTTCGCGCGCTCGACGGAGTCGCCGGGCGCGGGCGCGTCGGGCAGGTCGGCGACACCGTGGACGTCGTGCATCGACAGTGAGTCCCACCGGTGCTGCCATGCGCCGCCGGGCCGCGGGTTGGCGTCGAGCACGACATGGTCGACGCCGAGCCGGGTGAGGTGGAAGGACGCCGACAGCCCGGCCTGACCTGCCCCGATCACCACCCCGTCGTAGACGTGCACGCCGGAGGAACGACCATTCTCGCCCGTTTATGCCCAAGCCGTGACATTCTGGGCGATTCCTCGTTGTTTCCTCTCGGGAACACCTCCCGGCCCGCTCGGCGTGCCCGGAAGGTGGTTTGCTTGGGGGGCAAATTCATACAGTCAACACGGATGGGAATGGGGTCCCGTGAACGTGCGGAAATTCGTCTCCTTGGTCGCCTTCACTCTGATGGGGGTCGGCCTGCTCGCCGTTCCGGCACCCGCTCAAGCGGCTGAGACCACCGGTTGGGCCTACAACGCCGCGACCGGCGCAACCTACGTCAAGGCCGTCGGCGGCGTCGTCCAGTCCGACCTGACCGCCCAGACCGGCGTGTCCGGCGGCAACTTCTCCCGCGTCTCGGAGAACAGCACCGTCGGCGGCCAGGTCAGCCAGCTGCTGACCATCGGCGCGGCCCAGACCAAGACAGCGGCCGACTACTCCAGTGCCGGCACCACGCTGACCTCCTGGGCCCGCACCGCCGGCGTCAGCCTGCTGAACGGCCTGATCAAGGTCGACGCCATCGAGACCACCTCGGTCACGACCGGCCACGCCGACGGCACCGTCACCCACACGGGCAACTCCGACCTCCTGGGCATCAAGATCATCGGCGTCGACCTGCCGGTGAAGATCCCCAAGAACTTCGCCGTGACCGTCCCCGGCGTGGCGACCGTCAGCCTCAACTACGACATGTCCGGCCAGGACGGCAACGGCGCGATCGCCGTCAACTGGGCGCTCGCGGTGCAGCTGCTCAAGCCGATCGGCGGCTTCGACATCGGCACGACCGTGCTCGTCAACCCGGTGAGCCAGGGCCTCATCCACGTCAACGACAACGCCGGCGCCATCCTCGGCGGCAACGCCTACGGCACCCGCATCGCCGCCAACGTCGGCTCCGACATCAAGATCGTCAGCGACCCGACCGCGCAGATCGGCGTCCCGTTCTCCTCCAGCGGCGGACGCACCCTGCGCAACAGCACCGCGAGCGTGACGGTGCCGGGCCTGCTCAACCTCGGCGCGATCACCTCGACGTCGACGTCCAGCAAGAACGGCAAGGACGCGGAGATCGTCAACACCAACCAGCTGGCCGGGCTCAACCTCCTCGGCGGCCTGATCAAGGCCGACGCGATCGGGGTCAGCGCCAGCGGCAAGCGGGTCGGGACCCAGTGGACCGGCAGCATGAAGATGACGCTGGTCAACCTGGTCATCGCCGGGAAGTCGATCCCGATCGACGTCTCCCCGAACACCACGCTCAAGATCGCCAACCTCGGCAAGGTCGAGATCAACAAGCAGGTGGTCAACAAGTCGATCCGGGCCAACCAGATCTACGCCCTGAAGATCACGCTCGACACCTCGACCGCCGGCCTCCCGGTCGGCGCCGTGATCGAGATCGGCCAGGCCAGCACGATCATCTACTGATCGCGCTCCACGCCGGTCACGAGGGGCCGGGTCGCCAGCAGGCGGCCCGGCCCCTCGTGCATTCCGCCGCGGCGATATCCTCGGTGGCCGTGGCTGAAGCTGAGTTCCGTTACTCCGACCTCCTCCCCACCGGCACGGACGACACGCCCTACCGGTTGATCACCAAGGAGGGCGTCGAGACGACTCTGGGACCGGACGGGCGCACCTTCTTGAAGGTCGCCCCCGAGGCGATCCAGCGGCTGACCGCGGAGGCGATGCACGACATCAGCCACTACCTGCGCCCGGCCCACCTCGCGCAGCTGCGCAAGATCATCGACGACCCCGAGGCGTCCGGGAACGACCGCTTCGTGGCGCTCGACCTGCTCAAGAACGTCAACATCTCCGCCGGTGGCGTGCTGCCGATGTGCCAGGACACCGGCACCGCGATCGTCATGGGCAAGAAGTCCGAGGGCGTGCTCACCGGCGCCGACGACGGCGAGTGGATCAGCAAGGGCGTGTACGACGCCTACACGAAGCTGAACCTCCGCTACAGCCAGCTCGCCCCGCTGACGACCTACGAGGAGAAGAACACCGGCACCAACCTGCCGGCGCAGATCGAGATCTACTCCACCCCGTCCAAGGACGGCAAGCCCGAGTACAAGTTCCTCTTCATGGCCAAGGGCGGCGGCTCGGCCAACAAGTCCTTCCTGTTCCAGGAGACGAAGGCGATCCTCAACCCGAAGCGGATGCTGGAGTTCCTCGACGAGAAGATCCGCTCGCTCGGCACGGCCGCCTGCCCGCCGTACCACCTCGCCGTGGTCATCGGCGGCACCAGCGCGGAATTCGCGCTCAAGACCGCCAAGTACGCCTCGGCGCACTACCTCGACAACCTGCCGACCGAAGGCTCGATGAGCGCCCACGGCTTCCGCGACCTCGAGCTCGAGGAGGAGGTCTTCAAGCTCACCCAGTCCTTCGGCATCGGCGCGCAGTTCGGCGGCAAGTACTTCTGCCACGACGTGCGGGTGGTCCGGCTCCCCCGCCACGGCGCCTCGTGCCCCGTCGCGATCGCGGTGTCCTGCTCGGCCGACCGCCAGGCGCTCGGCAAGATCACCGCCGACGGCGTCTTCCTCGAGCAGCTCGAGACCGACCCGGCGCAGTACATGCCCGACGCCGGCGTCGCCGAGGACATCTCCGGCGGCGAGGTGGTCAAGGTCGATCTCAACCGGCCGATGAGCGAGATCCTCGCCCAGCTGTCGTCGTACCCGGTCAAGACGCGGCTCTCCCTCACCGGCCCGCTCGTCGTCGCGCGCGACATCGCGCACGCCAAGATCCAGGAGCGCCTCGACGCCGGCGAGGAGATGCCCGACTACCTCAAGAACCACCCGGTCTACTACGCCGGTCCCGCCAAGACCCCCGAGGGCATGGCCTCCGGCTCGTTCGGCCCGACCACCGCCGGGCGGATGGACTCCTACGTGAAGTCCTTCCAGGCCGCCGGCGGCTCGATGGTCATGCTCGCCAAGGGCAACCGCTCCAAGCAGGTCACCGAGGCGTGCGACGAGTACGGCGGGTTCTACCTCGGCTCCATCGGCGGCCCGGCCGCGCGGCTGGCCCAGGACTGCATCAAGAGCCAGGAGGTCATCGAGTACCCCGAGCTCGGCATGGAGGCGGTCTGGAGGATCGAGGTCGAGGACTTCCCCGCCTTCATCGTGGTCGACGACAAGGGCAACGACTTCTTCACCGACCCGGGCGGCACCGTGACCGTGCCCGTCTCCGGGATCCGGGTGCGCTCGGCCGAATAGGGCTCCACGGGCGGGGTACGGCCCGGGCATGGCTGTGACCGCATTCCATGACCTGCCGCTCGCCGACCGCGACCGCGCCTGGGACGGGGACGCCGCCGAGAAGCGGGTCCGCCGCTGGGCCGGCGCCGAGGACGAGCCGAACGAGAGGTACCGCGACGCCCATCTGTGGTACGACGCCGACGAGAAGGACAACTTCACGGCGTACAAGCTGCTCGTGGCCGACATCGTCGACGACACCCTCAAGGTGGTCCCGCGCGGCGTGATGGCGGCCGGGAACGTCCTGCAGGGCGGCCGGGGCGGCGTGGACCTGCCGCGCGAGGACGTCGACCGGGTGAAGAGCCACCTCGCGAAGTACTACCGCAAGATGGACGACACCCCGCCCTGGGAGGACTGACGGCGAGCTGCGGGTCCGCCGGGCGGGAACCCTCGGCCACCGCGGGCCGTTGACCGGGTATGCGCTGTCCAGTTGACGAGTCCACGCTGGTGATGAGCGAGCGGAACGGCATCGAGATCGACTACTGCCCCCAGTGCCGGGGCGTCTGGCTCGACCGCGGCGAGCTCGACAAGATCATCGACCGCTCCGTCGGGATGCCGCAGCCCGCGCCGCCGCAGCCGGCCGCGCCGCAACAGCCGCAGTACGACGGCTACCGCGCCCCCCAGCAGCAGTACGACGACCGCCGCCGCTACGACGACAAGTACTACAAGAAGCGCAAGCGCGAGTCCTGGCTCAGCGAGCTGTTCGACTAGCCTCGAGCCGCACCACCAGCGCGTTCACGAGCTCGGCCGCCGGCTCGGGCCGGTCCACGGTCGCGGCGAAGCGCTGACCGTCGCGCAGCGTCAGCACGAGCCCCTCCCCGCGGCGGGCCACCGCGGCGCGCCCCTGGGTGCTGCGCCGGTAGCCCCAGCCTCCCCACCGGAGGGGCTCGATGTCTCCGGTCGCGGCGGAGGCGATGTCGGCCAGGTCGATCCGCACCCGCGGCCACCGGGCCGGCCCCCAGGACACCGCGACGCCCGCGTCGTCGACGCGCACCGTGACCACGTGGACCCAGGCCACCGCGATCGCCGCCAGGCCCGCGGCCACGGCGGCGGGCCAGACCGCGAACCAGAGCGGGGCCGTGCCGAGGCCGAGCACGACGCCCACCACCAGCAGGGATCGCGAGCTCGCCTGACCGACCCAGACCACCCGCTCGCCGTCGGCGAGGGCGAGCGAGGCCGTCGCGACCGGCACCGGGCGGCCGGACCCGACCGGTCCCGGCAGCAGCCGGTGGACCACCAGCGCGGCGAGGAACGGCAGCAGGGTGGCGAGCAGGATCGGCAGGACCGGCAGCCGGACCTCCTCGGCCCGTGCGACGTCGGCGGAGGCGAACAGCGTCGCCGCGTAGAGCGCCGCCGGGAGCCACGCGAGCCAGGTGGCGCCCGCGGCGCCCAGTGCCGCCAGGGGCGCGCGCCGGGCGGACGCGGCCACCAGACCGAGCGCCACCAGCGCCGCCAGCCCGACCACGGCGGCCACCGCGGCGGTGAAGCCGGCCAGGGCGAGGGTGCCGTCGACGTCCCCGGCGAGGTCCCAGTGGGTCGGCACGGGATCGGGGACGTCGTCGCGCAGGGCGAGGCCCACCCCGGCGACCCAGAGCGGAGCCTGGAGCGCCACGAGGGCGGCGAGGAGCGGGCGGATGCGGGTCATGGGAGGGCCTTTCGGATCTCGTCGACGAGTTCGTCGGGGGTGACGCCGATGCGGGTGGCGCGGGCGAGCAGGTCACGTACCTCGCGGCGCAGTGCGACGCGTTCGCGGTCGGGCTCGGCGAGGTCGCTGCGCACGTGCGCGCCGCGCCCGCGACGCAGGTCGACGATCCCCTCGTCGCGCAAGGCGGCGTACGCGCGCAGCACCGTGTGCATGTTGACGTCGAGCGCCGCGGCCAGCTCCCGCGCCGGCGGCAGCTTGTCGCCCCCGCGCAGGCTGCCGTCGATGACCGCGGCACGCACCTGGGCCGCGATCTGCTCGGCCAACCCCAGGGAGCTGGCCGGGTCCACGCGGAGCAACATGTTCGTATCGTACTAGAACAATCCAATCAGCGGTGTCGGTAGGCTCGAGGAGTGAGCGACTTCCGCATCGAGCACGACTCCATGGGCGAGATCCAGGTCCCGGCAGCAGCCCTGTGGCGGGCCCAGACGCAGCGCGCGGTCGAGAACTTCCCGATCAGCGGGACACCGATCGAGCCAGCCCTGATCCACGCGCTGGGCCACGTGAAGGCGGCCGCGGCGACGGCCAACGTCGCCCTGGGCGTGCTCGAGCCGGCGCTCGGCGCCGCGATCGCGACCGCGGCGCGCGCGGTCGCCGACGGCGGACACGACGACCAGTTCCCGATCGACGTCTTCCAGACCGGTTCCGGCACCAGCTCGAACATGAACGTCAACGAGGTGATCGCCTCGCTGTGCGACCGCGCGGGCGTCACCGCGCACCCCAACGACCACGTCAACGCCAGCCAGTCGAGCAACGACACCTTCCCGACCGCGATCCACGTCGCCGCGGCCCTGGCGGTCGTCGACGACCTGCTGCCGGCGCTCGACCGGCTCGCGACGTCCCTGGAGGCCAAGGCGGAGGAGTTCGCCGGCCTGGTGAAGTCGGGCCGCACCCACCTGATGGACGCCACGCCCGTGACGCTCGGCCAGGAGTTCGGCGGCTACGCCGCGACCGTCCGGTACGCCGGGGAGCGGCTCGCCGGCGTCCTCCCCCGGGTCCGTGAGCTGCCCCTCGGCGGCACCGCCGTCGGCACCGGCATCAACACGCCTCCCGGCTTCGCGGCCGCCGCGATCACGGCGCTCAGCGAGGCCACCGGGCAGGAGTTCACCGAGGCGCGCGACCACTTCGAGGCGCAGGGCACCCGTGACTCCCTGGTCGAGCTGAGCGGGGTGCTGCGCACGATCGCCGTCGGCCTGACCAAGATCTGCAACGACCTGCGCTGGATGGGCTCGGGCCCGACCACCGGTCTCGCGGAGATCCACCTGCCCGACCTGCAGCCGGGCTCCTCGATCATGCCCGGCAAGGTCAACCCCGTGCTCCCCGAGGCGACCCTGATGGTCTGCATGCAGGTGATCGGCAACGACGCGGCCGTCACCGCCGCCGGCGCAAGCGGCAGCTTCGAGCTCAACGTCGCCATGCCGGTCCTGGCCCGCAACGTCCTCGAGTCGATCCGCCTGCTCGCCCGCTCGTCGGTCACCCTCGCCGAGCGGTGCGTCGACGGCATCACCGCCGACGCCGAGCGGATGCTGCGCTACGCCGCCTCGTCGCCGTCCGTCGTGACACCGCTGAACAAGCACATCGGCTACGAGGCGGCCGCCAAGGTCGCGAAGCAGGCGCTCGCCACCGGCAGCACGATCCGCGAGACCGTGCTGGCGCTGGGGTACGTCGACCGCGGCGAGCTCACCCTCGCCGAGCTGGACGCCGCGCTGGACCTGGCGTCGATGACCCGGCCGTGACGCCGGCCCGCCGCGGGCCGGTCAGACCTTCCGGCGTCCGGTGAGGGCCGCGGCGACGATCACCGCGACGGCCGCCACGGCGATCTGCCACACGTGACGCCACCAGTCGATGCCGTTGGTCGCGTTGTCCCACGTGGCCTCGTGGCCGTCGAACGGGCCGTTGTTGTTGCCGACCAGCACCCAGTAGAGCAGGCTGCCGAGCAGCATGCCCACGATGCCGCACAGCACGGTGAGCCAGAACGGGAACTTCGTGCGGTCGCCCGGCGCGACCGCCTTGCCGATGAGGCCGATGATCGTGCCACCCACGAGGGTGACGATGATGGTCCAGAGCATGGCGCGGCTCCTCACGTCGTACGGGACACCCGAGTCCCGTCCATGAAGGCATCATGCACCCGCGACCCCGCCGCAGCGTGGACCCGGCCGACCCGGCGGCCCGGCGTGGCGCGCTCAGTACCAGCCGCGGGCCTGGCTGTGGCCCCAGGCGCTGCAGGGGCTGCCGTACCGGCCCTTGATGTAGCCCAGGCCCCAGCGGATCTGCGTGGCCGGGTTGGTCGCCCAGTCCGCACCGGCGGTGGACATCTTCGAGCCCGGCAGCGCCTGCGGGATGCCGTAGGCGCTGGAGGTCGGGTTGTCGGCGTTCCAGCGCCAGTTGGACTCACGGGTCCACAGCGAGTCGAGGCAGCCGAACTGGCTGGACGAGAAGCCGAACTCCCCCAGGAGCGCCCGGGCGATGTCGCGCGGGTCGGAGTCGGACAGCTCCCGGCTGTCGGTGATCGCGGCGGTGCGGGAGCCGTCGAGGCCGGCGGACTTCGCCGGCACCGCCTCGGGCCGCAGGTCGTCGCGGGAGATCACCGGCTCCCGGCGCTCGGTCGCGCCCTCGGCGGCCGTGGCGGCGCCGACGTTGGCGATCGCGTCGAGGTCGGCCGATCCCGCGCCTGCGGCGGCCGGGGCCGCCTGCTGGCCGGCGAGGCCGGCGACCACCGAGGCGCCGGTCACGGCGACCGCGACGGAGGAGAGGACGATGACGTTGCGCGCCGCCGTGCGAGGAGCCCGGGCGATGTGAGCGTGCTTGGGCGCACCACGGTGCTTGGGCGCTCGCCTCTTCGGCGGCTGCGGCGCGTTGTTCGACAAGTGCTCGGATCCGGGCTCGACGACAGGGGGGGGGGTGACCACCGCCCGATCGGGCCCGACTCGCTGTCATCACCACCGGCGGCCAGCGACCACCCTGCCTGACCCGGAGACCTCACGCAAACCGAACCGCGGATTTCCCCCGACCTCTCGCGAACCGTCAGCACCGTCGATCACATCCGTCACACGAGTGTCACTCGGGCCGGACCTGACGCTCACACCACGACGTTCTCCAGCATCTCGGTCACCAGCGCGGCGATCGGCGAACGCTCGGACCGGGTCAGGGTGACGTGGGCGAAGAGGGGGTGGCCCTTCAGCTTCTCGACGACCGCGACCACGCCGTCGTGGCGCCCGACCCGGAGGTTGTCGCGCTGGGCGACGTCGTGGGTGAGCACCACCTTGGAGTTGGCGCCGATCCGCGAGAGGACCGTGAGCAGCACGTTGCGCTCCAGCGACTGCGCCTCGTCGACGATGACATAGGAGTCGTGCAGCGACCGGCCACGGATGTGCGTCAGCGGCAGCACCTCGAGCATCCCGCGGTCGAGAATCTCGTCCACCACGTCGCGCGAGGTGAGCGCGCCGAGGGTGTCGAAGACCGCCTGGGCCCAGGGCGACATCTTCTCCGACTCCGAGCCGGGCAGGTAGCCCAGCTCCTGACCTCCCACCGCGAACAGCGGCCGGAAGACCACGACCTTCTTGTGCTGCTGGCGCTCCATCACCGCCTCGAGCCCGGCGCACAGCGCGAGCGCCGACTTGCCCGTGCCGGCCCGTCCGCCCAGCGACACGATGCCGACCTCGGGATCGAGGAGCAGCTCCAGGGCGACCCGCTGCTCCGCGCTGCGCCCGTGGATGCCGAACGCCTCGCGGTCGCCGCGCACGAGGTGCACCTGCTTGTCGGGGCCCACCCTGCCCAGGGCGGTCCCGCGCTCGGAGAGCAGCACCAGGCCGGTGTGGCAGGGCAGGTCGCGGGCGTCGGCGAGGTCGAGCGTGCCGTCGTCGTACAGCTCGTCGAGATCGGCGGCGCCGACCTCCATCTCGGCCATCCCGGAGTAGCCGGTGTCGGAGTCGCTGATGGTCTCGCCGCGGTACTCCTCGGCGGCCAGGCCCACCGCGGACGCCTTGATCCGCATCGGCAGGTCCTTGGAGACCAGGGTGACGTCGTGGCCCTCGTCGGCGAGGTTGCGGGCGACCGCGAGGATCCGCGTGTCGTTGTCGCCGAGACGGAAGCCCGACGGCAGGGACGAGGCGTCGGTGTGGTTGAGCTCGACGCGGACGCTGCCGCCGTCGTCGCCGACCGGGACCGGCGTGTCGAGGCGACCGTGGCTGACCCGCATCTCGTCCAGCATCCGCAGTGCGCTTCTCGCGAAGTACCCGAGCTCGGGGTGATGGCGTTTGCCCTCGAGCTCGGTGATCACGACCACCGGCAGGACGACCTCGTGCTCGGCGAACCGGCGCAGGGCGGCCGGGTCGGCCAGCAGGACGCTGGTGTCGAGGACATAGGTACGGCGCTGCGTGCTGGTCTGTGCCTCATCGTGAACGTTTCCCACGACTCACCTCACCGGACCGCGCGCCCCCAGGGGCCACCCGGCCCTATCCCTGGTAGACGGACCGGGATGCGCGTTCGTGGTTCGTCACGTTCGGCCTCCCGATGTGGCCGGCTTCCCCACCTGCCACTGACTCGGAAAGTACGCCGGGAGGCGGGCCGATTCGGGCGCCACGCCGCGACGCCGGCGTTAATGTCAGGTGACGCGTCGGTACGCCAGGTCGGTGATGGCGCGGCCCTTCGCGATCCCCTTGCGCTCGAACTTCGTCACCGGCCGCTCGGCCCAGCGCTCGACCACTCCGCCCTCCAACCGCGGCTCCGCGTCGAGGACCTCGATCATCTGCTCGGCGTAGTCGGCCCAGTCGGTCGCGAGGCGCCACAGGGCTCCGGGCGCCAGCCGGGAGGCGATCATGGCGGCGTGCTCCCGGTTGACCAGCCGCCGCTTGTGGTGCCGCGTCTTGTGCCACGGGTCCGGGAAGAAGGTCCACAGCTCGCTGATCGAGTCGGGCGCGATCAGGTGCTCCAGGGTCCACACGGCGTCCACGCCGCAGAAGCGGACCTGGGTCGCGCCCGCCTCCGCGACGCGACCGAGCGCCTCGGCGACGCCCGGGCGCCACACCTCCAGCGCCAGCACGTTGACCTCCGGCCGCGCCGCGGCGAGCGCCGCCGTGGCCTCGCCGACGCCGCCGCCGATCTCCACGACCAGCGGGGCGTCGCGGCCGAACCAGCGGGCCCAGGAGAAGTCGGGGTCGTCGACCGCCTCGTCGGGGATCACCCACCGCTCGGCGTACCTGTCCCAGGCGGCCTGCTGCCTCGGGGTGAACCGGCTGCCCCGGCGGGTGTAGGTCAGCACCTCCCGCATCCGCCGACCGTCCTCGGTCTGCTTGTGGTGCGGTCGCGCCGGCCGTACGCCCCCATTGCTCTGCTCAGCCACCCGGCCATTCTCCCGGCTCGGGTCGACAGCCCGAAATGCAGAAGGCCCCCGCTGCCGAAGCAGCGGGGGCCTCCCCGAAGCAGGTCAGATCACTTGGTGATCTTCGTGACCCGGCCGGCGCCGACGGTACGGCCACCCTCGCGGATCGCGAACTTCAGACCCTCGTCCATGGCGATCGGCTGGATCAGCTCGACCGTCATGTCCGTGTTGTCGCCCGGCATGACCATCTCGGTGCCCTCGGGGAGGGTCACGACGCCGGTCACGTCGGTGGTCCGGAAGTAGAACTGCGGACGGTAGTTGTTGAAGAACGGCGTGTGACGGCCGCCCTCCTCCTTCGAGAGGATGTAGACGCTGGCCTCGAAGTTGGTGTGCGGGGTGGTGGTCCCCGGCTTCACCACGACCATGCCGCGCTCGACGTCCTCGCGCTTGGTGCCACGCAGCAGCAGACCGACGTTCTCACCGGCCTGGCCCTCGTCGAGCAGCTTGCGGAACATCTCGACACCGGTGACGGTGGTCTTCTGCGAGGTGTCGCGGATGCCGATGATCTCGACCTCCTCGTTCACCTTGACGATGCCGCGCTCGATGCGACCGGTGATGACGGTGCCACGACCGGTGATCGTGAAGACGTCCTCGACGGGCATGAGGAACGGCTTGTCGATCTCACGCTCGGGCTGCGGGATGTACTCGTCGACGGCCGACATGAGCTCGAGGACCGACTTGCCCCACTTCTCGTCGCCGTTGAGCGCCGGGAACGCGGCCACGCGCACGACCGGAACGTCGTCGCCCGGGTACTCGTACTCGGAGAGGAGCTCGCGCACCTCCATCTCGACGAGCTCGATGAGCTCCTCGTCGTCGACCATGTCGCACTTGTTGAGCGCGACGACCAGGGCGGGGACGCCGACCTGGCGGGCGAGCAGCACGTGCTCACGGGTCTGCGGCATCGGGCCGTCGGTCGCGGCGACCACCAGGATCGCGCCGTCCATCTGCGCGGCACCGGTGATCATGTTCTTGATGTAGTCCGCGTGACCGGGGCAGTCGACGTGCGCGTAGTGGCGCGCCTCGGTCTGGTACTCGATGTGCGCGATCGAGATCGTGATGCCGCGCTGGCGCTCCTCGGGAGCCTTGTCGATCGTGTCGAACGGCGAGGCCTCGTTGAGGTCCGGGTACGCGTCGTGCAGGACCTTCGAGATGGCCGCGGTCAGCGTGGTCTTGCCGTGGTCGATGTGACCGATCGTACCGATGTTGACGTGCGGCTTGGTCCGCTCGAACTTCGCCTTAGCCACTGGGGCTCCTCCTGGTGTGTTGTTACTGACTCGTACTAATGGGTGGTGCGCCGAGGGTCTGCGGAGATTACTCGCCGCGCGCCTTCTTGATGATCTCGTCGGCGATGTTCGTGGGAACCTCGGCGTACGAGTCGAACTCCATCGAGTACGACGCCTGACCGGAGGTCTTGGACCTCAGGTCGCCAACGTACCCGAACATCTCGGACAGCGGCACGAGGGCGCTGACGACGATGTCGCCGTGACGCTCCTCCTGCGCGCGGATCTGACCGCGACGGCTGTTGATGTCGCCGATGACCGTGCCGAGGAAGTCCTCGGGGGTGGTCACCTCGACGGCGAACATGGGCTCGAGGAGGACCGGACGCGCCTGGCGCGCGGCCTCCTTGAACGCCTGGATGCCGGCGATCTTGAACGCGAGCTCGGACGAGTCGACGTCGTGGTAGGCGCCGTCCTCGAGCGAGACCTTGACGTCGACCATCGGGTAGCCGGCGAGGACGCCGAACTCCATGGCCTCCTGGGCGCCGTTGTCGACCGACGGGATGTACTCGCGCGGCACGCGACCACCGGTCACGTTGTTGACGAACTCGTAGCCCGCGCCCAGGCCGGTCTCGGGGTCGATGTTCGGGCCGATCGAGATGATGACCTTCGCGAACTGACCCGAGCCACCGGTCTGCTTCTTGTGCGTGTAGCTGTGGTTCTCGACGGTGCCGCGGATGGTCTCGCGGTAGGCGACCTGCGGCTTGCCGACGGTGGCCTCGACCTTGAACTCGCGCTTCATCCGGTCGACGAGGATCTCGAGGTGGAGCTCGCCCATGCCGGAGATGATGGTCTGGCCGGTCTCCTCGTCGGTCTTGACGACGAAGGTCGGGTCCTCCTCGGCGAGGCGGCCGATGGCGACGCCGAGCTTCTCCTGGTCGGCCTTGGTCTTCGGCTCGATGGCGACCGAGATCACCGGGGCCGGGAAGGTCATCGACTCCAGCACCACCGGCTTGGCGTTGTCGGAGAGGGTGTGACCCGTCCGGGTGTCCTTGAGGCCCATGACCGCGACGATCTGGCCCGCGCCGACCGACGCGATCTCCTCACGCTTGTTGGCGTGCATCTGGTAGACCTTGCCGATCCGCTCCTTGCGGCCGTTGCTCGCGTTGAGCACGGTCGCGCCGGCCTCGAGCTTGCCCGAGTAGACGCGGACGAAGGTCAGCTTGCCCAGGTGCGGGTCGGCGGCGATCTTGAACGCCAGCGCCGCCAGCGGCTCCTCGCTCGACGGCTTGCGGACGACCTCGTTCTCCTCGGTCTCCTCCGCGCCCGGCTTGTGGCCGACGATCGCGTCGACGTCGAGCGGCGAGGGGAGGTAGTCGACGATCGCGTCGAGCAGGGGCTGGACGCCCTTGTTCTTGAACGCGGTGCCGGTGAGGATCGGGTTGACCTTGTCGCCCAGGGTCGCGCGACGGATGGCGGCCTTGAGGGTCGGCACGTCGAACGTGTCGCCGTCCTCGAGGTAGGTCTCCATGATGTCGTCGTCGGCCTCGGCGAGGGTCTCGATGAGCTTCTCGCGGTACTCGGCGGCCTTGTCGGCGAGATCGGCGGGGATCTCCTCGACGACGTAGTCCTCACCCTGCTGGGTCTCGCCGCGCCAGAGCTTGGCGTTCATCTCGACCAGGTCGACGACACCGACGAAGTCGGCCTCGGCACCGATCGGGATCTGGAGGATCAGCGGGGTGGAGTTCAGCTTCTGCACGATCGAGTCGACGACGCGGTAGAAGTCCGCACCGGTCCGGTCGAGCTTGTTGACGAAGCACATCCGCGGGACGGCGTACTTGTTGGCCTGGCGCCACACGGTCTGCGACTGGGGCTCCACGCCGGCGACACCGTCGAAGACCGCGACGGCGCCGTCGAGGACGCGCAGCGAGCGCTCGACCTCGACGGTGAAGTCGACGTGCCCGGGGGTGTCGATGATGTTGATCTGGTGCTTCTTCCACCAGCAGGTCGTCGCGGCCGACGTGATGGTGATGCCGCGCTCCTGCTCCTGCTCCATCCAGTCCATCGTGGCGCCGCCATCGTGGACCTCACCGATCTTGTAGGTGATGCCGGTGTAGAACAGGATGCGCTCGGTGGTGGTGGTCTTGCCGGCATCGATGTGCGCCATGATGCCGATGTTGCGGACGACGTTGAGGTCCGTCGTGATGTCGACTGCCACGTGAGTCAGCGTTCCTTAGGTAAGGGGATGGAACTGGTGGCGCCGGAGCGGGCACCGTGGTGACGGGCCCGCTCCGACGAAGATCACCAGCGGTAGTGAGCGAAGGCCTTGTTGGACTCGGCCATCTTGTGGGTGTCCTCGCGCTTCTTCACCGCGGCACCGAGGCCGTTGGCGGCGTCGAGGATCTCGTTCTGCAGGCGCTCGGCCATCGTCTTCTCGCGACGGTCGGCGGCGTAGCCGACGAGCCAGCGCAGGGCCAGGGTGGTGCCCCGGTTGCCCTTGACCTCGATCGGGACCTGGTAGGTCGCGCCACCGACGCGGCGGGACTTGACCTCGATGGCGGGGCGCACGTTGTCGAGCGCACGCTTGAGGGTGATGACCGGGTCGGTGCCGGTCTTCTCGCGGGTGCCCTCGAGGGCGGAGTAGACGATCCGCTGAGCGACCTGCTTCTTGCCGTCCTGGAGCACCTTCGACACCAGCTGGCTCACCAGCTGCGAACCGTAGACCGGGTCGATGTCGATCGGGCGCTTCGGCGCGGGGCCCTTGCGCGGCATGTCAGCTCTTCTCCTTCTTGGCGCCGTAGCGGCTGCGAGCCTGCTTGCGGTTCTTCACGGCCTGGGTGTCCAGCGCGCCGCGGATGACCTTGTAGCGGACACCGGGGAGGTCCTTCACACGACCGCCGCGGACGAGCACGATCGAGTGCTCCTGGAGGTTGTGACCCTCACCCGGGATGTAAGCGGTGACCTCGACGCCGCTGGACAGGCGCACGCGGGCGACCTTGCGCAGGGCGGAGTTCGGCTTCTTGGGAGTGGTGGTGTAGACGCGGGTGCACACACCGCGCCGCTGGGGCGAACCCTTCAGGGCAGGCGTCTTGGTCTTCGACACCTTGTCCTGGCGGCCCTTGCGGACCAACTGCTGAATGGTGGGCACCTGGTGGTTCCCTTTCGTCTCATTCTCACGGCTCGGCACGGTGCCGGGCTCGGGGTGATGCGGTCATGCGGAGTGCCGGAGCGCTGCCTCGTCCACCCCGTCTGCCGCAGCGGCGGGTGCGAGGGCATGCTCGATGTGCCGGGTGGCCCCAGACACGAGATTCGAGATTACCGGCCGCCCCAAAGGCGGGTCAAAATGCGGCGGGCACGCCTGAGCCGGGCGTCGCGCCGCCCCGGATCAGGTCAGCCAGCGGGTGATCGGGTCGATCGCGAAGTAGACGACGAACAGACCGGCCACGACCCACAGCAGCGGGTGCAGCTCGCGGGCCTTGCCGCGCACCACCTTGAGGAAGGCGAAGGACACGAATCCGGCCCCGATGCCGACCGAGATCGAATAGGTGAACGGCATCAGCGCGATGGTGAGGAAGGCCGGGATGGCGATCTCGACGTCGTCCCAGGAGATGCCGGTGATCTGCTGCATCATCAAGAAGCCGACCAGGACCAGCGCGGGCACCGCCGCCTCGGACGGGATCATCGCCACGAGCGGCGAGAGGAAGATCGTGACCAGGAAGAGCGCGCCGGTCACGACCGAGGCCAGACCGGTCCGGGCGCCCTCGCCGACGCCCGAGGCCGACTCGATGTACGACGTGTTCGACGAGACGCCGGCCGCGCCGCCGGCGATCGCGGCGACCGAGTCGACGACGAGGATCCGCTCGGCGTGCGGGGGCACACCGTCCTCGTCGAGCAGCCCGGCCTCGGCGCCGATGGCGGTCATCGTGCCCATGGTGTCGAAGAAGTCGGCGAGCAGGAGCGAGAACACGAGCAGCAGGACGGTGACCACGCCGGCCTTGTCCCACGAGCCCAGGAGGTTGAACTCGCCGAGCGTGCCGAAGTCGGGGGCGTGGAAGGAGTCGGGCCACGCCGGGACCGTCAGCGCCCAGCCGCCGGCCTGCTCCGCGGACCGGCCGAGGTCGCCGATCGCCTCGACGACGACGGCGACGGCGGTCATCACGACGATCGAGATCAAGATCGCGCCCCGCACCCGGCGTACCCACAGCGCCAGCATCAGCAGCAGGCCCGCCACGAAGACCAGGACCGGCCAGCCGCTGAGGTTGCCGTCGGAGCCGAGCTGCACGGGGACCGTCGTCTGCGCCGCGTCGGGGATCCGCGAGACCACGCCGGCGTCGACGAACCCGATCAGCGCGATGAACAGGCCGATGCCGACCGAGATGGCGACCTTGAGCTGCGCGGGCACGGCCCGGAAGACGGCCGTCCGGAAGCCGGTGAGGACGAGCACGAGGATGACCACGCCCTCGATCACGACCAGCCCCATCGCGTCGGCCCACGTCATCTGACTGGCGACCGCGAAGGCCAGGAAGGCGTTGAGACCCAGGCCCGTGGCCAGCGCGAGCGGGTAGTTCGCCACGACGCCCATCAGGATCGTCAGCACGCCCGCGACCAGCGCGGTGCCGGCGGCGATCGCGGCGAGGTTCGGCTCGCTGCCGCCGCCGAGGTACTTGCCGTCGATGTCGGTCGCGTAGCCGAGGATCAGCGGGTTCAGGACCACGATGTAGGCCATCGTGAAGAAGGTGACGACGCCTCCGCGGATCTCCCGGCCGAGGCTGGAGCCTCGCTCCGAGATGCGGAAGTAGCGGTCGAGCGGGTGCGTCGGGGCGACGGGCTGGGCCGAGTTCACGGCCGAAGCATGGCAGGAGCGACGGCCGGGGTCGAGCCGGCGACCGAGCCGCCCGCGCGCTCCGCCGTCCGGCGGACCAGCACGGCGAGGCCCACGCCGACCAGCACCAGCACTCCCCCGAGGACGAGGGTCCACCGGGCGCCGAACTGCTCGCCGACCCAGCCGATGAAGGGCGCCCCGAGCGGGGTGCCGCCCATCACGATCGTCATGTAGATCGCCATCACCCGGCCCCGCAGTGCCGGCGCCGACTCGATCTGGAGCAGCGCGTTGCACGAGTTGAGCACCGTGATCACCGAGAAGCCGAGCAGGGGGCACAGCAGCACGAAGGCGAGGTACGTCGGCACGAGCCCCGCGGCGATCTCGGCGAGGCCGAACACCACCGCCGCGCCCATCATCAGCCGCACCCGGACCCGGGCCCGTCCCGCCGCGACCAGCGCCCCGGTCAGGGAGCCGACCGCGAGGACCGAGCCGAGGACGCCGTACTCCTCCGCGCCCTTGCCGAACACCTCGGTGGCCATCAGCGCCGAGGTGATCTGGAAGTTCATCCCGAACGTGCCGATGAAGAAGGCCAGGACCAGGATCATCAGCATCTTCGGCTGGCCGCGCAGGTAGCCGACCCCCTCGCGGAGCATGCCGGGCGTGCGGGCCGCGGGGCGGGGCGACTGGAGTGCGGCGACGTCCATCCGTCGCAGCTGGGCGATCACGGCGAGGTAGGACACCGCGTTGGCGAGGATGACCCAGCCCGTGGCGTGCATCCCGCCGCCGCCGAGGCCGATGAGCAGTCCGGCGAGGCCGGGGCCGACCAGGCGGGCGGTGTTGAAGGCGGCCGAGTTCAGGCTCACCGCGTTGGCGACGTCGTCGGCGCCGACCATCTCCGACACGAAGGCCTGGCGGGCCGGCGCGTCGAAGGCCGCGCCGATGCCGAAGACGAACGCGAGCAGGTAGACGTGCCAGGTCTCGGCCGCGCCGACGGCGGCGATCACGCCGAGCACGAGGGAGGCCAGCGCCATCACGGACTGGGTGACCTGGAGCAGGACCCGCTTGGGGATGCGGTCGGCCACCACCCCGGCGTACGGGGAGAGCAGCAGGACCGGCAGGAACTGGAGGCCGGTCGTGATGCCGAGGGCCGCGCCGCCGTTGCCGGGGATGGTCAGGACCAGCCAGTCCTGGGCGACGCGCTGCATCCAGGTGCCGACGTTCGAGACGATGCTGCCGGCGAAGTACAGGCGGTAGTTCGGGTGGGCAAGGGAGCGGAATCGGGGGCTCGTGGGGACTCCTTCGGTCTCGGTCAGCGGGTCATGGTCAGTCGGCCTCGGCGAGGCGCTGGAGGATCGGAGCCGCGCGCCGCAGGACGTCGCGCTCCTCCGGGGTCAGGTCGGCGAGCCGGCGCGAGAGCCAGCGGTCGCGGCGCGCGACGTCGGCCGCCACCACGGCACGCCCGGCGTCGGTGATGCGTACGACGACCTGTCGGCCGTCGCTCGGATGCGCGCACCGCTCGACGAGCTCGGCGTCGGCCAGCGCCGTGACCGTGCGGGTCATGCTCGGCGGCTGCACCTGCTCGCGGGCGGCGAGCGCGCCCACGGTGAGGTCGCCCTGCCTGCCGAGGGCGTAGAGCACCGCCATGGACGACACGCTCAGGTCGTTGTCGGGGTGCCGCTCGCGCAGGAGACGTCGGCGCAGCCGCATGACCGCGAAGCGGAGCTCGGTGCTGAGCCCCGCGTTGCTGCGCACGTGCTTCTCGAGAGTCGGCATATCGTTAGCATAAGTCATTACCTCTGTTAACTATTCCCGGAGCGGTAGCATGGGGCGTGTGGAGTTGCGCGACGACCAGCCGACCCAGCACGAGTTCGGCAGCCGGACCTACCTGATCGCGCCCGTCGAGCCCCTCGACGTGGACGGGGTCCGGACCGTCCAGGTCGGCACGGTGCTCTTCCTCATCGCCTTCGTCGGCCTGCTGCCGTTCTACGGCCGGCTCGAGGAGACCGGCCGCACCTGGCTGCTGTGGATGTGCCTGACCGGCGTGGGGCTCGGCCTCCTCGGCACGGAGTACTGCAAGCGGCGCCGCCAGGCCCGCGCCGAGCGCGACACCACGGCCCACGACGCCCATGGGTGAGCCCGCTCCCCTGCCCCCGACCCGGTGGGCGCTCGGCGGGCCCCGCAACGGGGGCTACGGCGACCGCTTCGCCCAGCTGATCGCCGAGGGCGCCGACGTGGTCGGCGAGGCCCGCCTCGCCGACACCCTGGTCCCGCGCGGCGCGGCGATCCTCGACGCCGGCTCCGGCATGGGCCGCATCGGCGCCCACCTCCGTGCGCTCGGCCACCGGGTCACCGCCGCCGAGCCCGACCCCGCCCTCGTCGCGCAGTCCCGGCGCACGTACCCGGACCTTCCGGTGCTCCCCCTCGAGATCCTCGCGCTGACCCCCGACGCCCTGGCCGCCGCCGGCGCGCCCTCGGCGTACGACCTCGTGGTGTGCGTCGGCAACGTGCTCACCTTCGTCGCCGAGGGCACCGAGGTCGCGGTGCTGGAGCGGCTCGGCTCGCTGCTGGCCCCCGGCGGCCGGATCCTGGTCGGCTTCCACCTGCAGGAGGGGCCGAGCACGGCACGGGTGTACGCGCCCGAGGAGTTCCTCGCCGACGTCGCGGCGGCCGGGCTGGTCGTCCAGCACCGCTTCGGCGGCTACGACCTGCGCCCGGTCGACGATCTCTACGCCGTCACGATCCTCGCCCGCGGCTGAGGATACCCAAGGCTACGACGCGAACGCCGGACAAGGAGGCGCAGGGAGCGAGGCACGAGCGACCGAAGCCGACGAGGGCGGCGCTTCGCGGCGTGCCGAAGTGTTGCCGCCACGCCGACGCAACCACCTACCGGACTCGACTGCGTGCGCGGCAGCGCGGCGCGAGGAACGAGCGACGCGCTCGCGCCATCCAACTCAGAAGGTCTCGAGGTCGTCGAGGGAGATCGTGTCGACGACCGGCGGCGCGGGGGGCTGGGGCTGCTGGCGCTTGCTCAGCCGGACCTCGGAGTGGCCGCCGCAGCCGTGCTGGTGCGCGACCACCCGGCCGTCGTCGTTGGCGTCACCGTTGGCGCACACGCCGAACAGCTCCGACAGCGGGCCGGCGAGGCGGACCAGGAAGCCGCAGGAGTAGCAGTGGTGCGGAGCGGACTTGGCGATCGGGGCGTCGGGACCCGCCGCGCCGTCGTACCAGCGCTCGGCGGCGGCGTCGCGGCCCTCGGGCGAGAGCACCCGGACCCGGCCCAGGCCGAGGTCCTTGGCGACCTGGCGGATCTGCGCCTTCTCGTCGGTGTCGAGCGGGTCGTCGCCGAAGGAGTACGTCGGCACGAGGCGCGGGTCGTCGTCGGTGACGGGCAGCAGGTCGCCGGGCGACATGTCGCCGGGGAGCAGCCGGTCGCGGTAGGGCACCCAGGCGGGGGCGACGATCGCGTCGGAGCCCGGGAGCAGCACCACCTCGACCACGGTCACCTTGCGCTGACGCGAGGCCCGGGTGAGCGTGACCGCCCACTGCCAGCCGCGGTAGCCCTTGCGGGTGCAGTCGAACAGATGGGTCACGACCCGCAGCCCGTCGACCTGGTGGCCGAGGTGCTCGCCGACGTCGGAGGCGTCGACCTCCTCGAGGAGCGCCGCGCGCGCCGCGTCGATGGCGTCGGCGGTGGCGGCGTCGGTCAGCTTGCGCTCCAGGGTGGACACCGGCACAGCATCCCCCATGACGGCGACGCTCGTCACGTCGGGGGCAGCAGGCAAGATAGGAGCGTGAGCACCGACGGCCCCGACCTGAGCACGCCGCCGGAGCGCGGGCCCGGCGAGGAGACGCCCGCCGAGACCGGCTCGGTCCGCGCGGCCAAGGCGACCGCCCGCGGGGTGAAGGGCTTCGCGCGGGTCACGGGACGCGCCAGCAAGGCGACCGTCCGCACCGCTCGGAAGGCCGCCGGGGCACAGGGCGCGGAGCGCTCCGGCCTCAACCGGCTCATCGAGCTGCACGCGGCCAACGCCGCCGGCGACTCCGCGTTCGCGATCGCGTTGGCCGGCACGGTGTTCTTCGCCGGCGCCACCAGCGGACAGCGCGGTCCGGTGCTGCTGTTCCTCGGTCTCACCATGGTCCCGTTCGCGATCGTGGCGCCGCTGATCGGCCCCTTCCTCGATCGGTTCAGCCACGGCCGGCGCTGGGCGATCGGCGCCACGTTCGCGCTGCGCGCGTTCCTGTGCTGGGTGCTCGCCGGGACCCTCGACGACGGCTCCCCGTGGTTCTACGTGGCCGCCCTCGGCGTCCTCGTCTCGTCCAAGGCCTACGGCGTCGCGAAGGCGGCTGCCGTCCCGCGCCTGGTCCCCCAGGAGATCACCCTGGTGAAGGCCAACGGCCGGGTCGCGCTCGCCGGCGTGGTCGGCGCGTGCGCCTCGGCACCGCTCGCCGGCGCGGCGTACTGGATCGGGCCGGAGTGGGCCTGCCGCTACGCCTTCGTCGTGTTCACCGTGGGCACGGTCGCGGCGATCCTGCTACCGGCGAAGGTCGACTCCTCGACCGGCGAGGAGTCCATCGACGGGCCGCGACGCCCCGGGCGGCCGAGCAGCGGGCTGCCGCCGCGCGTCGCCTTCGCGCTGCGCGCCAACTGCGGCCCGCGCCTGCTGTCCGGCTTCTTGACCATGTTCATGACGTTCGTGCTCATGACCGAGCCGCTCGACGGCTGGGAGAGCAAGACCAAGGCGACCCTGTCGGTCGGGCTGGTCGTCGGCGCAGCCGGCCTCGGCAACACCATCGGCATCCTGGTGGCCTCGCTCGCCCGCCGGATCAACCCGGCCGCGATGGTCGTCATCGCCCTGCTCGCCGACATCGTCGCGCTCGTGGTGGCGACGCTGTTCTTCAGCCTGGTGCCGCTGATCGCGCTGGGGCTGACCGTGGGCCTGATGCAGTACCTCGCCAAGGTCTCCCTCGACTCGACCATCCAGTCCGGCGTCCCGGTGCGCGCGCATGCGAGCGCCTTCGCCAAGGGCGACACGACCCTCCAGCTGGCATGGGTCGTCGGCGGCTTCCTGGGCGTGGTGCTGTCCTACCCCGCGGTCAACGGGATCGGCCTGGGCTTCGCCGCCGTCCTGCTGACCGCCTGGGCGGTCTTCGTGCTGCGCTCCAGCCCCGCCCGCCGCGAGCGCAACCAGGCGACCCCGCCGGTCGAGGCCGCTCGCGGCTGAGCCGGCGCCGCGCCCGGGCGACTACGACTCGAGCTCGTCGGCCAGCGCTCGCAGCAGCTTGGCGACCGGCTGCGCCGTACGGCGGTCGGGGTGGCGGCCGTGGCGGTAGGCCTCACCGACGCCGTCGAGCAGCCGGATCAGGTCTTCGACGATCGGGACCATCTCCTCGGGCTTCTTGCGCTTGGCCTGCTGCTGGTTGCGGGCGACCGAGGTCGGCGCGTCGAGGATGCGCACCTGGAGGGCCTGCTCACCACGGCGCCCCTGGGCGATGCCGAACTCGACCCGGGTGCCCGCCTTGAGGGTGGTCACGCCGTCGGGCAGCGCATCGGCGCGGACATAGACGTCCTCGCCGCCCTGCTGGGAGAGGAAGCCGAAGCCCTTCTCCGCGTCGTACCACTTCACCTTGCCAGTCGGCACGGGTCCGCCCAACCTCTCGTCATCGCGGACGCGCGCCCGGTCGGACGCACGCGCGGCACATCGTAGTGTCCGTGCCACCACCTATTCTCACCGACGTGGCAACCGAATTGACGCCCCCCGCACTGCCGGCGCCGCCGCTGCCCCTCACGACAGAACGACTGGTGCTGCGCACCGTGCAGCCGTCGGACAGTACGGCGATCGGTGCCTACTGCGCCGACCCCGAGGTCACCCGCTACCTGCCGTTCCCGGCGCTCGACGCAGCCGGCCTGGCCGGGCGGATGGAGCGGCTGGTCGCCGGCACCGCCCCGTCGGTGCCCGGCGAGATCCTGGCGCTGGCGGTCGTGCACGACGGCGTGCTCGTCGGCGACCTGATGCTGCGGTTCACCGAGCGCCACGGCGAGACGGATCCGCCGGGGATCGGCGAGCTGGGCTGGGTGTTCGCCCCGGAGCACGCGGGGCGCGGCTTCGCCACCGAGGCGGCCCGGGCGCTGGTCGACCTGGCGTTCACCCACTATCCGCTGCACCGGCTGATGGCACGGCTCGACCCGCGCAATCTCGCCTCGGCCCGGCTCTGCGAGCGGCTCGGGATGCGCCACGAGGCGCACACCCGCGAGGACTACGCCGACCGTGACGGGTCGTGGAGCGACACGGCCGTCTACGGCCTGCTGCGTCGCGAGTGGGACGCGCGCGGCTGACGCCCCGGCAGCCGGCGGCGCGCTCGGCATCCGACCCGCTCGGCCCCACCAGGCTCAGCTCTCGCGCTCGACGCGCATGGTGCGGTCGCCGAAGCGCACCTCGTCGCCCGCGAGCAGGGTGCTCGGGCGCCCCGGGGACAGCGAGCGCGACATCCCCTTGCGGATGACATAGGACCCGTTGGTCGACCCCCGGTCCATCACCACCAGGGCGCCGTCGGCGGCGACCTGGAACTGGGCGTGGGTCTTCGACAGGGACATGTCGGAGGAGCGCAGCGGGACGACGTGCCGCACCGGCTCGCCCGGTCGCGGCTCCGGCCGCCGGCCGACCAGCGCGAGGCCCTCGACCACGAAGCGCTCGCCGGTGTCGAACTCGACGCGCCACCGCACGGGCTCCGGGGTCGACGCGGCCGCCGGCTCGCTGCCCGGCGCCGGCCGCACCCGGGTCTGCTCCAGCGGCGGTCGCGGAGCGGGAGCCGGGGCCGCGGGCGCGGGGCTCGCGACGGGACCGGCCGCGGGCGTCGGGGTCACGACGGGCGCCGGGGTCGGCGCGGGGGCGGGCGTCGGCACGGGGGCGGGCGTCGGCAGCGGTGTCGACGTCGGCGTGGGGGTCGGGTCGGGCGCGGGATGCTCCTCGACCGGCGACGGCAGCAGCCGCATCGCAGTGAGGTTGACGATCTGCTGCGGGCGCTCGACCTCGGCGACCATCTCCACCTCGCGCGGCCGGACGTCGACGACGACGGCGTCGCCGATCCGGTCGTGCAGCCCCCGCCGCTGCCCGGACGGGTCCATCGCCGCCGTCCAGGCGAGCGTCGCCAGCCCCAGGCCGGCGGTCGGCAGGCCGGCGATGCCGAGCACGACCGTGCGGAGCAGGGCGGCACCGATGCCGATCGGCCCGCCCGTCGTACGTCGCACGACCCGCAGGCCGGTGGCCGCCTTCCCCGGAGTCAGCCCCACGGTGCCCACGAGCACGGCCAGCACCAGGCCGACGAGGACCACCACCGCGACGAAGGTCAGCACCACGATCCCGGCGCCGTCCGGCTCCAGGAGCCGCCAGACGGCGAAGGCGGCGGCGACCCCGACCGCCCAGGTCAGCGCGCGGTCGACGACGGCGGCGGTGAACCGTCGCTCCATCTCCGCCGGCGGGGAGACGGCACCCGGATCGGGCGACGGTGGCTGGGGGACGTGCGTCATGCAGGCGCTCCGAGTAGCGGGCCGGATCAGGGACGGGTGACCTGGATGGTGACCCCGTCACCGAGGTTGATGGTCGCCCCCGGGATCAACTGGACGGCGATGCCGGGCTTGAGATCCTCGGGGCCCAGTCCCGGCTGGACCAGGACGGTGCCGTTGGTCGAGCCCATGTCGGTGACCACGGCGGTCCCGAGATCGGCGCCCACGCCCGGGCGGACCTCGATGTGGGTGGAGGAGATCTCGTGGAGCCGGCTCGGCACCGTGACGAGCGTCGGCTGCTCCGTCGAGGCGAACCGCCGCGCCTCCGGCGCGCGCCCGATGAGGACGGCCCGGTCGACGATGATCGACTGTCCGTCGGAGACGAGCAGCTTCGCCACCGGCTGGGTGACCGGCGGTGCAGCCGGCGTGCCCGGCACGGGCGGCACCAGCGGGGCCGGCGGCTCTCCGGCACCGGCGACCGTGAAGCCGTCGTGCTCGACGCCCGGGCCCGGCGGCGGAGCGACGCCGCCCACGGGCTCCCACGAGCCGATCGGCAGCGGCGGTGCGTCCGGGACGTCCGGGGCGCCCGGCGCGGGAGCCGACGGGGCCGGAACCGACGGGGCCGGCACACCCGGGGGCGGGGGCGGCACCCAGCCCGGCGGCGGCGTCTCGGGGGGTGGCGTGGTCGCGGCGTCCGCGGCGGCGGCGGGCGTGTCCCACGGCGTCACCCACCCGTCCGGCGCCGGATCCTGCGGCGCCCCCGGGAGGGGCTCGTCGACGCTGTCCATGACCTCGGTCGCGGGGTCGTCGCCGAGGTGCGTGGCGTCGGTGACGGCCGCCGCGCTCTCGTCGAGGGGGCTGGGCTCGTCGAGGGGGCTGGGCTCGTCGAGAGGGCTGGGCTCGTCGAGAGGGCTGGGCTCGATCGGACCGGGCGCACCGACGGCCACGGGCACGTCGGCGGCGTGGACACCGCCGGCGACCGGCTCCTCGGCGGGCTCGGCGGCGGGCTCGACGGGCGCGGCGGGCGCGGCGGGCGCGGCGGGCATCGGGACGGCGGAGGTCACGGCGGGACGGTCGATGCGGCCGACCCGGACCAGGCCGGTGACGATCGGGAGGTCGGGGCCACCCTCCCCGGCCGCCTCACCGGCGCCGGCGCCGGCGGCGTCGCCGGCCGGGAGCGCGACGCTCAGCGCGGTGACGTCGTCGAGGCTGCGCTCGACCCAGGTGTGGCTCTCGCCGCCGTCGACGGTCACGGTCTCCCCGGCGGCGGTGACCGTGGCCACGACGCCCGCGCCGCGCAGCAGGAAGCGGGTCGGCCCCTCTCCCGTGCTGACCAGCACGAAGCCGGGGATCCGGCTCAGTCCGGACGCGAGCAGGCCGTCGAGGACGTCGTCGAAGCCGGCGCCGCCGTCGACCATCGCCCAGAGGCCGACGACCTGATCCTTCTGCGACTCCGGCAGCACGATGGCGGCACCGGTCCCGAACACCGCGAACCACGCACCGTGGCGGTACGACCACGCGCCGGTCGCGCGCTCGGCCCCTTGCATGCCGTCGCTCATGGGAGAGCCCCCAACTTCTGCTCCAGACTCAGCCGCTGCGCGTGCGAGTCGTACGGATCTTCGTTCGCCAATCCCACCACATCGACCACGAGCGCAGTCGCGTTGTCGTGCCCGCCGGCGCTCACCGCGGCCGCGACCAGGGCGTCGGCGGCGTCGCGCGGGTCGTCGTGCCCGGCGAGGATCGAGGCGATGGTCACGTCGTCCACCATGCCACTGACGCCGTCGGAGCACAGCAGCAGGCGCTCGGCCGCCGCGAGCGGCAGCAGGTAGTAGTCCGCGGCACCGCTGACGGCTCCCGGCATCGCCGCGCCGCCGAGCGCGCGGGTGATGACGTTCCGGCTGGGGTGCACGGCCGCGGCGTCGGGCGTCAGCCGGCCGGCGTCGACGAGCTCCTGGACCAGACTGTGGTCGACGCTCACCTGCTCGAGCTCGCCCTCGGTGTAGCGGTAGATCCGGGAGTCGCCGACGTTGGCCAGCAGCCAGTGCGGCCCGTCGGCGGACTGCACGAGCAGGGCGAGGACGACGGTGGTGCCGGCCGCGAAGGTGTCGTCGGCCCCCGCGGCCCGCTGCTCCTCGTCGTAGGCGAGCAGCCGGTCCTGGGCGGCCTGGAGTGCCGCGTCGACGGCGACGGTCCCCTCGTCGAGGTCGTAGTCACGCTGGGAGAGGCGGGCCAGCTCCTCGACGGCGTACCGGCTCGCGACGTCGCCGCGGTCGTGCCCGCCCATCCCGTCGGCGACGGCGTAGACCGGTGGGTCGGCCAGGAAGGCGTCCTCGTTGACCTTGCGGACCAGGCCGACGTCGGTGGCGGCGCCGTGGTGCAGCTCGACCCGGTTCATCGATGTCCTAAGCCTGGATCCGTGGATGGCCACCTACTACGCGACACTCCAGCGGCGCGTTCGCGGCGTTGCGGACGCTCAACAGTGCAACCAGACTGCCCTCGCGCCCGCGCCTTGCGACCACACCCCTGGAGTGCCGCTCGCGACGGCGCCCATCCACGGATCCAGGCTAGGTTGGGCACCGTGGGAGCGGGACCGAGCGGGCACCGGTCGCTGGCCGACCAGCTGCGGTCGTGGCCGGACGAGCGGCTCCAGCGCCTGCTCACCGAACGTCTGGACCTGGCCACTCCTGCCCCTCACGACTTCGGACAACTCGCCTCCCGCGCCGCGGTGAGGAACTCGATCGCACGCGCTCTCGACGGCCTCACCCGAGGCGAGCTCTCGGTGCTTGATGCCCTCGTCGTCGCGGGCCAAACCACGGATTCCGAAGTCGTCGCGATGGTGCGGGCCGAGGCGGGGTACGTCGCCGCGACGCTGGCCCGGCTGCGCGATCTCGCCGTCGTGTGGGACTCCCCCGAGGGGCTCCGCGCCCTGAGCGGGGTGAGCGACGCGATGGCGGGCGGGCCGGACTCCGGGGTGAGCGGCCTGCGGCCGCGCTCGGCCGCGCCGCGGCCGGCCGCGGAGATCGAGGAGTCGCTGGCGGCGCTGCCGCCCTCCGCGCGGGCGCTGCTCGACCACGTCATCGCCGAGGGCGGGACGGCGAAGTCCGGCACGGTGCGGGTGGGGGTGCGCCCGGAGGACGCCGAGTCGCCCGCCGAGCTCCTCGTCGCCCACCGGCTGCTGGTGCCGGGCGGATCCCTGCTGCCCGGCCTGCTGGTCGTGCCGGGCGAGGTCGGACTCGTGGTCCGCGGCGGCCGGACGACGACCCACCCGGTCGACGTCGCTCCGGCGGTGGCCTCCGAGGAGCGGGCGCCCCGCCTGGCGACCGGCGCGGCGCTCGGCGCGGCCACGGACGCGGTGCGACGGGTCGGGCTGCTCCTGGAGTGGTGGGCCGGCCGGCCGGCGGCCGCCCTGCGGACGACCGGCCTCGGCGTGCGCGAGCTGCGCGCGGCCGCGGCCCAGCTCCAGGTGCCCGAGCCCGAGGCGGCCCTGCTGGTCGAGGTCGCGCACGAGGCCGGCCTGGCGGGGACCCGGGCCGATGCCGACGGCAATCCGGTGTGGGTGCCGACCACGGCCTTCGACGAGTGGGCCGAGCGGCCCGTCGCCGAGCGGTGGAGCGTGCTCGCCCGGGCCTGGCTCTCGAGCGCCCGCCTGCCGTCCCTGGTCGGCGAGCGCGGCCCGGACCAGAAGCCGTGGAACGCGCTCACCCCCGAGCTCGCGGCGGCCGGGATGCCGGAGGCCAAGGCGATGGCGCTCGAGGTGCTCGCGGGGCTGCCCGAGGGGCACGGCCTCGCCGCGGGCACCGGCCTGCCGTCGCTGGTCGCGCGGGTCGCGTGGGAGCGGCCGCGCCGCCCCCGGACCCGACCCGACCTGGTGGCGTGGGCGGTCGCCGAGGCCGCGATCCTCGGCATCACGGGCGCGGACGTGCTGGCGCCGTACGCCCGACCGCTGCTGGCCGGCGCGGACCCGGCTCCCGCCCTCGCCGAGCTGCTGCCACCGCCGGTGGACCACGTCCTGGTCCAGGCCGACCTGACCGCCGTGGCGCCCGGGCCGCTGGAGCCGGACCTGGCCCGGCGGCTCCAGCAGGTCGCCGACGTCGACTCCCACGGCGCGGCGACGGTCTACCGCTTCACGGCCGACTCGGTACGCCGCGCACTGGATGCCGGCTGGACGGCGGCCGAGCTGCACGCGTTCGTGCTCGCGGCATCGCGCACGCCGGTCCCCCAGCCACTGACCTACCTGATCGACGACGTGGTGCGCTCGTTCGGGCGGCTCCGGGTCGGGCTGGCGTCGTCGTTCGTGCGCTCGGACGACGAGGCCGCGCTCGCGGCGCTGGTCAACCACCCCAAGGCGGCCACGCTGGGGCTCCAACGCCTCGCACCGACCGTGGTGGTCTCGACGCTGCCGATCGACGTCCTGCTGCCGCGGCTGCGCGAGCTCGGACTGGCTCCGGTGGTCGAGGGTCCCGACGGCGTGGTGCGGGTGGGCACCCCCGACGCGCTGCGCGCCCGCACCCCCCGCACCCGCGAGGTCGCCGACGCCGCCCGGTCGGCCGCGCGGCAGGCCGCGCAGGTCGTCTCCGCCGTCGCCACACTGCGCGAGGGCGACGAGGCCGCCCGCTCGCGCCCGGCGTCGGCGTCGACCGCGGGCGGCGGCGTGCTGTCGGCGCTGCGGGACGCGATCGAGCGCGGCGGCTCCGTCCTGATCGGCTTCACCGACAACCAGGGGGTCGTGTCCGAGCGCACCGTGCGCCCCCTCGTCGTCGAGGGCGGCCAGCTCACCGCGTTCGACGCGGACGCCGCGCAGGACGACCCCGACGCCGAGCGGCGCTACGCCGTGCACCGGATCAACCGGGTGGTCCCCGTCTCGTAAACTCGTGCGGTGACAGACGGACCCCTGATCGTGCAGTCGGACAAGTCCCTGCTGCTGGAGGTCGACCACCCCCGGGCCGCGGAGTGCCGTAAGGCGATCGCCCCCTTCGCGGAGCTGGAGCGGTCTCCGGAGCACATCCACACCTACCGGCTGACCCCGCTGGGGCTGTGGAACGCGCGGGCGGCGGGGCATGACGCCGAGCAGGTGGTCGACACCCTGCTGACGTGGTCGCGCTACCCGGTGCCGCACGCCCTCCTGGTCGACGTCGCCGAGACGATGGCCCGCTACGGCCGGCTCCGCCTCGAGAAGCATCCCGTCCACGGGCTCGTGCTCGCGTCCAGCGACCGGCCGGTCCTCGAGGAGGTGCTGCGGGCGAAGAAGGTCGCCGGCATGCTCGGCGCGCGCATCGACGACCTGCCCCACGACGAGCAGGGCGTCGCCGTGCATCCCTCCGAGCGCGGCAATCTCAAGCAGGCGCTGCTGAAGCTGGGCTGGCCGGCCGAGGACTACGCCGGGTACGTCGACGGCGAGGCCCACCCCATCGCGCTGGCCGAGGACGACTGGAGCCTGCGCGACTACCAGCGCGACGCCGCCGAGTCGTTCTGGCACGGCGGCTCCGGCGTCGTCGTCCTGCCCTGCGGCGCGGGCAAGACCCTCGTCGGCGCGGCCGCGATGGCGCACGCGCAGGCGACGACCCTGATCCTGGTCACCAACACCGTGAGCGCCCGCCAGTGGAAGGACGAGCTGGTCCGGCGTACCTCGTTGACCGAGGACGAGATCGGGGAGTACTCCGGCACGGTCAAGGAGATCCGTCCCGTCACCATCGCGACCTACCAGGTCGTCACGACCAAGCGGAAGGGCGTCTATCCCCACCTGGAGCTCTTCGACGCCCGGGACTGGGGCCTGATCGTCTACGACGAGGTGCACCTGCTGCCGGCGCCGATCTTCCGGATGACCGCCGATCTCCAGGCCCGGCGCCGGATCGGGCTGACCGCGACCCTTGTCCGGGAGGACGGCCGCGAGGGCGACGTGTTCTCGCTGATCGGGCCGAAGCGGTACGACGCCCCGTGGAAGGACATCGAGGTGCAGGGCTGGATCGCGCCCGCCGACTGCATCGAGGTGCGGGTGTCGCTGCCCGACTCCGCGCGGATGGCCTACGCCACCGCGGACCCCGAGGAGCGCTACCGCCTCGCGGCGTGCACGCCGGAGAAGCTGTCGGTCGTCAAGGACCTCGTCGCGCAGCACGCCGGCCGGCCGACACTGGTGATCGGCCAGTACCTCGAGCAGCTCGACGAGCTGGCTGCGGCACTGGACGCACCGGTGATCACCGGACAGACCACGGTGAAGGAGCGGCAGCGGCTCTTCGACGGCTTCCGGTCCGGGGAGATCGGCCTGCTCGTCGTGTCGAAGGTGGCGAACTTCTCGATCGACCTGCCGGGCGCCGAGGTCGCCATCCAGGTGTCCGGCTCGTTCGGCTCCCGCCAGGAGGAGGCGCAGCGCCTCGGCCGGCTGCTGCGACCGGGCGACCCCGGTCCCGACGGCGAGCGGAAGGTCGCGCACTTCTACACGATCGTCGCCCGCGACACCGTCGACGCCGAGTTCGCCCAGAACCGGCAGCGGTTCCTGGCCGAGCAGGGCTACGCGTACCGGATCATCGACGCGGAGGATCTCGCCGGGGCCTGAGGTGGGACGGCGCAACTACCGAATTTGTCGTTGATCCGCCGTCACGGCGACAAATTCGGTAGTTGCGACGCAGACAGATCAGGCCGCGGCGACCCCCGCGTCGGCGACCACCAGCGCCCGCTCCAGGATCTCCGTCACCGCACCGACCGGCGTGACCGTCAGCGCGTCCAGGATCTCGGACGGGACGTCATCCAGGTCGGGCCGGTTGCGCTCGGGGATGAACACCTCGGCGACGCCGGCACGCTGGGCGGCGAGCAGCTTCTGCTTCACCCCGCCGATCGGCAGCACCCGCCCGGAGAGCGTGACCTCGCCGGTCATCGCGATGTCGGAGCGGACCGGGCGACCGGTCAGCAGCGAGACCAGCGCCGTGACCATGGTGACGCCGGCCGAGGGCCCGTCCTTGGGTACGGCGCCCGCCGGGAAGTGCACGTGGATCGACCGCTCGAAGGCCTCCGCGGGGATCCCCAGCTCGGCGGCGTGCGAGCGCACCCACGAGAGCGCGATCCGCGCGGACTCCTTCATCACGTCGCCCAGCTGACCGGTGACGGTCAGGCCCGTCTCACCGGACGCGACGGAGGTCTCGACGTACAGGACGTCACCGCCCATGCCCGTGACCGCGAGGCCGGTGGCGACGCCGGGGACCGAGGTCCGCTCCTCGACGTCGGGGGTGAACCGCGGCCGGCCGATCAGCTCCACGAGCCCGTCGACGCCGATGTCGACGCGCTCCACCTCACCGGACGCGAGCCGCGCGGTGGCCTTGCGGAACGCCTTGGCGAGCAGCCGCTCGACCTGGCGCACGCCCGCCTCGCGGGTGTAGTTGGCCGCGATCTCGCGCAGCGCCTCGTCGCTGATCGTCACCTCGTCGGCGGACAGCGCGGCCCGCTCGAGCTGGCGCGGGACCAGGAAGTCGCGGGCGATCGCGACCTTGTCCTCCTCGGTGTAGCCGTCGATGGAGACCAGCTCCATCCGGTCCAGCAGCGCGGCCGGGATCGAGCCGATGTCGTTGGCCGTCGCGATGAACAGCACGTCGGACAGGTCGAGGTCGAGCTCCAGGTAGTGGTCGCGGAAGGTGTGGTTCTGCGCCGGGTCGAGGACCTCGAGCAGGGCCGCCGCCGGGTCGCCCCGATAGTCACTCCCCACCTTGTCGACCTCATCGAGCAGCACGACCGGGTTCATCGAGCCGGCCTCCTTGATGGCCCGCACCACGCGGCCGGGCAGGGCGCCGACGTACGTGCGCCGGTGGCCGCGGATCTCGGCCTCGTCGCGGACGCCGCCGAGCGCGACCCGGACGAACCTGCGGCCGAGCGCGCGGGCGACGGACTCGCCCAGCGAGGTCTTGCCGACGCCCGGAGGCCCGGCCAGCAGGACGACGGCGCCGGAGCCGCGCCCGCCGACGACCTCGAGGCCGCGCTCGGCGCGCCGGGCGCGGACGGCGAGGTACTCCGTGATCCGGTCCTTCACCTCGTCCAGCCCGTGGTGGTCGGCGTCGAGGACGGCCCGCGCCGCGACGACGTCGGTGTCGTCCTCGGTCGTGACGCTCCACGGCAGGTCGAGGACGGTGTCGAGCCAGGTGCGGATCCAGCCGGCCTCGGGGTTCTGGTCGCTGGCGCGCTCGAGCTTGTCCACCTCGCGCAGCAGCGCCTCCCGCACCGCGTCGGGGACGTCGGCCGCCTCGACCCTGGCCCGGTAGTCGTCGCCGCCGTCGGCATCGCCCTCGCCGAGCTCCTTGCGGATCGCGGCGAGCTGCTGGCGCAGCAGGAACTCGCGCTGGTTCTTCTCCAGCGACTCGCGCACGTCGGCGTCGATCTTGTCGCTGACCTCCGACTCCGCCACGAAGTCGCGGGTCCACTCCACAAGCAGCCGCAGCCGCTCCCCCACCTCGGGGGTCTCCAGGAGCTGGCGCTTGCGGTCGTCGGAGAGGTACGGCGCGTAGCCGGCCGTGTCGGCCAGCGTCGCCGGGTCGTCGATCCGGGTCACCTGGTCGGCGACCTGCCAGGCCTCGCGGCGCTGCAGCAGCCCGACGACGAGCTTGCGGTAGTCCTCGGCGAGCGCGCGGACGTCGTCGTCCACGACCCCGCCGTCGACGGGCTCGACCTCGACCCACAGGGCCGCGCCGGGACCGGTCACGCCGCTGCCGATGCGGGCGCGCCCGCCGGCCTTGAGCACGGCCGCCGGCTCGCCGCCGGAGAAGCGGCCGACCTTCTCGACACTCGCCACGACGCCGTACGACGCGTAGCGGTCCTCGAGTCGGGGTGCGACCAGCACCTGGGCGGTCTCGCCGCTCTCGCGAGCGGCCAGCTGGGCGGCGTCGATGGCGGCTCGGGCGGGCTCGTCGAGCTCGACCCGGACCACCATCCCGGGGAGCACCACCACATCGGAGAGGAACAGCACCGGAAGCTGGATCGGGTTCGTCATGCACCGTCCAATGCGCTCCGGCGAGGTGCTGTTCCGGCGTTCGCCAACGGCGAACCGGGGAACTCTCCGACGGATCGGCCCTCGAGGCTCAGGCGAGCAGCCGCGCGGGGACGAGGGTGACCTCGTAGGGGGCGGCGGCCCCCTCCCCGTCAGCCGAGGGTCGGGGTCGTCATGCCTCTCATCGTGCCTCCTCATGCCGAGAGCTCGCCAGCGTGCAGCCGGGCCCGCTCGGCGGCCGATCGCCCCTGCGCCGCGCCGCGGGCGTCGTACCGGCCGCCGACGTTGCGCTCGCGCAGACGGTCCCCGAAGAGCCGGTCGACCTCCTCCTCGACCGCGGCGGCCCGGGACCGGAGCACCGGGAGCGAGCCGCTGGAGGCGGGATCGGCCAGGACGGCCGCGTCGGCCGCGGCGAGCCGCTCGCGGATCCCGGCCGCGAAGCCGAGGTGGAAGGACTGGCGGAACGGGGCCGACCGGGTGCGGGCGCCCGCGCCGGCGCCGTGGGCGGCGCGGGCGAGGGCGTTGCCCGCCTGCACGAGCAGGGACGTGAAGAGCACCTCGACTCCGGCGAGGTCCTCGGCATGCCCGACGACGGCGGCGAGGTCGAGCCCCCCGAGCTCGACGGCCCGACAGCGGTTGGCCTCGGCGACCGCGGCGAGGAGCACGCCCTTCGCCGAGGCGTACGGCGGCTCGAGGAGGATCCGGATCATCCGGGGCCCGTCGTCGGTCCCCCGGTCGTGGAGCCGGGCCCGGTCGACGGCGTGCCGCGCCATCAGCTGCTGGGCCTTCGCGGTCAGCGCCTCCGCCTCCGCCTCGAACGCCGTGGACTCCGCCTTCGCCAGCAGCCGGCGGATCCGCTCGAGCACCGGGTCGGCGCGCCCGCCGGGCGCGGCGACCTCCACCACCGACGGGTCGGCCCCCGGTGGCGGGACGAGGACGGGGATCCGCGGCAGGCGGGCCAGCACGCGCCACACGTCGGCCGCCAGGTCGTGGCACCGGGGCCGGTCGACCGCGTCGCGGCGCCGCCACTGGCGCAACCAGTCGTGCCGGGTCGACGCGCAGCGGCCCGACAGCCGGTCCACCTGCGTCTGCCAGCGCGGGTCGACGGCGCCGGTGCGGCGATCGTGGTCGGCGACGACGGCGAGGTCGACGAGGCGTGCGCCGGTGCGGCCGAGTCGGCGGGCCGCCGCGTGCACCACCTCGGCGGGCTGCCAGCCCAGCCCGTAGGCCGACGCGACGGCCTGCAGCAGGACCCGCTCCACCATCGGGTCGACGATCGCCACCGCGAAGGCGCTCAGCCGCTCCGCGTCCGCGCTCGGCACCTGCCGGCTCCCCGTCGGCCGCCACAGCAGTCGTTGCAGAACCTCCCGCGCGGCTCGCGCGTCGTACCGATCTCCCGCCATGGGCGCCTCCTTCGTCGTGGGAGCACGACGCTGGCGCGTGGGTCCGACGAGACGTCCGGGATCCTCCGGGGAGGCTGGGGAGGAGGGGCCGTGCGACGCCGGTTGTGGAGAACCGACGTACCCGTCGGTGACGGAAGGGACCGGTTCAGCCCTCGCGGGTCACCAACGGAAGCCCCAACCGACGGCCGAGCTCCTCGACCCCGATGCCCCACGTCTCGCGCACGACCACGGCGGGACCGCCGACCTCGAACACCGCGTGGTCGGTGTAGACCCGGCTGACGCAGCCGACGCCGGTGAGCGGGTAGGTGCAGGCGGGGACCAGCTTCGGCGCGCCGTCCTTGCCGAACAGGCCCATCATCACGAGGACGTCCTTCGCACCGATGGCGAGGTCCATCGCGCCGCCGACGGCGGGGATGGCGTCCGGCCTGCCGGTGTGCCAGTTCGCGAGGTCGCCGTTCGCGGCCACCTGGTAGGCGCCGAGGACGCACACGTCGAGGTGGCCGCCGCGCATCATGGCGAAGGAGTCGGCATGGTGGAAGTACGCCGCGCCGGGCAGCTCGGTCACGGGCACCTTGCCGGCGTTGGTGAGATCGGCGTCGACCTCGTCGCCGTGTGCCGCCGGCCCCATGCCGAGCATGCCGTTCTCGGTGTGCAGGATGACACCGCGCTCGGCCGGCAGGTGGTCGGCGATCTTGGTGGGCTGGCCGATGCCGAGGTTGACGAAGGAGCCCTCGGGGATGTCCCGGGCGATCACCTCGGCCAGCTCGTCCATGGTCAGCGGACCCCGGTCCAGGTGCTCGATCGTGGCGGACCGGTCGTCGAGCGTGGTCATCGTGCTCCCTGGACGGTGTAGTGGCGGGCCTCGACGGCGACCACGCGGTCGACGTAGATGGACGGGGTGACGACGACCTCGGGATCCAGCGCGCCGGTCGGCACGACGGAGCCCACCTGGGCGATCGTCGTCGTCGCCGCGGCGGCCATGACCGGTCCGAAGTTGCGGGCGGTCTTGCGATAGACGAGATTGCCGAGCCGGTCGGCGCGGTGCGCGGAGATCAGTGCGTAGTCGCCCTTGAGGGGATACTCCAGCAGGTAGCTGCGCCCGTCGATCTCACGCACCTCCTTGCCCTCGGCGAGCGGCGTGCCGACCGCGGTCGGGCTGTAGAACGCGCCGATCCCCGCGCCGGCGGCACGCATCCGCTCGGCGAGGTTGCCCTGGGGGACGACCTCGAGCTCGATCCGGCCGGAGAGGTAGAGCTCGTCGAAGACGAACGAGTCGGCCTGCCGCGGGAACGAGCAGACCACCTTGCGGACCCGGCCGGCCTTGAGCAGGGCGGCGAGGCCGACCTCGCCGTTGCCGGCGTTGTTGGACACGATGGTGAGGTCCTTGGCGCCCTGGCGGATGAGGGCGTCGATCAGGTCGAAGGGCATCCCGGCGAGACCGAAGCCGCCCACCAGGACGGTCGACCCGTCCTCGATCCCGGCGACCGCCTCGTCGGTGGACTCCAGCAGCGACGTGCGGGCCATCAGCGGGCCGCCTCGTTCTCGAGGACGACGGTCAGGCCCTGGCCGACGCCGATGCAGATCCCGGCCACGCCCCAGCGCTGGCCGGTCTCGCGCAGCACCTTCGCCAGGGTGCCGACCAACCGTCCGCCCGACGCGCCGAGCGGGTGGCCGAGCGCGATCGCGCCACCGCGCCGGTTGACGATCTCGGGGTCGATCGGCCACGCGTCGACGCAGGCCAGCGACTGGACGGCGAAGGCCTCGTTGAGCTCGACGGCGCCCACGTCGGACCAGGAGATCCCGGCGCGTGCGAGCGCGGCGTTGGCGGCCTCGACCGGCGCGTAGCCGAACGCCTGCGGCTCGAGGGCGTACGCCGCCCGGCCGGCCACGCGCGCCAGCGGAGCGGTCCCGATCCGGTCGGCGGCGGCCGCCGAGCCGAGCAGGACGGCGGAGGCGCCGTCGCTGAGCGGCGAGGCGTTGCCGGCGGTGATCGTGCCGTCCTTGCGGAAGACGGGCTTGAGCGCCGCGAGCGACTCCGGGGTGCTGCCGGGGCGGATGCCCTCGTCACGGTCCAGGTCGACGCCGGGGACGGGCGCCACCAGGTCGGCGTAGAAGCCGTCCTCCCAGGCCTGGTGGGCGAGCTGGTGCGAGCGCGCGGCGAAGGCGTCCTGGCGCTCGCGGGAGATCCCGAAGCGCTCCTGGAGCTGCTCGTTGGCCTCGCCCAGGCTGACGGTCCACTCCTTCGGCATCGCCGGGTTCACCAGGCGCCAGCCGAGCGCGGTCGAGACGGCGGTGGCGTCGCCGACGGGGAAGGCGCGGTCGGGCTTGGGGAGCACCCACGGCGCGCGGGTCATCGACTCGACGCCGCCGGCGAGGACGATGTCGGCGTCGCCGGTCTCGATGGTGCGCGAGCCGACCATGACGGCGTCGAGGCTGGACCCGCACAGCCGGTTGACGGTCGTGGCGGGGACGCTGACCGGCAGCCCGGCGAGCAACGCCGCCATCCGGCCGACATTGCGGTTGTCCTCGCCGGCACCGTTGGCGTTGCCCCAGACGATGTCGCCGATCGCGGCCGGGTCGAGACCCGGCACCCGCGCCAGCGCCGCGGACACGGCGGCGGCGGCGAGGTCGTCGGTGCGGACGCCGGCCAGTGCGCCGTTGAACCGGCCGAAGGGCGTGCGGACCGCTGCGTAGACGTAGGAGCTCACGCCACCGACCGTAGGCGCGCGTGTTGATACTGTGAAGGATCAATATCTGACACGTTTGAGACGAAAGAACATATGAAAGGCCAGGCGCCATGGACCTGCTGCGCCACCTCCACCACTTCGTGACCGTCGCCGAGGAACGGCACTTCGGACGCGCCGCGGCCCGGCTGCACATGGCCCAGCCGCCGCTGTCCCAGCAGATCCGTCGCCTCGAGGCGGAGCTGGGCGTCGCGCTCTTCGAGCGGACCACCCGGCGCGTCGACCTCACCGCCGCCGGCACGGCCTACCTGACCCGCGCGCGGGCGATCCTCGCCGAGGTCGACGCCGCCGCGGACGAGGCCCGGCGGGTCGCCGCCGGCGTGGTCGGCCGGATCGCGATCGGCTGCGTCGGCTCGGCGACCTACAGCCTGCTCCCCGACCTCTCCCGACGCCTGGCCGAGGAGCTGCCCGGCGTCGACTTCGCCTTCCACGGCGAGATGCTCGTGGCCGAGCAGGTCGAGGCGCTGCGCGCGGGCCGGATCGACCTCGCCCTGCTGCGGCCCCCGGTCGACGACGGCTCCCTGACGGTGACCGTCCTGCGCGAGGAGCGCCTCGTCGTCGCCGTACCCCTGCGGCACCGGCTGGCCGCCCGGCGCCGGCTGCGGGTCTCCGACCTCGCCGGCGCCGACCTGATCGTGCACTCCGCGGGCCGCCGCTCGGCGATGTACGACGTCGTGCGGGCGCTCTTCGCGGAGGCCGGCGTGGCGCCGCACATCCGGCACGAGGTCGGCGAGACCTCGACCCTGGTGACCCTCGTGGCCGGCGGACTGGGCGTGGCGGTCGTCCCGGAGCCGGTCCGGGCGCTCGCCCTCAGCGGGGTCGTCTACGTGCCGCTCGCCCGCCCGGCGCCGACCGTCGAGCTGGCCGTGGCCCACCGCAGTGACCGGACCGAGGCCCCTCTGCTGCGGACGCTCGACGTCCTCCGCACGCTGGTCAGCGGGTAGCCGCGATCACCGCGGTGAGCCGGCGGTGCAGGTCGAGCAGCTCCTCGATCGGCATCCCGAGCCGCTCCACGATGGCCGGCGGGATGGCCTCGGCATCCTCGCGCAGTGCCCGGCCCTTCTCGGTCAGCACGACGGCCAGCGCCCGCTCGTCGCGCGGATCGCGCTCGCGGCGCAGGAGACCGGCCGCCTCCAGCCGCTTGAGCAGGGGCGAGAGGGTCCCCGGATCGAGCTCGAGCAGCCGCGACAGCTCGGAGACGCGCAGCGGCTCCTCCTCCCACAGCGCCAGCATCACGAGGTACTGCGGGTGCGTGAGGCCCAGCGGCTCCAGCAGCGGTCGGTAGAGCGCGATCACGCTGCGCGAGGCGATGGCCAGCGCGAAGCAGACCTGCTGGTCGAGCGCGAGCGGATTCTCCGGGCGCGCGGGGGAATCAGCGGGCGGGGGCATGTTGTTAGCCTAGCAATAGTTGGTGTACAAACTGTTGCCTCACGAACGAACTGGAGTCCCCCGATGACCACGGACGCCGCCCCTCGCCGCCGCCGGCACCTGATGGACCCGGCCCACCCGGTCCGGCCGGTCAACGACCGGGCGCTGACGAACGTGCAGCGCTGGATCATGTCGACCCTCGCCGTATTCACCATCGCCCACCTCGCGGCGGGGCTCGTGGTCGCCGCCCTCGAGGTGCCCGACTCGGCGCGGACGGCCCAGGTGGGCCTCAACGTCATCGCGGGGGCGTTCGGGGTGCTCGGCGTCGGGGCCGGGCTCGCCATCCACCGCCGCCCGATCCTGAGCCCGTGGCTCCTGCTCGGACTGCTGCCGACCGCCGTCGGCCTCGGGCTGACCCTGGGCTGATCCGGCCCGCTCGGGCTCCCACATTCATAATGGCTGGTTATGAATGCGTCGACTATTGGTCTTTGTGTTTCTGAATGCCGCGGATCTAGCGTGGTCGGACCCCGTGACGCCGACCACACCGGCGCCACCCCCGGCCCGAGGAGGTGACCGATGGATCTCAAGCAGCTGCGCTACTTCGACGCGGTCGCCGAGACCTGCCACTTCGGCCAGGCGGCGGAGCGCCTCCACCTCGCCCAGCCGGCGCTGTCCCAGGCCGTACGACGCCTCGAGGCCGAGCTCGGCGTCCTCCTCCTCGCCCGGACCACCCGCCAGGTGGCGCTGACCCCGGCCGGCGAGTTCTTCCACCGCGAGGTGCGCCGGATCCTGGGTGACCTCGACGCGTGCGTGATCGGCACGCGCAGCATCGCGGAGGGCAGCCGCGGCCTGCTGCGGGTCGGCTTCACCGGCACCAGCGCCTTCACACAGCTCGCCCGCCTCTCGAGGATGATCCGCTCGGCCCTGCCCGCCGTGGCGCTGGAGGTCCAGGCCGACCTCCTCACGCCCGGCCAGGTCGAGCGGCTGCTCGACGGCCGGCTCGACCTGGGCGTGCTGCGCGGCCCGGTCGCCGAGCCCGGCATCGCGACCCGAAGCCTGCTCCAGGAACCGCTCGTGCTGGCCCTGCCCGCCGACCATCGGCTGGCGCCGGAGCCCGCCCTCGAGGTCGCCGACGTCGCGGCCGACGAGTTCGTCGCCTACGCCGACACCCGCTCGGCCGTCAACGAGGCGATGGTGTCCAGCTGTCTGCGGGCCGGCTTCTCCCCCAACGTCACCCACCGCGCGCCCGGCACCGCCGCGCTGCTGGCGCTCGTGGCCGCGCACCTCGGCGTCGCCCTCGTGCCCGAGTCGGTGCGGAGCATGCAGCTCACCGGCGTGGTGTTCCGCGACGTCGCCGACGCCCTGACCATCGACCTCTCCCTGGCCTGGCGCGCCGACGAGCCGTCCGCGCTGGTGTCCGGCGCGATCGACGTCTTGGACCGCCACGGCTTCTTCGCCCCGACCCCCTCCCCCACGAGCTGAGGACCCCGTGAAGATCACCGCCATCGAGGCGATCCCGTTCCGGATCCCGTACGTCAAGCCGCTGAGGTTCGCCAGCGGCGAGGTGCACGCGGCCGACCACGTCCTGGTCCGCGTGCACACCGACGACGGGGTCGTCGGGATCGCCGAGGCCCCGCCGCGGCCGTTCACCTACGGCGAGACCCAACGCGGCATCATCGCGGTGATCGAGACCATCTTCGCGCCGCAGGTCGTCGGGCTCGCGCTGACCGACCGGGAGCGGATGACCGCCCTGCTGGGGCGCACCGTCGGCAATCCGACCGCGAAGGCCGCCCTCGACATGGCGGTGTGGGACGCCCTCGGCCACACCCTCGGGCTGCCCGTCTCCGAGCTTCTCGGCGGCTACACCGACCGTATGCGGGTCTCCCACATGCTCGGCTTCGACCAGCCCCAGGCCATGGTCGAGGAGGCCGAGCGGATGCGCGACGTCCACGGCATCACGACGTTCAAGGTCAAGGTCGGCCGGCGCCCGGCCGCGCTCGACGTCGCCGTCGTCCGTGCGCTGCGCGAGGGCCTCGGCCCCGACGTCGTCCTCTACGTCGACGGAAACCGCGGTTGGACGGCGTCGGAGTCGGCCCGCGCGATGCGGCAGATGGCCGACCTCGACCTGGCCTTCGCCGAGGAGCTCAGCCCGGCCGACGACGTCCTGGGACGCCGGTGGCTGGTGTCCCAGCTCGACGTGCCGTTCATCGCCGACGAGTCGGCCACCACGCCGGCCGAGGTCACCCGCGAGGTGCTCGGCGGCTCCGCGACCGCACTCTCGATCAAGACCGCCCGCACCGGCTTCACCGGCTCGCAGCGGGTCCTCCACCTCGCCGAGGGGCTGGGACTCGAGGTCGTGATGGGCAACCAGATCGACGGCCAGCTCGGCTCGATCTGCGCCGTCGCGTTCGGCGCCGCGCATCAGCGCAGCAGCCTGCATGCCGGCGAGCTGTCGAACTTCCTCGACATGAGCGACGACCTCCTCACCGAGCCGCTCCGCATCGAGAACGGCGAGCTGGCCCTCCGACCCGGCGCCGGCCTCGGCGTCGCCGTCGACGACGACAAGCTCCGCCGCTACCGCACCGACTCCTGACCGAGCAGCACCGCAGCACACCAACCCGAGAGGACAACCGCCATGACCACCGAGGTCGCCACCGCCGCCGCATCCGGCGCCAGCGCCACCGAGCGCTTCCACTCCGACAAGTCGCCGTTCGCCGCGGTCCGCGACACCGCCCCCGAGCGGGTCGACCGCCTGGCCCGCCGAGTGCTCGAGGCCGTCCACCAGACGATCCGCGACGAGAAGGTCACCTACGACGAGTACAACGCGCTGAAGGCGTGGATGATCAACGTCGGCGAGGACGGCGAGTGGCCGCTCTTCCTCGACGTGTGGGTCGAGCACGTCGTCGAGGAGGTCGCCACCGACCACCGCGAGGGCAGCAAGGGCACCATCGAGGGCCCGTACTACGTGCCGGGCGCACCGGAGCAGGGCGCGAAGGGGACCATCGACATGCGCGACGGCGAGGCCGGTACGCCGCTGGTGTGGACCGGCACGGTCACCTCGACCGACGGCACGCCGCTCGACGGCGCGCTCGTCGAGCTCTGGCACGCCGACAGCGACGGCTTCTACTCGCAGTTCGCCCCCGGCATCCCCGAGTGGAACCTGCGCGGCAACTTCCGGGTCGGCGCCGACGGCGCCTTCGAGATCCACACGATCCAGCCCGCGCCGTACCAGATCCCCACCGACGGCTCCTGCGGCAAGCTGATCGCCGCCGCCGGCTGGCACGCGTGGCGCCCCGCCCACCTGCACGTCAAGGTCTCCGCGCCCGGCCACGAGCTGCTCACCGCGCAGCTTTACTTCCCCGGCGACGAGCACAACGACGACGACATCGCCTCGGCCGTGAAGCCCGAGCTCATGCTCGCGCCGCAGCGCCGGGCCGACGGCTCCGTCACCGTCGACTACGGCTTCGTCCTCGACCCGGTGCGGGGCTGATCGTCGATGCTCTTCGCCGTCCGGATGGACGTCGACATCCCGCGCGACCTCGATCCCGCCGAGCGGGAGGACGTGGTCGCGCGGGAGCGGGCGTACTCCCAGGAGCTGCAGCGCAGCGGCGAGTGGGCGCACCTGTGGCGCATCGTCGGTCGCTACTCCAACATCAGCATCTTCGACGTCGAGTCGAACGCCCGCCTGCACGAGATCCTGTCCGGCCTGCCGCTGTTCCCCTACCTGCGCATCGAGGTCACGGCGCTGACCGAGCACCCTTCGGCGATCTGATGCTCCCCTCCGTCGCCGTGCGCCACCTGGCCGGTCGACCGGCCCGGCCGCTGCTCGTCGTCGGCCCCTCCCTCGGCACGACGGCCGACCGCCTCTGGGGGACGGTCGCCGCGGCGCTGCCGGGATGGAACGTCCTCGGCTGGGACCTGCCGGGACACGGTGCCAGTCCGGCCGCGGACCGCCTGACGCCCGGCTTCTCGATGTCGGCCCTCGCCTCCGCCGTGCTCACGGCGATCGACGAGTGCGTCGGCGCCGCCGTCCCGTTCGCGTACGCCGGCGACTCGGTCGGCGGCGCGGTCGGGCTGCAGCTCGCCCTGGACCACCCCGGCCGGGTCACCTCGCTGGCGGTCCTGTGCAGCGCCGCGACGTTCGGCGGCCCGGCCGGCTGGCGCGATCGGGCCGCCCTGGTCCGGGCGGAGGGGATGGCGCCGATGGTCACGTCGTCGCCGGCGCGCTGGTTCGGCAGCGCGATCCCCGCGGAGCGGCGCGCCGCCGCTCTCGACGACCTCGCCACCGTCGACCCCGAGGGCTACGCCCGGGTGTGCGAGGCGCTCGGCCGCTTCGACGTGCGGGCCCGCCTGGCGTCGGTGGGGGTTCCCCTGCTCGCCGTCGCCGGCGCGGAGGACGTCGCCACGCCGCCCGCCGCCCTCGCGGAGATCGCCGACGCCGTCCCCCAGGGTCGCCTGGTCGTCCTCGACGGCGTGGGTCATCTAGCGCCCTTCGAGGCACCGGCCGAGGTGGCCGCGCTGCTGCGCGACCACCTCGCCCGCGCTCACTCCGAGCGCAGCAGCGTCGCGAGCCGGGCCCGCCCCGCGTCGCGGTCCGCGAGCGCCTGACCGCCGGTGAAGGTGACCGAACGCAGCACACCGGTCCAGGGGAACGGCGGCGCGTAGTCGTCGCTCACCGGGAAGCCCGCGTCGTGGCCGACGCGGAGGCCGCCGCCGCCGATCTGGATGCCGCTGGCGCCCATGCCCTGGGCGAACGGCGCCCGGGCGACCTCGGCGCCGTCGACGAGCAGCACGCCGTCGCCGGCCACCAGGCGGAAGCCGACCGTGTGCGGACCAGGCGTCAGCGCCGCGACCGCCGCGACGGCGTACGGCGTGCTGGTCACGTTGAGCAGGAAGCGCGGGCGTCCCTCGAGCACCACGAGCGCCCAGCCGTTGGACCAGTCGCCGATCGCGGCCAGCACGCCCTCCGCCCCCGCGTCCGGGACGACGACCTCGGCCTCCAGCAGGGCGCCCAGCGCGAGCGACGGGACCGCCTCGTCGGCCACCGGGTTGCCGCCGGGCCGGACGACCAGGCGATCGGGGACCGGCCACAGCGGCGGCTCGATGCCCGGGAGGTGGCCGTAGAGGCCGTCGGTCATCGGGAACACCTGGTTGGCCTCGGCCTCCTCCTCCCAGCGGGCCGCGAGCGCGGCCACCACGTCGGGGTGCTGGTCGGCGAGGTCGTGGGCCTCGGAGAAGTCGTCGTCCATCCGGAACAGGCACCAGCGATCGGTGGCGAAGTCGCGACTGCCCGGGATCAGCCGCTCGTCGTCGACGCCGGACGAGACGTGGTCCGTGGTGGCCTTCCAGCCGTCGTGGATGATCGAGCGCGAGCCCAGCATCTCGAAGTACTGAGTGGTCCGCGGCGCCGCGGCGGACGGGTCGGCGAGGGTGGCGCGCAGGGAGGCGCCGGCCATCGGCTGCTGGGCGACGCCGTCGACCCGCACGGGTGCGGTGACGCCGCACAGGTCGAGCACGGTGGGCGCGATGTCGACGATGTGGCACCACTGCTCGCGGACGCCACCGGGCTCGGTGGTGCCGCGCGGCGGCTTGAGGACCATCGGCACCCGGACGCCACCGAGCCAGGAGTAGCGCTTCCACAGGCGGAACGGCGTGTTCCCCGCCCAGGCCCAGCCCCAGGGGTAGTGGTTGTAGCCGCGCCAGCCGCCGATGTCGTCGATGGCGGCCAGATTCTCGGCCAGGTCGTCGACGGCGCCGAAGCCGAAGCGGTGCTCGTTGAGCGAGCCGATCCGGCCGCCCTCGGCGCTGGCCCCGTTGTCGGAGGTGAGCAGGACGACGGTGTCGTCGAGGACACCGGTCTCCTCCAGGACGTCGAGCAGCCGGCCGAGGTGGTGGTCGAAGTGCGCGACGAACCCGGCGTGCGCCTCGGCGTACCGCGCGAACAGACGGCGCTCCTCCGCTCCGAGCTCGGCCCAGTCCTGGACCCACGGCGGGCGGGGCGGCAGCGTGGTCCCGGCCGGGACCACGCCGGAAGCGAGCTGACGGGCGAAGGTGCGCTCGCGGAGCGCTTCCCAGCCGTCGTCGAAGCGACCGGCGTAGGCGTCGATCCACTCCGGGGGCGCCTGGTGCGGCGCATGCCCGGCACCGGGAGCGAGGTACATCAGGAACGGCTTGTCGGGGGCGGCGTGCTTCTGGTCCTGGACCATCCGCACCGCCTCGTCGATCAGGTCCTCGGTGAGGTGGTAGCCCTGCTCCGGCGTCGCGGGCGGAGCGACCGGCGAGTTGTCGCGATAGAGCGTCGGCGTCCACTGGTTGGCGTCGCCGTGGAGGAAGCCGTAGAACCGCTCGAAGCCCTGACCCAGCGGCCAGGTGTCGAACGGGCCGGCGGCGGTGCGGTCGTTGCGGGGCGTCAGGTGCCACTTGCCGACGGCCATGGTGTTCCAACCGGCGTCGCGCAGGATGCGTGGCAACGAGGCCGCGGACGGCGGGATCCGTCCGCTGTACCCGGGATAGCCGCCCGGCATGTCGGCCAGGAAGCCGATCCCGACCGCGTGGGAGTTGCGCCCGGTCAGCAGCGAGGCCCGGCTCGGCGAGCACATCGCCGTGACGTGGAAGCGGTTGTAGCGCAGGCCCTGCGCGGCGATCCGGTCGATCGCCGGCGTGGCGATCTCGCCCCCGAACGTGCCGAGCTGACCGAAGCCGATGTCGTCGAGGAGGACGACGAGCACGTTCGGCCGGCCGGCCGGGCGCGGCCGCGGCGGGTGGTACGGCGTCGAGTCGGCCACCGTGCGGCCGATCACCGGGCCGCTGCTGCGGGGATCACTCACGAGAGGCTCCTACGATGCTCGGGTGACGGACTTCGGCGTGCTGCTCAGCCTCGCGGGGGTCGTGTTCGTCGACGCCCTGCACGACCGGCTGGCCGAGGCCGGGTTCGAGGACTTCACCGTGCGCAGCGGCTGGGTGCTGCGCACGCTCGGCGACGAGGAGCTCAGCCTGCGCGACCTCGCGGAGCGGATGGGGCTGAGCAGCCCCGGCACCCTCAAGGCGATCGACCCGATGATCCGCGCCGGCTACCTGGAGCGCGCCGGGACCAGCGACCGGCGGGTGCGGGCGGTCCGGGTCACCGCCCGGGGCCGCGCGGCGCTCGCCTGCGCCAGCGCCTTCCACGCCGAGTTCGAGGCCGGCCTCGCCGCCGCCGCGGGTGCGGCGGACGTCGCCGCCACCCGACGGGCGCTCGAGGCACTCGTGGACAGGGGCTCCGCGCACCTGCCGTCCTCGCTGCTGCCGTAGTGCGCTCATCGGACCGGCTCCCGCGTGTCCGGGGCGACGCCCACCAGGAAGACCGCGTTCTGGAGCGTGATCCCGGTCTGCGCCCCACTCGCCGAGCGAGAGCCGGAGGGCGTCGAGGTCGGACGCGGCCACGACCATCCGAACCCCCGCTCCGCGATATCCTTAACCGCAGTTAAACATATGGGGCGCGCGCTTGTAACTAAGGGTTACTGCACGAAAACGGGTGCAACAGCACCGAGGTAGTAGCCAGAGCACCCGGGCAGATGACTCGGAGGCGCCGACCGCCGCGCGCGCGACCCCGTCGGCCGACTACCCGGGCGTTGTGACCACTACCCGGGTGCTCTGACTACTACCCGGGCGTTGTGGCGCCGGAATTCGCGCGGTAACCCTTAGTCACAAGGGCCGTGGGCGGAGTCAGTCGTCGTTCTCCTCGGCGAACTGCTCGTGGTTGCGGATGACCTCCGCGATGATCACGTTGAGGATCTTCTCGGCGAAGTGGGGGTCGAGGCCCGAGCTCTCCGCCATCGACCGCAGCCGCGCGATCTGCACCGCCTCGCGGGCCGGGTCGGCCGGCGGCATGCCGGCGCTCGCCTTCAGGCGACCGACCGTCTCGGTGCACTTGAAGCGCTCGGCCAGCAGGTGCACGAGGGCGGCGTCGAGGTTGTCGATGCTCGACCGGAGTCGGTGGAGCTCGGCCCGGGCGTCGTCTGCACTCACACCACGAATCCTGCCCTACGCCGCCCCGGGCGTGTCCACGCCCTAGGATCCGACCACCCGAGCACGCCCCTTCCGAGAGGATCCCGATGAGCGACCAGGTGATGTACACCCTCGAGCCCGACGAGCAGCCGACGCACTGGTACAACATCGTCGCCGACCTCCCGGTGCCGCCGCCCCCGCCGCTCCACCCCGGCACCCACCAGCCGGTGGGCCCGGACGACCTCGCGCCGCTCTTCCCGCCGGAGCTCATCGCGCAGGAGGTGAGCGCCGAGCGCTACGTCGAGATCCCGGAGCCGGTGCTCGACGTCTACCGCCAGTACCGCCCGAGCCCGCTCTACCGGGCACGGCGGTGGGAGGAGCGGCTGGGCACGAGCGCCCGGATCTACTACAAGTACGAAGGCGTCTCGCCGGCCGGCTCGCACAAGGTCAACACCGCGGTGCCGCAGGTCTACTACAACAAGATCAACGGCATCACCCGGCTCACCACCGAGACCGGCGCCGGCCAGTGGGGCACCGCGCTGTCGTACGCCGCGTCGCTGTTCGGCGTGACCTGCGAGGTGTGGCAGGTCGGCGCCTCCTTCGACACCAAGCCGCAGCGCCGTACCCTGATCGAGGTCTTCGGCGGCAAGGTGCACCGCTCCCCCAGCCGGCTCACCGAGTCCGGCAAGGCCTTCGCCGAGGACCACCCCGGCTCGCTCGGCATCGCGATCTCCGAGGCCGTCGAGGTCGCCGCGCAGGACCCCGAGGCGAAGTACGCCCTCGGCTCGGTGCTCAACCACGTCCTGCTGCACCAGAGCGTCATCGGCGAGGAGGCACTGCGCCAGCTGGCCAAGGCCGGCGAGACCGGCGCCGACCTGGTGATCGGCTGCGCCGGCGGCGGCTCGAACTTCGCGGGCCTGGCCTTCCCGTTCCTCCGCGAGAAGCTCGCCGGCAACCAGGCTCCGCGCATCCTCGCCGTCGAGCCGAGCTCGTGCCCGACGCTGACCCGCGGCGAGTACCGCTACGACTTCGGCGACACCGCCGGCCTCACGCCACTGATGAAGATGCACACGCTCGGCCACGACTTCGTGCCCTCCCCCATCCACGCCGGCGGTCTGCGCTACCACGGCATGGCGCCGCTGGTCTCGCATGCGGTCAACGAGGGCCACATCGACGCGGTCGCGCTCCACCAGAGCGAGTGCTTCGAGGCCGCCGTCGAGTTCGCCCGCACCCAGGGCATCGTCCCTGCCCCCGAGTCGTCGCACGCCCTCGCCCAGGCCCGGCGCGAGGCGCTCGTCGCCGCGGAGACGGGCGCCGAGCCCGTGATCGTGATCGGCCTCTCCGGGCACGGCCTGCTCGAGCTCGGGGCCTACGAGAGCTTCCTCGGCGGCCGGCTCGAGGACGACCCGCTGTCCGACGAGGCGCTCGGCGAGGCGCTGGCGAACGTGCCGGTGGTCGGCTGACCCGGTCCCCGTCTGTCCTTCTACGGCCCGGGAAATGCGTGTGCAACGCATTTCCCGGGCCGTAGCGTTCTCCGGCGGCCGCGGACGCGGCGACGAGAGTTCGACAGAACACGAGAAGGGCAACGACACAGGACACCACGATGGACAAGATCACCCCGAAGCTCCTGAGCTGGGCTTCGATCCTCGAGCAGGGCACGCGCGACCAGGCGGTGACCACGGCGAGCATGCCGTTCATCCACCCGCACCTCGCCCTGATGCCCGACGCCCACCTGGGCCTGGGCGCGACGGTGGGCTCGGTCATCCCGACCCTCGGCGCGATCATCCCGGCTGCGGTCGGCGTCGACATCGGCTGCGGCATGATCGCCGTCCGCACCCGGTACACCACCGACGAGCTGCCCGCCGACCGGCGAGCGCTGCGCGAGGCCATCGAGCGGGCGGTCCCGCTCTCGGCCGGGGCCGCCAACCGCACCGTCAGCAGGGAGCACACCGAGCGCCGCCTCGAGGAGCTCACGCTCGCGGCGGAGCAGGCCGGCTTCGACCCCGGCCGCTACGCCGCGCGCTGGGAGCTGCAGCTGGGCACGCTCGGATCGGGCAACCACTTCATCGAGGTGACCGTCGACGAGGAGCAGCGGGTGTGGCTCTTCCTCCACTCGGGATCGCGGGGCGTGGGCAACAAGATCGCGCAGCACCACATCGAGGTCGCCCGCGACCTGTGCGCGAAGTGGTGGATCCGGCTGCCCGACAAGGACCTCGCCTACCTCGCCGAGGGCACCGACGAGTTCTGGTCGTACATCCGCGAGATGCGGTGGGCGCAGCGGTACGCGCTGCTCAACCGCGAGGAGATGATGGACCGCGTCGTGCGGGAGTTCGCGCAGTGGCTGGGACTCGGCTCGGCCGACGACGTCGAGCGGCTCGAGGAGATCAACTGCCATCACAACTACACCGAGCAGGAGCGCCACTTCGGCAAGGACGTGTGGCTCTCCCGCAAGGGCGCGATCAACGCCGAGCGGGGACGGCCGGGGCTGATCCCGGGATCGATGGGCACGGCGTCGTACGTCGTCAGCGGGCTCGGCAACCCGGTCGCGCTCAACTCGGCGCCCCACGGCGCGGGCCGTGAGTACTCCCGGTCCCGGGCCCGCCGCACCTTCACCCGCGAGCAGCTGCGGGAGGCGATGACGGGCATCGAGTACCGCGACACCGACGCGTTCATCGACGAGATCCCGGCGGCGTACAAGGACATCGACCGGGTGATGGCCGACGCGGTCGACCTCGTCGAGGTCCGGCACACGCTGCGCCAGATCGTGAACGTGAAGGGCGACTGAGACGGGGGCGGACCCGGCGATGACAGCGGCCGGGGCGGTCGGCTTGAATGGCGGGATGGAGGACGACCATCCCGACCTGACCGACCTGCCCTGGCCGCTGTCCGGCGCGGACGCCCTGCGCGACGAGCTCCTGGCGGCGTACGCCGACCCGAGCCGCGGTCACCACGGCACCCGTCACCTCGCCGAGGTGCTGCGGCGGCTCGACGAGCTCGCGGCCGCGGGGGCGACGTACGAGCGGACGCCGGTGCTGCTCGCCGCGTGGTTCCACGACGCTGTCTACGACGGCGAGCGGGATGCCGAGGAGCGCTCGGCGACCTGGGCCGAGGACGCACTGCCCGCGCACGCCGACGCCGCGACGGTCGCCGAGGTCGCCCGCCTGGTGCGGCTGACCGAGCACCACCGGCCGGAGCCTACCGACGCCAACGGGTGTGCGCTGTCCGACGCGGACCTCTCCATCCTGGCCGCCCCGCGCGAGCGCTACGACGAGTACGTCGCGGCCGTGCGCGCGGAGTACGCCCATCTGGCCGACGACGTGTTCGCCGCCGGGCGCGCCGAGGTCCTGCGCGCCCTGACGGACACGCCCACCCTCTTCCGCACGGCCCATGGCCGCAGCACCTGGGAGCAGGCGGCGCGCGACAACGTCACCCGCGAGCTGGCCGGCCTGCCGTGACCCCGGGGCGTCACCCGCCGCCCCGCACAATGGAACCGTGGACGACAGCGTGATCTTCCGGGCCCGCGCGCAGGTGCTGGCCGACCTGCAGGCCCGCGCCCTCGGTACGCCGGACTCCGTGACCGCCCTCGAGGACGCCTGCGCCGAGCGCCGCTGGTGGCTGGGTCAGTGGCCCGAGGGCGCGCCGTTCATCGCCGGCCTGGTGGCCCAGGACGTGCAGGACGCCCTCGCGGACCGGTTCGGCCGCCAGGTCCAGGAGGGGCTGTGGCCGGTCTGCACCCGGTGCGCCGAGGGGCCCGTGCACGCCCTCCACATCGAGCCCGATCTCGGTGGCCCCGACCCGACCTGGGTGTGCGAGGAGTCGGGCGTCGCCGTCGCGCCGCTGGGCGGGCTCAGCCGCGGAGCAGCAGGCTGACGGCGTGGTGGTCGCCGCGGTGGACGGTGCGCGACACCTCGACCGGCGTCTCGCCGGCGCACGCACGCCGGTCGTGGCGGAGCACCGGTGTGCCGACCGGCACCTCGAGCAGGGCGGCCTCCGCGGCGGTGGCCGCGCAGGCGGTGAGGACGTCCTCGGACCAGGTGGGTCGCAGCCCGCGGGCGTCGAGGTCGTCGTAGAGACTCGCGGGGAGGGCCTCGAGCAGGCCTGGGACCCGGCGTTCGGCGAGGTGCGTCTCGGACAGGCAGACCGGCCGCCCGTCGGCCATCCGGAGCCGTCGCCAGCGCACCACCGTCGTACCGGGCGCGACCTGCAGCGCGGTGGCCAGCTCCGGGCCGGCCGGAACGCGCTCGGCCACCAGGGTGCGCGCCTCCGCGAGCACGCCCCGGCGGGCCATCTCCTCGGTGAAGCCGTGCACGCCGGTCGGGGTACGCCGCGGCGCCGCGACGAAGGTGCCCCGGCCCGGCACCCGTTCCAGCACCCCCTCGGCCACGAGCGCATCGAGCGCCTGCCGCACAGTCATCCGGGCCACGCCGAAGCGGTCGACGAGGTCGCGCTCGGAGGGCATCGCCGTGCCGGGAGCACTGCCCGCGACCAGGCCGCGGACGTACTCGCGGATGGTGACGTGCTTGAGCGAGCGGCTCATCGACTCCCCATGTGGCGTGGACGCGTGCCGCGACCCTAGGGACGAGCGGCCCCAGCCGTCCGGGGAATCGGCGTTTCTTTGCCGTCGGCACGCCGCCGCCGACGGATGCGAACACCTGTTCGAATCCGAGGTATCCTCGGTCCATGACGGTCGACTTCCAGACCAGCCTGTTCGAGACCAGCACCCCGGCGGCCGAGGCGGCCACCGAGCGCCGGCGACTCAGCGCCGGCGCCTGGGTCGATGTCGCGCGCGACTGGCTGCCCGACGCCGACGACGTCTTCGCGACCCTGGTGCGCGACGTCCCCTGGCGTGCGGAGCGACGCTCGATGTACGACCGGGTCGTCGACGTGCCGCGCCTCGTCTACACGTACATGATCGGCGAGGAGCTCCCCCACCCGGCGCTGACCGCGGCGCGCGAGCGGCTGACGGTGCGGTACGCCGACGAGCTCGGCGAGCCGTTCCGCACCGCCGGCTGCTGCTTCTACCGCGACGGCCGCGACAGCGTCGCCTGGCACGGCGACACGATCGGGCGCGGCTCGAGCGACGACACGATGGTCGCGATCGTCTCGGTCGGCGACCCGAGGCGGCTCCACCTGCGCCCGCGCGACCCGGACCGGCGCGACGAGGCGTTCGCGGTCGAGATGGGCCACGGCGACCTGGTCGTCATGGGCGGGTCCTGCCAGCGGACCTGGGAGCACGCCGTGCCGAAGGTCGCCTCGGCGGGCCCGCGGATCTCCGTGCAGTTCCGGCCCCTGAACGTCTTCTGAGCCCTTCCGGGGCGCCGCCCTAGGAGTCGACCTCGGCCTGCGAGCGCAGGATGCAGAACTCGTTGCCCTCGGGGTCGGCGAGCACCACCCAGCCACTGCCCGGACCGTGGATGCCCCGGTGGTCGGCGACCTGCGTGGCGCCGTACCGCAGCAGGCGATCGACCTCCTCGTCGCGCGTGCCGGTGCGCGGGCGCAGGTCGAGGTGCAACCGGTTCTTGACCGACTTGCGCTCGGGCACCTCGATGAACAGCAGTCGGTGGCCCGAGTCCGGGTCCACGATCATGCACTCCTCGTGCCCGGGCTCGTTGGGATCGTCGGGCAGGTCGGTGTAGCCGAGGACCGGCTTCCACCACTCCGAGAGCTCGAAGGCGTTGGCGCAGTCGACGGCGGTGTGGGAGACGTACGACGTCACGGGCTCGCTCCTTGCGACGGGGTCGAGGCCGGGGTCGACGACGGCGTCGGGACCGGCGTCTCGCTCGGCGTGGGCGTCGGCGTCGCGCTGTCGCTCGGCGTCGCCGGACCGGTCGGCCCGGTCGGGCTCGGGCCGGTCGGGGTCTCGCTCGGCGTGGGCACCGGCGTGGGCGTGGGGGTCGGGGTCTCCTCGGCCGGCGGCTCCTGGGGCCGCGGGTCCTTGCCCTTGTCGCCCTTGCCGCCGTTGCCGAAGACACCGCTCAGCGACGTCCGGTCCCTGCCGTCGGTGCCGCCGGTGATGGTGGAGACGCTCTTGCCGGCGACCAGCTCCACGGCGCTGATGACCAGCAGGGCGAGCACGAACACCGCCGCGGCGAGCATCGCGATCCGCTTCCACTGCAGGTCCGCCCAACGGCTGGGCGCCGTGGCCGGCGCCGGGCCCGGGGGCTCGTCGCCGAGCTCCTCGCCGGCGGCGTCGAGGTGACGGTGGGCGCGGTCCAGCTCCCGCCCGGCGGCCTCCGGGTCGGCGCGACGCGCGGCACGGCGTACGTTCTGGTCGGCGAGGTTGACCCGCTGCAGGGCCGCGGCCTGGACCTCCGCCATCCGGCGGCGACTGGACTCGATGCCCTGCTTGTAGAGCGCGGAGCTGACGGTGGCGATGATGCTGCCGAGCGCCGCACCGATGAGCGTCCCCGCGGCGCCGAGGGTGGAGAGCAGCACCGCGACCGTGACCGCGGCCGCGGCGCCCGCGAAGGTCGCGGACCAGTCGATCCGCGACGTCCGCTCCTCGGCGTCGGTCTCAGCCATCGCGTCGCCGCTCGACTCAGTCGGTGCCGTTCGCGGCGATGAAGGCGAGGATCTTCGCGGACAGCTCGGGGCGGCACACGATGACGTCGGGCAGGTAGACGTCGGCCTGGTTGTAGACCAGCTCGCTGCCGTCGACGCGCGAGGTGAACAGCCCCGCGGCGCGGGCGACCGCGACCGGCGCGGCGGAGTCCCACTCGTACTGCCCGCCCGCATGGACGTAGGCGTCGGCGACGTCGCGCACGACCGACATCATCTTCACGCCGGCCGAGCCCATCGGGACGAGCTCGGCGTCGAGCTCGGCGGCCAGCGCCTGGACGAAGGCCGGCGGGCGGGTGCGGGAGACGGCGATCCGCGGTCGCTGCGACGTGCGCGGCGGCACGACCGGCGGCGTGCCGGTGTTGAAGGTCTCGCCCAGGGCGGGCTGCGCCACGGCCCCGGCGACCAGCTCGCCCTCCTGCCACAGGGCGACGTGCACCGCCCAGTCGTCGCGCGGCGGCTCCGAGAACTCCCGGGTGCCGTCAAGCGGGTCGACGATCCAGGCGCGCGTGGCGCGCAGCCGGGCGTCCTTGTCGGCGGCGTTCTCCAGCGCCTCCTCGGACAGCACGGCGTCGTCGGGACGGTAGGTCGCCAGGAGCTCCATGAGCAGCTCGTGGGCGGCCCGGTCGCCGGCGTTCTTGAGCTCCTTGCCCTCCAGGCCCTCGGCGCGCACCTCCAGCAGGCGGCGGCCGGCCGCCTCGGCCAGCCAGGCGGCGAGACGGTGGTCGTCGGCGACGACGTCGGGAGCGGGGGTACCGGGCTCGAAAGTCACACGGTCACCCTACCGATCGGCGTGCAGGCCGCGGTCGTCGATCGGACGACACGCTCGCGCCTAGGACAGGGCTCGCGCCTAGGAATTGAAGCGGGACTGGGTTTTCTCGAGGCCGTCGGCGATCAGGCTCTCCACCGCGTCGGCGGCGGAGTCGATCTGGAACGGCAGCTCCTTGCGCTCCTTGGTCGCGTAGTTGGAGAGCACGAAGTCCGCGACCTCCTGGCGACCCGGCGGACGGCCGATGCCGGCCCGGACCCGGTAGAAGTCGCCGGTGCCCAGCGAGGAGCGCATCGACTTGAGGCCGTTGTGGCCGTTGTCGCCGCCGCCCTTCTTGACGCGCAGCGTGCCGAAGTCGATGTCGAGCTCGTCGTGGATCGCGATGATCCGCTCGGCCGGCACCTTGTAGAAGGTGGCGAGGGCCTTGACAGGGCCGCCCGACTCGTTCATGTACGAGCGGGACTTGGCCAGCACCACCCGCGGGGCGCCGGCGCCGGGGGCTCCCAGTCGGCCCTCGACGACCTCGGCGCGCCCGGACTTGTGGGCGCGGAAGCCGCTGCCCATCCGGCGGGCCAGCTCGTCGACCACCAGGTAGCCGATGTTGTGGCGGTGTCCGGCGTACGACGGGCCGGGGTTGCCGAGACCGACGACGAGCCAGACGTCGGCGCTGTTCGCGTCAGCCACGTTGGTCTCCTCGGCGTCGGGTGCGGCGGTGCTCCCCGGCGCGGAGGTGCGCGCCGGGGAGACGAGTCGGCCCAGGAACCACCTGAGCCGGCTCAAGGTCACTCGCTGTCGCCACCCTCAGCGGCCTCGGCGGGCGCCTCGGCGGCGGCCTCCTCGGTGGCCTCGTCGGCGGCGGGCTCCTCGGCGACCTGCTCGGTCACGTTCACCACGAGGGTCTCGGGGTCGGTGAGCAGGGTGACGCCCGAGGGCAGCACCAGCTGGCCGGCGAGGAACTGGGTGCCGGCCTCGGCGCCCTCGATGTCGACCTCGAACTGCTCGGGGATGTGGGTGGCCTCGGCCTCGACCTGGACCGTGGCGTTCTCGGTGACGACCAGGGTGCCGCTGATCGCGTCGCCCACGATGTGCACGGGGACGTCGACGGTGACCTTCTCGCCGCGCTTGACCGCGACGAAGTCGACGTGCTCGAGGACGCGGCGGACCGGGTCGACCTGGACCTGCTTGGTCAGCGCCAGCTGCGAGGTGCCGTCGATGTCGAGCTCGAGGAGGGCGTTGGCGCCACCGTGCTTGAGCGCCATCATCGTGGCGTGGCCCGGCAGGGTCAGGTGGATCGGCTCGTTGCCGTGGCCGTAGACGACCGCGGGGACGTTGTTGTCACGGCGGATCCGACGGGCGGCGCCCTTGCCGAACTCGGTGCGGACCTCGGCCTTGATCTTCTCGGTGCTCATGGGAACTCTCCTGCTCGTCGCGTGGTGGTGGGACGCTGCACCCGGAGACGAGGAACGCCGCGCTTCCCTCACCCGGTGACCGGCAGGGCGCGCGGCGTCATGATGACGAGCCGGCCCAGTCGATCACGGAGTCACAGAAGCAGGTGCTCCCTCGCCGAGGCAACCGCAGAAGGCTACCCGCCGTGCGGCGGCGAGACGAAATCGTCACCGGTAGGGATCGGTGATCTCCCGCAGGTCCCCCAGCAGCTCCTTGAGCACGGCCAGCCGCTCGGCCCCCAGGTGCCGCGCCCACTCGCGCTCGACGGCACGCTCCTCCCGCCGCGCGACCCGCTGCACCTCGCGCCCACGGGGCGCGATCAGGACGAGCCGGGCCCGAGCGTCGGCGGGGTCGGGCACCCGTTCGACGTACCCGGCCCGCTCGAGCTGGTCGACCAGGACGCTCGCGCTCTGCTTGGTGATCCGCGCCTGCTCGGCCAGCTCGGTCACGCGGATGCCGTCCTCACTCAGCCGCGCGGCCACCCGCGCCATCGCCGGCGTGAGGTCGGCGTACCCGGCGGCGACGACGGCGTCGGAGACCCGCTGCTCGACGTACCGCGCGCCGATGAACATGAGCAGCGCCGGATGCGGGTCGCGCACTCCAGGTCCTCCCACCCTTGACGAAGTAGTCAGGCAGGCTGACTATAACAGTCAGGGACGCTGACCATCGGAGGTCGTCATGGACAAGGCCACGATCTGGGCGCACATCCACGCCGAGCGAGCCGCGCTGGCCGAGCTCCTGGCGGACCTCGACGAGGAGGCATGGCGACACGACACCCTCTGTCCCGGGTGGAGCGTCCACGACGTCGCGGCGCACGTGATCTCCACCCCGCAGATCGGGTGGCGCTCGATGCCGGGGATGTTGGCCCGCAACCTCGGCCGCGGCTACAACACGATGATCTTCCGCGAGGTGAAGCGCCTCGGCGCGCGGGAGACGAGGGAGAGCATCCTCGGCGACTTCGCGAGGTACGCCGCCAGCACCCATCACGTCCCCACCACGACCTCGGTCGAGCCGCTGATCGACGCTCTCCTCCATCACCAGGACATCGCGCGTCCGCTCGGCCGGCAGCGCACCATGCCCGTCGAGGCGGCCGTGGTCGCCGCCGACCGCGTCCGCCGGCTGGCGCCCCTGATGGGAACCGGCCGTCTCCTCCGGAGCGTGCGGATGGTCGCCACCGACGTCCCCTGGGAGCGCGGGTCCGGCCCGACGATCACCGGCCCGATCCAGGAGCTGTTGATGCTGGCCTCGGGCCGCGCGCCGGACCCCGCGTTGGTCAGCGGCGACGGCCTCGCGGCGGTGACGCCGCGCCCCTGAGGGCGGTCGCGCTGGTGTGGATCGGCTCGGGGTTGTGTCGGACCCCTTTGATGGGGTGGGGACATGGTCAGCGAAGAGGCGGTGACGGATCTCGGGGATCTGTCGGTGGCGGGGGTGCTCGACTTCGTCGAGCACCAAC
>NZ_JBNINR010000015.1:0-118559 GCF_051390595.1 Nocardioides segetis | reverse complement strand
CCGGCACCCCACGTAGCAGACGTTGGTGAAGTTGATGTTCCGGTTCACCACATACGTCACCGTGTCCCCGACCGCCTCCTTGCGCAGGTCGTCGGCCAGACGGACCACCTGCCGCAGCAGGTCGCCCTCGGCGGTCATCAAGGTCAACGCGTGCTCATCGGACAGGTCCACCAGACCCGACTCTGCGGCGGCCTCGGCCGCACGGAGCGCGGCACCGCCCTCCGCGTGCAGCACCGCCGGGGTGCTGGTCAGTTGGGAGGTGATCGCGGCGGCCTCGCCGACGGTGGCCCAGTCGCCGTACACCGACCCGAAGTCCGAGCGCCGATCCCCCGAGCGTCCTTCAGTGTCCACAGCCTCGTGCAGATCCACCCTGCCGGCCGATTCGAACCCACCGTCGGGCTCCTGCCACGGCAGACCGGTCGGGCGAACCTCGGGGATCGCCAGCCCGTCCGGGCCCGCGAGCGCGGCGACGTGGGGATGCAGCCGGGGATCGATCCACGCCTCACCGCGCTGCAACGACCCGACGACGTATTCGGGGTGCACCGTCAACCGGGCCTTCAACTCGAACCCACACTGAGCGGTGATCGACCGCAGCCGGTCCAGCGAGGGCCAGGGCCGTTCGGGGTTCACATGATCCGGCGTCAACGGCGACACCCCACCCCAGTCATCGACCCCCGCATCCAACAACGCGCGGCACTCTTGGGCACCGGCCGAGTGGTCGACCAGGTTCGGCGGGGCCTGGACCCGCGCCTTGGGGCCCAACACTAGCCGGGTGACCGCGATCGCCGCCCGGTACTCGGCGAGGTCGAGGTCGTCGACATGACGCATCGCCGTGTCGGGCTTGGCGCGGAAGTTCTGCACGATCACCTCCTGCACCGCCCCGTAGGCGCGGGAGACCCTCCGCAGCGCGAAGATCGTCTCGGCCCGCTCGGTCAGGCTCTCCCCGATCCCGACCAGCAACCCCGTCGTGAACGGGATCCCCAACCGGCCCGCGTCCTCCAGGGTCCGCAACCGCACCGTCGGGTCCTTGTCCGGCGACCCGTAATGCGCCAACCCCTTCGTCTCATACAGCCGGGTGGAGGTGGTCTCCAGCATCATCCCCATCGACGGAGACACCGCCTTGAGCCGGTTCAACTCCTCCCAACTCATGACACCCGGGTTCAAATGCGGCAACAGGCCGGTCTCCTCCAACACCCGCACCGCCATCGCCCGGATGTAGGCCAACGTCGAGTCATAGCCCCGCTCGTCCAACCACGCCCGCGCCTCGGGCCACCGGTCCTCGGGCCGATCACCCAACGTGAACAACGCCTCCAGGCAACCAAGCTCCGCGCCCCGGCGGGCCACAGCAAGGATCTCGTCCGGCGACAAGTACGGCGCCCGCCCCTCCCGCGCCCCCTGAGCCGGAGTCTCCACGAACGTGCAGTAATGACACCGATCCCGACACAACCTCGTCACCGGGACGAACACCTTCGGCGAGAACGTCACGACGCCAGGGCGGCCGGCCGCGACCAGACCCGCATCCCGCACCCGCGCCGCCGCCACACACAACCGATCCAACTCCCCACCGGTCGCCGCCAACAACGCCGCCGCCTCACCCACATCCAACGCCACACCACGCTCCGCACGCACCAACGCACGACGAACCTGCTGGGAAGTGGGCACCTCGGACATCCTGACGAGACTAACGGGTGGACGTCCGCCGCCGAGCGCGTCCTACTCAGCGATCAGACGCCCACCCGTCAGGTCCTGGGGGGCGGTCAGAGGGCGGGCACCTTCGCCTCCTCCGCGCTCGGTGGCTCGCCGACCACCGTGTCTCCTCGGTCCAGCCTGCTCGGCCACCAGATCCGGCCGCCGAGGTCGAGGTTGATCGCGGTCACCAGGACCGACCGGACGATCATCGTGTCGAGCAGCACGCCCAGCGCGACCGTCGTACCCAATTGGAGGGTGAAGGTCATCGGCATCGTCCCTAGCATCGCGAAGGTCGCCGCCAGCACCAGCCCGGCCGACGTGATCACGCCGCCGGTCGAGGACAGGGCGATCAGCGACCCCCTGCGGGTGCCGCGGATCGCGGCCTCCTCACGGACCCGGGTCATCAGGAAGATGTTGTAGTCGATGCCCAGCGCGACCAGGAACACGAAGGCGAACAGGGGGAAGCCGGGGTCGGTGTGCTCGCGGCCGTAGATCAGGTCGAAGACCAAGCCGGAGATGCCGAGGGCGGCACCGAAGGACAAGATCACGGTGCCGACCAGGATGACCGGCGAGAGCACCGAGCGGAGCAGGCCGATCAGGATCAGCAGCACCGCGCCCAGGACGATCGGGATGATCACCTTGTTGTCCCGCGCCGAGGCATCCATGACGTCGACCGTGACGGCCGACATGCCGGTGGTCAGCGCGTCGGCCCCGGGGACGCCGTGGACGGCCTTCCGTACGTCGTGGACCGCGTCGAAGGCGGTGTCGGAGTACGGGTCGCTGCGGAGCTCCGCGACGATGAGCGCGGTGCCGTCCAGGCTGGCCACCTCGACCGGGGTGGCGATCCCGTCGACGCCGGACATGGCCGTGATCACCTGGTCGGCCCGGTCGGCGTTCGCCACGACCTGGATCGGCGTGCTCGCGTCGACCAGGCCGTGCTCGACGAGGATGGTCTGGCCGGTCACCGAGTCCTGGTCCTGGGTGTACTGCTCGTCGCTGGGGATGCCCCCGGTGTCCAGGCGCAGGAAGCCCAGGCAGAGGACCGCGAGCGCCGCGGCGGTGCCGATCCACACGATCCGCGGTCGCGGAGCGATGCCGCGGCCGACCTTCGCCCACAGACCCGAGGCGGTCGGCTCGCTGCTCCCGAAGTGGGGCACGAACGGCCAGAAGACCCACCGCCCGCAGATCACCAGCAGTGCCGGGAGCAGGGTGACCATGACGACGAAGGTGACCGCGATGCCGACGGCGTTGGCGGGGCCCATGCCGGCGGTCGAGTTGAGATCGGCGAACATCAGGCACAGCAGGCCCACGACCACGGTCGCCGCGCTGGCCAGGATCGCCGGCGCCGCCCGGTGGAGGGCGAAGGCCATCGCCTCGTGGCGGTCCTGGTGACGGCGCAGCTCCTCGCGGTAGCGGGCGACCAGGAGCAGGGCGTAGTCGGTGCCCGCGCCGATCACCAGTACGGTCAGGATGAACTGGGTCTGGCCGTTGACGGTGAGCCCGGTGTGCTTGGCGAGGAAGTAGAGCAGCCCCATGGACGCGCCGAGCCCGACGACCGCGCTGATGATCGGCAGCAGCCAGAGCACCGGGCTGCGGTAGGTCACCAGCAGGATCAAGATGACGACGCCCAGGGTGATCATCAGCAGGTTGCTGTCGCCGGAGGAGAAGATCGTCGCGGCGTCGGCGCTCTGGCCGCCGGCACCGGCGAGATAGGACTCGACCCCGTCGATCGCGATGATGTCGTCGATCTCCGGCTTGAGGTCCGGCAGCTCCTCCCAGAGCTTGTCGCCGAAGTTGAGGGTGAACTCGAGCTTGGCGACCGTGCCGTCCGCGGACACGAACGGGGCCGGTACGCCGGCCGCGGCGGCTCCCTGCGGGCTCAGCACGTCGCTGACCCCGTCGAGGCGGCCGATCTCGGTCGCGTCGTCCTCGATGGCCGCGAGGTCGGCGTCGGTGAGCCCGGCCGCGCGGTAGTAGACGACGGTCGTGCCGACGTCGTAGGGGTCCTGGAAGGCCTCGAGCTTCTCGAAGGCGCGGGTCGACTCGGCGCTCTCGGGCAGCCAGGACTCGGTCTCGTTGTTCTGGACGTCGATCAGCTTCCCGGCGAACGAGCCGAGGCCGCCCGCGATCAGGATGACCGCGACGAGGACGATCCACTTGGTGACGGGGCCGGTCAGCGTGCCGGCGATCTGACGGTGCATGGTGGTCACACTTCTCCGGTGGGTGGCAGGGACGGCATCGGGATTCCTCCGGGTCCGACCCTGAGATCGCCCCTGATTCATCGCGGAGCGGGAACTCTTTGCCTTCCTCGGAAGTCTGCGCCGACCACCAGACACACGACGACCCCGAAATGTGACATTTCGGGGCCGTCGTACCGGATGCGGAGCGCTCAGAGGCCGAGGAACCGCCCGATGATCTCCTTCTGGATCTCGGTCGTGCCGCCGTAGATCGTCTGGATGCGGGTGTCGGCGTAGGCCCGGGCGATGGGGTACTCCATCATGTAGCCGTAGCCGCCGTGCAGCTGCACGCTCTGGTCGACGACCTTCTTCTGCAGCTCGGTGGTCCACCACTTCGCCATCGACGCGAGCGCGGTGTCGACCTCGCCCCGGTTGAGCTGCTCGATGCAGTGGTTGACGAACACCCGGGCGATATAGGCCTCGGTGGCCATCTCGGCGAGCGCGAAGCGGGTGTTCTGGAACTTGCCGATGGGCCGGCCGAACGCCTCGCGGCTCTTGACGTAGTCGAGGGTGAGGTCCAGGACGTGCTCGATGGCCGCGATGGCGATGCAGGCGATCGAGATCCGCTCCTGGGGCAGGTTCTGCATCAGGTAGATGAAGCCCTGGCCCTCCTCGCCGAGCAGGTTGGCCTTCGGGACGACGACATTGTCGAAGCTGAGCTCGGCGGTGTCCTGCGCCTTGAGGCCCAGCTTGTCGAGGTTGGTGCCGCGGGTGAAGCCCGCCATGCCCTCCTCGACGACGAGCAGGCTGATGCCGTGGGCGCCGGCCTCGGGGTTGGTCTTCGCGACGACGATGACCAGGTCGGACAGGATGCCGTTGCTGATGAAGGTCTTCGATCCGTTGAGCACGTAGTGGTCGCCCTTGTCGACCGCGGTCGTGCGGATGCCCTGGAGGTCGGAGCCGGCACCGGGCTCGGTCATCGCGATGGCGGTGATCGTCTCGCCGGTGACGGTGCCGGGCAGCCACCGCGCCTTCTGCTCGTCGTTCCCGATCGCGATGAGGTAGGGGACGATGATGTCGGTGTGCACGGCGAATCCGGGGCCGCTGGCTCCGGCGCGGGCGCACTCCTCGGCGACGATCGCGTTGTAGCGGAAGTCCTTGATGCCGAGGCCGCCGTACTCCTCGGGCACCTCGAAGCTGAGGATGCCGGCCTCGCCGGCCTTGCGCCACACCTCGCGGCTGACGATGCCGTCCTTCTCCCACTGCGCGTGGTGGGGGACGACCTCGCGCTCCATGAAGGCGCGCACCGTCGCGCGGAAGTCCTCGTGCTCGGTCTCGTAGATGCTGGGACGCTCGGGCATCAGCTCACCCACTCCTTGATCTGTGCGATGGTCGCGGCGGGGTCGTCGCTCGCGGGCGACACGGACAGGTTGGTGACGCCGGACTCGCGGAACGCGGCGATCCGCTCCTGGACGTACGACGCGGGGCCGACCAGGTTGCCGGCCTCGAGCCACTCGAGGGGCACGAGGGCCTCGGCCTCCTTCTTCTTGCCCGACAGGTAGAGGTCCTGGATCTCCTTGGCCTCCTTCTCGAAGCCGTACTCGCAGGCGAGCTGGTTGTAGAAGTTCTTGTCGCGCGCGCCCATGCCGCCGACGTAGAGGGCATAGAGCGGGCGCATGAAGTCGAGCAGCGCCTTGGTCTCGGGGCCCTCGCCGATGGCGACCATGCCGCCCGCGGAGATCTGCAGCGGGCCGAGGTCGGCCGAGCGCTTCGCGGCGCCGCGGGCCAGCGCCTCGCCCCAGACGGCCTGGGCCTTCTCGGGGTAGTAGAGGAAGGGCAGCCAGCCGTCGGCGACCTCGGCGGTCATCGCGACGTTCTTGTCGCCCAGAGCCGCCACCCAGAGCGGGAGGTCGGCGCGCTCGGGCCGGTTGAGGAGCTTGAGGGGCTTGCCGAGCCCGAGGCCCTGGCCCTCGGGGAGGGGGACCTGGATGGTCGTGCCCTGGTAGTCGAGGCGCTCGCCGCGCAGGCCGGCGCGCAGCACCTCGATCACCTCGCGGGTACGGGTCAGCGGTCGGTCGTACGGCAGGCCGTGGAAGCCCTCGATCACCTGCGGGCCCGAGGCGCCGAGCCCGATGACGGCGCGGCCGCCGGAGACGTTGTCGAGGCCGGCCGCCGTCTGCAGCAGCGCGCCCGGGGTGCGGGAGTAGACGTTGAGGATGCCGGCGCCGATCTCGACGGTCTCGGTCTTCGCGGCGAGGTAGCCCATCAGGGTGGGGGCGTCGAACCCGTAGGGCTCCGCGACCCAGATGGTGTCCAGTCCGGCCTTCTCCAGGGCGACGACCTGGTCGGCCGACTCGCGCGGATTCCCCGCGTAGACGAGGGGCATCGACAGTTTCATGAAAGTCCCTTCCGGCCTCGCGGCCCACGGTGACGGTGCGGTGGCGAGTCCGTCGCCGCCAGCACAACTGTGACAGTAATGCTGTCACAATGTCCATGGCCGCGGCGATGAGACCCGGCTCGGCGAGGTCCGCGACCGTGATAGGAGGGAGCGTGACTTCTTCAGACACCCCCGACCGCTACACCGTCGCCGTCATCGGCGGCACCGGACCGCAGGGCAAGGGCCTGGGCTACCGCTTCGCCCGCCACGGCCACGACATCGTCCTCGGCTCGCGCGCAGCCGAGAAGGCCGAGGCCGTCGCCGCCGAGGTGAGCGAGCGCCTGGCCTCCGTCGCCGGAGCCGGCACCGCCCGCGGCGCCGCCAACGCCGACGCGATCGCCGCCGCCGACGTCGTCCTCCTCGCGGTCCCGTACGACGGCCACGACGAGCTCGTCGCCGCACTGGCGGCCGACGGCGCCCTCGACGGCAAGACCGTCATCTCCTGCGTCAACCCGCTCGCCTTCGACAAGCGCGGTGCCCACGGCCGCGTCATCGACGGCGGGGAGGGCTCGGCCGCCGAGTCCGCGGCGCGGATCGCGCCCGAGGCGACCATCGTCGGCGCCTTCCACAACGTCGCCGCCCCGGCCCTGTGGGGTGAGGACGAGTTCCTCGACGAGGACGTCATCGTCGTCGGCGACTCCGTCGAGGGCAAGCAGGTCGCCATCGACCTCGCCGCCTCCGTGACTGGCCGCCCGGGTGTCGACGGCGGCAAGCTCCGCCTGGCCCGCGTCCTCGAGCCCTTCACGGCCGTGCTGATCTCGATCAACCGCAAGTACAAGACCCACTCGGGCATCCGGGTCACCGGGCTCGACCACTGAGGGGGCGCCGCCGCTTGTAACTAAGGGTTACAGCGCGAAATTCGCTGCAACAACGCCCGGGTAGTGGCAACAACGCCCTGGTAGATGCCCGGGCCGAGGTCCGGCGGTCCTGGACGACGTGGCGCGGCCGACTCCCTGCGCCGCGGGACGGTGCCGGCCCGCCGGACGCATCTACCCGGGCGTCGTTGCTACTACCTCGGTGCTGTTGCACCCGAAATCGTGCTGTAACCCTTAGTTACAAGGGCTGCCTGCCCTCAGCCGGCCAGCCCCACCACGATCTCGGCGCCGGGGAGCCTGGGGAACAGGTCGCCGGGGACGAGGAGCTTGGAGCGGCGCAGGCCCGAGCCGATCACGGCCAGCTCCATCTCCACGACCCGCTCGTCGACGAGCAGCCGCCAGCCGGCGGGCAGCCCGACCGGCGTGATGCCGCCGTACTCCATGCCGGACTCGGCCACCGCCCGCTCGAGCGGCAGGAACGACGGCTTGCGGACGTCGAGGAGTCGCTTGACCGTGTGGTTGACGTCGGCGCGGGTGTCGGCCCGCACCAGGCAGGCGGCGACCCGCTCCTCGCCCTCGCGCCGGCCGGCGACCAGGACGCAATTGGCGCCGGCCGTCAGGGGGACGTCGTACGCCGCGCTCATCGCGGCGGTGTCGGCCAGGCCAGGGTCGATCTCGACGACGGCCATCCGCTCCGCCCCCGGCCACGTGGTGAGCGCCGCGGCGACGGGTGGGGCCAGCAGGTCGGGATGTGAGAGCGCGGGAAGCGAGGTCAGGCCGGGCAGCTGCAGCAGCGTCACTGCCAACCCCGCATCTGGTGCCCCTCCCAGCCGCCCTGCTCCCCGCCGCGCTGGTCCGCGTCGTCGTACCGGCGCCCGCGCAGCACCGACGCGAGCAGCCCGGCGGCACCGGCCGCCAGCCACGGCAGCCCGAGGATCCAGCCGGCCCGGTCGGGGTCGACCGTGTCGCTCTTGACCAGCGCCCACACGATCACCAGGCCGACGAACGCGACGCCCATGACGAGGTGACCGGTGTTGACCGGATGCCATCCGGTACGGCGCTCGGGGGTCGTGCTGTCCGCGACGCCGGGCCGGGGGTACTCGGTGGTCTCGTCGTGCTGGCTCATGCTGCGTCCTTCTCGGTGATGACCTCGACCTGGCCGAGGACGGCCTTGGCGTCGATGCGGAGGTAGGGCTCGTCCTGCTCGCCGTGCGTGGCGCGGGCGGCGTTGCCCGACTTGTCGCCGAACAGGACCACCTCGCCCAGCTCGATCCTGGCGTCGGCGGCGACCCGGAGGCCGTCCTCGGGCACGATCACGCGGATGTGGCCGACGTTGAGGTCGGCCTCGAGGATCCTGCCGTCGAGCTTCCGCAGCTCGGTCTCGTCCAGGTCGGTGAGGTCGATGACGATCTCGCCCGCGGCGAGCTCGTAGGGACCCGCCACCTCGTCGGCGGCGGTGATCGTCGGCGAGATCTGCCCGAAGCCGGTCTTGTCGAACTCGTCGACGACCGAGGCCGCGGCCGTGGCCAGGGCGGCGACCAGGCCGACGAGGATCAGCCCGCCGGCACGGCCGTAGAACGCGCCGACCAGCAGCATCGCGCCGGTCACGCCCAGCACCGTCGCGGGGTACGCCGACGGCTCGATGTCGACGCCGGCCAGCTGCAGCGTGGCCAGGATGCCCGCGCCGAGTGCCGCCAGGCCCAGGGTGAACGGGAAGAGCAGCGGCCCGCGGCGGCGTGGGTCACGCGGGCGGCGGGGTGGCGGCGGGGGACCGGGGCGGTACCCGGTGTAGGCGGCGCCCGGCGCTCCGGGCTCTCCCGGCTCGGCGCCGGGTGCCGGCGGCGGGCCGCCCCGCAGCCACGGGTGCGAGGGGCCGGGCTTCATCGCCTGCTTGCCGCCGAGCACCACGATCAGCACCAGGCCGGCCAGGAGGAGCGGCCAGGGGAAGTCCGGTCCGCCGACGGTGTCGCCGACCACGGACGCGACGGTGATGATGCCGCCGACGATGAGCGCCGCCGTGCGGACGCCCTCGTCGACGCGGATCACGGTGTCCTCGGTGCCCTCCTCGGGGACGAGAAGCCAGCACACGCCGTACAGGATGAGTCCGCCGCCGCCGAAGAACGTGAGCACCACGAACGCGATCCGCACGAGGAGCGGGTCGATGTCGAGGTGGCGCGCGACACCTGCCGCGACCCCGGCGACCTTCCGGTCGTCGCGGCTGCGCCGGATCCGGGCGAGGTCACGGACCTCGTCGCGGGTCACGCGCGGGCCGTCGCGGTGCGGCTCGTGCTCGGTGTCGGTCGATGGGTTCATGTCATCCAGGTTGTCGGGTCGCCGGTCCGGGGACCATCGGGGACAGCCCTGATCCTGCCGCATCGGCCCGGGTGGGGCATCAGGGTCGGCTCAGGGTGCTTCCCCCTGCTCGCGCTCCGGGCGCTGTGTGACGATGGAGTCCATCATGAGCACCGCCGCGACCGCCCCGCTGCCGCCCGGCGCGTCCGCGTCCCAGGACGCCGCCGCCCGGGATGTCCGGCGTGCCTGGCGCGACCTGCGCGACCCGATGATCGGTGGTGTCGCCGCCGGCCTCGCGGCGCACCTCGGCGTCTCGGTCCGGATCGTCCGGGCCGCCTTCGTCATCACCACCGTCGTCGGCGGCTTCGGCGTGCTGACGTACGCCGCGCTGTGGGCGCTGCTGCCCGCCGGGCCCCCTCCCGAGCTGGTGGCCCCCGGCCTCGCCAGCGCGGCCCGCGACGGCCGGCGTCCGGGTCGCGGCCGGCGCCTCTCCGACATCGGGCCGGTCCTCACCCTCGCCGTCCTCGGCGTCGGCGCCGTCTTCGCCGCCGAGACCGTCCTCGGCACAGGCTGGTGGGTCTGGCCGCTGGGCATCGCCGTCGTCGGCGTCGCCCTGCTGTGGCGCCAGGCCGACGAGGCGCAGCGCGAGCGCTGGCTCGACGCGACCGACCGCGTCGACCCCGTGCGGATGTTCCTCGGCGGCGGCGGGTGGGCGGCCTGGGCGCGGATCGCGGCGGGCGTCGGCCTGGTGGTGGTCGCGCTCGTCCTCTTCACGCTGCGCGACGGCTCCCTGAGCGTGGCGCGCGACGCCGTCATCGCCGTCCTGCTCGCCCTCGGCGGGCTCGTCATCGTGCTGGGGCCGCTGGTCTACCGGCTGCTCACCGAGCTCAGCGACGAGCGGGCCGAGCGGGTGCGCACGCAGGAGCGCGCGGACGTCGCCGCCCACCTCCACGACTCGGTGCTGCAGACGCTCGCGCTGATCCAGAAGAACCCGGCCGACGCCGCGCGTCTCGCCCGCGCCCAGGAGCGGGACCTGCGCGCGTGGCTCTACGCCGGCGAGTCGATGGACGAGGCGACGGTGGCCAGCGCGCTGCGCGCCGCGGCCGCCGAGATCGAGGACGCCTACGGCCTCACCGTCGACGTGGTCGCGGTCGGCGACTGCGACTACGACGAGACCGCCCGCCCGATCGTGCAGGCGGCCCGCGAGGCCACCACCAACGCCGCCAAGCACGCCGGCGTCCCGCGTGTCGACGTCTACGCCGAGATCACCGACACCGGCATCGACGTGTTCGTGCGCGACCGCGGCGCCGGCTTCGACCCGGAGGCCACCCCGGAGGACCGGCTCGGCGTACGACGCAGCATCATCGACCGCATGGAGCGTCACGGTGGCCGGGCCGAGGTCCGCTCCGCGCCCGGTGAGGGCACGGAGGTCAGACTCCATCTCGACCGCGCCGCCGATTCCGCGAAGACGAAGGAGACCCATGAGTGAGCCGGTGCGCGTGGTGGTCGTCGACGACCACGCCATGTTCCGCCGCGGCGTCAGTGCCGAGCTCGGTGCCACGGGGGCCGGCCGCGTCGAGGTCGTGGCCGAGGCCGCCGACGTCGACGAGGCGGTCGCGGCGGTGCAGGAGCACCGGCCCGACGTCGTCCTGCTCGACGTGCACCTGCCGGGCGGCGGCGGCGTCGAGGTGATCCGGCGGGTCAAGGACGGCGACGTGCGCTTCCTCGCGCTGTCGGTGTCCGACGCGGCCGAGGACGTCATCGGCACCGTCCGCGGCGGCGCCCGCGGCTACGTCACGAAGACCATCACGGGACCCGAGCTGGTCGACGCGATCACGCGGGTCGCCGACGGCGACGCCGTCTTCTCGCCCCGGCTCGCCGGATTCGTGCTCGACGCCTTCGCCGGCGCCGGCCTGTCGGCCGACCTCGCGAGCGTCGACGAGGACCTCGACCGGCTCACGGAGCGCGAGCGCGAGGTGATGCGGCTGATCGCGCGCGGCTACTCCTACAAGGAGGTCGCCAAGGAGCTGTTCATCTCCATCAAGACCGTCGAGACCCACATGTCGTCGGTGCTGCGCAAGCTCCAGCTCTCCTCGCGTCACGAGCTGACCCGGTGGGCATCGGACCGCCGGCTGCTGTGAGGCGCGGCGCGGCGCCGCTCGTCCTCGCGCTGCTGCTCGCCGGGTGCTCGGCGTCCTCTCCGGCACCGGCACCGGCGCCCGCGCCGGCCCCGACATCCACCACCTCGGCGACCACCTCCCCGAGCACCCCGAGCACCCCGAGCACCCCGAGCACCTCCCCGAGCAGCGGCCCGGCGTACTCCGACTGGGAGCTCGGCGTGCACGTGCTGCCCCGCACCCCGGACGGGTACGGCGAGATCCGGCCCACCCCGAAGCCGCTGCGCCACCGACTGTTCCCGACCGAGGACCTGCTCGCGCCGCCCGCCGACGGTGCCTTCCACGCGACGGTCGGGCCGGTGACCGCCCCCATCCGCGAGCGGATGGGGGAGACCTGGTCGCCCGCCTGTCCGGTGGGGCTGGCCGACCTGGCCTATGTCACCGTCACCTTTCGCGGCTTCGACGAGGCGGCGCACACCGGCGAGCTCGTGGTGGCCGCCGACGAGGCCGAGGACGTCGTCTCGGTGTTCCGCGCGCTGTTCGCGGCCGGCTACCCGATCGAGGAGATGCGGCTGCCGACCACGGCCGACCTCGACGCGCCGCCCACCGGCGACGGCAACAACACCGCCGCGCTGGTGTGCCGCGCGGCACGCGGCCAGACCTCCTGGTCGGCCCACGCGTACGGCCTCGCGGTCGACGTCAACCCCTTCCTCAACCCCTACCACAAGGGCGACGTCGTGCTGCCCGAGCGTGCGTCGGCATACCTCGACCGGAGCCGGACCCAGCCCGGGATCATCCATCCCGGTGACCTCGTGGTCCGCGAGTTCGCCCGGATCGGCTGGAGCTGGGGCGGCGCGTGGCGCACGCTGCGGGACTACCAGCACTTCTCGGCGACCGGTCGCTGAATCCCGTCCCGCACCGCATAGAGTGCGGCCATGGAGACCCTGCGCCTGATCCTGCTCATCCTCCACATCCTCGGCTTCGCGGCCCTCATCGGTGGGCTGCTGGCCCAGGCGGGGCCGGGCGAGAAGAAGGTCACCGGGGTCATGCGCGACGGCGTCGGCACGGCCTTCCTGGCGGGCCTGCTGCTGGTCGGCGTCCTCGAGGGCGGCGACGACCCGGTCAACCACGCCAAGGTCGGCGTCAAGCTCGCCATCGGCCTGGTGCTCCTGGTGCTCGTCATGGCCAACATGCGCAAGGCCAAGATCCCCAACGGCCTGTGGGCCGGGCTGCTGGTCCTCGCGATCGCCGAGGTCTGCATCGCCGTGCTCTGGTCGCCGGTCCACAGCAGCTGATCGCGGGGTCGGCGGTTCAACTACCGAATTCGTCGTGTACGGCGGCGTTTCACGACAATTCTGGTAGGTGCGTGACGCCACCAGCCACGCCGTCGGAGCGGAGCCGTAGGCTGGGGGGAGCATGATCGAACCCAGCACCGCGCCGCCGGCCCTCACCGCAGAATCCCTCCTCGACGGGCTCAACGACCCCCAGCGCGAGGCGGTGCGGCACGAGGGCACGCCCCTCCTCGTCGTCGCCGGCGCGGGATCCGGGAAGACCCGGGTGCTGACCCGGCGGATCGCGTGGACCATCGCGGTCCGCAAGGCGCACCCCGGCTCGATCCTGGCGATCACCTTCACCAACAAGGCCGCCGCCGAGATGAAGGAGCGCGTGGCCGACCTCATCGGCAACCGCGCCCGGATCATGTGGGTCAGCACCTTCCACTCGGCCTGCGTGCGCATCCTGCGCAAGGAGGTCGAGCACCTCGGCTACGAGCGGTTGAAGTCCAACTTCTCCATCTACGACACCCAGGACCAGAAGCGCCTGATCCAGCTGGTCTGCAGCGACCTCGAGCTAGACCCCCGCAAGTTCCAGCCGGGACCGGTGCTGCACTGGATCAGCAACCAGAAGAACGAGCTGCGTGAGCCCGACGAGGTCGCGGCGGAGGTGCGCAACTCCATCGACGAGAGCTACGCCGCGGCGTACCGCGCCTATCAGCGACGGTTGCGCGAGGCCAACGCGATGGACTTCGACGACCTGATCATGGAGACGGTCCGACTCTTCCAGCTCAAGCCGGAGGTCCGCGAGACCTATCGGCGGCGGTTCCGGCACATCCTGGTCGACGAGTACCAGGACACCAACCACGCGCAGTACGCCCTCATCCACCAGCTGTGCGGGCAGGACCTCGAGGAGCACGACCCGACCACCCTCGACGGCCTGCCCGCCCATCGCGTGCCGCCGGCCGAGCTGATGGTGGTCGGCGACGCGGACCAGTCGATCTATGCCTTCCGGGGCGCCGACATCCGCAACATCATGGACTTCGAGAAGGACTTCCCCGACGCGCGCACGGTCCTGCTGGAGCAGAACTACCGCTCCACGCAGACCATCCTGACAGCGGCCAACGCCGTCATCGAGCGCAACGAGAGCCGCAAGCCCAAGCGGCTGTGGTCCGACGCCGGCGACGGCGAGAAGATCGTCGGGTACGTCGCCGACGACGAGCACGACGAGGCGCGGTTCGTCTCCGGCGAGATCGACAAGCTCACCGACGGCGGGCTGCGCCCCTCCGACGTGGCGGTGTTCTACCGCACCAACGCGCAGTCGCGCGTGTTCGAGGAGATCTTCGTCCGCACCGGCATGCCCTACAAGGTCGTCGGCGGGACCCGCTTCTACGACCGCAAGGAGATCCGCGACGCGCTGGCCTACCTGCGGGTCCTCGTCAACCCCGACGACCAGGTCTCGCTGCGCCGCATCGTCAACACCCCCCGTCGCGGCATCGGCCAGCGGGCGGAGGCCGCCATCGGCGCGTTCGCCGAGCGGGAGCGGATCACCTATTGGGAGGCGCTCCAGCGCGCCGACGAGGCCCCCGGCCTGGCCACGCGCAGCCAGACCAGCATCGAGTCGTTCGTGACGATGCTGCAGGAGCTGCAGCAGATGGTCGAGGCCCGCGAGCGGCCCGACGTCATCCTCGAGACCGTGCTCGACCGCTCCGGCTACCTCGTCACCCTCGAGAACTCCGACGACATGCAGGACGAGACCCGGCTGGAGTACCTCGCCGAGCTCGTCGCCGTCGCCCGCGAGTTCGCCGAGGACCCGGTCGCCGGCCCCTCGGCCGACCCCTCCGACGTCGACGCCGGCATCCTCGAGCCCGGCCTCGCCGACTTCCTCGAGCGGGTCGCCCTCGTCGCCGACGCCGACCAGATCCCCGACGCTCCCGACGACGACCCCGACGCCCCGGAGGACCAGGGCGTGGTCACGCTGATGACCCTGCACACCGCCAAGGGCCTGGAGTTCCCGGTCGTGTTCCTCACCGGCATGGAGGACGGCGTCTTCCCGCACTCGCGCGCCCTCGGCGACCGCCCGGAGCTCGAGGAGGAGCGCCGCCTGGCCTACGTCGGCATCACCCGCGCCCGCCAGCGGCTCTACGTCTCGCGCGCCATGGTCCGCTCCGCGTGGGGGGCGCCGGCCATGAACCCCGGCTCCCGCTTCCTCGGCGAGCTCCCCGTCGACCTCGTCGACTGGCGCCGCACCGAGGCCGACCAGACCCGCTGGTCCCGCCCGTCGTACGGCGGCCCGGGCGGGTCGGGCCGCTCCGACGACTACGCCGGCAACCGCTTCGGACAGCCCACCGCCGCCGGTCGCCGCAACTTCAGCTCCGCCGCCGCCCGCGCCGACGCGGCCGCCAAGTCCAAGCCCTCGCGCCCCATCCCGGTGCTCGCCCCCGGGGACAAGGTCACCCACGACTCGTTCGGCCTCGGCACGGTCGTGTCGGTCGAGGGCGCGGCGGAGAAGTCCGTCGCGTCGATCGACTTCGGCTCCGACGGCGTCAAGCGGCTGCTCCTGCGCTACGCCCCCGTCGAACGGCTTTGATGGCCCGAGCGTGTCGCCGATCGAAGGCTGCGCACGGACCCTTCGGGCCCATGCTTGCCTCCGATGCGCGTCGCGCAGGCGCCACGCTCGACCAGAACTACGGCGTGATGCCGTGCTGGCGCAGGGCGGCGTCGGGGTCGACCGGGTCGCCACCGCCGGGGCGGACCTCGAGGTGGAGGTGGGGGCCGGTGACGTTGCCGGTGCTGCCGACCCAGCCGATCAGGTCGCCGGTGCGGACGGTGTCGCCGACGGAGACGTTGAACGAGGTCTGGTGGCAGAACCAGATCTCGGTGCCGTCCTCGAGGGTGAGCACGGTCTTGTTGCCGTAGGCGCCGTCGTAGCTGGCGGAGGTGATCGTGCCGTTGGTGATGGCACGGATCGGGGTGCCGCCGGGGGCCGCGAAGTCCAGGCCGGTGTGGTAGCTGGACCAGAGGCCGTACTCGCCGAAGGTGGCGGTGAGGCGGTAGCTGGCGAGCGGGAGCATCCACCTGTTGAGGCGGATCTCGGCCGCCTCCTTCTCCGCGTCGGCGCGCAGGCTGCTCAGTGCGTTGGTCCGCTCGGCGGCGGAGCGCTCGGCCTCGGCGACGATGTCGCTGCCGGAGGCCTGGGCGAGGGCGTCGCGGTCGGAGTCGCGGCTCACGGTCTCGGCGCGCTCGCCGATCTGGGCGCTGCCGAACGACCCGGTGAGGGCGTTGGGGGAGGTGAGGCGATCCGTCGCGGAGGCCAGCTGCGGGTCGGCGGAGGTGACGACGCCGCCGACCGCGACCGCGATCGTGGCGACGCCGGCGGCCACGGGCAGGGTCGGCAGGCCGCGGAACAGCGGACCGCGGGCACCGGCGTGCTTGACCGCGCGGCGCTTGCCGGCCGGCTGGACCGCGCGCAGCGTGGTCGAGGAGTCGGACAGGGCGTCGACGACGGGGATGTCGTGCAGCGCCGGCAGCTCGACGGTGGGCATCCGGTCGAGGGTGCGCGCCGGGGTGACGGCCTCGACGGCCAGCGTCGGCTCGCTCAGCGTGATCGCGGGCTCCGTGACCGGCGCGAGCGAGGGCGGGGGCGTGACCGGCTCCGCGGGCCGGGCGACCCGCTTGCCGACGTACGTCGAGGGCGTCTCGTCCACGGCGCGGCGGGCCGCGCGCTTGCCGACGTAGGTGCTGGAACCGGTGGAAGGAGAGCCGAGGGTCGTTTCCGGGCGCGGCGCGGTGTGGTCCGCTCGGTGGTTACCCATCGACTGCTGACTCCTTGGGGGGACGTTCGTGCAGGCGCGTCTCGCCCCTGGCATCCGGCTGGTGACACCCCGAGCGGGTCTTCGCCGAGTGGCCGTCGGGTGACGGCCGGGTGAAACGTGCGTGCCGACGATAGCGGATGCCGGTACGGCCTCGAAATCGTACGTCCCGGCCCTGGGGACACGCAGGAGAACGCCGGAACCGGCGGCCGGGCTCGTGGGGCTGGTGGGACCGCCGCGCCGAGCGGCGCGTGACGCCTGTCACGTCGGGGCCGGTGAGCGGCTCCCGGACTCGTCCTACTCGTGGGTCAGGACTATCGTGCCCGGGGGTGTGCCGCTGTGCGCACCGAACCTCTGACCAAGACGTGAGGACGTATCAGTGGACCTGATGGAGTACCAAGCGAAGGAGCTCTTCGCGAAGCACGGCGTGGCCACCACTCTCGGAACGGTCGTCGAGACCGCCGAGGAGGCGCGGGCCGCCGCCGAGCAGATCGGCGGCGTGACCGTCATCAAGGCGCAGGTCAAGGCCGGTGGCCGGGGCAAGGCCGGTGGCGTCAAGCTCGCGAAGACCGCGGACGAGGCCTTCGAGCACGCGTCCAACATCCTCGGCATGGAGATCAAGGGCCTGACGGTCAACCGCGTCCTGGTCACCCCGGCGACCCCGCCGGAGGAGGAGTACTACTTCTCGTTCCTGCTGGACCGCTCCAACCGCCAGTACCTCTGCATCGCGTCGGTCGAGGGCGGTGTCGAGATCGAGGAGGTCGCGAAGACCAACCCCGACGCCGTCAAGAAGATCGGCATCGACCCGGGCACGGGCGTCGACGCGGCCAAGGCCCGCGAGATCGCCACCGAGGCGAAGTTCCCCGAGCCGGTCTTCGAGCAGGCCGTGAAGATGATCGAGGACCTCTACAAGGTCTTCGTCGAGGAGGACGCGACCCTCGTCGAGGTCAACCCGCTCGCCCGCCTCGCCGGCGACAAGCTCGAGGCGCTCGACGGCAAGGTGTCGCTCGACGACAACGCCTCCGAGGTCCGCCACCCCGACCACGAGGAGTTCGAGATCCGCGAGGAGGCCGACCCGCTCGAGGCGAAGGCCAAGGACCTCGGTCTCAACTACGTCAAGCTCGACGGTCAGGTCGGCATCATCGGCAACGGCGCGGGCCTCGTCATGAGCACCCTCGACGTCGTCGCGTACGCCGGCGAGAAGCACGGCGGCGTCAAGCCCGCCAACTTCCTCGACATCGGCGGCGGCGCCAACGCGCAGGTGATGGCCAACGGCCTCGACGTCATCCTCAACGACGAGCAGGTCAAGTCGGTCTTCGTCAACGTCTTCGGCGGCATCACCGCGTGCGACGAGGTCGCCAACGGCATCAAGGGCGCCCTCGAGCTGCTCGGCGACAAGGCCACCAAGCCGCTCGTCGTCCGCCTCGACGGCAACAACGTCGAGCAGGGCCGCGCGATCCTCAACGAGCTGAACCACCCGCTCGTGACGCAGGTCGACACCATGGACGGCGCGGCCGACAAGGCCGCCGAGCTGGCGAACGCCTGAGCCGGCAGAGATAGAGAGCAGAGAACATGAGCATCTACCTCAACAAGGACAGCAAGATCATCGTCCAGGGCATCACGGGCGGCATGGGTGCCAAGCACACCGCCCTGATGCTCGACTCGGGCGCGACCATCGTCGGCGGTGTCAACGCGCGCAAGGCCGGCACCACGGTGACGCACAAGGACCACGACGGCAACGACGTGGAGCTGCCGGTCTTCGGCGCCGTCGCGGAGGCGATGAAGGAGACGGGCGCCGACGTGTCGGTCCTCTTCGTCCCGCCGGCCTTCACCAAGGACGCCGCGATCGAGGCGATCGACGCCGAGATCCCGCTCATCGTCGTGATCACCGAGGGCGTCCCGGTCCAGGACACGGCCGAGGTCTGGTCCTACCTGCAGGGCAAGAGCACCCGCATGATCGGCCCCAACTGCCCCGGCATCATCACGCCGGGTGAGTCGCTGGCCGGCATCACGCCGCACACCATCGCTGGCAAGGGCCCGGTCGGCCTGGTGTCGAAGTCGGGCACGCTGACCTACCAGATGATGTACGAGCTGCGGGACTTCGGCTTCTCGACCGCCATCGGCATCGGCGGCGACCCGATCGTCGGCACCACGCACATCGACGCGCTCCAGGCCTTCGAGGAGGACCCGGAGACCAAGGTGATCGTGATGATCGGCGAGATCGGCGGCGACGCCGAGGAGCGGGCCGCGGACTACATCAAGGCCAACATCACCAAGCCGGTCGTCGGCTACGTCGCGGGCTTCACCGCCCCCGAGGGCAAGACCATGGGCCACGCCGGCGCCATCGTGTCGGGCTCCGCGGGCACCGCCCAGGCGAAGAAGGACGCGCTCGAGGCCGTCGGCGTCAAGGTCGGCAAGACGCCGTCCGAGACCGCCGCGCTGGCCCGGGAGATCCTCCAGGCGCTCTGAGCCGCCGCTGAACGACACGAAGGCCCGCCATCCCCCCGAGGGATGGCGGGCCTTCGTCTCGTGTCAGAACCGGAGGCCGGTGTTGGTCGAGCGCGGCGCCCGCCACGTCTCGACCTCGGCCTTGCTGGCCTCGTGGGCGCGCTCGATCGCCGCGGCCTGGCGGCCGTGCCGGCTGGCCCAGGTCCACAGGGCGCCCGCGGCGATGACGACGGCGATCACGATGAACCAGGTCATGGGCCGATGATCCGCCACCGGCGAGGTTTCGGCAAGCCCTCTCCCGAGACGGACCGGCTCAGCAGCCGGCGTCCGCGAAGGCGCACATCGCCTCGACGACCCGCGCTGCGTCCGCGGTGATCGCGTCGACGACCTCCTGCTCGCGGCCCTGGGGGTTGCCCGCGTGGCCGCCGCGCGTCTCGAGGAGCACCGACCGCCCGACCCGGACGACGAGCGTCGTGTCGCCGAAGGGGGTGGGTGCACCGGCGGTCTGCTGCCAGCCCAGCACGGCGTGGGCCTCGTCGCCCGCCGCCACGTCCCGGACCTCCCAGCGCTGGGTCGTCCCGCCCTCCTCGACCGGGCCCTCCGGGCAGTCGCGGTAGACCCGGAGGAACGCCGCGACGGCGTCGGCCGCGCCGTCCTCGGTCGGGTACGTCGTGAGCTGGCGGTTGCGGACGTCCTCGACGTCGACCCACTGGGCGGAGAGCCGGTCGGACCGCGGCGGGCTCGGCGGCACCACTCCGCAGGCCGGCAGGACGATCGGGTCGAGCCCGCGCAGCGGCCCGGTCAGGGGCTCCTGGCCGTCGCTGCCGGTCGCGGGCCAGCCCGCGGCCAGCGGGAAGTCGTCGGCGATCCTGGTGCCGGGCACCGTCGTGGGGTCGACGGGCTCGTCGGAGCCCGGCCGGAGCCGGTCGGCCGCCGTCGGGAGCATGCGCTCGACGGGCGTCCCGTCGACGAAGTCGTAGTCCTGGCCCACGATCACCGCGTCGAGCACGGCGATCCGGTTGCCGACCCGGACGATGCCGATCTCGCCGAGATAGGCCTCCTGGCCGCTGGGGTCGATCTCCTCCGCCGGACCGGCTTGGAGGTCGGTGACCTGCGCCTCGCTGTCCTTCAGGCCGACGTCGACCGGACGCGGCTCGAAGCCGCGGGGCACGGAGCCGGGAGCGGGGTCGGCGCAGTCCTCGATGAACCGGGCGATCGCGTCGTAGGCGGTCGACGCGCTGGCGCCGTCGGGGAACTGGCCGATCGACTCGCGGAACGCGTCGCCCTCGACGTCGATCCCCGGGTCGAGCGTGTTGCGGAGCTCGAAGTCGCGCCACCGGGTCGACGTCGCGCCGAAGTCGGTGAGGTTCTTGCGCTCGCAGAACCGGAAGGCGGCCGTCCCTTCCTCGGGAGCGATCTCGAACCAGTCGGTGCCGTCGCTGTGGACGGTGTCGTCGTCGGTCAGCAGGTCGTGCTCGCCGAGCGGGGGGATGGGGTCCTCGGTGACCAGGTGCCGGTCGCCGCCGTCGCCGGTGAGCGCGAGGATCGGGGTGAGGACGGCGGCGACCGCGAGGGCGGCACCGCCCATGACGAGCGCCGTACGCCGGTGGCGGATCTGGTCGCCGCGGCGGCGCACCTCGGCGGCCGACAGTGGCATGTCTCCTCCTGCGCGTCCGAGATCGGTCCCGAACCGCGTGAGACCGTCGATGGGGTCGTGCCCCGACCGGTCAGGCATGGGTCGCGCCTCCTTCCGCGAGGCCGGGCTCCTCGGCGAGGAGGGCGGCGAGCGCCGCCCGTCCCCGGCTCAGCCGGGCCTTGATCGTTCCCTCGGGGACGCCGACCTCGGCCGCGACCTGCTGGACCGGGAGATCGGCGATGTGATGGAGGACCAGCGCCTGGCGCTGGGCCTCGGGCAGCCGGCGCAGTGCGGCGACGAGCGCGACATGGGACTCGTCGACCGCGGCCGCGACGCCACCGTGCTGCAGGGCGCGGTCGGGGGAGCGCTCGCCCCGCTTGCGGCGACGCCAGCGGCTCACGGCGAGCCGGTAGGCGGTGGTGCGGACCCACGCCTCGGGGTGGTCGGCGCGGTTCAGCCTGCGCCGGTGCGCCCACGCCCGCGCGAAGGCCTCCTGGGTGCAGTCGGTGGCCTCCTCGAGGTCGCCGATCATCGCGTACACCTGGCCGGTCACGCGGCGGAACGAGGCCGTGTAGAACTCGTCGAACTCGGCTGCGTCCACGCCGCCTCCTCTCGGTGTCTCCGCTGTCGCGGACTTCGAGGGTGATACGCCGGGGCGCGGTGTCCGGTTGCACGGACGCCCGAAGATTCTCCGGTCAGCTCGGATCGTACGGAGCGCTGCGGGCCAGCCGCTCGAGGGCGCGCTGGGCCACGGCCACGAAGTCCTGGTCGGCGATGCGCGCCTTCGGTGCCGCCACGTAGGTGAGCACGGACACCGCGGTGCCGTGGCGGAGCACGGCGACGTCGTACTCGACGGTGCGGTCGCCGGGCAGCGCCGTGCTGAGCCGCCACGCGGTCATCGCCTGCTTGCCCTGGTCGGTGGCGACCAGCTCCTGCACCTCGGTGCCGGCGGTCGCGTCGAGATCGGGGCAGGCCGTCATCTGCTCGCGGAAGCGGGTGACGAAGGCGGCGGCCGCGGGGCCCGGCAGGGTGCCGACGGTCTGGGTGAGCCCGACCTGCGGGGGCAGCTTCGCCCCGCTGAAGACGAAGGTGCGGAACTCGTTGGCCTGGATCTTCCGGTCGCGGAAGCTGCCGTAGAGGTGGACGGTGTCGCAGCCGATCGCCCCGACGTCGATGCGGTCCTGCGCGAGCGGGGCGGCCGGCGTGCCGACCCACGGCCCCGGGTCGGGCGTGATCGGCGGCAGGTCGATCTCGGAGAGCATCCACGGCGTCGTGCCGGCCGGGTACGGCGCCCGCGGGATCGGCTTCGGATCGGGCTCGGCGCAGCCACCGGCGTCGGGCAGCGTGCACAGGCGGCCGACCGCGGTGGCGAGCAGGCGGCCGACGCCGATCCGGTTGGCCCGTGCGGGCGGCGTGGTCGTGCTCAACGCGGTGACCGTGGTGAACAGGCCCGTGCGGGCCACGCCGACGACGTGGGTCGTGGCGTCGGTGCGTGAGCGGAGCACGAACAGCGTCGACTCGTCGCCGACGCCGGGCAGGTCGGCCGTGCTGACCAACTGCACCCGGGGGACGTCGGTCTCGTTCTCGTCGGGCGACGGGCAGGTCGCGAACCAGCGGCGGGTGTGCCGGTAGGTGCGGGCGGCACGCCGCTGTGAGGAGGACGCCTCGGCGACCTGGACGACGCCGCGGGGCGCGTCGGGCTTGGCTCCGTCGCGGAAGGTGCGGACCCAGGCCGCGGTGCCCTGCGGGTCGGCGTACCGGCTCGGCTGGCAGGGAAGGACCAGGCCGTTGCCGGAGGAGTTGTCCGAGGTGGTCGCCAGTGTCCAGCCCCGGCCGGTCACCGCCTGCTGGACCGCGTCGACCGGGACCAGGGTGGTGTCGGGGAGGGCCGCGATCGCCGGCTCCGCGGGGGCCGGGCCGGCGACGGCCGGCGGCTCCTCGCGGTCGAGGGTCGGTCGGACGCCGGTGTTGTCGGTGGCGACCGCGCCGCCCGCGACGAGCGCGACGACCGCCGCCGCGCCGCCGATCACGGTGTGCGCCCGCCGCCGGGCCGCTCCGGCGCGCCGGATGATCGTCACCCGGGGCCAGGTCACCGACCGGATCGCGTCGGACAGGGCGTTGAGGGCGAGCGGGATCGCGGAGGTCGGGATCGTCAGCGCCGTGGCGAACTGCGCGGCGCCCTGCTGCAGCTCCCGCTCGGCGGCCTCGGCCGGCAGCCCGATCTCCTGGGCCATCTCCTCCATGGTGACCGCGGCGAGCTGGGTCAGCAGGAGGGCCTTGCGCTGCACCACGGGCAGCGCGCCGAGCGCGTCGAGGATGCGCCGGGTCTCCTCGTCGAGGTCCTTCTTGCGGTGCCACGGCCGGGTGCTGCTGCGCCGCAGCGCCTTGCGCCAGGCGTCGGGGCGGACGGCGGACTCCGGGTCCGCCAGCCGGCCGGTCTTGCGCCAGTGGTGCCAGGACACGACGAACGCCTCCCGCACGGCGCTGCGGGCGACGGCGAGGTCCCCGGTCAGCGCGAACGTCTGGAGCAGCAGCCGGTTGCGGGCGTCGCGGTAGAAGGCGTCGAAGCTGCTCATCAGGTCCGCGCTGCTGACGTACGCGGACCCGTGGGGCTCGGTGCGGGCGGTCAGCGGGTCCTCTGCGGTCATGGCCGCACCACCGTACGCCGAGTGCGGTCGCGGACCCCAACCCATCCCATCGTGTCCGTCGTCTCCCGGGCGAGACTCGCGCCTCCCCGGCGTGGCGGGCCGAACCGGCCGGGCCCGCGCGTGAAGATGGACCGACCATGACCTCGCTGCAGAGCCCGCCGGCACGCCGCTCCGGACCCGGACGCACCCGGGCGTCGGACGCCGACCTGCGCCGGCAGCTGGCCACGACCCGGCCGCTGGTGCCCACCGCCGGCATCGGCGGGGTGATCGCGGCGGGGGCGCCCCTGCTGGTCTGCATGGCCGTGGCGGTCGTGGGCTGGTTCCTCACCGACGCCGGCGGCGAGGGTGCGCCCGGCGGCGCGCTCCGGGTGGGCGCCCACGGCTGGCTGATGGCGCACGGGTCGACCGTCGCCGTCGAGGGCATCCGGATCACCGCGCTGCCGCTCGGCCTCACGCTGCTGTGCGCCTGGGTCGCGTGGCGCGTCGGTCACCGCGTCGGCGAGTCCATCTCCGGTCACGGCCCCGACGCCGACCGCATCGCCGACGGCGCCCGGGACCTCACCGTCCCCTACGCGGCCGGGCTGTTCACGCTCACCTACGCCGTCGTCGGCGTCCTCACGGCCTCGGTCGCGGCGACCGCGGCGTCCGCGCCGGACCCGAACCGGGTCGTGCTGTGGTCGATGCTGATCGGCCTGGGGGTCGGCGGACCGGCCATCGCCTTCGGCTCCGGACGCGCGGCGATCTGGCTGCCGGTCGTGCCGCCGGCCGTGCGCGACGTGCTCCTCGTCGCCCGGCGGATCCTCACCCGCTGGGCGCTGATCTGCCTGGTCGCCCTCGTGGCGGCGCTCGTCCTCGACTTCTCGACGGCCGCCAACGTGGTCTCGCAGCTGCATGCCGACGCCGGCGCGGTGCTGCTGATGACCGCGCTGACGCTGCTCCTGTTGCCCAACGCACTGCTCTTCGGCAGCGCCTACCTCCTCGGCCCCGGCTTCACCGTCGGGACCGGCACCACCGTGTCCACGTCGGCGGTCGTGCTCGGCCCCCTGCCGATGTTCCCGCTGCTCGCGGCGCTGCCCGACCAGGGCAGCCAGCCGTGGTGGACCGACTGGCTGATGCTCACCCCGGTGCTGCTGGCCGCGCTGGTCGCCGGCGGAGTCCAGCGCGACCGACCGGTTCTCGCCTGGGACCGGGCCGCGATCCGGGGCTGCGCCGGCGGGATCACCGCAGGGGTGGCGCTCGCGCTTCTCACGGCCTTCGCGGGCGGCGCGGTCGGCCCCGGCCGGATGCAGGACGTCGGTCCCTACACCGTCGACGTCCTGTTGCACGCGATCACCTCGTTCGGCATCGGTGGCGTGATCGGCGCGCTGCTCGTGTGCTGGTGGCAGCGCGACAGCGACGGCCGGGTCCGTGGCGCCCTGCGCGCGGTCCGGGCCCGGCTGCCGCGTCGTCCCTGACCGCCGGGACGCCCTAGAATCCGGCCGTGCCCGCTCGCCCTCGTCTCGTCGTCCTCGTGTCGGGCTCCGGCACCAACCTCCAGGCGCTGCTCGACGCCTGCGCCGACCCGGCGTACGGCGCCCGCGTCGTCGCCGTCGGCGCCGACCGCGACGACATCGAGGGTCTGGCCCGGGCCGAGCGCGCCGGCATCCCGACCTTCGTCGCGAAGGTCGGCGACTACAGCAGCCGGGCGTACTGGGACCGGGCGCTGACCGACAAGGTCGCGGCCTTCGAGCCGGACCTGGTCGTCCTCGCCGGGTTCATGAAGCTCGTGGGGGAGAGGTTCCTGTCGCGCTTCGGCGGACTGACCGTCAACACCCATCCGGCGCTGTCCCCGTCGTTCCCGGGCATGCACGGACCGGCCGACGCCCTCGAGTACGGCGTGAAGGTGACCGGGGCGACCCTCTTCGTGGTCGACGCCGGGGTCGACACGGGCGCGATCGTGGCCCAGACCGTCGTCCCCGTGCACGACGACGACACCGTGGAGTCGCTGCACGAGCGGATCAAGGTCGCCGAGCGGGCGATGCTCGTCGAGTCGGTCGGCCGGATGGCTCGGGAGGGGTTCACGGTCGACGGCCGGCGGGTTCGGCTGGGAGGCTGAGAGTCGGTATTCTGGGCGCACACGACTGGCGCGGGTGGGCCACCACCAGGGAGTGACGAGTCGGCATCGACCGCCTGGGTGCCCTCATCGAGATCGACCGACCGATCCCATGAGGAGACAACCATGACCGACCGGATCCAGATCAAGCGCGCGCTGGTCTCCGTCTTCGACAAGACCGGCCTGGACGACCTCGTCCGCGGACTGCACGACGCCGGCGTCGAGCTGGTCTCCACCGGCGGCTCGGCCGCCCTCATCGAGGGGCTCGGCCTCCCCGTGACCAAGGTCGAGGACCTCACCGGCTTCCCGGAGTGCCTCGACGGCCGGGTCAAGACGCTGCACCCGCGCGTCCACGCCGGCATCCTCGCCGACCGCCGGCTGCCCGACCACGTCGCGCAGCTCGAGGAGCTCGACGTCGCGCCGTTCGACCTGGTCGTGGTCAACCTCTACCCCTTCGCCGCCACCGTCGCCTCGGGCGCCGGTGTCGACGACTGCATCGAGAAAATCGACATCGGCGGACCCTCGATGGTGCGCGCGGCGGCGAAGAACCACCCGTCGGTCGCGATCGTCACCGACGGAGCCGACTACGCCGCGGCCCTCGCGGCGGCGCAAGGCGGCGGCTTCACCTACGACGAGCGCAAGGCGCTCGCGGCGAAGGCGTTCGTCCACACCGCGACCTACGACGTGCAGGTTGCCTCCTGGATGGGCTCGGTGCTCACCGACTCGAGCGTCGAGGACGGCGCCAGCACGGGCTTCCCGGTCTGGATCGGCGGCACGTGGGACAAGCAGGCGGTGCTCCGCTACGGCGAGAACCCGCATCAGCCCGCGGCGCTCTACCGCTCCGGCTTCGGTCCGGGCGGGCTCGCCGCCGCCGAGCAGCTGCACGGCAAGGAGATGTCCTACAACAACTACGTCGACACCGACGCGGCCCGGCGCGCGGCGTACGACCACGGCGACCAGCCGACCGTGGCCATCATCAAGCACGCCAACCCGTGCGGGATCGCCGTCGGCGCCGACGTCGCCGAGGCGCACCGCCGCGCCCACGAGTGCGACCCGGTCTCCGCCTTCGGCGGCGTCATCGCCACCAACGTGCCGGTCTCGGTCGCGATGGCCGAGCAGGTCGCCGAGATCTTCACCGAGGTCATCGTGGCGCCCGGGTACGACGAGGGCGCGGTCGAGGTGCTCTCGCGCAAGAAGAACATCCGGATCCTCCTCGCCGAGCCGCTCCGCGCCGGCGGCGTCGAGACCCGCCCGATCAGCGGCGGGCTGCTGATGCAGCACGTCGACCAGTTCCAGGCCGAGGGCGACGACCCCGCGGCGTGGACGCTCGCGACGGGCGAGGCCGCCGACGAGGCCACCCTCGCCGACCTGGCCTTCGCGTGGCGCTCGGTGCGCGCGGCGAAGTCCAACGCCATCCTGCTCGCCAAGGACGGCGGAGCGGTCGGCATCGGCATGGGCCAGGTCAACCGGGTCGACTCCTGCCGGCTCGCCGTGGAGCGAGCCAACACCCTGGTCGAGGGGAAGGAGCGGGCCCGCGGAGCGGTCGCCGCCTCCGACGCCTTCTTCCCCTTCGCCGACGGCCCCCAGATCCTGATCGACGCCGGCGTCACGGCGATCGTGCAGCCCGGGGGATCGGTGCGCGACGAGGAGACCGTCGCCGCGTGTGCCGCCGCCGGGGTCACCATGTACTTCACCGGCACCCGCCATTTCTTCCACTGAGCCCCACCGGCGCTCTGAGAGGATCGACCACGTGACTGCACACAGGCTCGACGGCAACGCGACCGCTGCCGCCATCAAGGACGAGCTGAGGGTCCGCATCGAGAAGCTGCGCGAGCAGGGCATCACGCCCGGGCTCGGCACGGTGCTGGTGGGCGACGACCCCGGCTCGCGCTGGTACGTCAACGGCAAGCACAAGGACTGCGCCGAGGTCGGCATCGCCTCGATCCGGGTCGACCTGCCCGAGATCGCCACGCAGGAGGAGATCGAGGAGGCGGTCGCGGGTCTCAACGCCGACCCGGCCTGCACGGGCTACATCGTGCAGTTGCCGCTGCCGCGCGGCCGTGACGAGAACCGCGTCCTGGGCCTGATCGACCCGGCCAAGGACGCCGACGGCCTGCACCCGACCAACCTCGGGTGGCTGGTGCTCGGCAACGAGGCACCCCTGCCGTGCACGCCGTACGGCATCGTCGAGCTGCTCCGCCGCCACGACGTGCCGATCGCCGGCGCCGAGGTGGTCGTGGTCGGCCGCGGCATCACCGTCGGCCGCCCGCTCGGGCTGCTGCTCACCCGCCGCTCGGAGAACGCCACCGTCACGCTGTGCCACACCGGCACCGTCGACCTCGCCGCCCATGTGCGCACGGCCGACATCGTCGTCGCGGCCGCCGGCGTGCCCGGCATCGTCACCGGCGACATGGTCAAGCCGGGCGCCGCCGTCCTCGACGTCGGCGTGAGCCGGGTCGACGGCAAGATCGCGGGCGACGTCGCCGCCGACGTCTGGGACGTCGCGGGCTGGGTGTCGCCGAACCCCGGCGGCGTGGGCCCGATGACCCGCGCCATGCTGCTCGCCAACGTCGTCTCGATGGCCGAGAAGCAGGCCGCGCTCACCGGGAAGGCAGCGCGCTGAGCGAGGAGGGTCGGGAGGTTCCCGAGGCCGGCGCGGCCGCGCGTCACGAGCCGCGCCGCTATCCGTCGACCATCGGCGGCGCCTGCTACATCGCCGTGCTCGTCGTGGTCGGTGCGGGGCTGGCCGTCGCGGCCGCCTCGGACTGGCGGGTCGGCCTGCGGATCGTCTCCGGCGGCCTGGCCGTCGCCGGCGTGCTGCGGCTGGTGCTGCCGGAGCGGGACGCCGGCATGCTCGCCGTGCGGCACCGGTTGCTCGACGTCGGCATCCTGGTCGCCGTGGCGGGGGTCCTCGTCCTCCTCGCCGGAACCATCCCCGAGCAGACCTGACCGGCTCCGACCGGCCGGGACGACGAAGGGCCGGTGCGTGGCACCGGCCCTTCGCCTCGTACGCGGGATCGGGTCAGATGAGGCCCAGGTCGGTGACGGCGGCCTTCTCGTCGGCGAGCTCGGCGACGGAGGCGTCGATCTTGCCGCGCGAGAAGTCGTCGATCTCCAGGCCCTGGACGATGCTCCAGTCGCCGTTCGCGGTGGTGACCGGGAACGAGGAGACCAGGCCCTCGGGGACGCCGTAGGAGCCGTCGGAGACGACCGCCATCGAGACCCAGTCACCGGCCGGCGTGCCGTTCAGCCAGTCGCGGGCGGCGTCGCAGGTCGCCGACGCGGCGGAGGCGGCCGAGGAGGCGCCCCGGGCGTCGATGATCGCGGCGCCGCGCTTGGCGACGGTCGGGATGAAGGTGTCGGCGATCCAGGCCTGGTCGTCGACGACCTCGGCGGCGTTCTTGCCGGCGATCTCGGCGTGGAAGATGTCCGGGTACTGGGTGGCGGAGTGGTTGCCCCAGATCGTCATCTGCTTGATGTCGGTGACGGCGGCGCCGGTCTTGGCGGCCAGCTGGGAGATCGCCCGGTTGTGGTCGAGGCGGGTCAGCGCCGAGAACCGCTCCCGGGGGATGTCGGGGGCGTTGCTCGCGGCGATGAGGGCGTTGGTGTTGGCCGGGTTGCCGGTCACGCCGACGCGGACGTCGTCGGCGGCCACCTTGTTGAGGGCCTTGCCCTGGGCGGTGAAGATCGCGCCGTTGGCGGAGAGCAGGTCGCCGCGCTCCATGCCCGGGCCGCGCGGGCGCGCGCCGACGAGGAGCGCGAGGTTGACGCCGTCGAAGATCTTCTCCGGGTCGGCGCCGATCTCGACACCGGCGAGGTTCGGGAACGCGCAGTCGTCCAGCTCCATGACGACGCCCTCGAGGGCCTTGAGCGCGGGCTCGATCTCGAGCAGGCGCAGCTCGACGGGACGGTCGCCGGCGATCGCGCCGCTGGCGATGCGGAAGAGCAGGCTGTAGCCGATCTGGCCGGCCGCGCCGGTCACGGCCACCTTGAGCGGGGTGGTGCTCACTGGGTCTCCTCAGAGGTTGCGGTGGTACTGCCAGCGACGCTAGCAGCGCCCGGCCCGGCGCGGGCAGCCGGGCACTCCTGCGAGACGATGGCCCCATGCGAACCCGTGCCCCCGCCGCGATCGCGGCCGGTCTCCTGGCGCTCAGCGGCCTCCTGACCGCCTGCGGCTCCGGGTCCGCACCCAGCCCGCCGTCGGGCGTCGACGGGCTGGTCGTCCCGACGCCCGACCCCGACCCGGTCGACTTCGTCGCCGAGGTCGACAACCCCTGGCTCCCGCTCGCACCCGGCGCCCGCTGGGAGTACGCCGACGAGGCGACCGGCTTGCCCGCGCTGATCCTGACCGCCGAGTCCGGCCCGGAGATCGACGGCATCGCCACCACCACCCTCGTCCGGACCGCGCCGGACGGCACGGTCGTCCGCGACCACTACGCCCAGGACCGTGCCGGCAACGTGTGGTGGCTCGGTCGCGAGGGCGTGTGGCAGGCGGGCGCCTCCGGCGCGCAGGCGGGTCTGGCCATGCCCGCCCGGCCCCGCTTCGGCGACGGCTTCCGCACGGCGCTCGCGCCCGGCCTGGCCGAGGTCGCCACGGTCCGGACGCTGGGGGAGGAGACCACGGTGCCGCTGGCGACGTACGACCGAACGGTGGAGATCGAGGTCACGGACGCCGCGGGCACCGCCCGCACGGAGGTCTACGCCCGCGGCATCGGCCTGGTCCGGACAGACGAAACGGGGCTCGTCGCGTACGACGAGCCCCGCTAGCGGTCACCACCGGAGGTTCGTCGGGTGTCCCGCGCCCCGGGCACGCACCTCGCGGCGTTGCCGACGCTCGGAAGACGACCCGGTATGCCAGCGCGTCGGCGCCTTGCGATGCACGCACCCGAAGCACGGGTCACCCACGACGAACCTCCGGCGGCAACCGCTAGCCCGTTCGGGCCGATGTCACTGCGGCGGGCGCACCTGGGTCTGGTCGCTCGCCGGCGGCGGAGCCCAGCCGCCCTGCTGCGGTGCCTGCGGCGACTGGGGTGCCTGCGGCGCCTGCGGGTCGGGCGCGGCCGGAGCGGCGGGCTGCTGCTGGGCCGGGATCCACTGCTGCGCGGCGGGGTCCCACTGCCAGCCGTCCTGGATGATCGGCTGCGCCTGCTGGGCCTGCGGCTGCTGGGCGTAGCCCTGCTGCTGGTAGCCCTGCTGACCGAAGCCCTGCTGCTGGTTCCACTGCTGGGTGAAGGCCGGGTCGGAGGAGCCGCCGGCACCGAAGTTGAGGCCGGAGCCGGGGACCGGGTCGGTGCCGTGGCCGAAGATCAGCGGGTAGAGCAGTCCGGCGACCGCGCCGCCGACGAGCGGGGCGACGATGAACAGCCAGAGCTGGACGATGGCGTCGCTGCCCGAGAAGAACGCGACGCCGAGCGAGCGGGCCGGGTTGACCGACGTACCGGTCGCCGGGATCGCCACGAAGTGGATCGCCGCCAGGGTCAGGCCGATGGTGAGCGGTGCCATCGCGGCCACGGCGCGGTTGCGCTCGTCGGTGGTGCCGAGGATGACCGTGACGAAGATGAAGGTGAGGATGATCTCGATCAGCAGCGCGCCGAGCAGCTCGACGCCGCCGTGGTCGCCGAAGCCGTTGGAGCCGAGCGGCTCGCCGAAGTCCCAGCCGAAGTCGCTGGACACCGCGGTGAGGGCGAGCAGCAGACCGCCGACGAGGGCGCCGACGATCTGGGCGACGCTGTAGAGACCGGCGTCCTTCCAGGAGATCCGGCCGCCCAGCGCGGCGCCGACGGACACGGCGGGGTTGAAGTGACCACCGGAGACCCGGCCGAAGGTGTAGGCCATCGCGACGATGGCGATGCCGAAGGACAGGCCGATCGAGGTGATGGCGAAAAGGCCGGAGAGCCCGGTGGTGTCGCTGGCGGCGTTGCTGAAGATGACCACGGAGCCGCAGCCGATGAACACCAGGACGGCCGTGCCGAGGGCCTCGGCGGCGATCTTCTGGACCAGGGTGGGGGGTGCGGATGCTTCCTGTGCTGTGTCAGTCATGGCTTGACCTTCTCCTCGGTAGGACTCCCGAAAACCAGCCGGGTTACACAGGGCAGCCTAGTCATTACTGTGGCCACCGAAAGGGACCCGAGCACCATCATCAGGTATCTTGACGTCAAGAATCCCATCACCGGCCTCAGGAGTGACGCCCGAACATGTCGAGCATCATCTACACCCACACCGACGAGGCGCCGCTGCTCGCGACGTACTCCTTCCTGCCGATCGTCGAGGCGTTCGCGGCCAAGGCCGGCGTCGCCTTCGAGACGCGCGACATCTCCGTCGCCGCGCGGATCCTCGCGCAGTTCGGCCTCGCCGACGACGCGCTGACCGAGCTCGGCGAGCTGGCCAAGACGCCGGACGCCAACATCATCAAGCTCCCCAACATCTCCGCCTCCATCCCGCAGCTCAAGGCCGCGATCAAGGAGCTGCAGGAGCAGGGCTTCGCCGTCCCCGACTACCCGGAGGCGCCCGCCACCGACGCGGAGAAGGAGATCCGGGCCAAGTACGACAAGGTCAAGGGCTCCGCCGTCAACCCGGTCCTGCGTGAGGGCAACTCCGACCGTCGTGCCCCCGCGTCGGTGAAGAACTACGCGAAGAGCCACCCCCACACCAACAAGCCGTTCGCCGAGGGCTCCAAGACCAACGTCGCCACCATGGGCGCCCACGACTTCGCGAGCAACGAGAAGTCCGTGACGATGGCGCAGGACGACGTCTTGTCGATCGTGCTCGAGACCGAGGCCGGCGAGAGCGTCGTCCTCAAGAGCGGCCTGCAGGTCCTCGCCGGCGAGATCATCGACGCCACCAAGATGGAGGCCTCCCACCTCCAGGCGTTCCTGAAGAACGCGCTGGCCGAGGCCAAGGCCCAGGACGTGCTGTTCTCGGTCCACCTCAAGGCGACGATGATGAAGGTCTCCGACCCGATCGTCTTCGGCCACGTCGTCAAGGCCTACTTCGCCGACGTCTTCGCCCAGTACGGCGACCAGCTCGCCGCCGCCGGCCTCTCGGCCAACGACGGCCTCGGCGCCATCCTCGCCGGCCTCGACGCGGTCGAGAACGGCGCGGAGATCAAGGCGGCCTTCGAGGCCGCGCTCGCCGCCGGCCCGCGGCTGTCCTACGTCAACTCCGACAAGGGCATCACCAACCTGCACGTCCCCTCCGACGTCATCGTCGACGCGTCGATGCCCGCCCTGGTCCGCAACGGCGGTCGGCTGTGGGGCGTCGACGGCGGCGAGGACGACACCCTCGCGGTCATCCCGGACTCGTCGTACGCCGGCGTCTACCAGGCCGTCATCGACGACGTGAAGAAGAACGGCCCGCTCGACCCGGCCACCATCGGCACCGTCCCCAACGTCGGCCTGATGGCGCAGGCGGCCGAGGAGTACGGCTCGCACGACAAGACCTTCGAGATCGCGCAGGCCGGCACGGTCCGCGTGCTCGCCTCGAACGGCGACGTCCTCCTCGAGCACGATGTGCAGCCCGGCGACATCTGGCGGGCCTGCCAGACCAAGGACATCCCCGTCCAGGACTGGGTCAAGCTGGCCGTCACCCGCGCCCGCGCCTCCCAGACGCCGGCGATCTTCTGGCTCAACGAGTCGCGCGCCCACGACGCCGAGCTGATCAAGAAGGTCAACGCCTACCTGCCGCAGCACGACACCGAGGGCCTGGAGATCCAGATCCTCAGCCCGACCCTCGCCACGGCGTACTCGCTCGAGCGGATGCGCAAGGGCGAGGACACCATCTCGGTGACCGGCAACGTGCTGCGCGACTACAACACCGACCTCTTCCCGATCCTCGAGCTCGGTACGTCGGCCAAGATGCTCTCCGTCGTCCCGCTGATCGCCGGCGGTGGCCTCTTCGAGACCGGTGCGGGCGGCTCGGCGCCCAAGCACGTGCAGCAGCTGGTCGAGGAGAACTACCTGCGCTGGGACAGCCTCGGTGAGTTCTTCGCCCTGGTTCCCTCGCTCGAGAAGTACGCCGAGCAGGCCGGTGCCCCGGCCGCGCAGGTGCTGGCCGACGCGCTCGACCGCGCCACCGGCACCTTCCTCAACGAGGACCGCTCGCCGGGCCGCAAACTGGGCACGACCGACAACCGCGGCTCGCACTTCTACCTCGCGCTCTACTGGGCCGAGGAGCTGGCCGCGCAGACCGACGACGCCGACCTCGCGGCCGCGTTCAAGCCGCTCGCCGAGACGCTGCGCGCCAACGAGGCGAAGATCGCCGAGGAGCTCATCGCCGTCCAGGGCAGCCCCGCCGACATCGGCGGCTACTACTACCCGGACGCCGACAAGACGTCGGCCGTGATGCGCCCGAGCGCCACGCTCAACGAGGCGCTCGCCGCGTTCTGAGAAGCCTGACCGCCGACGGCGGCCCCGGACTCGGTCCGGGGCCGCCGTTTCCGTCTCCCGCCACCCTCCTAGTCCGACCAGACTAAGTCCGGTATGCTGGGCGTGTGGCGGTCGTCAACATTCACGAAGCCAAGACCCATCTCTCGCGGCTGCTGGAGCAGGTCGAGCGGGGAGAGGTCGTCACCATCGCGCGCGCCGGGAAGCCGGTCGCCGATCTCGTGCCCCACGTCCGGGTGGACATCGTCTTCGGGGGCCTGGCCGGCCGTCTCGTCTACGACGATGCCGCCTTCGACGACGTCGACGACGATGTCGCCGCGATGTTCGACACCGCATGAGTGCGCTCCTTCTCGACACCCATGTCGTGCTCTGGCTGCTCGACGACAGCGAGCGGTTGGGGGCCGACGCGCGATCGCGGATCGAAGGCGCGCGCCGCGTGCACTTCTCGGCTGCCAGTGCCTGGGAGATCGCGATCAAGCGCTCGCTGGGCAGACTCGCGATACCCGACGACTTCGCCGATGCCGTCGTTGCCGCCGGGCTGCACGACCTGCCGATCACGCGCGCCCACGCGCTGGCGGCCGACCACACCGCGCTGCCCCACCGGGATCCTTTCGACACGCTGCTGGTGGCGCAGGCCAGGGCCGAGCAGCTGACCCTCCTCACTGCCGACGCCAAGATCCTCGATGCCTGGGAGCACGCCCTCGATGCCCGCCGATGACGTGACGCTCGCCGCGGTGGTCCGCACCTCGCTGCGAGCCGCGGCCGACCCGGCGATCGCCCCGGGCCAGCAGGCCTACATGAAGTCCGCGATGCCCTTCCTCGGCGTCCGCAATCCCGAGGTGCGACGGCTCACCCGGGCTCTCGTCCGGGAGCTGGGGATCCGTGAGCCGGCCGTGCTGGTCGCGGCGGCGCGCGAGCTGTGGGACGACGCCACCCACCGCGAGGAGCGGTACGCCGCCGCGGTGCTTCTCGGGCTCCGGCCGCTCAAGGGAGACCTGACGCTGGTGCCCTTCCACGAGCACGTCGCGCGCACCGGCGCCTGGTGGGACCACGTCGACGAGGCCGCCCACCGCATCGCCGACCTGCACGACGTCCACCCCGAGGAGACCGCCGCGATCGTGCTGCGCTGGTCGACCGACGACTTCCTGTGGGTGCGCCGCTTGGCGATCCTCAGCCAGCTCGGTCGCAAGGACCGTGTCGACCGGGACCTGCTGACGACCGTGATCGAGCCGAACCTGGCCGACCCGGACTTCTTCATCCGCAAGGCGATCGGCTGGTCGCTGCGCGAGGTGGCCCGGCTGCACCCGGACTGGGTCCGCGCCTACGCCGACGGCCACGACCTCAGCCCGCTGAGCCGACGCGAGGCGCTCAAGCATCTGTGAGGGCGCGCGAGGACTCCGCGCTGCTGCTCGGCGGTGGGGACGCGCACCGCGCCGAAGAGGGCCGCCGCCACGCCCCTCGGGTGGTCAAGATCTCGTGAACCAGGCCTCGCGTCGCAAGATATTCAGAGGCGCCGTGTCGGTGCCGGAACATACGCTGGTCCACGATGACCAGCACGCTGACCCGCACCGTGACCACCGACCGGCCCACCGTCAGCGGCGACCCGGCGCGACGCGTCGACTGGCGCCGCCTGCGCACCCCGGCCGCGGGCTTCGCCGTCGGTGCGGTCGCCCTGGCGGCGCTCGGGCAGGCGCTCGGCACGGTCGTCGCCGGCCGGATCGCCGACCACCCGACGCAGGCCTTGGTCGGCTGGCTCGCGTTCTTCGTCGTCGGCGCCGCGGTGGTCGACACGGCCGGACGCGTCGTGTGGGCCGGGCAGGTCGACCGGGCCGAGGGCCGGCTGCGCGGCGACCTGCTCAGCGCCGCGCTCCAGCAGCCGCTGGCCCACCTGACCGAGCAGGCCGTCGGCGAGGTGCTCGACCGCGTCGACGACGACACCCACGAGGTCGGCACCCTGCTGCGCCAGCAGATCTGGATGGCGATGCGCACCGGGTTCGCGTCGATCCCGATGTGGCTGGTGGCGGGCTTCACCTGGTGGCCGGCCTTCCTGCTGTTCCCGATCGTCGGCGCGATCACCGTCTGGGTGATGCGCCCGGCGCTCATCGAGATCGCCCGCCGCAAGGTCATCGAGGAGGCGGCCTGGACCGACCACGCCGCGGCGCTCGAGGAGGGCGTCGCCGGCCGCGACGACCTGCGCACCAGCCTGGGCCAGGCCTTCGCCGTCCGTCGCCTGGCGCAGCTCTCCGCCGACGTCCACGAGAAGTTCCGGCGCGTCCTCATGATCGAGGCACGACTGGCGATCAAGGTCGGCCTGCTGCTCCACGGCCTGCTCGCCGCGATCGCGCTCTGCGGCGTTGCACTGGTCAGCGGCGACCACCTCGGCGTCGCGCGCCTGGTGACGCTGTTCCTGGTCACCACCATCTTCGTCGGCCAGATCAACAACCTCGCGCACCAGCTGCCCGACATCCAGGCCGGCCTCGGGGCCGTGCTGCGCCTGCGGCAGCTGCTCGCGGTGGAGGCCGAGCCCGAGGGCGGCGCGTCCGTGCCGTCCGGCGCGCTCGACCTGCGGATCCGGCACCTCGACTTCGCCTACACCGAAGGCTCCTTCGCGCTGCAGGACGTCACGCTGTACGTCGAGGAGGGCCACACCCTGGCCCTGGTCGGCCGCACCGGCTCGGGCAAGTCGACCCTCGCGTCGCTGCTCTCGCGGGCCGTCGAGCCGCCGCCGGGCACGATCTTCCTCGGCGGGGCCGACATCACCACCCTCGACCTGCACGAGCTGCGCCGCCGGGTCGGCGTCGTCACCCAGCGCACCGAGATCCTGGCCGGCACCCTGGCCGACAACATCACGCTGTTCGCGGCGGTGCCGCGCGAGGAGATCGAGGCCGCCGTCGAGGAGCTCGGCCTGACCGACTGGGTCGCGGGCCTGCCCGACGGCCTCGACACGCTCCTCGGGCCGGGCGGTACGACGCTGTCGGCGGGGGAGGAGCAGCTCGTCGCGTTCGCCCGGCTGCTGGTCCGTCACGTCCAGGTCGTCGTCCTCGACGAGGCCACCGCGCGGATGGACCCGGTCACCGAGGCCCGTGTGGTGGCCGCCGCCGACCGCCTGATCAGCGGGCGCACGGGCATCCTCGTCGCCCACCGGCTCAGCACGATCGAGCGCGCCGAGGCCGTGGCGGTTCTCGACCACGGCCGGGTCATCCAGCACGGTCCCCGCGACGAGCTCGCCCGGGTCGAGGGACCGTTCCGCCGGTTGCTGGCCGCCAGCGACACCGACGACTTCGACGACGTCGACGGCGACGTGATCGCGGCGGGCGCCGTCGGCGGGCGTCGCCGCACGGGCGAGCCGCCCCGGCGTCCCGAGGTCGGGACCGGCTCCACCCTGGCCCGCGGCACCTGGCACGCCTTCTGGGTGCGGCCCTGGTGGGGTGCCTGGTCGGTCGTGCTGTTCCTCGGCGGCACCGTCTTCGCCCCGCTCGGGGCGATCACCGGCTTCGTGTGGGGGCGTGTCGTCGAGCGCCTCGAGGCGGGGGAGTCGGTCACCGTCCTCATGGCCGTCCTCGTCGGGACGCTGCTGATCGCCCCCTTCCTGCTCGCCGACGCCTTCCGGCGCTACCCGCGCTGGTGGATCGAGGTCATGCTGCGGGTCCGGATGGCGGTGCTGCTCGGCCAGATCCGGGGCCACCGGCTGCCGCGCACCCCACCCGGCGAGGTCGTGGCCCGCTCGATGGACGCCGACCGCTATGCGCGGTACGCCGACCGCTGGGTCGACTTCGTCAACGGCCTCCTCATCGCCGCGATCACCATGGTCGCCGGCGGCACCTGGCTGGCCGGTGGCGTCCTGCTGATCGTCATGGCCACGAGTGCCCTGGCCTCCTCGCTCGGTCGCCCGATCGCGGGCCGCTCGGCCGCCCGGTCCTCCGCGGCCCGTGCCCGGTTCGGCCGCGCGGTGGTGTCGGCCGTCGAGTCCGCCCGGACGGTCAAGCTCGCCGGACGCACCCCGCAGATCCACGCCCACCTCCGCAAGGTGGACGACGGCCGGGTGGAGGCCGCGGTGTTCGAGCACCGCGTGCAGGCGGTCCTCGACGGCGTGCCGATCGTGATGGTGCAGGTCGGTGTCGTCGCCGCCTGGGCGCTCTACCTGTGGGACGTGTGGGGGCTGGCCACGGCACTGCTCGTCGCGACCGCGGTCAACGGGTTCGACTGGTTCGGCCGGGTGGCTGGGGCCGTGGTCACCGAGGCGCCCGGCACCCGCGCCTGGCAGCGGGCGACGGCGCGCTTCGCCGGCGGGACGGACCTCATGGCGCTGCCCACGGGCATCGACCTCGTCACCGGCGCCGCGCCGGAGCCGCCGGTCGCGGGCCGGGTGCCGCTCGAGCGCCTCGAGCTGGCCGGCTACACGGCCGTCCACGACGACGGCACGATCGGCGCCGCCGGGATCGACCTCGTCGTCGAGCGCGGCGAGCTCGTGCTGCTCGTCGGGCAGGTGGGCTCCGGCAAGTCCAGCCTGCTGTCGTCGCTCGCCGGCCTGATCGACCATCGTGGCGCCCTGCGCTGGAACGGCCAGGAGGTCACCGATCCGGAGACCTTCCTGCGGCCCAGCCAGGTCGCCCACGTCGCCCAGGTGCCGCGCGTGCTCTCGGGCACCTTCGCCGACAACATCCTGCTCGGCCACGACCGGCGGTTCGCGCAGCCGGTCGAGACCGCCCGGATGGCCGAGGACGTCGCCGACGCCGGCGGCCCCGACGCCGTCGTGGGTCATCGCGGGGTGCGGCTCTCCGGCGGCCAGGTGCAGCGGCTCGCGCTCGCCCGTGCCCTCGCCGCCGACGCCGAGCTGCTGCTCGCCGACGACGTGTCGAGTGCCCTCGACGCAGCCACCGAGATCGAGCTGTGGGCCGCCCTGCGCGAGCAGCACACCACCGTGATCGGGGCCACCTCGAAGCGGGCCGCGCTGGCCCAGGCCGACCGGGTCGTCGTCCTCGTCGACGGGGAGGTCGCCGCCGTCGGGCCGTGGGCGGACCTCACCGGTGACTGGGGCCACCTCGCGGGCTGAGCGCACCGAGACGTCCGACGTCCCGGAATAGGACCGGGCCCGGTCCGGTTACGATCCCCCGTGACCTCCTCGCCGACGACGATCTCGACCGAGGGGCGCCCGGCGGTGTCCCACCACCGGCCCGCGCTGGCGATCCTGGCGCTCGCGGTCGGCGGGTTCACCATCGGCACCACCGAGTTCATGACGATGGGCGTCCTGCCCGAGATCGCCCGCGGCGTCGAGGTGTCGGTGCCGAGCGCCGGTCACGTCATCTCCGCCTACGCGATCGGCGTCGTGGTCGGCGTACCGATCCTGGCGTTCTTCGGAGCCGCGCTGCCGCGCCGGGGGATGCTGGTGGGCCTGATGGCGGCGTACGCCGCCTTCAACCTGCTCAGCGCCGCGGCGCCGAGCTACGAGGTGCTCACGGTGGCGCGCTTCCTCGACGGCCTGCCCCACGGCGCCTACTTCGGTGTCGCCAGCCTGGTCGCCGCGAGCCTGGTCGTGCCCGAGCGCCGGGGCCGGGCGGTCGCGAGCGTGATGCTCGGTCTGTCGGTCGCCAACGTCGTGGGCGTTCCGCTGGCCACCTTCCTCGGCCAGCAGGTCGGCTGGCGCTCGACGTACCTCCTCGGCGGTCTGCTGGCCCTCGCCACCGCGGCGATGGTGCTCGCGGCGGTGCCGTCGATCCCGGGCGACTCCGAGGCCAGCGGCCGCAAGGAGGCGCGCGAGTTCTTCGGCAGCCTCCAGGTCTGGCTGACCATGGCCGTCGGCGCGGTGGGCTTCGGCGGCATGTTCGCGGTCTACTCCTACATCGCCAAGACGGTCACCGTGGTCGGCGGGCTCGAACGCGGCACCGTCCCCTTCTTCGTCCTCGCCCTGGGCCTGGGGATGGTCGTCGGCACCTGGGCGGCCGGCGAGCTCGCCGCCTGGTCGGTCTATCGCAGCCTGCTGCTCGCGGGCGTCGGCGGCATCGCCCTGATGCTGGTCTACTACGCGGCCGCGCCCCACGGCTGGCTGCTGCTGCCCGTCGCCTTCCTCGTCACGGCCGCCGGATCGGTGCTCGTGGTCAACCTGCAGCTGCGGCTGATGGACGTCGCGGGCGACGCCGTCACGCTCGGCGCGGCGATGAACCACGCCGCCCTCAACATCGCCAACGCCCTCGGCGCCTGGCTGGGCGGCCTGGTCATCGCCGGCGGTCACGGCTACCGGGCCCCCGCGCTCGTCGGGGCCGGACTCGCCGCGGTCGGCACGGCGATCCTCGTGGTCTCCGCGCTCACCCACCGTCGCGCGACGGCGTGATCACCAGTCGCGCTCGAAGGTGATCCGCACCGTGTGGTCGGTCTCCAGCCACACGGTCAGCGACTCGACCTCGGCGGTGCCCACGGTCGCGCTCACGACCCGCTCGCACACGTACGCCGTGCCGTAGGCCTGGCGACGGCACGGCTCGTCCGCGGCGATCGCGCCGAAGGCCGGACCCGACGCCGGCGCGGTCCAGGCCGCGGACCCCAGCCAGGCCTCCAGGTCGGACGGCGTGAAGGAGTCGGGCACGCCGAAGGTCTGCACGTACTGCTCGTGGGTGGCGCCCGACGGTCCGTCACCGCTCGCCTCGATGCGCACCCAGTCGTCGGGGACGGGCATCAGCGCGGCGCGCTCGACGATGACCTCCGAGGCGCCCAGGTCCGGCTCGGCGTGCTGGCGGTAGGAGATCCGGACCTGGACCTGCGGGTGGCCGGAGTCGGCGCCGTCCAGGTGCGCGGACACGAAGAACTCCGGGTCGCGCCCGGCCGGGGGCGCGAGGTGGGCCGAGCACGACGTGGCGGACGGGCAGCGCTCGATCCGCAGGGCGCCGAAGGGCCTTCCGTCGGCGCGCTCCGCCCATGCCGGCGCGGAGAGCCAGTCACGCACCACGACCGGCGCCGGCACGTCGTAGGTCCGCACGAGATGGCCGTTGGGCACCTTGACGTCCTCGTCGACGCCCCGGTCGCTCCGGACGAGTCGCCAATCGGCCGGAACCGGCATCGCCGCCGCGCGCTCCGGGAGGCTGCGCATCTCCTCGGTCGGCACCAGGTTGAACCAGCGGACGTCGAGGACGGTGAGGAGCAGTGCGGCCAGGCAGCTGCCCGTCACGACGAGCTGGAGCCCGGTCCGGAGCAGGCCGAGGCGGAAGCCGGCCCCGGCGCCGAAGGTGTCGTACCGCTCGCCGTACCCACGGCTCAGGCGCAGGCCCGCGCCGGTGGGCATCGGCCAGGAGCCGAAGACGAGCACGAGCGTCCCGACCGTCGCGAGGCCGATGGCGCCGACGAGGCCGATCGCCAGCGGGCGGGCGTCGGCGAACACCGGCGCCAGGCCGAGCAGCCAGCCCGCCCAGCCGAGGAGGGCCGCGGGGAGATAGACGGCGAGGAGGATCAGCGCCGCGCGTCCCGGGCGTCCTGCGCTGAGCCGGGCCAGTGGTCGTCTCGCGCGGCCCCCAGGATGCTTCACGCGCGGGACCCTACCCAGCGGTCCGCGCCGAGAACCGGAGCCGATCCAGGTTTCGGCCGGCGGCGGCAGCCTGAGAGAATCGCTCCCATGTCCGCCACCACCGCGCACCCGCCCGTGCCGGAGACCGCCCAGCCGGCCGTGCCCGAGGGGACCGCCCGTCCGCGCGTCCTCTCCGGCATCCAGCCGACGTCGGACTCCTTCCACCTCGGCAACTACGTCGGCGCGGTGCGGCAGTGGGTGGACCTGCAGCACGACCACCAGCCCTTCTTCTTCATCGCCGACATGCACGCGCTCACCGTCGACTGGGACCCCAAGGTGCTGCGCGAGCGCACCCTGCGCAGCGCCGCGCAACTGCTGGCTGCGGGCGTCGACCCGGCGAAGTCGGCGGTCTTCGTGCAGAGCCATGTGCCCGCGCACGCCCAGCTGGCCTGGGTGCTCAACGGGCTGACCGGATTCGGCGAGGCCCGGCGGATGACGCAGTTCAAGGACAAGTCGGCCAAGGGCGGCGAGGGCGCGGCCAGCGTCGGCCTGTTCGCCTACCCGGTCCTCATGGCCGCCGACATCCTGGCCTACCGGCCCCACTACGTACCGGTCGGCGAGGACCAGCGCCAGCACCTCGAGCTGACCCGCGACCTCGCCCAGCGGTTCAACAGCCGGTTCAAGAAGACCTTCCGGCTGCCCGAGCCCTACATCCTCAAGGCGACCGCGAAGCTCTACGACCTGCAGGAGCCGACCCGGAAGATGTCCAAGTCCGGCTCGGCGCCGGGCGGCATCATCGAGATGCTCGACGATCCCAAGGTCACGGCGAAGAAGATCCGCTCCGCGGTCACCGACTCCGGCACCGAGATCCGCTTCGACCAGGACGCCAAGCCGGGGGTCAGCAACCTCCTGACGATCTACTCGGCGCTGACCGGGGAGAGCATCGCGGCCCTGGAGGAGCAGTACGCCGGGCGCATGTACGGCGACCTGAAGAAGGACCTCGCCGAGGTGGTGGTCGACTTCGTCACCCCGTTCCGCGACCGCACCCTCGAGCTGCTCGACGACCAGGACCACCTGATGCAGGTGCTGGCCCAGGGGGCCGAGACCGCCGGCGCCGTCGCGGAGAGCACGCTGCGCGACGTCTATCAACGAGTCGGGTTCGTGGCACCGGTGGAGCGTCGTACGGAGGCCGGCTGATGCCGGTGATCGGTGTCGCCATCGCCATCCCGGAGCCCTGGGCCGCCGAGCTGGTCGACTATCGCCACCGGATCGGCGACCCGACCGCTCAGGGGGTCCCGAGCCACATCACCCTCATCCCGCCCACCGAGGTGACCGGCGCGCTCGCCGAGATCGAGGCGCATCTGGCCGCCGCCGCGGCCGGGATCCCGCCCTTCCGGGTGCACCTGCGCGGAACGGGTACCTTCCGGCCCGTGTCGCCGGTCGTGTTCGTCAGCCTCGCGGAGGGGATCTCCCAGTGCGAGCAGCTCGCCGACGCCGTACGACGGGGGCCGCTCGCCGTCGAGCTCGACTTCCCCTACCACCCGCACGTCACCGTGGCGCACCACCTCGACGACCCGACCCTGGACCGTGCCTTCGAGGACCTGGCCGGCTTCGAGTGCGCCTTCGACGTCACCGACTTCCACCTCTACGTCCACCACGAGCAGGAGGGGTGGCGCTCGACCCGCATCTTCCCCCTGTCCTGAGGAAGGGAGGCGCCGATGACCCTGGTCGACCGCGCCAAGTCCACCGTCGCCCGGCTCCGTGAGCGTTCGCCCGTGGTGGACCACGCCGTGCGGACCCAGGAGCTGTACGGCGAGGTGCAGGGCAGCCAGCAGGCCGGAGGGGTGACCTACTTCGGGTTCTTGTCGGTGTTCCCCATCCTGGCCCTCGCGTTCTTCGTCGTCGGCTGGGTGGCCCAGGTCTTCCCCGACGCCCAGGACGCGCTCGTCGACGCGATCGACGCGGTGCTCCCGGGCCTCGTCGGCGACGGCACCGGCCAGGTCAGGCTCGACGACGTGCAGGACGCGGCCCGCACGGTCGGGATCATCGGCCTGGTCGGCGTGCTCTACACCGGGCTCGGCTGGCTGTCGTCGTTGCAGGCCGCGCTGGCCGTGCTGTTCGAGATGCCGCAGCGACTGCGGCCGAACTTCGTCGTCGGCAAGCTGCGCGACCTGCTGACCCTCGCCGTCCTGGGCGTCGTGCTGTTCTCGAGCGTGATCGCCTCCGCCGTGCTCACCCGGACCTCGCGGGCTGTGCTCGACCTGCTCGGCGTCGGTGCCCAGCTCGGGTGGCTGGTGGCGGTGATCGCGGTCGGGCTGGGCCTGGCCGCCTCGGCCCTGCTGTTCTTCTTGATGTTCCGGCTCCTCGCCCGCCCGCCGCTGCCCGACCGTGCGCTGTGGTCGGGCGCCTGGCTCGGCGCGGTCGGGTTCGAGGTGCTCAAGCAGCTCTCCGGCCTGTTGCTCTCCGGCACCCGCGGGCAGCCCGCCTTCCAGGCCTTCGGCATCGCGCTGATCCTGCTGGTCTGGATCAACTACTTCTCCCGCGTCATCCTGTACGCCGCCGCGTGGGCGCGCACCAGCCCGGCGGCCGAGCGCCCGCCGGTGCCGGTCCCGGCCGCCGCGGCCATCGCCGCGGCGGTGGCGCCCCACGACGACCCGACCGGTGCGGCGCCGACGCCCGCACCCCGGCTGCCCGGCCTGGTCTCCTTCGCCGCGGGCGGCCTGGTAGGGACCCTGCTCACACTGGCCGGCCGGCGCCGACGGCCACGGCGGGGTCGCGTGGGGCGGTCTGGGACACTGACGAGGTGAAGTTCGAGCGCAAGCACGCCCTCCTGCTCCTGGCCGTCGCCGCCTGGAACGTCTTCTCCTTCGGCAACTTCGCCAAGAACCTCTACCAGGCCTACGACGCCGGCGAGGACCGGGCCACCGGCTACTGGGTGGCCCACACCGTGCTCATCGTCGTGAACTTCGTGATCGCCGGCCTGCTCGGCTCCCTGGGCTGGAAGGCACTGCGGGCGTCCCGGGACGCCTGACCCACCGCCCACCCGACCTGGAGACCCTGATGACCACCGGACCCGTCGCCCGCGCCCAGGCGCGGGCCTGGCGCTTCCGGCACGTGCGGGGCGCGGCCGCCGGGACCGTGGCCGCCTTCGGCGCGCTCGTCGCCCACGTCGTGGCCGGCGGCTCGCTGGAGCTGGTCCCCGGCCTGGTGGTCACGGTCGTCGTGGTGCCGATGAGCATCGCGCTCACGCCCGGCAACGCGGTGGGCCTGCCCCGGATCGCCGCGACCGCCCTCGTCGCGCAGACCCTCGGACACCTCTGCCTCATGCTCGCGCCGGCCGGCGCCCCCGCCCACGCGCACGGCCACCCGGGCGGTGCCGTGGAGCAGGGCACGATGCTGCCCACCCCCGCGATGCTCGCGCTGCACGCGCTCGTCGCGGTCGCGACGATCGTGGTCGCCGCCGGTCTCGACCGGGCCGCGCTCGACATCCTCCGAGCCGCGGCCGGCTGGCTGCTGCCGCTGCTGCTGCCGGTGGCGCTGCCCGCGGTCGGGTACCGGGCCCGCGTCCCGCACCGGGTCCGGCGCCTGCGCGGCCGGTCCGCCACGCGCCCCGGCCGGCCGCGGGCCCCGCCGCGGGTCGCGCTCCTCCTCACCCCCTCCTGCGCCGTGCGCTGATCCGATCCGGTGGCGCGCGTGCGCTCCCTCGCGCGCCGCGGCGCGCCCACCGAACGGAAGACCCATGAAGAAGCACCTCGGCGCGGCGGTCCTGACCGCCGTGCTCCTGCCCGCCATGGCCGCCTGCGGCGGCTCCGACGACGCCCGGGACCCGGCGGCGACGACGCGGACCGCTGACGCCGCAGACGCCGCCGGCAACGCCGCGCTCTCCGTCACCGACCCCTGGGTGAAGGCCGCGACGGACGGCATGACCGCGGCCTTCGGGACGCTCGTCAACGACAGCACCGACGACGTGACCGTGGTCAGCGCCACCACGACGGCCGCCGCCTCCACCGAGCTCCACGAGACCGTCGAGAACGAGGACGGCTCGATGGCGATGCGGCCCAAGGAGGGCGGCTTCGTCATCCCGGCCGGCGGGAGCCTGACCCTGGAGCCGGGCGGCGACCACCTGATGCTGATGGGCCTGAGCGCCCCGGTCGAGCCCGGGACGACCGTGACGCTGACCCTGACGCTCGGCGACGGCTCGACCGTGCCGGTGGAGGCGACGGTCAAGGCCTTCGACGGCGCCGACGAGCAGTACCAGAACGGCGGCGAGCACTGATGTCCGGCGGTCCCCGGTGGGACCGCCGGCGCGTCCTCCGCACCGGCGCCGCCGCATTGGGCGGCGCCGGTGCCGGGTGGAGCGCGTCCGCGCTCGTGGCGAACGGCGCCGCCGCGGCGGCCCCCGCCGAGGGCGCCCCGCGGGTGGTCGGTCCGGCCGCGGGCGCGGAGACCGTCCCGGTCGTGGGCACCCACCAGCCCGGCATCGACACCGCGCCGCAGGCCCACCTGGCGCTCGTCGGCTGGCACCTGCACCCGGACGTCGACGCGACCGGGCTCGGCCGGATGATGCGCCTGCTCAGCGACGACGCCGCACGGCTCGCGACGGGCACCGCCGCCCTGGCCGACACCGAGCCCGAGCTGGCGGCGCACCCGGCGCGGCTGAGCGTCACCTTCGGCTTCGGCCCGCGGGTGCTGCGCGACCTGGTCCCCGCCGCCCGCCGGCCGGTGCTCGAGGAGCTGCCGACCTTCGGTCGCGACCGGCTCGACCCGCGGTGGGGCCAGACCGACGTGGTCGCCCAGGTCTGCTGCGACGACCCCACCACGCTGGCCCATGCCCGCCGGATGCTGGTCAAGGACGCCCGCACCTTCGCCGAGGTGCGGTGGATCCAGTCCGGCTTCCGCACCGCGCGCGGGACGGTGCCCGACGGCACCACCATGCGCAACCTCATGGGCCAGGTCGACGGCACGGTCAACCCGGCGCCGGCGGAGCCCGACTTCGACTCCCTGGTCTGGGCCGACGGCGATCCGGCGTTCGCGGGAGGCACCTTCCTCGTCGTACGGCGGATCCGGATGCAGCTGGAGAAGTGGGACCGGGTGGACCGCGTCGGCCGCGAGGTCGTCGTCGGTCGCCGGCTCGACACCGGCGCGCCGCTGACGGGGGAGCGGGAGTTCGACGAGCCCGACTTCGCCGCCACCGACCGGTTCGGCTTCCCGGTGATCGACCCGGCCAGCCACATCGCCCGGGCCCGCAGCGCCGACCCTCGTGAGCGCTTCCTGCGCCGCGCGTACAACTACACGGAGGCGGACCCGGCACGCAGCAGCGGGGAGGACAGCGGGCTGCTGTTCCTCGCCTTCGCCGCCGACCCGAGCCGCCAGTTCGTCCCGGTCCAGCGCCGGCTCGACGAGCTCGACCGGCTCAACGACTGGGTCGTCACGATCGGCTCGGCCGTCTACGCCGTCCCTCCCGCCGCGCCGCCGGGCGGCTACGTCGGCCAGCAGCTGCTCGAGGGCACCGGCACCACCCAGGAAGGGGACAGATGAGGAGCAGGCACGCGATCCTCGCGGCATCGATCTTCGGGGCATCGATGGCGGTGGCCGCCGTCCTGGCGGCCGGCTGGGGCCTGCCGGCGGCGGCGCACGCGTCGCTGGTCGGCAGCGACCCGCAGGCCGGACAGCGGTTCGACCGGATGCCCGACCGGGTGCGACTCGAGTTCAGCGAGCCGATCAGCGCGCCGGCGTACGTCGTCGTCACGGCGCCCGACGGCTCGCGGGCCGACCAGGGCGAGGCCCGGATCGACGGGAGCGTCGTGAGCGTGGACCTCGGCGGCACCGCCCCCGAGGGCACCTACGGCCTCGCCTTCCGCGTCGTCTCCGAGGACGGTCACCCGGTCACCGGCCGGATCGCCTTCGTCGTCGGCGACGGACCGCTCGACGAGACCGCGCCGACGCCGACGGGCTCGACGGCGCCCGCGCCGCCCGCCGACGGCGACGCGCCCGCCCGCGACGACGGGGCCGGGGGAGCCGGCGACGACGGCGGTCCCTCGCTGGGTCAGGTCCAGGCCGGCGTGGCCGTCGCCCTGTTCGCCGCGGCCGGTGGCCTGCTGCTGTGGAGCCGACGGAGGTCCCGGTGAGCGACACCGTCGAGCGAGCGCGCCGCGGGGCGGCCCCGGTCGCGGCCGCGGTGGTCCTGGCCGCCGCGGTCGCCTTCGTCCTCCTCGTGGCGGGGGGCGGCGCGCCCCAGGAGCCGATCCCCGGACTGCCCGACCCCGGACGGCTGACCGGGTGGGGACTGCCCGCGCTGCGGCTGACGGCCGACGTCCTCGCGGTCGCCGTGGTCGCCGGCCTCCTCGTCGCGCCGCTCACCATGCGCCGACCCGAGAGCGAGCTCGGCGGGACCGCGTTCCGGGCCCTGCGGCCGGTGCGCCGGCTCGCCGCGGCCTGGTGCGTGGTCGCGCTCGTCCAGGTGGTGCTGACCTACTCCGACCAGTTCGCGATCCCGGTCGGCGACATCCGGTGGCGGGAGCTGCGCGGCTTCGCCACGGGCGTCGACCAGCCGCGGGCCCTGGTGGCCCAGGCGGCGCTCCTGGCCGTGCTCGCGGTCGCGGCCCGATGGGTGCTCACCGCCCGCGGCGTGCTCGTGCTCCTCGGCCTCGCGCTCATCGCCGTCGTGCCGCCGATCCTCACCGGTCACGCGTCCTCGGCCGGCAACCACGACGCCGCGATCGTGGCGATGATCGTGCACGTCCTGGGCGCGGTCGTCTGGCTGGCCGGGCTGCTGGCGCTGTGGTGGCACGTCGCCCTCGCGAGCCAGGTGCGCGACCGCGCCCTGCGCCGCTTCTCGGCGCTCGCCGGCTGGTGCCTCGGACTGACCGCGGTCTCCGGCGTGGTGAGTGCCTGGGTGCGCATGGCTCGCCCCGCGGACCTGCTCTCGGCGTACGGCGCCGGGGTGCTGGCCAAGACCGCCGTCGTCGTCGTCGCCGGCCTGATCGGCCTGACCCTGCGTCGCCGCGTGGTCGCGAGTGCCGCCGAGGACTGGGTGGTGCTGCTGCGCCTCACCGGCGTGGAGCTGCTCGTGATGGCTGTCGCCGTCGGCGCGGGCGTCGGTCTCAGCCGGACGCCGCCGCCGGCGCCGGAGGACCTCTACACCTCGCTCGCCGAGGGGCTCCTCGGCGGACCGGTGCCGCCCGCCCCGACGCTCGGGCGACTGCTGTGGTCGTTCACCCCGTCCGGCCTGGGCCTTCTCGTCGTCGGGCTCGGGGCCGTCGCCTACGTCGTCGGGATCCGGACCCTGCGCCGTCGCGGCGACCGCTGGCCGCTCGGCCGCACGGTCGCGTGGTTCGCCGGTCTCGCGGTGGTCGGCTACGCCACCTTCGGGGGACTCGGCAGCTACGCCGGCGTGATGTTCAGCGCCCACATGGCCGCCCACATGGCGCTCTCCATGGTCGCGCCGATCCTGCTCGTCTCCGGGCGCCCGCTCCAGCTCGCGTTGCGCGCGCTGCCGGGCAGCGACGTCCCCGGCGGGGTCGGCCCGCGCCAGCTGCTCGCCGCCGCGCTCGACTCGCGGCTCGCCCGCCTGGTGCTCCACCCGGTGACCGCGGCGCTGCTGCTGGTCGGCAGCCTCTATGTCGTCTACTTCAGCAGCCTGTTCGACGTGCTGATGCGCAACCATCTGGGGCACCTCGCCATGGAGCTGCACTTCCTGTTGGCGGGACTGGTGTTCTTCGAGGTGCTCATCGGCGACCGGCCCGGCGCCGGGACGTCGTACGTCGGCCGGCTGATGCTGCTGCTCGTCACGATGCCCTTCCACGCGTTCTTCTCGATCAGCGTGATGGGCTCGGAGCGGATCATCGGCGGTGAGTACTTCCGGCTGCTCGACGTCCCCTACGTCACGAGCCTGGCCGACGACCAGCATCTCGCCGGTGCGATGAACTGGGCGCTGGGCGAGGTGCCGATGGTGATGGTGATCGTCGTCCTCCTCATCCAGTGGTGGCGTGACGACGAGCGCGAGGCCCGGCGGCGCGACCGGGCGGCCGACCGGGACGGCGACTCCGAGCTGACGGCCTACAACGACATGCTGCGGCGGGCCTCCGGCCGGTCATAGCCGACCCGTCGCATCTGTACGCAAAAAACACGCCGACCCGTCGCGTTCAAACGCGACGGGTCGGCGCCTGGTGGGCGTTCAGATGCGCCGGGTCAGTGGCCGTTCCGGAGCGCGGTGCGCAGGTCCTTGTTGAGCTGGGAGATCACGTCCAGCGGGATCTCCTTGGGGCAGGCCGCGGCGCACTCGCCGATGTTGGTGCACCCGCCGAAGCCCTCGTGGTCGTGCTGGCCCACCATGTCGACGACGCGGGTCCAGCGCTCGGGCTGGCCCTGCGGCAGCTCGCCGAGGTGGGTGATCTTCGCGCCGACGAAGAGCGATGCCGATCCGTTCGGGCACGCCGCGACGCACGCGCCGCACCCGATGCAGGTGGCCACGTTGAAGGCCCGCATCGCCTTGTCGCGCGGCGCGGGCACCGAGTTGGCCTCGGGGGCCGAGCCGGTGTTGGCGGAGATGAAGCCACCGGACTGGATGATCCGGTCGAACGCCGAGCGGTCGACGACGAGGTCCTTGATCACCGGGAACGGCTCGGCGCGCCAGGGCTCGATCGTGATCGTGTCGCCGTCCTTGAACGAGCGCATGTGGAGCTGGCAGGTCGTGGTGACCTCCGGACCGTGGGCCTCGCCGTTGATCATCAGCGAGCACATCCCGCAGATGCCCTCGCGACAGTCGGAGTCGAACGCGACGGGCTCCTCGCCCTTCTCGTTCAGCTGCTCGTTGAGGACGTCGAGCATCTCGAGGAAGCTCATGTCCTGCGAGATCCCCGACACCTGGTAGGTGTGGATGCCGCCCTTGTCGTTCGGCCCGCTCTGGCGCCAGATCTTCAGGGTCAGGTTCATGCTGTCCGCGCTCACTTGTAGCTCCGCTGCTTCATCTCGATGGCGGTGTAGATCAGGTCTTCCTTGTGCAGCACCGGCTGGCCGCCCTCGAGCGAGTCGCCGCCCCACTCCCACGCCGCCACGTAGGCGAACTCGTCGTCGTGGCGCAGCGCCTCGCCGTCCTCGGTCTGCGACTCCGCCCGGAAGTGGCCGCCGCAGGACTCGCGCCGGTTGAGGGCGTCGATGCACATGAGCTCGCCGAGCTCGATGAAGTCGGCCACGCGGCCGGCCTTCTCCAGGCTCTGGTTGAGGGTGTCGGCGGAGCCGAGGACCTTCAGGTTGCTCCAGAAGTCGGCCTTGAGCTCGCGGATGAGGTCGATGGCCTTGCGCAGGCCCTCCTCGGTCCGCTCCATGCCGCAGTACTCCCACATGATGTTGCCGAGCTCCTTGTGGTAGCTGTCGGCCGAGCGGGTGCCGTTGATGGAGAGGAACCTCGCGATCCGGTCCTCGACGTCCCGCTTCGCCTCGACGACCGCGGGGTGCGACTCGTCGATCTTCTCGAAGGGGCCGTCGGCGAGGTAGTCGCGGATGGTGTTGGGCAGGACGAAGTAGCCGTCGGCCAGGCCCTGCATCAGCGCCGAGGCGCCGAGGCGGTTGGCGCCGTGGTCGGAGAAGTTGGCCTCGCCCGACACGAACAGGCCGGGGATGTTCGACTGCAGGTGGTAGTCGACCCACAGCCCGCCCATGACGTAGTGCACGGCGGGGTAGATCCGCATCGGGACCTGGTAGGGGTTCTCGCCCGTGATCCGCTCGTACATGTCGAAGAGGTTGTCGTACTTCTCGCGGACCGCGTCCTCGCCGAGGCGCTTGATCGCGTCGCTGAAGTCGAGGTAGACGCCGCGGCGGAAGTCGCCGACCATCGGACCGACACCGCGACCCTCGTCGCACATGTACTTCGCGGCCCGGGAGGCGATGTCGCGGGGGACCAGGTTGCCGAAGGACGGGTAGATCCGCTCCAGGTAGTAGTCGCGGTCCTCCTCGGGGATGTCCCGCGGGTCCTTGTCGCAGTCCTCCTTCTTCTTCGGCACCCAGATCCGGCCGTCGTTGCGCAGCGACTCCGACATCAGGGTCAGCTTCGACTGGTGGTCGCCGGAGACCGGGATGCACGTCGGGTGGATCTGCGTGTAGCAGGGATTGGCCATGTAGGCGCCCTTGCGGTGCGCCCGCCACGCGGCGGTGACGTTGGAGCCCATCGCGTTGGTGGAGAGGAAGAAGACGTTGCCGTAGCCGCCGGTGGCGAGGACGACGACGTCGGCGAGGTGGGTCTCGATCTCGCCGGTGACCATGTCACGGGCGATGATGCCGCGGGCCTTCCCGTCGACGACGACCAGCTCGAGCATCTCGTGGCGGGTGAACTGCTCGACGGTGCCGGCGGCGACCTGGCGCTCCATCGCCTGGTAGGCGCCGATGAGCAGCTGCTGGCCCGTCTGGCCCCGCGCGTAGAACGTGCGGGACACCTGCACGCCGCCGAAGGAGCGGTTGTCGAGCAGGCCGCCGTACTCACGGGCGAAGGGGACGCCCTGGGCGACGCACTGGTCGATGATGTTGGCCGACACCTCGGCCAGGCGGTAGACGTTCGACTCGCGCGAGCGGTAGTCGCCGCCCTTGACAGTGTCGTAGAAGAGACGGAACGTCGAGTCGCCGTCCTCCTTGTAGTTCTTCGCCGCGTTGATGCCGCCCTGGGCGGCGATCGAGTGCGCCCGGCGCGGGGAGTCCTGGTAGCAGAAGGACTTCACGTTGTAGCCGGCCTCGCCGAGCGTCGCGGCGGCGGCACCGCCGGCCAGGCCGGTGCCGACGATGATCACGTCGAGCTTGCGGCGGTTGGCCGGGTTGACCAGGCGGTTCTCGAACTTGCGCGTGGTCCAGCGGTCCTTGATCGGTCCCGTCGGGGCGACCGGGTCGACCAGCTTGTCGCCGAGCGTGTAGTAGCCGTGCGCGTCGTCGGACTTCTGAACGGAGGGCTCGTTGAGCGGCGTGAGGCCGTCGTGGAGGGTGCTTCCAGCCATGGGGGAGCTCCTTACTTCTCGATGATGCCGACGAGGACGGACAGCGGGACCAGCGAGAAGCCGCCGGCGATCACGATCGCGACGATCCAGCCCGTCGCCCGGGCCCGGGCGCGGGAGACCGCGGTGTTGGTGAACCCGAGCGTCTGCAGCGAGCTGAACGTGCCGTGGTGCAGGTGGAGGCCGAGGGCCACCATGGCGAGCAGGTAGAGGATGGTCATCCACCACAGGTCGAAGGTGTCGATCATCAGGGCGTAGGGGTTCTCGCCGCCGGTGTCGCCGTTGCTGGGGTTGACCTTGACGATGGTGAAGTTGAGCAGGTGCCACACGATGAAGATCAGCAGTGTCACGCCGCCCCAGCGCATGGTGCGCGAGGAGAGCGAGGAGCCGTTGTTCTTCTTGGCGACGTACTGCACGGGGCGGGCGGCCGCGGCGCGCCGCCACAGGGCGACGGCGCAGGCGATGTGGACGACGACGGCGACGATCAGGCCGACCCGCATGATCCAGAGGAAGCCCTCGTGCGGGAGCATCGGCTCCCCGATCTCACGCAGGTGGTGGGCGTACTCGTTGAACGCCTCCTCGCCGGCGAAGGCCTTGAGGTTGCCGTACATGTGCGCCAGCACGAAGCCGATGAACAGCAGGCCGCTCACGGCCATGAGCATTTTCAGGGCGATGGTCGTGCGCGCTGCACGGCTGCCCTTCACCAGTTGGGGACGCGTCGTCGTTGCCACGGGGGGCCACGCTACTCCCGCTACGCACCGGTAGGTGACACGGATCATGTGAGATATGCACGTAAGGCAACCCTTACCGGATCCGGCGCGCTCCCGCGGCGGGTGGGATATTTGACGCGATCCGGGCGGCGCGGGACGCTGCGGGGGTGAGCAGGAAGCGGCGGGAAGCGGACCCCCAGGACGACCTCGACGTGACACCGCCGAAGACGTACGCCGCCGGCGTGCCCGCGGTCGCGCACGCCATGGAGTACGCGCTGGCCCAGGCCGGGCCGAAGCGGACCCTGCTCACCCTGCTCAGCCTGAACCAGACCGAGGGCATCGACTGCCCCGGCTGTGCCTGGCCGGATCCCGGCCACCGGCACAAGAACGAGTACTGCGAGAACGGCGCCAAGCACGTCAGCGACGAGGCGACGACCCGCCGGGTGACCCGGGAGTTCTTCGCCGAGCACTCGGTGGCCGAGCTCGGCGAGGCGTCCGACATGTGGCTCAACCACCAGGGCCGGCTGACCGAGCCGATGGTCAAGCGTCCCGGCGCGAGCCACTACGAGCCGATCGGCTGGGACGAGGCGCTCGGCATTGTCGCCGACGAGCTCAACGCCCTGGACTCGCCCGACGAGGCGATGTTCTACACCTCTGGTCGCCTCAACAACGAGGCCGCCTTCCTGCTGCAGCTCTTCGCCCGCGCCTACGGCACCAACAACCTGCCGGACTGCTCGAACATGTGCCACGAGTCGAGCGGCTCGGGGCTGGGGGAGACGCTCGGCATCGGCAAGGGCAGTGTCTCGCTCGACGACATCCACGAGTCCGACCTGGTGTTCGTCGTCGGGCAGAACCCGGGGACCAACCATCCTCGGATGCTCTCGGCGCTCGAGGAGACCAAGCGCAACGGCGGCCGGGTCATCGCGGTCAACCCGCTGCCCGAGGCCGGCCTGATCCGCTTCAAGAACCCGCAGAAGCCGCGCGGCGTCGTCGGTCGCGGCACCGAGATCGCCGATCTCTTCCTCAAGATCCGGCCCGGCGGCGACCTGGCGCTCTTCCAGATGCTCAACCGGCTCCTGCTCGAGGCCGAGGACGCCGCGCCGGGCACCGTGCTCGACCACGACTTCATCGCCACCCACACCACCGGGTACGACGCCTTCGCCGCCCACACCCGCACCGTCGGCTGGGAGCACGTCCTGGAGGCGACCGGCCTGACCCGGGAGGAGATCGAGGCGGTCCACCGCGAGGTCCTCGCCGCCCGCAAGGTCATCGTCTGCTGGGCGATGGGTCTGACCCAGCACCGGCACGGCGTGCCGACGATCCGCGAGATCGTCAGCTTCCTGCTGCTCCGCGGCAACCTGGGCCGCCCGGGCGCGGGCGTGTGCCCGGTCCGCGGGCACAGCAACGTGCAGGGCGACCGCACCATGGGGATCTGGGAGCGGGTGCCCGACAGCTTCCTCGACGCCCTCGCCGCGGAGTTCGACTTCGTCCCGCCGCGCGCGCACGGCTTCGACTCGGTCGCCGGCGTGCGGGCGATGCGCGACGGGCGGGCGAGGGTGTTCGTCGGCGTCGCCGGCAACTTCGTGCGCGCGATGTCCGACAGCGATGTCACCGAGGCCGCACTGCGCAGCTGCCGGCTGACGGTGCAGATCTCGACCAAGCTGAACCGGTCGCACGCGGTCTGCGGCGACACCGCGCTCATCCTGCCGACCCTGGGTCGCAGCGACCGTGACATCCAGGCCACCGGCGAGCAGTTCGTGACGGTCGAGGACTCGATGAGCGAGGTGCACCAGTCCCGCGGCCGGCTCGCCCCGGCCTCGCCGCACCTGCTGAGCGAGGTCGCGATCATCGCCCGCCTGGCCCGCCGCACGCTGGGGGAGGGCGGCGCCATCCCGTGGGAGGACTTCGAGGCCGACTACGCGCTGATCCGCGACCGGATCGCCCGCGTGGTGCCCGGGTTCGCCGACTTCAACGCGCGCGTCGCGGTCCCCGGCGGGTTCCGCCTGCCGAACCCGGTCAACGAGGGCCGCTTCCCGACGCCGAGCGGCAAGGCGGTCTTCACCTGCAACGCTCTCGACATGATCACGGCGCCGCCGGGCCACCTGGTGCTGCAGAGCCTGCGCTCCCACGACCAGTGGAACACCATCCCCTACGCGATGAACGACCGCTACCGCGGGATCCACGACGCGCGCCGCATCGTCATGGTCAACCCCGACGACCTCGCCGAGCTGGGGATCGCCGATCGCGACCTGGTCGACATCGTCAGCATCTGGACCGACGGCACCGAGCGGCGCGCGGAGGGCTTCCGCGCGGTGGCCTACCCGGCGGCCCGCGGCTCGGCCGCGGCGTACTACCCCGAGACCAATGTGCTGGTGCCGCTCGACAGCGTCGCCGAGATCAGCAACACGCCCACCTCGAAGGGCGTGATCGTGCGCCTGGAGCCGGTCGGTTCCTGACGGAGGCGCCCGGCCGGGCCCGAGCCGGCGCTCAGATGTCGTCGAAGGAGCCGCCCCGTCCCTTGCCCGACGCGAACCGGCCCGCGCCGGTGACGCCGTCGGCGGCCAGGGAGGCGAGCCCGATGGCCAGCTCGCGGCGCAGGGCGGACTCCTCGGTGTCGGCCCACTGCTGCCGTGCCGAGCGGCGGTCGCCACGCATGCAGGTCTGCGGCATGCGGGCGATCTCCTGGGCGAGCGCCACCGCGGCCGCCCGAGCGGTGCCGGCCGGGACGACCCGGTTGACCAGGCCCATCTCGAGCGCCTCCCGGGCGTCGACCGGCCGGCCGGTGAGGATCAGGTCCATGGCCCGGCTGTGACCGATCAGCCGGGGGAGGCGGATGGTGCCGCCGTCGATGAGCGGCACGCCCCAGCGCCGGCAGAACACGCCCAGCGTGGTGCCCTCGTCGGCGACGCGCAGGTCGCACCACGCCGCGAGCTCCAGCCCGCCGGCCACGGCATGGCCGTGGAGTGCGGCGACGACCGGCTTGTCGAGGTCCATCCGGGTGGGGCCCATCGGTCCGTCGCCCTCGGGGGAGACCCGGTTGGACCGCTCCGTGCCGACGCTCTTGAGGTCGGCGCCGGCGCAGAAGGACGGGCCGTCGCCCGCCAGCACGGCGACCTTGGCGTCGGACGCCTCGAACGCGCGGAAGGCCGCGGCCAGCTCCGCCGCCATCGGCCCGTCCACGGCGTTGTGGCGCTCCGGGCGGGCGAGCACGATCGTCGTGACGTCGCCGTCGGTCTCGATCCGGACGTCGCTCATCGGGCCTCCTCCCACAGCGGCTCACGCAGTGCCCGGCGCAGGATCTTGCCGACGGCGGACTTCGGGACGGCCTCGACGAAGCGGACGGACTTCGGTGCCTTGTGGGCGGCGATCTGGCCGCGTACGTGCTCGATCAGCTCGTCCTCGGTGGCCGCGGCGCCGGGGCGGAGCGCCACGAAGGCGGTGACCGCCTCGACCCACTTCTCGTCCGGTGCGCCGACGACGGCGCACTCCGCGACGGCCGCGTGCGAGGAGAGGGCGTCCTCCACCTCCCGCGGGTAGACGTTGTAGCCGCCGGTGATGATCATGTCGCTGGTGCGGTCGACGAGGTGGAGATAGCCGCGGTCGTCGAAGCGGGCGAGGTCGCGGGTGCGCAGCCACCCGTCGGCGGTCGTCGTCTGGGCGTTGAGCTCCGCCGCCTCGAAGTAGCCCTGCATCCGGAACGGCGCGCGGAGCGCGATCTCGCCGATCCCGCCCGGCGCCACGTCGTTCCCGTCCTCGTCGAGCAGGCGCAGGTCGACGTCCGAGGCCGGCATCCCGCAGGCGCCCCACAGCGCCTCGTCGGCATGGGCGTGCTCGTCGAGCACGGCGATGCACAGCGGCGCCTCGGTCTGTCCGTAGTACTGGGTCAGGATCGGCCCGAACGCCTCGATCGAGCGGCGCAGCACCGGGCGCGGCATCGGACTGGCGCCGTAGACGACCTTGCGCAGCGAGGACAGGTCGGCACCGTCGAGGGCACCCGAGTCGTGCAGCATCGCGAACATCGTCGGGACCAGGTTGATCTCGGTCGCGCGGTACGTCGCGATCGCCTCGACGAACGCCGCCGGCTCGAAGCCCGGGAGGATCGCGGAGGCCGCGCCGCGGATCCAGTAGGGCAGCACGAAGGTGCCGCTCGCGTGGATGAGCGACGCCGCGTGCAGCATCACGGAGTCGGGCTGCGGATCGATCAGGTTGGCGAGGATGTTGCTGCAGATCGCGCCGTAGCTGCCCTGGGTGTGCACGACGGCCTTCAGTCGGCCGGTGGTGCCGGAGGTGTAGAGCAGCAGGGTCGGGTCGTCGGCGTCGAGGGCGACACCCGGGTCGCCGACCGGCTCGGCGGTGGGGGCGAGGAGGTCGTCGAGGGCGATGGCGCGCAGGCCGGGGATCGTGGCCGCGAGCTCGTTCGCGCGCCCGGCGAGCGTGGCGTCGGCGACGATCACGCCGGTGCGCGAGCCGGTCAGCATGTCGGCGTGCTCGTCGAGGGAGAGGCGTGCGTTGAGCGGGACCCGGACGATGCCGGCCTTGATGGCGGCGAACTCCATCGGCACCGAGTCGAGGCCGTTGTTGACCAGCAGGCCCACGTGGGTGCCCTTGCCGACGCCGCGGGCGGCGAGGTGATGGGCGATCAGGTCGGCCCGCTGGTCGACCTCGGCGAAGGTCAGCGACGCCGCGCCGACGTGGACGGCGGTGCGGTCGGGGAAGGCGGCAGCGCCGCGACGGACCAGGCTGGCGGCCAAGGCCATGAGAGCTCCTCTGGGGTTCTAACCAAGAAACAGACCATATGGTCGGTTTCGTGCCTGCGAGGATTCTGCCCGTGGAACCGCTACGTCGTCAATCGCGAGCCGTGCGCACCCGGGAGCAGATCCTGGCCGCCGCGGTCGAAGTGATGGTCCGGCACGGCTACGCCGGGCTGACCATGCAGCGGGTCCAGACCCAGGCGGAGGTGACCCGCGGCGCGCTCACCCACCACTTCTCGTCGATGCGCGAGCTGGCCGTGGCGGCCGTCGACTACGTCGCCGCGGCGCAGGGCGCCGAGATCCAGGCGGCGGCGGGGGACGCCGGCGCCGACCGGCTGGTCGCGGTGCTGCACGAGGTGACCCGCCGGCCGACGTACGTCGCCGGGCTCGAGCTGTGGGTCGCCGCGCGGACCGATCCCGAGCTGCGGGCCGCGCTCCGGCCCGGCGCGCGGCTGCTCGGCCGCCAGCTGCGCGACCAGCTCGTCCCGCTCGTCGGCGAGCTCGACGACGAGCGGCTCGAGGTCTTCGTCGACGGCCTGCTGTCCCTGTTGCGCGGGCTGGCGATCGGCGGGGTGCTGCGCGACCGGCCCACGTTGGAGCAGGCCGTGCTCCGGGCCTGGGTCGAGGCCTTCGGTCAGGCGACCACCGGCGCCGGCGCCGGGTAGGCGCTCGCCACCAGCTCGTCCACCGCGTCGCACCAGGTACGCCGCAGGGCGCGCTCGCGTCCCGCCGCTCCGAGCAGCCGGCGCCGCGGGTCGGCCGCCACCGAGGCGACGGCCCGGGGGAGGTCCCGCGGGTCGGCGGGGTCGTACAGGACGCCGGTCTCGAGATGGCGCACGACGTCCCGGGCGCCGCCGGCGCGCGGCGCGACCACGGGTACGCCGGACGCGGCGGCCTCGCGCAGCGCATGGCAGTCGGTCTCGTGCTCGCCCGGGTGCACGACCAGGTCGAGGGTCGGCATCGCGACGGTGAGATCGCCGACGCCGAGCGGACCGGTGAACCGTGCCTGGGGCAGCCGCCGCGCCAGCCAGTCGCGCTCCGGGCCGCTGCCGATCACCACGATCCGGATGCCGGGCACATCGGCCAGCGCGGTCAGGCGGCGCACGCCGGCCGCCTTGTGCAGACTGCCGACGTAGCCGACCACCGTCCGGGGCGCTCCGGACTTCGCGCGCGACCAGGAGCGGTGCAGCCACGGGTCGCGCAGGGTCGGGGTGAACGCGAGCGGGTCGACACCGGGCTCCCACAGGGCCGCGTCGACGCCGAGCTCGGCGGCACGGCCGACCATCCACGGGGAGGTCACCAGGACCCGGTCGGCGCGCTCGGCCACCTTCGCCCGCCAGTAGTCGGCGGCCAGGTCGAGGACGGGCGACTGCTCGACGACGAGCGTCGGCACGCCGGCGCGCCCGGTGTGTTTGAGCGCCTTGCGACCCACCGCGCGGGGCGAGTGGACCTGGACGAGATCGGGCGCGAAGCCCTCGATCGCCTCCCGCACCTGCGCCCCGGTGGGCTCCAGCGGCCGGACTCGGACGACGTCGCAGCCGCGATAGCTGGCGAGGCCGGGGCCGGGCGCGATGATCCGCACGGTGTGACCGCGGTCGACCAGACGGTCGGCGGTCGCCTTGAGGGTCGTGGTGGTGCAGTCCAGCGCCGGGTAGAACGACTCGGTGGCCAGGACGATCCGCATGGCCCGAGCGTGGCGCGGCCGGGTTGCCAGGACCTTCTCCCGCCGTGTCCGCCACGTGGCCGTCAGGCGAATCCTGGGGCCCGGCACCGCCGCTCAGGTGACGTTCTTGTCCTCCTTGGTCTGGGCCTCCACGTCGGCGGCCAGACCCTCCAGCTCCTTGCGGATCGCCGCGTCGGTCCCCTTGAAGTCGTTGAGGATGAGGATGCATTTCTCGCCGATGTCGCGCATCTCGTCGCCGTTGTTCTTCAGCAGGGCCACCAGGATGCCGACCATGCCGCTGAAGGCCTCGAAGTGGCCGAAGGCGCCGCCCTGGGATCCGACGATGCCCCGGGACCACGCCGACTGCTCGGGCGCGCCCTCGAGCTTGGTCGCGACGTCGTGGCAGTGGTCGCCGATGAGCTCGTAGCGCCCGGAGACCCGCTTCAGGGCCGCGTCGGTGACCTGGATGTCGACCCGCTGGCCGTTGACGTTGGTGTAGATCCCGTGCTCGCCGGCGTTGAGGAACTCGGTGGGGTTGACCAGGTCGAACGAGGTCGTGATCACCCGGTTCCCGCCCTCCGGCTGGGTCGCGCTCGTGACCGCCTTGTCGGCACACGTCGCGAAGGCGGCCTCGGTCGCGTCGACGTCGTCGAGCAGGCCGGTGACCGCCTTCCAGAAGGAGGTGTCGAGCGCCTGGTACGACGACCCGTCGAGCGTGTACTGGTACGGGGTCGGCGGATCCGGGAGGAACCCCTTGACGATCCCGTGCAGGGTCGAGGCCTTCCCGATCACGGTGGCGACGCCCTTCGGGAGCGACAGCAGGCCGCTGGCGTCGGCGACCGACTGGACCACGTCGAAGATCTCGCCGGCACTGACCTCGTTGCCCTCGGAGTAGGCGTGGAAGTCCGCCGTCGCGGTGGAGATCAGCTTGGAGAGGTCGCGGTGGTAGCGGGCCCAGACCTGTGCTTCGCCCGCGACCAGGACGCCGCTGATCACGGCCAGGGCGTGCAGCCCGGTCATCACGTCGGAGATGCGGTTGGCGCCGTACAGTTCGCGTAGCCGGATCACCGCCATGCCGTCCAGGTCGCCGAGCTCCGCCTCGATCTCGGAGATGTACTCGGGCACCAGGACGTTGCCGATCTCGGTCGTGGTGGCGGCCTCCTCGCCGGTGGTGCGCACCTCGCCGGAGACCGAGAGCTCCTGCATCGCGTGCTGGACCACGGAGATCTGGTCGTCGAAGTCCTCGGCCTTGGGCGCCTGCCCGCCCTCGCCCTTGCTCAGCATCGGGGTGAGGTAGGTGTCGACCCCCTGCTTGATCTGCGCGTAGACGCCCGCGGCGTCGAAGTAGTCGAAGCCGAGGTCGGGATCGTCGCCGATGAGCCCGCCGTCCTTGGTCCAGTGCCCGCCCGGGTAGCTGACGTACAGCCGCTCGGACTGGTGCCGGATGGTGGGCCGCGGCGTGATGATCTCGAAACGGCCCTCCTTGCACGACCCGTCCACGACGTTGGGCACGCTGCGCCGCATGTAGGCGTCGATCATGGCCTCGGCCAGCTTGTCGAGGTCGCTCGAGGTCGTGTAGGTGACGGAGCCCTCGAAGTTGCCGAAGTCGACGTCCTCGCCTGTCATAGCTTCTCCTGGAGGTGACGGTGCCGAGTGGCAGGTGGCCGGGTGGCGGACGGTGGGATGGGGTCTGGTCAGCGTCGGAAGGTGAAGGTCGCGTCGACCCCGAACGGGACCGCGGCGGGACCGCCGGTCGCCTCCGGCTCGCGGACCGCGGTCATCGGGGCGGCGACGTGCAGGCGCGGGGCGGTCGACTCGGCGGGGGAGTCGAACACCCAGGTGCCCTGCCAGGTCGTCGCGGCGTCCTCGGGCGCCTTCGGCGTGCGGACGGCCTCGGCGCCCTCGAGCGAGACCGTCACCGGCCGCCGCTCGACCCGGTAGCCGGCCCCGGTGGGGATCCACTGCACCCGCTCCGGCGCCGTGACGACCACCTCGACGGTGCTCCACACCCGGCCCTCCTCGGCCCAGCCGAGGTCGGGGAGGTACGGCGTGCGGGTCAGCGGGTCGATCCGGCAGTAGATCGAGCCGGCGCCGGCGTCGATGGAGCGGGCCTCGTCGGTCGTCCGGGCGTCGCACCGCTCGTCGGGGCCGTACGCCACCGGGCCGTCGGGATACAGCGGCGCCGCGCGACCCGCCTCGACCTCCCCGGTCGCCATGGCGACCGTCTGGGACTGGTCCTCGTAGGTCACCTCGACGCCCAGGTCGTCGCCGCCCCCGGCGACGACCGCGATGAGGGACCGCTCGGGGAACACGCCGGAGTCGAGCGTCTCGTGCAGGTCGACGTCCTGCTCGCCGAGCTCGGTGCGCTCGCCGCCCGCGGTGAGGGCGAGGGTGAACGTCGCGGGGTAGCCGAGCAGGTCCTCGTAGGCGAGGGAGGGGCGGAAGGTCCAGGAGATCGGCACGATGACCGCGTCGTCCCCGGCGCGGACGGAGCCGTCGCCCTGCTTGCCGACCCGTCGTGCCGCGATCTCGTCGAGCGGGCCGCCCGAGGCGAGCTGCACGGTCCCGATCGGGAGCCGGACCTCCGCCTCGTGGCTCATCGCCGAGCCGGACGTGCCGTCCGCGACGAAGCCGGGCTCGAGAGTGTCGCCACCGAGCCGGGCCACGGCGACGGCGACGCCGGCGGCGATCGCCAGCACGGCGACGACCGCGACCGCCCACGCGGCCTTCCTGCTCCCGAGCATCGAGCGACCTTCCTGATCCATGCGACCCCCATGCGGACCTGTCAGCGTTTGTTGCCTGGCGGTGGACCCGCCAAACCTGTCACCCTGCGCCGAGTTCGGTTACCTAGGGGTAGCCGGAGATATCTCACACCCCGCTGACACCGGCGCTGTCACGGATAGGCTCTCCCCTTGTGACTGACTCGCCCCTGACGCTGGCGCAGCCCGAGGATGCGCACACGCGCGCCGAGTGGGAGGCCGCCACCGCCGCCGTCCTGCGCAAACAGCGCAGGCTCGGCGACGACGCCCCCGACAGCGCGGTGTGGGACAAGCTGACCCGCACCACCCTCGACGGCATCGGCATCACGCCGCTCGGCCTGCCCGGCGCCCCGACGACGGCCGTGCGCCCGACCCGCCAGGGTGCCTGGGACATCCGCAGCCTCGTCGCGGGACCGGACGCCAAGCTGTCCAACGAGGCCGCGCTCGTCGATCTCGACGGCGGAGTCACCAGCCTGTGGCTGGCCGCCGATGCGGACACCGACCTCGCCGCGACCCTGAAGGACGTGCTCCTCGACCTCGCGCCCGTCGTCCTCGACGCGCCGTCGGCGACGACCACGGTGGCCGAGGCGTTCTTGGCACTGCCCGGCGCGAAGCACCCCGACAGCAACCTCGGCATCGACCCGCTCGGCGTCATGCTGCGCGACATCCCGCTGGCGGTCGACGAGGCCGTCGCGGAGCTGCGGACGCTGGCGGGCAAGGCCGACCAGCACGACATCCGGGCGATCGTCGTCGACGCCACCGCGGCCCACGACCTCGGCGCCAGCGACGCGCAGGAGCTCGGCTGGTCGATCGCGGTCGGCGTCGCCTACCTGCGCTGGCTGACCGACCACGGCCTCTCGGTCGAGGCCGCGGCCCGGCAGATCGAGTTCCGCTATGCCGCCACCGACGAGCAGTTCCCGACCATCGCCAAGCTGCGCGCGGCGCGGGTGCTGTGGGCGCGGGTCCTCGAGCTGAGCGGCGTCGGGGTGGACGCGGCCGACGGGGGCGTCGCGCAGCGGCAGCACGCGGTGACCAGCCGGCCGATGCTCAGCAAGTACGACCCCTACGTCAACATGCTGCGCGGCACGGTCGCGGCCTTCGCCGCCGGTGTCGGCGGTGCCGACGCGGTCACCGTGCTGCCCTTCGACAGCGCGAACGGCCGCCCCGACGCCTTCGGCCGCCGGATCGCGCGCAATGTCAACCACCTGCTCATCGACGAGTCGCACGTCGCCGCCGTGGCCGACCCGGCCGGCGGCGCGTACGCCGTCGAGCAGCTGACCACCGACCTCGCCGCCGCCGGCTGGGCGGAGTTCCAGCAGCTCGAGACCGAGTGGGAGGACGGTCACGACTTCGACCCGTTCCGGGCCCGCATCGCGGCGGTCGTCGAGCGGCGCGAGGCCGACATCGCGCGGCGCAAGCGCCCGCTGACCGGCCTGAGCGAGTTCCCGAACCTCACCGAGACGCTGCCGGAGCGCCCCGCGGACCCGCTCAACGACCGGGTCCGCCGCTACGGCGCCTCGTTCGAGGCGCTGCGCGACGAGCCGGCCCGGCAGCCGGTCTTCCTGGCCACGCTCGGGACCATCGCGCAGCACACCGCGCGCGCCACCTTCGTGAGCAACCTGTTCGCCGCCGGCGGGATCGCCGTCGAGGTCGCCGGCCCCACCGCGGGCGTCGAGGACCTGGTGGCGGCGTACCGCTCGTCGGGCACGCCGCCTGTCGTGTGCCTGGCCGGCACCGACCCGGCGTACGCGGAGTGGGGCGCCGCCGCGATCGCGGCGCTGCGTGAGGCCGGCGCCCAGCACGTGATCATCGCCGGCAAGCCCGACGCCGTGGACGCGGAGGTCGACGACGCCGCCGCCCTGGGCGTCGACGCCCTGGCGTTCCTGACCGCCACGAGGGAGAAGCTGGCATGACGATCCCCAAGAGCTTCGCGGGCCTCTCGCTCGCCGCCGACCGGGCCACGGCCGCCGCACCGGCCGTCCCCACGGGGGAGGGCTGGAAGAGCCCCGAGGGCATCGAGATCGCGCCGTCGTACGGACCCGCGGACCTCGCCGACCTCGACGCGCTCGACACCTACCCGGGCCTGAGCCCGTTCCTGCGCGGGCCCTACCCGACGATGTACACCACCCAGCCGTGGACGATCCGGCAGTACGCCGGCTTCTCCACCGCCGAGGAGTCCAACGCCTTCTACCGCCGCAACCTCGCGGCCGGCCAGAAGGGCCTGTCGGTCGCCTTCGACCTCGCCACCCACCGCGGCTACGACTCCGACCACCCGCGGGTGCGCGGCGACGTCGGCATGGCCGGCGTGGCGATCGACTCGATCTACGACACCCGCACCCTGTTCGACGGCATCCCGCTCGACCAGATGTCGGTCTCGATGACGATGAACGGCGCGGTGCTGCCGGTCCTCGCCCTCTATATCGCCGCGGCCGAGGAGCAGGGGGTGAAGCCGGAGCAGCTCTCGGGGACCATCCAGAACGACATCCTCAAGGAGTTCATGGTCCGCAACACCTACATCTACCCGCCGTCCCCGTCGATGCGGATCATCTCCGACATCTTCGCCTTCACCAGCCAGCGGATGCCGCGGTTCAACTCGATCTCGATCTCCGGCTACCACATGCAGGAGGCCGGGGCGACCGCCGATCTCGAGCTCGCCTACACGCTGGCCGACGGCGTCGAGTACATCCGCGCCGGCCTCGAGTCGGGCCTGACCATCGACCAGTTCGCGCCGCGGCTCTCGTTCTTCTGGGCCATCGGCATGAACTTCTACATGGAGGTCGCCAAGATGCGCGCGGCCCGGGCGCTCTGGTCGCGGCTGGTGCGCCAGTTCGACCCGCAGAACCCGAAGTCGCTCTCGCTGCGCACCCACTCGCAGACCTCGGGCTGGTCGCTGACCGCCCAGGACGTCTTCAACAACGTGGGCCGCACCTGCATCGAGGCGATGGCCGCGACCCAGGGCCACACCCAGTCGCTGCACACCAACGCGCTCGACGAGGCCATCGCGCTGCCGACCGACTTCTCCGCGCGGATCGCCCGCAACACCCAGCTGCTGCTGCAGCAGGAGAGCGGCACGACGTACTCCATCGACCCGTGGGCCGGTTCCTACTACGTCGAGAAGCTGACCCACGACCTCGCCGAGCGCGCATGGGCGCACATCGAGGAGGCCGAGGCGGCCGGCGGCATGGCCGCCGCGATCGAGCAGGGCATCCCCAAGATGCGCATCGAGGAGGCGGCCGCCCGCACCCAGGCGCGCATCGACTCCGGCTCGCAGAAGGTCATCGGCGTCAACACCTACCGCCTGCCGGCCGAGGACCCGCTCGAGGTCCTCAAGGTCGACAACGACGAGGTCTACCGCCAGCAGGTCGCCAAGCTGGAGCGGCTGCGCGCCGAGCGCGACCAGGGCGACGTGGACGCGGCCCTCGAGGCCCTCACCCGCTCGGCCGACACCGGCGAGGGCAACCTGCTCGACCTCGCCGTCGGCGCGGCCCGCGCCAAGGCCACGGTGGGCGAGATCTCCGACGCGCTGGAGAAGGTCTACGGCCGGCACCAGGCGGTGATCCGTACCATCAGCGGCGTGTACAGGGACGAGGCCGACCTGGCCAACGACGGTGAGGGCGACTCCCTCGTCGCCCAGGCCCGCGCGGCCACCGACGAGTTCGCCGAGGCCGAGGGGCGCCGTCCGCGCATCCTGGTCGCCAAGATGGGCCAGGACGGCCACGACCGCGGCCAGAAGGTCGTCGTGTCCGCCTTCGCCGACCTCGGCTTCGACGTCGACGTGGGCCCGCTGTTCTCCACGCCCGAGGAGGTCGCGCAGCAGGCGATCGACGCCGACGTGCACATCGTCGGCGTCTCGTCGCTCGCCGCCGGTCACCTCACCCTGCTCCCGGCGCTCAAGAGCGCGCTGGCCGAGCAGGGCCGTGACGACATCGTGGTCGTCATCGGAGGCGTGATCCCGCCGGACGACGTGCCCACCCTGAAGGAGATGGGCGCCGCGGCGGTGTTCCTCCCCGGCACGGTGATCGCGGAGTCCGCGCTCGACCTGCTGGCGAGGCTGCGCGAGTCGCTCGGGCACTGATGCGGGTCGAGGACCTGCTCGACGGCCTGCGTGCGGGGCACCGCGCCACCATGGCGCGGGCCATCACGCTCGTCGAGTCGACCGCGCCGCGGCACCGCGAGACCGCCCGCGAGCTCCTGCTCTCCCTGGCCGCCGACGCGGCGACCCGGACCCCCGCGGTCCGGGTCGGCATCTCGGGCGTGCCCGGCGTCGGCAAGTCGACCTTCATCGAGGCGCTCGGTGGCCGGCTGACCGCGGCCGGCCACCGGGTCGGCGTCCTCGCCGTCGACCCGTCCTCGGTGCGCACCGGCGGCTCGGTGCTCGGCGACAAGACCCGGATGGCCACCCTGTCTGCCGATCCCCACGCCTTCATCCGGCCCTCGCCCTCGGCCGGCACCCTCGGCGGCGTCGCCCGCGCGACGACCCAGGCGATGGCCGTCCTCGAGGCGGGCGGGTACGACGTCGTGCTGGTCGAGACCGTGGGCGTCGGTCAGTCCGAGGTGACCGTGTCCGGCATGGTCGACACCTTCCTCTTCCTGACCCTCGCGCGCACGGGCGACCAGCTCCAGGGCATCAAGAAGGGCATCTTGGAGATCGCCGACGTCATCGCGGTCAACAAGGCCGACCCGGAGGACCCGGCGCGGGAGCAGGAGGCGCGGGTGGCCGCCCGTGAGCTCGCCGGCGCCCTGCGGCTGGTCCGCGGGCAGGCGGGCGCCGGTGGGTGGTCGCCTCCCGTCGTGACCTGCTCCGGACTGACCGGAGCGCGGGTCGACGAGGTGTGGGGCCAGATCCTCCAGCACCGCGAGCACCTCGGCGAGGCGGGCATCGCCCGCAAGCGCGCGGAGCAGCAGCTCGACTTCACCTGGGCGCTGGTGCGCGACGAGCTCGACCAGCGGCTGCGCCACAGCGCCGGCGTCAAGGCCGTCCAGGCCGAGGTGCGGGCCGCCCTGCTCGCCGGCGAGCTGACGGCACCGCTCGCCGCGGACCGACTCCTCGCGGCGTACGACGGCTCCTGACCCGCCGTGTGCCGGCGTCCTCGCCCCGGGCATAGGCTGGTCGGGTGACCGCGCTCGCCCTGATCGACTCCGTCGTCGCGAAGTACGCCGACGAGCTGGTCGAGCTGCGCCGCGACCTCCACCGGCATCCCGAGCTGTCCTGGCACGAGCAGCGCACCTCCGACCGCGTCGTCGAGCACCTCGAGCGCCACGGCTGGCAGATCAGCCGGATGCCGCGCAGCGGCGTCGTCGCCGACCTGGGAGAGGGCGGCAGCACCGTCGGCCTGCGGGCCGACCTCGACGCCCTCCCGGTCGCGGACCTCACCACCGACCCGTGGCGCAGCGACGCCGAGGGCGTGGCCCACGCCTGCGGTCACGACGTGCACACCAGTGCCCTCGTCGGCGCCGGCCAGGCGCTGGCCGAGCTGCACGCCCAGGGCCTGCTGCCCGGCCGGGTGCGGCTGCTGTTCCAGCCCGCCGAGGAGGTCATGCCGGGCGGCGCCCGGCACCTGATCAACCACGGCGCGCTCGCCGGCATCGACCGCATCTTCGCGCTCCACTGCGACCCGTCGGTCGACGTGGGGGCCGTGGGGCTGCGGACCGGACCGATCACGAGCGCGGCCGACCGCATCGACGTCCGCCTCGAGGGCAATGGCGGGCACACCTCGCGGCCGCACCTGACCGGGGACCTCACCTTCGCGCTGGCGAAGATCACCAGCGAGCTCCCGGCGGTCCTGAGCCGCCGGATGGACCCGCGGGCGGGGGTCAGCGTGGTCTGGGGGATGCTCCGTGCCGGGTCGGCGGCCAACGTGATCCCCGACCACGGGATCGCCAGCGGCACGGTGCGGATCCTCGACGCCGAGGCATGGGCGTCGTGCGAGGCCGTGGTCCGCGAGGCCGTGCTCGACATCGTGCGTCCCTACGGCGTCACCGCGAGCGTCGACTACCTCCAGGGCGTCCCGCCGGTCGTCAACGACCGGGTCAGCGTCGCGATGGTCGCGTCGGCGGCCGACGAGATGCTCGGCCTGCACCACCGCACCGAGGTCGAGCAGAGCCTGGGCGGCGAGGACTTCGGCTGGTACCTCGAGCAGATCCCCGGCGCCATGTTCCGCCTCGGCACGCGCAGCCCCGGCGGAGCGACCTTCGACCTGCACCAGGGCGACTTCGAGGTCGACGAGGCGGCGATCGGGTACGGCGCCCGGATGCTGGCCGGTGTCGCGGTCAAGGCCCTCACCCAGGCGTGATCGCGCCCACCCCGCCCGGGCGCGGGGTTTCGTGCCCGGCCGCCCCGGCAAGGGTGCAGGCATGACTCGCCCCTCGCTGCTGCGCGCCCCTGCCACCCTCGCCGCGTCCCTCGCCGCCGTCGCCCTCGCCGGCGCCACCGCGGCCGTCGTCCCCGCTCCCGCGCAGGCCGCGGTCACGCTCGACTGCGCGACCGGCCCCCTCACCCTGGCCGACAGCACCGCCGACTATGTGCTGACGGGAGCCTGTGCCGACGTGTCCGTGACCGGGAGCAATGTCACCGTCACGCTGGCGAGTGCCACGTCGCTGACGGTGACCGGCGCGAACGTCGAGGTGGACGCGACCGGCGCCCTCGGCCCGGTCGTCGTGACCGGCGCCAACTCCTCGGTGGCGGCGGCCGCCGCCCCGCTCGTCCGGGTCCGGGCGAGCAATGTCGACCTCGAGATCCCGGCGCTCGGCAAGGCCGTCCTGGTCGGCTCCAACAACGAGGTCGAGGCCGTCAAGGGCGCGAAGGCCACGATGCGGGGCGCCAACAACGAGGTGACCTACCGCAAGCTGCGCAAGGTCGTCGTCCGCGGCGCCAACAACACCGTCAAGGTCCGCGCCGGCAGCACCAAGGTCCGGGTCAAGGGCGCCAACAACACCGTGCGGGTGCACCGCCGCGGCTGACCGGACCGGTCGGACGCCCGCCCGCTCAGCCCTTGCGGTACGGCTCGCCGTCGGCCGCGGGAGGCCGGGAGGCCCCGACCAGGCCGGCGACGGCGATGATCGTCACGACATAGGGCAGCATCAGCATGAACTGGCTGGGCACGGGGGAGCCGAGCACCGACAGCACCCCGGACAGGTTGGTGGCGAAGCCGAAGAGCAGCGCCGCCAGGGTCGCCCGCACCGGGTCCCAGCGGCCGAAGATGACGGCGGCGAGGGCGATATAGCCCGCGCCGTCGGTCATCTCCTCGCCGAACTGGGGCACGGAGACCAGCGTGTAGGTCGCGCCGCCCGCGCCGGCGATGAGCCCGGCGATGAGCAGGGTGGTGTAGCGGGTCCGGTTGACCTTGATGCCGACGGTGTCGGCGGCCTTCGGGTGCTCGCCGACGGCACGGACCCGCAGGCCCCACTTGGTGCGGTAGAGCGCCCAGGCGACGATCGCGACGGCGGCGTACATCAGGTAGACCAGGATCGTCTGGCGGAACAGCACCGGCCCGATGACCGGGATCTCGCCGAGCACGGGGATCGGGATCCGCGAGAAGTGGTCGGGGGCGTTGAGCTCCTTCGGGTGCTCGGCGAGCACCTGGCCGAACAGGAAGCTGGTCAGGCCGATCACCAGGACGTTGAGCACGACGCCGACGATGATCTGGTTGACGAAGTAGGTGATCGCGAAGAAGCCGAGCACCAGCGCGACGAGACCGCCGGCCAGCATCGCGGCGACGAGTCCGCCCCACGGCGAGCCGACGACGGTGCCGAAGACCGCGGCGGCGAAGGCCCCGAAGAGCAGCTGGCCGTCGATCGCGATGTTGACGACGCCCGCGCGCTCACCGAGGACGCCGCCGAGGGCGCCGAAGACGAGGGGGACGGCGAGGGCGATCGAGCCGCCCAGCAGGCCGATGACCGGCACCGACTTGCCGGCGGCGGCCCAGGCGAGGAAGCCGACCATGGCGATGACGGCGAAGAGCGCGACCAGCCAGACCGGCGTACGCCGCCCGCGGCTGACGAGCAGTGCCGAGGCCGCCGTGCAGGCGGCGAGGAGCACCACGACCGTCGCGACCGTGGCGGTCGACGGCACGGTGATCTCGGGCAGGTCGAAGAAGTCGGTCTCGGCCGCGAGGCGGAAGGTGGTCTTGCCGGAGCGGGCCTTCACCGCGATCAGCAGGGCGACCAGCAGCGTGACCACGCCGAGCATGATCGGCGCCTTGAGCGCCGTGCGCAGGGGGACGGTGGTGGGCTCGGTGTCGTCGACCGGGACCGGGACCTTGGCGGTGGTGCTCACGCGCTCGCCTCCTTCGGCAGCCGGAAGATAGCTCGCACCAGCGGGGGAGCGGCGATGAACAAGACGATCAGCGACTGGATGACGAGCACGATCTCGACGGGGATGCCCTCGGCCGCCGCCATCGAGAAGCTGCCCGCCTTGAGGCCGCCGAAGAGGAGACCGGCCGCGAGGATGCCGAGCGGTCGGGAGCGGCCGAGCAGGGCGACCGTGATGGCGTCGAACCCGATGCCGGCGTCGAGGTCGACGGTGATGCCGCTGGTCGCGGTGCCGAGGATCTGGTTGACGCCCGCGAGGCCGACCAGCCCGCCCGCGATGAGCATGACGGTGACATAGGTCCGGCCGACGTCGATGCCCGAGGCGCGCGCGGCGTCCGGGTTCTCGCCGACCGCGCGGAACCGGAAGCCCATCGCGGACTTGTTGAGGAGCCACCACACGACACCGACGGCGACGAGCGCGATGACGAACCCGAGATGGAGGTTGAAGCGGTCGCCGAGGAGCTTCGGCAAGATCACGGACTCCGGCATCGGCTCCGACTTCGGGTTGAGCGACCCGGGCGCCTGGAGCAGTCCCTGCTTGGAGAGTGCGTAGAAGACCAGGTAGTAGCCGACGTAGTTGAGCATGATCGTGACGATCACCTCGTGGGCCCCGCTCTGTGCCTTGAGGAACCCCGCGATGCCGGCCCACAGGGCGCCGGCGAGGGCGCCGGCAAGGACGGCCAGCGGCAGGTGCAGCGCGAGGGGCAGGTCCATCCCGACGCCGACCCAGCCGGCGGCGGCGCCGGCCAGCAGCATCTGGCCGCGGCCGCCGATGTTGAACAGGCCCGCGCGGAACGCGAGGCCGACGCCGAGGCCGGCGAGGATCAGCGGCGCGGAGAACTTGAGGGTCTCGGTCAGCGGCTTGATCCGGCCCTCGAAGCCCTCGACGTTGGTGTTGTAGATCGCGCCCCGGAACAGGGCCGAGTAGGCGTCGGAGATGGCGGTCCAGACCGCGCTGAAGAAGTCGCCCGGGCGCGCCCCGATGTAGCCGATCGTCTCGCGGACGTTCTCGTCGGTCAGCAGGATCATCAGCGAGCCGACGAGGACCGCCAGGACGACCGAGAGGACGGAGACCAGCGCGTTGCCGAGCACGATCTCGCGCACCACGCCGCTGAAGCGGCCGGCCTCGCCGGGACCGCCCGGACCGGTGGGCTCCTTCGGGTCCGCCGTCGGCTCGTCGACGGAGGTGGACTGGGTCTCGTCGTTCGCGCTCACGCGGCCGTCCCTTCGGGGCGCTCGCCGGCCATCATCAGGCCGAGGGTCTCGCGGGGCGTGTCCGCCGGCACGATGCCGACCACCTGCCCTCGGTAGAGGACCATGATCCGGTCGGAGAGCGCGACGATCTCGTCGAGCTCGGTGGACACCAGGAGCACCGGTACGCCGGCGTCGCGGGTGGCCACGACCTGCTTGTGGATGAACTCGATCGAGCCGACGTCGACGCCGCGGGTGGGCTGGGCGGCGACGAGGAGGCTCAGGTCGCGGGAGAGCTCCCGGGCGACCACGACCTTCTGCTGGTTGCCGCCCGAGAGCTGGTTGGCCTTGGCCTGGATGCCGGACGCGCGCACGTCGTACTCGACGAGCTTGCGCTGGGCGAAGTCCTCGAGCACCCCGGCACGGACGGTGCCGGCGGAGACGAAGGGCAGGCCATGGCTGCGGTTGAGCATGAGGTTCTCGGCGATCGTGAACTCGCCGACCAGGCCGTCGACCTGCCGGTCCTCGGGCACGAAGCCGACCCCGGCGTCGAGCACCTTGCGGACGGAGCGGCCGACCAGCTCCTGGTCACCGAGCCGGATCGAGCCGTGCACGTGGCTCTGCAGGCCCATGATGGCCTCGGTCAGCTCGGTCTGGCCGTTGCCCTGGACGCCGGCCACGCCGAGGACCTCGCCGCGGGCGATGGAGAAGCTGATGCCGTCGAGGTGGGTGTGGCCGGTGTCGTCGAGCACCCGCAGATCGCGCACGACCAGGGCGTCGGGTCCGGGCTGGGCCGGCTCCTTGTGCACGGTCAGCTCGACCGGCCGGCCGACCATGAGGGAGGCCAGCTCGGCGTTGGTGGCGGTCGGGCTGGCCTCGCCGACCACGGCGCCGCGGCGGATGACGGTGATCCGGTCCGCGATGGCGCGGACCTCGCGCAGCTTGTGGCTGATGAAGACGATCGCGGCGCCCGACTCGCGGAGCTGGCGCATGATGCCCATCAGCTCGTCGGTCTCCTGCGGCGTCAGCACGGCGGTCGGCTCGTCGAAGACGAGGACGCGGGCGTCGCGGGAGAGCGCCTTGATGATCTCGACGCGCTGCTGGACGCCGACGGGCAGGGTCTCGACCAGCGCGTCGGGGTCGACGTCGAACCCGAAGCGCTGGGAGATCTCGCGCACCCGCTCGCGCGCGGCGCCGATGTCGAGCGTGCCGGCGAAGCCGGTCGCCTCGTTGCCGAGCATGACGTTCTCGGCCACCGTGAAGACGGGGACCAGCATGAAGTGCTGGTGGACCATGCCGATGCCGGCGGCCATGGCGTCGCCGGGTCCGGCGAACCTGCGCACCTCGCCGTCCAGGACGAGCTCGCCCTCGTCGGCCTGGTAGAGGCCGTAGAGCACGTTCATCAGGGTCGACTTGCCGGCGCCGTTCTCACCGAGGAGGGCGTGGATCTCGCCCTCGTTGACGGTGAGGGTGATCCGGTCGTTGGCGACCAGGGGGCCGAAGCGCTTGGTGATGCCCCGGAGTTCGAGCGTCATGGGGGAATCCTCTCGGAGCAGGGGTGCAGAAGCCAGCAGGTGCGCGCCGGACGCGACGGGCGCGTCCGGCGCGAACGCCTCCGGGGGAGGTCGGAACCGACCTCCCCCGGAGGGTGTCTCCGCCCTGCGGTCGGCGCTCGGCCGGCGGAGGGCAGCGGGGTGTCACTGGTTGAGGTACGACTCCACCGGGATGCTGCCGTCGATGATGCCGGCCTTGACCTCGTCGAGCTCGGCCTGGAGGGTGTCGGAGATCTTCGCGTCGAAGTTGTGGAACGGCGCGATGCCGACCCCGTCGTTCTCGAGCGTGCCGACGTACGCCTCGGTGTCGAACTCGTCGTTGCCCGCAGCCACGACGGCCTCGGTCGTCGAGATCTTCATGTTCTTCAGGATCGAGGTGAGCACCAGGTCCTGGGTGTTCGGGTCGGTCTCGTAGAAGTCGGCGTCGACGCCGATGAGCGCGACGTCCTTGCCGGAGTCCTTGATCGCGGTGAGCGCGCCCTGGTAGATCGGGCCGCCGACCGGCAGGATCACGTCGGCGTTCTGGTCGAGGATCTGCTTGGCGGCGTTGGTCGCCTTCTCGTTGGCGTCGAAGCCACCGGTGAAGACGCCCTTGTCGTTGCCCTCCCAGCCGAAGAGCTTGACGTCCTTGCCCTTCTTCTCGTTGTAGTAGTCGACGCCCTGCTTGAAGCCGTCCATGAAGATGGTCACCGTCGGGAACGGCTGGCCGCCGTAGGTGCCGACGACACCGGTCTTGGTGTAGTCCGCCGCGGCGTAGCCGGCGAGGAACGCGGCCTGCGCGGTGTCGTAGAGGATCGGCTTGATGTTGTCGGCGTCCTTGGTGCCGTCGAAGTCGTTGTCGGCCGCGTCGTCGATGAGGATGTACTCGATGTCCGGGTTGGCCGTGGCCGACTCGACGGTCGCGGCGGAGAGCGCGAAGCCGACGGTCACGATCGCGTCGCAGCCCTGGGCGACGAACTGCTCGAGGGCGCCCGCGTAGTCGTTCTCGTTCTTGGACTCGAACTCCTTGTACTCGCTGCCGAGCTCCTCGGCGGCGTCCTGCACGCCCTCGTAGCTGAGCTGGTTGAACGACTTGTCGTCGAAGCCGCCCGCGTCGGAGAGGATGCAGGGGAGGAAGTCGCTCTTCTCCGAAGCGCCCTTGTCGTCCTCGGGCGCGTCGCCACAGGCCGCCAGGGCCGCGCTCGCCATCAGCGCCACGGCCGCCGCGGCCGTCGTCCTCTTCCAGGTCTTCACAGATGTCCTCCAGGTCGACGCCCGGCTCCGAGTCGCAGGGCAGGAAAGATTGGTTCTGATACTCCGGGGTGCATCCTCACCCACGGAGCGCGTTGCGGGAAGCGCATTCGTCGAAACGGTTACCAACTTGGGACATTTCCCGTCGAGACCTGCCAGCGCGGAAGATCCTCGCGACCGCCGTCCATGGCCTACCGTGGCCGCGTGGTCGACTGGGACAGCCTCACGCAGGCGGCGAACGAGATCGCCGCACGGGCCTACGCGCCGTACTCCGGCTACCGGGTGGGTGCCGCGGCGCTCGCCGACGACGGCCGCCTGGTGGTCGGCTGCAACGTCGAGAACGCGGCGTACGGCGTCACGCTGTGCGCGGAGTGCGGGCTCGTCTCCCAGCTGCATGCCACCGGGGGAGGCCGGCTCACCCACTTCGTGTGCGTCACGCTCGACCCGCGGGGCGCCGGCGAGGTGATCATGCCGTGCGGCCGCTGCCGCCAGCTGCTCTGGGAGAACGGCGGGGCGGCGCTGGAGGTGCTGACGCCGCGGGGCGTGCTGCCGATGGACGCCGTCCTGCCGCAGGCGTTCGGCCCCGAGGATCTCGAGCGCGTGGCGCGTCCTGGTACAAACGCACCGTGAGCAGCCACAGCGCCCCGTCGGGCCCCCAGCACGATGCCGTCGAGGTGATCCACGCCAAGCGCGACGGACGCACCCTCACCAGCAGCCAGATCGCGTGGATGGTCGACGCCTACACCCGCGCCGCTGTCGCCGACGAGCAGATGTCCGCGCTGCTGATGGCGATCCTCCTCAACGGGATGGACCGCCGCGAGATCTCCGACTGGACCGCGGCGATGATCGCGTCCGGGGAGCGGATGGACTTCTCCTCGCTCTCGCGCCCGACCACCGACAAGCACTCGACCGGGGGAGTCGGCGACAAGATCACGCTGCCGCTCGCTCCGCTCGTCGCGGCCTGCGGGGTCGCCGTCCCCCAGCTGTCGGGCCGCGGCCTGGGCCACACCGGTGGCACCCTCGACAAGCTGGAGTCGATCCCCGGCTGGCGGGCGCTGCTGTCCAACGAGGAGATGCTCGCGCAGCTGGAGTCGGTCGGCGCGGTCATCTGCGCGGCCGGCGACGGCCTGGCGCCCGCCGACAGGAAGCTCTACGCGCTGCGCGACGTCACCGGCACGGTCGAGGCGATCCCGCTCATCGCCTCGTCGATCATGAGCAAGAAGATCGCCGAGGGCACCGGAGCCCTCGTCCTCGACGTCAAGGTCGGTAGCGGCGCGTTCATGAAGGACGTCGACCGCGCGCGCGAGCTGGCGGAGGTGATGGTCGCGCTGGGCACCGACGCCGGGGTGCGCACCGTCGCGCTGCTCACCGACATGGAGACCCCGCTCGGCTTCACGGCCGGCAACGCGATCGAGGTCGCCGAGTCGGTCGAGGTGCTCGCCGGCGGCGGCCCGGCCGACGTCGTCGAGCTCACCGTCGCGCTGGCGCGCGAGATGCTCGCCGGCGCGGGTCGCGACGACGTCGACCCCGCCGACAAGCTCGCCGACGGCTCGGCGATGGACGCCTGGCGCCGGATGATCCGGGCGCAGGGCGGGGACCCCGACGCGGCACTGCCGGTGGCGCGCGAGCAGCACGTCGTCACGGCGTCCTCCGACGGGGTGCTGACGCGTCTCGACGCCCTCGCCGTCGGCCTCGCCGCCTGGCGCCTCGGCGCCGGCCGCGAGCGCAAGGAGGACCCGGTGCAGGCCGGAGCCGGTGTCGTGTGGCACGCCCGTCCCGGTGACGTGGTGACGGCCGGCGCACCGCTGTTCACGCTGCACACCGACACCCCCGAGCGCTTCGAGCGGGCACTCGCCGCGCTCGAGGGTGGCTACGACGTGGCGGCGGCCGGCACGTCGTACGTGCCGGCGCCGCTCATCATCGACCGGGTCGGCTGATCGGCGCGGCAGGCAGGATCAGCCCGCGGAGCGCTCGCGGGTGCGCCGGGCGAGCTCGGCCAGCGCGGCCGGGAAGATCGACGCCGGCGGCGTGACCAGGCCCGCGCCGACCTGGCCCACGCCGGCGACCTTGCCGGCCATGCCGGTGTTGATCTGCGGCAGGATGCCGGTGCGGCACACCGAGGACACGTCGATGCCGGTGGCGGCGCCCGCGAAGTCGAGCACGGGGATCGGCCAGCGGTTGTTCTCGCCGATGGTGATCTCGCGCATCCGGCGGCTGGTCGCCAGGGCGTCCGGCACGGTGCCGCCGACGAAGCGCACGATCGCGGGGGCCGCCGCCATCGCGAAGCCACCGATGCCGGCGGTCTCGGTGATCGCCGAGTCGCCGATGTCGGGGTTCGCGTCGTCCGGGCCGTAGTCGCCGAGGAAGAGGCCGTCGGCGAGCTGCGCGGGGCCGGTGAACCACTGGTCGCCGGTGCCGGAGACCTGGATGCCGAAGTCCGTGCCGTTGCGGGCCATCGCGACGACCATGGTGGAGCCGGGGATGTCGCGCGCGGCGTCGAGGGCCAGCTTGCAGGCCGGCATCGCGACGTTGAGGAAGAAGTGGTCGTTGCCGCCCATGAAGGCGAACGCCTCGGCGACCTCCTCGGAGGAGCGCGAGGAGCGGACCAGCGACGGCGCGATATCGCGCAGCAGCATCAGCGTCCCGGCGCGGTTGCGGTTGTGCGCCTCGTCGCCCATCTGCAGCATCTGGCCGAGGATCGCGGTGGCGTCGACCGGTCCCGCGGCGGCCACGGCCTCGCCGAGCAGCGGGCCGAGCACGTCGCGCATCCAGCGCAGCCGCTCGAGTACCTCGGGGGAGTAGGCGCCGTACCGCAGCACCTTGCCGAGGCCCTCGTTCAGCGAGCAGTAGGTACGCCGACCGGTGGCCGGGTCCTCGAGGACGAACATCCACATCGACGGCGAGACGACGCCCGCCATCGGGCCGACCGCGCTGCGGTGGTGGCACGGCTCCAGCGACACCTCGGCGCCGGAGGCGAAGAGCGCCTCGGCGTCCTCCGGGTCCTCGACGAGGCCCTCGAACGCGGCGGCGCCCATGAGCGCGCCACGCAGCGGGCCGGAGGCGCGCGACCACTCGATCGGCGGGCCGGCGTGGAGGAACTGGCCCTTCTCGAGGCCGAGCAGCTCGGAGGCGGGGGCGACGCCGACGAGCATCGCCTGCACGTCGAGCATGCGCGAGACCGCGAGCGCGTTGGCGTCGCGGCGCAGGGGGTCGGCGGCGACCGTGGCGAGGTCGTCGGTGGTGCCCTCCATCGGCGGCGTCCAGTCGACCCGCTCGACGGGCACGGCCTGGTCGGCCACGGCGCTGGCGAACATGTCGGCACCGACGGCGGCGACGGCGGCGGGGGCGGCGCTGGGCAGGGAGGTGGTGGTCATCGGGCGCCTCCAGTGGCGAGAGCGATCGCGCGGCGGGTGGCCGCAGCGTTGGACAGGTGGACCTCGGCGCCGGCGGCGGCCAGCGCCTCGGCCTGACGGGTCAGGCCCTGCGGGTCCGCGGAGGTGCCGACGCAGGCGACGACGACGGGGACCTCACGCGCGGCGCGGGCGGCGGCGATCGCGGGGGCGAGCCCGGCCGCCGGGTCGTCCTCGGCACCGTGGCCGATGACGACGTCCATGAGGACGACGGCGGTCTCGGGATCGGCCGCGACCTTGGCGAGGTGCTCCAGGCGCAGGGTCGGGTCGATCATCGGGTGGGCCCGGCCGCGGGTCAGGCCGTCGTCGCCGAAGTCGATCATCAGGTGGCCCGGGTCGAGCAGGCTGCTGCCGAGGGCCAGCTCGGGCGAGAGCGGGATGTTGCTGCGGATCGGGCCGAGCGTCTCCGCGGCGAGCAGCATCGCCTCGTCGCACAGCGTGCCGCCGACGAAGAGCCCGCGCAGGGCGGACCCGCCGTCGGGGGCCGGGACGGCGGGGGCGCCCCACGTCGGCCAGGTCGGCACGGCGACGCCGAGGTCGCCGAGCAGCGCCTCGACCTGCGTGGTGAGGTCGGGCTGGCCGGCGCCGAGCAGGGCGAAGCGCACCGGCGTGGTGAGGCCGGCGGCGTACTTCTCGACGGCGGCGGCCACCTCGGCGGCCGGCGGCTTCGACACGACGACGACCTGCTCGACGGCCGGGTCGGCGTCGAGCCGGTCCAGGGCCGTCATGGTGGAGATGCCGCCGATCGCCGCGGACAGGTCGCGACCGCCCACGCCGAGCGCGGCGGCGACACCGACGCCCGCGGCGTCGAGGAGCGCGAGGATCTGCTGGCAGCCGGTGCCGGAGGCGGCGACGATGCCGACCTTGCCGGGCGAGACGGTGTTGGCGAAGCCGAGGCCGACGCCGCCGACGACGGCCGTGCCGCAGTCGGGACCCATCACGAGCAGGCCGCGCTCGCGGGCGATCCGCTTCATGGCGAGCTCCTGCTCGACCGGCACGTTGTCGCTGAAGATCATCACGTCGACCCCGGCGTCGAGGGCGTCCATCGCCTCGACCAGGGCCGACGCGCCCGGGACCGAGACCAGGGCGAGGTCGCCGCCGGCGCGGCGCAGCGCCGAGCCGGTGGTGCGCGGCGGCGCGGTGACCTCGCCGCCGGAGGAGGAGCCCTTGCGGGCCGCCGCGAGAGCGGCGTCGACGGCCGCCAGCGCGGCGGACAGGGCCGACTCCTCCTCGAGCCGCAGTGCCACGACCATGTCGTTGGGGCTGGCCGCGGGCAGCGTGAAGCCCATGCCCTGCAGCACCTCCACGTTCAGCTCGGTCGCCATCGCCACCTGGGCGGCGGCGACGCCGGGCGTGGCGGCGACGTCCCGGCTGACCTGCAGCAGCGCGACGCTGTCGGCGTACGCACCGGGCCGGATCTCGACGTGCTCGACGGTCATCGAGTACTCCCTTCAAGGGCTTCATTGGTGATGGACACGGACGGAAGGTCCGGGGAGGAGAGGGCGAGGTGGGCGCCCAGGAGCATCCCGGCGCCGGAGGTGTGGCCCACGGCGAGCAGCCGGGCGACCGTCGCCGGGTCGCCGCCGGCCAGGGCCGCCCGGAACGGCGCGATGGCCTCGCCGTCGGCGGCGTGGCGCAGCAGCGTCGCGGACAGGCCGGTCGTGCGGGGGAGCAGCGCGCGGACCTCGTCGGCGACGGCACCGGGGTCCCCGCCGGCCGCACGCGTCGCGACCAGCCAGCCGGACAGCACGTCGTCGCCGACGGGGGTCAGCCCGTCGCCGCGGCCGACGAGCGGCCGCACGGAGGCCGGGTCGCCGGCGGCGAGGCGGTCGAGGGCAGCGGCCGGGAGCTGGTCCCGGGCGGGGGCCAGGTCGGCCGGGACGGCCAGCAGCCGGGCCGCGGCGTCGCGGGAGAGCGGCGGCGCGGCGAAGGAGACCAGCCGGGCGACGCCGACGCGCAGCGGGCCGACCCGCAGCGTCCCGGCGTCGACGGCGACGGGGGCGCCGACGGCGATGTCCGTCGGGTGGGGGAGCTCGGGGAGGGCCGTGGCGATCGCGCAGGGCACGTGCACGGCGCCGCGGGCGAGGACGCCCACGACCCGTCCGCCGAGATCGGCGTACACGGCCTGGCGGCCGGCGTGCACGACGGCACCGGTCGCCGGGGGGCCGTGGAGCAGGCCGCGCAGCGCCGGCGAGCCGGCGCCTCCGACCTGCGGGGCACCCCTGGAATCGACCCGTTGCACCTCTGGGACGCTAACGGCTGGGTATCGTGCATCGAATGGTGAGCATTGCCAACGTCCATGCAGAAGTCGGGCAAGAGTTGATAGCACCAGGGGGCAGCGGTATCGCCGACCATGGCGTCATGGATGTCGAGGAGCTCGCCGAGTCGCTCGCCCAGCTGGTGCTGGCCGGAGCGGACCTCGGCGACCTCGTCGCCGCGATCGGTGACGCGCTCGACGTCCAGGTCGCCGTCACGACCACCGACGGTCGGGAGCGGGCGGCGCGGATCGACGACGCCATGCGGGAGCGGATCACCGCCGCCGGCCTGACCGACGAGACCGGCCGGCTCCGGGTCGAGTGGCTGGGCGATCGCGGCGGCCACGAGGGCCAGCCGGTGAGCGGCGCCCACGTCCACCGCGAGCCGCTCGCGGCGCCCAACCAGGCCCTCGGGCACCTGGTCGCGATCGCCGAGGAGGGCATGCTGCCGCAGCAGGTGGTCGCCCTCCAGCGCGCGGCGACCGCCGTGTCCCTCTCGATCACCCGGGAGCAGGCCGTCTCCGCGGTGGAGAACAAGTACCGCGGCGACTTCCTGCGCGACGTCTTCCTGGGCCGGGCCGGCTCCGACGAGTTCGTACGCGAGCACGTCGTCGGGTTCGGCTGGGACCTCAGCGGGCCGACCATCGTGCTCGCCGCGCAGATCGACCCGCAGCCGTCGTACCAGCCTCCGGCGTCGGTCGAGGACCGGCGGCACTGGCAGGAGCGGTTCGCCAACGCCTGGCGCCAGGTGACCGCGTCGGTCGACCGGGCCATCCCGATCGCCGACTTCGGCTCCGAGGTGGTCGCGGTGCTGCCGGCCGAGGACCTCGACGCGTGCTCCGCCCTCGTCCGGCGTCTCGTGCACGCCGTCGCGGGCGACAAGGGAGGCGGGCGACGCCCGTTCACCGCGGGCGTCGGTCGCGTCGCGTCCGCGCCGTCGGGGCTGCCCGACAGCTACAGCCAGGCGCGCCGCGCGCTCGAGGTCGGCCGCCGGTTCCGCGGCCCGAGCACCACCACCTGGTTCGACGACCTCGGGCTGCACCGCCTGATCGCCATGGTGCCGGACACCGAGGAGCTGCGCGCCTTCGCCCACGACGTGCTCGGGGAGCTCGCCGGGACCACGGAGGAGGCGGTCACCCTGCGGGAGACCCTGCAGGTGCTGCTCAACACCAACTTCAACGTGGCCGAGGCCGCGCGCACGCAGTTCTTCCACTACAACACCATGCGCTACCGGGTCGGGAAGCTCGAGCGGCTCCTCGGGCCGGTCGCGTCCGACCAGAACCTGCGTCTCGACGTCGCGGTGGCGCTCAAGGTGCTGGAGGTCGTCAGCAAATGACAGGGCGGAGCTGAATCGCAGGCAATCTTCGACAGCACTTTCCCCGGATCCTTTGGCGGAAGTGGCCAGTGAGGTGTGATCTCGCCCTCAATAGGTTGGTGAGTCTCGACGGCACCATCAAGGGAGCACCAAGTCGAGCAGCCCCAGATCAGGAGGACTCAGCATGTCGATGTTCAAGTGGGAGGTAGTCGACCCGGCGCCCGGCGAACCGGTAGCGCCGAACCAACGGCTCCCTTGGGGGCGGACCGTAGGCCTGGGAGCACAGCACGTCGTCGCCATGTTCGGCGCGACCTTCGTGTTCCCCATCGTGATGGGCCTCGACCCCAACCTCGCCATCATGTTCTCGGGTATCTGCACGATCGGCTTCCTGCTGATCTGCAACAACAAGGTGCCGAGCTATCTCGGCACCAGCGCCTCGTTCGTGGCCGGTGTGGCCGCGATCCGCGCGCAGGGCGGTGACTCGGCGGACGTCACCGGCGCCATCCTGGTCGCCGGTCTCGTGCTCGCCGCGATCGGCGTCGCCGTGCACTTCGCCGGTGCCGGCCTCATCCACAAGCTGCTGCCGCCCGCCGTCACCGGCGCGGTGGTCATGCTCATCGGCTTCAACCTGGCGCCCGTCGTGGCGGGCACCTACTGGCCGCAGGACCAGTGGATCGCCCTGGCGACCGCGGCGTTCATGGTCTGTGCCGCCGTGCTGCTGCCGGGCTTCTGGTCGCGGATCGCGGTCTTCCTCGCGCTGGTGTTCGGATACGTGATCTCGTTCCTCGCCGACAAGATGTTCGGCTCGATCACCTCGGTGCTGCCGACCGGCCCCGACGCCGTCGAGCACGACCGCGTCTCGTGGGCCGCGGTGAAGTCCGCGGACTGGATCGGCTTCCCCAGCGGCGACCTCGCCGACGGCGTCTCGGTCGTCCACGGCCCGAGCTTCTCGATGACCTTCATCCTGCTGGTCCTGCCCGGCGTCATCGCCCTGATCGCCGAGAACACCGGCCACGTCAAGGCCGTCGCCGAGATGACCGGTGAGAACCTCGACCCGTACATGGGCCGCGCGATCGGCGCCGACGGTGCCGCCACCGCCTTCGCCAGCGTCTTCGGCGGATCCCCGACGACCACGTACGCCGAGAACATCGGCGTCATGGGCGCGACCAAGGTCTACTCGACCGCGGCCTACTACGTCGCCGGCATCGTCGCGATCCTGCTCGGCCTCTGTCCGAAGTTCGGCGCGATCGTCAACGCCACCCCGGGCGGCGTCCTCGGCGGCATCACCGTCGTCCTCTACGGCATGATCGGCCTCGTCGGCGCCAAGATCTGGGTCGAGAACAACGTCGACTTCGGCAACCCGGTCAACATGGTCGGCCTCGCCGGCGGCCTGATCGCCGGCATCGGCGGCGTGACGCTGAAGGTCACCGACGACTTCGAGCTCGGCGGCATCGCCCTCGGCACGATCCTCGTCATCGTCTTCTTCCACGCCGTGAAGGGACGCTCCACCGACGCCACTTCAGGAGAGGTGACCAAGAGGCTGTGAAGCCCGCATCGTTCGACTACGTCCGGCCGGGGACCCTGGAGGAAGCCCTCCAGGCCCTGGCCGGGCACCCGGAGGCCAAGGTCCTCGCCGGAGGACAGAGCCTCGTCCCGCTGCTCTCGATGCGCCTGGCCGCCCCGGCGGTCCTGGTCGACATCAACGACCTGCCCGACCTCGGTCACGTCCGCGCCGACGCGGACGGGGTGCGGATCGGGGCACTCGCCCGGCACGCCGAGGTCCTCCAGGACGCCGGCGTCGCCCGCGTGCAGCCGCTCGTGCCGCTCGCGCTCGCCAACGTCGCCCACGCGACCATCCGCAACCGCGGCACCACGGTCGGCTCCCTGGTCCACGCCGACGCGGCCGCGGAGATGCCGATGGTGCTGCGCCTGCTCGACGGCTCGGTCGACGTCGCCGGACCCGGCGGGCGTCGTACGATCCCGGCGGCGGAGCTCTACGTCGGCCCGCTCGAGTCCAGCCTGCACCACGACGAGATCGCCGTGGAGGCCTTCTTCCCGGCGCTCGCCGCCGGGAGCGGCGTGGCCTTCGAGGAGATCGCTCGGCGGCACGGCGACTACGCCATGTGCGGCGTCGCGGCGGTCGTCGGCGTCGAGGGGGACCGGGTCGTGTCGGCGAAGGCGGGCTACCTGTCCGTCTCCGACATCCCGGTCGTGGTCGACCTGACCGAGGCGCTCGACGGCACGGTGGACGCCGCCGCCCTCGCCGCGGCCGCCGCGGTCGCGCTGGAGCAGCTCGACCCCGAGACCGACATCCACGCAACGGCGGACTACCGCGCGCACCTGGCCACCGTGCTGACCGCGCGGGTCGTGACCGCCGCCTACGACGACGCCCGCACCCGGGCTGGGGGAAGCCGATGAGCGAGAAGCAGCACGAGATCAGGCTGAAGGTCAACGGCACCGATCACGAGGTGGCGGTGCCGGCGCGGCGGCTGCTGTCCGACGCGCTGCGGCACGACCTCGGCCTCACCGGCACGCACGTCGGCTGCGAGCACGGCGTCTGCGGCGCCTGCACCGTCCTGGTCGACGGCCAGCCCATGCGCAGCTGCCTGATGTTCGCCGTGTCGGCGTCCGGACACGACATCACCACGGTGGAGGGGCTCGCCCGACCCGACGGCGAGCTCGGCCCGGTGCAGCAGGCGTTCCGCGAGTGCCACGGCCTGCAGTGCGGCTTCTGCACCCCCGGCTTCCTGACCACCATCACCGCCGGCATCGCCGAGAACCCCGACCCCACCGAGGACGAGGCCCGCGACATGGTCGCCGGCAACCTGTGCCGGTGCACCGGCTACCAGAACATCGTCAAGGCCGTGTGCCGTGCCGCGGAGCTGGCCCGCGACGAGCGTGCCGAGGACGGTGCCGCATGACGACCAAGATGATGGGCGCCAAGGTCCAGCGGGTCGAGGACGACCGGCTGGTGCGCGGCACCGGTCGCTACGTCGACGACGTCGCGCTCGACGCGCTGCACACCGCCGTCCTGCGCAGCCCCCACGCCCACGCCCGGATCCTCTCCATCGACGTCGACGGCGTGCTCGACGTCGAGGGCGTCCACGCCGTGTGGACCTACGACGACCTCGAGGGCGCGATGGCCGAGCCGCTGCCGCTGCTCATCCCGCACCCGACGCTCACCCACGGCCGCACGCAGTACGCCCTGGCCAGGGACGAGGTCAACTACGTCGGCGAGGCGATCGCCTTCGTCGTCGCCGACGACCGCTACCTCGCCGAGGACGCCCTCGCGCGGATCGTCGTCGAGTACGAGCCCCTGCCCGCCGTCGTCGGGGTCGAGGCCGCGCGGGCCGCCGCGAACCTGGTCCACGACGACGTCCCCGGCAACGTGGCCGCGCGCATGGAGCAGTCCAACGGCGACGCCGCCGCGGCGATCGAGAGCGCTCCCCACCGGCTCTCCCTCGACCTGCAGATCGAGCGCAGCGCCTGCATGCCGATGGAGGGTCGCGGCACCGTCGCGCGCTGGGACCCCGACCAGAACCGGCTCCAGGTGTGGACGTCGACGCAGACCTCCACCGGCGTGCGCGCCGCCGTGGCCGCCAAGCTCGGCCTCGACCTCGGCCAGGTCGACGTCATCACGCCCGATGTGGGCGGCGGCTTCGGCGTCAAGATCGTGCACCCGTGGCCGGAGGAGCTCCTGGTCCCGCTCGCGGCGCAGAAGCTGGGCCGTGCGGTGAAGTTCACCGAGGACCGGCGTGAGCATTTCATCTCCTCGGCCCACGAGCGCGCGCAGCTGCACCACGTGGAGGTCGGCTTCGACGACGAGGGTCGCGTGCTGGGCCTCGACGTGCGCTTCTGGCACGACCACGGTGCGTACACGCCGTACGGCCTGATCGTCCCGATCATCACCTCCACGCAGCTGCTGGGCCCCTACAAGCCGGGCGCGTACCACGTGCAGTTCGACTCGCTCTACACCAACACCGTCATCGTCACGCCGTACCGCGGCGCGGGCCGCCCCCAGGGCTGCTTCGTCATGGAGCGGACCATGGACGCCATCGCGGCCGAGCTCGGCAAGGACCGCGCCGACGTCCGTGCGGTGAACTTCATCCAGCCCGACGAGTTCCCCTACGACCAGGGCCTGATCTTCCAGGACGGCCGCGAGCTGGAGTACGACTCCGGCGACTACCCGGCCATGCTCGACAAGATCAAGGAGCTCGTCGGCTGGGACGACTTCGAGTCCTTCCGCGAGGCGAAGGCGGCCGAGGGCAAGCGGGTCGGCCTCGGCCTCGCCTGCTACGTCGAGGGCACCGGCGTCGGTCCCTACGAGGGCGCGCACGTGCACATCGAGACCTCCGGGAAGGTCAAGGTCGCCACCGGCCTGACCTCGCAGGGCCAGGGCCACCAGACCGCGTTCGCGCAGATCGTGGCCGACGAGCTCGGCGTGCGGTTCGAGGACGTCGAGATCACGACCGGCGACACCCGCCGGATGGCGTACGCCGTCGGCACCTTCGCCTCGCGCGCCGCGGTGATGAGCGGCTCGGCCATCCACCTGGCCGCCAAGCGCGCCAAGGAGAAGGCGCTGCGCATCGCCGCGGACGCACTCGAGGCCGACGTCGACGACCTGGAGATCGTCGACGGGGTCGTCAGCGTCAAGGGCACCGACAGCTCGATCCCGCTCGGCACCATCGCGGTCCTCTCCAACCCGCTGCGCTACGCCTTCGACGAGGCGTCCAAGGCGGCGACGCAGTTCAACGTCGGCGACCCGTCGAAGCCGCCGGTCGCCGAGGACGACGAGCCGGGCCTGGAGGGCAAGGACTTCTACTCGCCGCCGCGCTCGACCTTCGCCTCCGGCATGCACGCCGTGATCGTCGAGACCGACGTCGAGACGGCCGAGATCCGGATCCTCAAGTACGCCGTCGTGCACGACTGTGGGCACCTGATCAACCCGATGATCGTCGAGGGCCAGATCCACGGCGGCGTCGCGCAGGGGGTCGGCGGCGCGCTCTACGAGCGGATGGCCTACGACGAGTCCGGGCAGCTGCTCAACGCGTCGTTCATGGACTTCCTGATGCCCTACGTCACCGAGGTGCCGACGAGCATCGAGATCGACCACCTGGAGACCCCGTCTCCGCTCAACCCGCTCGGCATCAAGGGCGCGGGCGAGGCCGGCGTGATCCCCGGGTCCGCCGCCTTCGCCGCCGCCATCGAGGACGCCGAGCGCCTGCCCATCACCGCCATGCCCATCTCGCCGTCGGAGCTCTTCGCGCTCCGGGCGGCCCAGAAGGAGTCGAAGTGAAGATCTCCGGTCAGAACACCATCGCCGCCCCCGTCGGGAAGGTCTGGGACGCGATCCTCGACCCGCGGGTGCTGGTGGCGACGATCCCGGGCTGTGAGCAGCTCGAGGCGACCGGCGAGAACGCCTACGCGATGACCGTCAGCGCGGGCGTCGCTGCCATCAAGGGCACCTACTCCGGGTCGTGCGTCCTGGAGGACCTGCGTCCCGGCGAGGGGCTGACGATGAAGCTCAAGGGCGCGGGCGCGCCGGGCACCATCGACGCGACCGTGCTGGTCACCTTCGCCGAGCAGGACGGCCAGACGGTCCTGTCCTACGACGCCGACGCCGTGGTCGGCGGCATGATCGGCGGCGTCGGCCAGCGGATGCTGACCAGCGTCTCGCGCCGGATGGCCGCGGAGTTCTTCGGCAACGTCGAGAAGGTGATCGCGAACGGCCTGCCGGCCGAGGTCGCCGCGGCGACGGCCGAGCCGACCGTGAACGCCGAGGGCGCGCAGGTCTTCGCGGCCGCGCCCAGGACCGCCGCCGGTGCCGGTGGCGGTGCCGCGGTGGGCGGCGAGTCGTTCCTCATGGGCGTCGCGGTGGGCGGTGGGCTCGTGCTCGCCGGTGTGATCGTGGGCGGCCTGCTGGGCCGTCGTCGATGACCTCCCTGTCGGTCGAGTCGACGGCGCGGGACCAGGCGGGCGCCGTACGACGTCGGGAGATCTCGGCGCGCGAGCTGCTCGACCTCCACCTCGACCGGATCGCCGAGCGCAACCCCGAGCTCAACGCCATCGTCTCCCTCGACGAGGATCGGGCCCGGGCGGGGGCGCTCGCCGCCGACGAGGCGCTCGCCGCCGGCGCCGAGGTGGGTCCCCTGCACGGCCTGCCGTTCGCGTTCAAGGACACCCACGCGGTCGGCGGCTGGCGCACGACCTACGGCTCCACGGTGATGGCCGACAACGTGCCCGAGCACGACGAGCTGCTCGTCGAGCGCGTGCGCGCCGCCGGTGCCGTCACCATCGGCAAGACCAACGTCCCGGAGTTCGCCGCCGGGTCGCACACCTTCAACAAGGTCTTCGGGACCACCCTCAACCCGGTCGACCCGACGCGGTCGGCCGGCGGGTCCAGCGGGGGAGCGGCCTGTGCGCTCGCGGCCGGCATGGTCCCGCTCGCCGACGGCTCCGACATGGGCGGGTCCCTGCGCAACCCCGCGTCCTTCTGCGGCGTCGTCGGGATGCGGCCGAGCCTGGGCCGGGTCCCCGAGTGGCCGCTCTACAACCAGTGGGAGACGACCTCCGTCGGTGGCCCTATGGCCCGCAACGTCGGGGATCTCGCGCTGCTGCTGTCGGTCATGGCGGGTCCCGACCCGCGGGCGCCCCAGGCCCTGGGGGCGCCCGGCGCGGCGTTCGCGTCCCCGGCGCCGGCCTCGCTGGCGGGACTGCGGGTCGCGCTCAGCGTGGACCTCGGCGGAGCGCTCGAGGTCGACCACGAGGTCGCGGCGGTCGTGGAGGCCGCCGGTCGCTCGCTGGCCGCGGCGGGGGCGACCGTCGCGTCGGCGTACCCGGACCTGTCGCTCGCCGAGGACACCTTCCGCACCCTGCGGGCCTGGCACTTCCAGGCGAAGCTCGGCCGGCTGCTCGCCGAGCACCCGGACGCCTTCAAGCCGTCCCTCGCCGACAACATCCGGGCCGGGGAGTCCCTCACCGGCGCCGACGTCGCCCGCGCCTACACCCAGCGCACGGCGCTGTCGGAGACGATGCGGTCGTTCTTCCGGTCCCACGACGTGCTCGTGCTGCCGGTCTCCCAGGTGCCGCCCTTCCCGGCGACGAGCGAGTTCCCCAGTGAGATCAACGGCAAGCCGATGGCGACCTATCTCGACTGGATGCGCTCGGCGTACTTCATCACCGTCACCGGCTGCCCCGCCATCTCCGTGCCCTTCGGCACCACCGCCGACGGGCTCCCCGTCGGGGTTCAGCTGGTCGCCCCGCACGGTGCGGACCTGCGGCTGCTGGAGGTCGCGCTGGCGTTCGAGGAGCTTGCGGCGCGCTGATCTGCTCGCGCGATGTGACAGATTCACCGGCCGGCCGGAGAAACTCACGCTTGGACGAGGAAGTTTCCTCGTCCAAGCGTGAGTTTTGTCGTCCAACCCCCGACAGTTTCACCGGCCGGCCGGTGAAACTGTCTCCGACCCCGGCCACACCCAGCAGGCAACATCTGCCCACGAAGCCCGAATCCCTCGGCAGATCATGCCGTCGTGCGCAGCGATCCGGCTCACTTGAATGTGACCCATGACAGCGAGGCGGATCAGGATCGGCATCGACACGGGCGGCACCTTCACCGACGTCGTTGCCTTCGATGAGGACAGCGGTGAGGTCGTCACCACCAAGACCCCGAGCACGCCGGGGAACCCGGCCGACGGGTTCCTGGCGGGCATCGACAAGGTGCTCGGGATCGCGGGGGCGGAGTTCGCCGACGTGGTGGCCGTGAGCCATGGCACCACGGTCGCGACCAACCAGCTCCTCGAGGGGAAGGTAGACGCGCTCGGGTTCATCACCACCGAGGGCTACGAGGCGATGCTGGAGATCGCCCGGCAGTCCGTGCCGGACGGCTACGGCAACTCGTACTTCTGGGTGAAGCCGGACCGCATCGTCCCGCGCGACCTCGTCAAGGGCGTGGGCGGTCGCCTCGACTTCACGGGCGCGGAGATCCGCCCCTTCGACGAGGACGGCGCCCGGCGCACCGCGCGCTGGTTCAAGGACAAGGGCATCGACACCCTGGGGGTCTGCTTCCTGCACGCGTACGCCAACCCGGCGCACGAGGAGCGGATGCGCGAGATCATCGCCGAGGAGCACCCCGACGCCGTCGTCTCCATCTCGAGCGAGGTGCTGCGGGAGTACCGCGAGTACGAGCGCTCGATGACCACCCTCGTCGACGCCGCGGTCAAGCCCAAGCTGAGCCGCTACGTCAACAACATCAAGGACCGGCTCGCGACCCAGAGCGGCCGGACCATCCCGTTCTACGTCATGAAGTCCAACGGCGGCGTGCTCTCCGCCGACGAGGTCGTGCACCAGCCGATCACCACGGTCCTCTCCGGCCCGGCCGCCGGCGCCCTCGGTGCGGCGCTGATCGCGAAGGTCGCGGGCTTCGACAAGGTCCTCACCTCCGACGGCGGCGGTACGTCGACCGACGTCTCCGTGGTCATCGACGGCGACCCGACCCTGACCACCGAGGGCAGCGTCGGCGTCTACCCGTCGAAGATCCCGATGATCGACGTCGTCACCGTCGGCGCGGGCGGCGGATCGATCGCCTGGCTCTCGCCCGAGGGCACCCTCAAGGTCGGCCCGCACTCGGCCGGTGCCGACCCGGGCCCGATCTGCTACCGCAAGGGCGGCACGGACGTCACCATCACCGACGCCCACGTCTTCCTCGGCCGGATCCCCCCGCACCTGCTCGGCGGCGAGATCCCGCTCGACGTCGACGCCGCCACGGCCGCGATCCAGCAGCTGGCCGGCAAGCTCGGCATCTCGGCCGAGGCCTGTGCCACGGGCATCCTGGAGATCTCCGCGTGGAACCAGGCCAACGCCCTGCGTCAGGTGACGGTCAAGCGCGGCCTGGACGTGCGCGACTTCGCCCTCACCACGTTCGGCGGCTCGGGATCCCTGCTGCTGTGCCGGCTGATGGACATCCTCAACGTCCCGACCGTGCTGGTGCCGCCGAACCCGGGCAACGTCTCCGCCTTCGGCCTGCTCACCGTCGACGTGAAGAACGACTACGTGCAGACCCACGTCGCGCTCCAGGAGAACCTCGACCCCGCCGACCTGCAGCGGGAGTACGACGTCCTCACGGCGCGTGCCGCGGAGGCGCTCAGCAAGGAGGGCTTCGCGGAGGCCGACCACGTCTTCGTGCGCACCGCCGACGTCCGCTACTTCGGCCAGGCCTTCGAGGTCCGCGTCGGCGTCCCGGACGGCCCCATCACGAGCGAGACGCTGACCACGGTCGCGGACCGCTTCCACGCCGAGCACCGGGTGCTCTACGGCTACGACTTCTCCGGCGACGCGTCGCAGCAGGTCGAGGTCGTCAACCTGCGGGTCTCGGGCGTCGGCCCGATCAAGCGCCCCGAGATCCTGCGCGCCGACGCCGCGAAGCCGGAGCCGCAGCCGACCGGCTCGCGCTCCATCTGCTTCGACGCCGAGGCCGGGTACGTCGAGACGCCGATCTTCTGGCGTCCCGACCTGCCGGCCGGCCAGGTGCTCGCCGGCCCGGTGATCATCGAGGAGTTCGGCTCGACCGTGCCCATCCACCCCGGCTTCACGGCCCGGGTCGACGACTACGCCAACATCATCGTGACGCGCTCGGAGGAGAGCTGACATGTGCCTGAGCTGCCAGACCGTCTCTGTCCAGAACCCCACGGCGCCGCGGACCTTCACGCACGACGGTGACATCACCTCGCACCGCGCGCCGACCCAGTTCCCCTTCGGCACCCTGACCGAGGACGCCGGCCGCAGCGCCGACCCCGTCCTGGTCGAGATCGTCCAGGGGTCGCTGGCCGCCGTCGAGCACGAGGTCGAGACCGCGATCGCGCGCACCAGCCGCTCGCCGATGATCCGCGACGCGCACGACTTCCGTGCGGGCATCCACGACCGGCTGCTGCGCAAGCTGACCGGCCGCTCGTACTCCGCGCTCGTGCACCCGGTCGCCCGGGACTTCCCGATCGAGGAGATGAAGGAGGGCGACGTCTTCTTCCACAACGACGTCTACCTCTCCGAGGGTGGCATCGGCCACCTCCCCGACCTGTGCGTCACCGTCCCGGTGTTCGCGGGTCCGGAGGGGGAGCGGCGTGTCGTCGCGTTCATCCAGGCCTTCGGCCACCACGACGACATCGGTGGCGCGGTGCCCGGCTCCATGCCGTCGCACGCCACCAGCGTGTTCGAGGAGGGCCTGCAGGTCCCGCCGATCAAGCTGTGGGACGCCGGCGTGCCGAACCGCTCGGCGCTGACGATCATGACCCGCAACTCGCGCATGCCCGAGTCGCTGGCCGCCGACCTCGACGCCGAGTGCTCGGCCTGCCTGATGGGCGCCCGTCGCCTGGGCGAGCTGTTCGACCGCTACGGCATCGAGACCGTCGAGGCCTGCTTCGACGCCGTCATCGACCGGTCCACCGAGACCTACCGGCGCGAGATCCTCTCCAAGATCCCGGTCGGCACCTGGACCTGGGAGGACTACGCCGAGCACGACGGCGTCGACGACCCGAAGCTGCACACGCAGCGGATCACCCTCACCCGCACCGCGGCCGAGGACCCCGAGGGCGAGCGGCTGATCCTGGACTTCGCGGGCACCAGCCCGCAGGCCAAGGGCCCCATCAACCACTGCGGCGACTACTCCGACGGCGTCTTCCTCAAGAAGTGGCTCGCGCCGATCCTGCGCAACCTGGCCGACACCCCGGAGCGGATGGCCGAGCTCGACGTCAACGAGGGCGTCGTGCCGCTCATCGAGATGCGCTTCCCGGAGAAGGGCACGCTGCTGACGCCGGTCTTCCCGGCGCCGACCAACGCCCGCACGTTCGTCATCCTGCGCCTGCTCGGCGTCCTGGCCGGCGTGATCGCGAAGGCGGTCGACGGCAAGATGCCCGCCGACCAGGAGACGATCCGCTACACCGGCGTCTACGGCGAGGACCTCGAGGGCCGCTCGTACCTCATGCGCGAGGTGCTCGGCGGCGGCTCGGGCGGCCGCTACTACGCCGACGGCGAGGACACCATCCACGTCGTCCCGGACTCGCGGAACCTCCCCACGGAGTTCACCGAGTCGCGCTTCCCGTTCGTGGTCGAGTCGCTCAGCCTCGCGATGGACTCCGGCGGCGCCGGCCAGTTCCGCGGTGGACTGGGCTACGAGAAGCACATCCGGATGCTCAAGGACGCGAACTTCATGTCCATCGCCGACCGCTCGATCCTCGCCTGCTGGGGCGTGAAGGGCGGCAAGGCGGGCAAGCCGTTCCAGGTCACCATCGACCCGGGCGGCCCCAACGAGCGCGAGGTCGACGCCCTGGCCGACGCCGAGCCCGTGGTGGCCGGCGAGACCATCCGGATCCGCACGACCGGTGGCGGCGGGTGGGGCAACCCGCTCGAGCGCGACCCGGAGCTCGTCGTGCGCGACGTCGTGTGGCGCAAGGTCTCCACCGAGGCGGCCCTGGCCGACTACGGCGTGGTCCTCACCGGCTCGCTGGACGACGACTCCCTCGGGTACGACGCCGCGGCGACCGCCACGGAGCGGGCCGGGCGTCCGGTGCCGGCGGAGGACGACGCGTTCTTCGACCGCGGACCGGGCTACGGCGTCCTCGCCGGTGGCGCGGCCGCCGCCGCGGTGGACGTGCTCTGAGGACGACGGCATGAAGGTCGCGATCCTCGGGGGATCCGGCAAGACCGGCCGCGCCGTCGGCGCGGCCCTGGCCCAGGTGGGCGTGGCGACACGCCCCCTGGGCCGGGCCGCGTTCGACGACCTGCCGGCGGCCCTGGCGGGCGCCGACGCCGTGCACGTCATCGCCCCCAACCTGCACCCCGACGAGCCGTCGTACGTCGCCGCGGTGCTCGCCGCCGCCACGGAGGTCGGCGTCGGGCGGGTGAGCTACCACTCGGTGGCCTCGCCCTACGTGCCGGCGATGCCGCACCACCTCGGTAAGGCCGTCTCGGAGGACCTGGTCCGCCGCTCCGGCCTGGACTGGACGATCCTCCAGCCGTGCGCCTACGTCCAGAACCTGCTGCCTGCCCTGCGCGCGGCCCGGTCGGCGGCCGGCGACCTGGAGGTGCCCTACGCGGTGGACACCCCGTTCGGGATGGTCGACCTGCAAGACGTCGCCGCGGCGACCGCCGTGGTCCTCACCGGCGAGGGGCATGTCGGCGCGACCTACGAGCTCGGGGGACCGGCGCTGGTGAGCGTCGCCGACGTCGCCGCCGCGGCGGGCCTGTCGGCGCGGCGGGTGCCCGCGGACGACGACGTGCATCCCTGGCTGCGGGCGATGTTCGACTACTACGACGACCACGGACTGCCCACCGGCGGCGTACCGCTGGGCGCGCTGCTGGGCCGTGCGCCCGGCTCGGTCGCCACGGTGCTGGCGCGCGATCTCGCGACCTGAGCTCCGCTGGCAGGTGTTGCCACCCTTCGCGCTCCGAGTTGGCTGATCTCCACGATGAACGGCGGTGATCCGGCTCACTAGGTTCGCTGCATGAGGATCCTGCTGGCGCTCGGCGGCAACGCGATGACGTCCCCGGACGGGAAGGCCCGACCGGAGGACCAGATCGCGGCCGCGACCGAGGCGATGGAGGCCGTGGCCGATCTGGTCGCGGCCGGAGTCGACGTCGTCATCACCCACGGCAACGGCCCCCAGGTGGGCAACCTGCTGGTGAAGAACGAGATCGCCGCGCACGTCGTACCCCCGGTTCCGCTGGACTGGTGCGGGGCGCAGACCCAGGGCACCCTGGGCGACATCTTGATGAACGCCCTGGACGGCGCGCTCGCCGCCCGAGGCCTCACCCGCCCCACCGCCGCGTTGGTCACCCGGACCCGGGTCGACGCCGCGGACCCGGCCTTCGCCACGCCGAGCAAGCCGGTGGGCCGCTATCTGTCGGCCGCCGAGGCGCGCACGATGATCGAGCACGGGGAGACCTGGGAGGACCGCGGCGAGCGCGGGTGGCGGCGGATGGTCGCCTCGCCCGAGCCGCTCGAGGTCCTCGACGCGCCGGCCGCCGTCGCGCTGGTCGAGGCCGGGTTCGTCGTCATCGCCAACGGCGGCGGTGGCATCCCGACCGTCCGGCGGGCCGACGGCTCGCTCGCGGGCGTCGAGGCGGTCATCGACAAGGACCTGGGCGCTGCCCTGCTCGCCCAGGCGATCGAGGTCGATCTCCTCGTCATCGCCACCGACGTCGCGCACGCCGTGCTCGGCTTCGGCACCCCCGAGGCCACCGACATCGGCCAGGTCACCCTCGACCAGATGCGGCAGTACGCCGCGGACGGCCACTTCGCCGGTGGCTCGATGGGGCCCAAGGTCGACGCGGTGTGCCGCTTCGTCGCCGAGTCCGGCAAGCGCGGCGTCATCACCGACCTCAGCAGCATCCTCGCGGCCGCCGACGGCCGCGCCGGAACGATCGTCACGCCCAACTGAAGAACCCGAAAGGAAGCTTGACCATGCCTTCTGCCATCGAGGTCCGCAAGGTCCCGATCCACTCCGTCGCCGACGCCTCCGAGCTGGCCAAGCTCATCGACGAGGGTGTCTTCAAGGCCGACCGCGTCATCGCGATCATCGGCAAGACCGAGGGCAACGGCGGGGTGAACGACTACACCCGGATCATCGCCGACCGTGCCTTCCGCGAGGTGCTCGTCGAGAAGGGTGCGCCCGCCGACCAGGTCAAGCAGGTCCCGATCGTCTGGTCGGGCGGCACCGACGGCGTGATCAGCCCCCACGCCACCATCTTCGCCACGACCGACGTCGCCGAGGACGACCCGAGCCGCGAGGAGCAGCGCCTCACCGTCGGCTTCGCGATGAGCGAGCCGATCCTGCCCGAGGAGATCGGGTACGTCGCGATGATCGAGAAGGTCGCCGCCGGCGTGAAGGTCGCCATGGAGCGCGCCGGGATCACCGACCCGGCGGACGTGCACTACGTGCAGACCAAGACCCCGCTGCTCACGATCCACACCATCCGCGACGCGCACAGCCGCGGCAAGGAGGTCTGGACCGAGCACACCCACGAGTCGATGGACCTGTCCAACGGCGTCACGGGCCTCGGCATCGCCGTCGCCCTCGGCGAGATCGAGATGCCGAAGGACGAGGACGTCATGAAGAACCGCGACCTCTACTCGTCGGTCGCCTCGTGCTCGTCGGGTGTCGAGCTCGACCAGGCGCAGATCGTCGTCGTGGGCAACGCCAAGGGTGTCGGTGGCCGCTACCGCATCGGCCACTCGGTGATGAACGACGCCCTCGACCAGGACGGCATCTGGAACGCGATCAAGGACGCCGGCCTCGACCTGCCCGAGCGCCCGCACACCTCCGACCTGCAGGGCCGGCTGGTCAACGTCTTCCTCAAGTGCGAGGCGTCGCAGAACGGCGAGGTCCGTGGCCGTCGCAACGCGATGCTCGACGACTCCGACGTGCACTGGCACCGTCAGATCAAGTCGTGCGTCGGTGGCGTCACCGCCGCCGTGACCGGCGACCCGGCCGTCTTCGTGTCGGTCTCGGCCGCCCACCAGGGCCCCGAGGGCGGCGGCCCCGTGGCCGCGATCGTCGACCTGGGCTGACGCCTGCGGCTCGCGTCACTGTGCTGCGCTCGGCACTCACCTGGTGGGTGCTGAGCGCAGCACAGCGCATTTCGGGCAGGGGATGAGCTCGCTCACCAACCCCGCGCCAACCACCCCTCCCTAGCGTGAGCCGGGTCACAGGTCCCTCACGCTCAAGGGAGAGTCATGACCCGGATCAACCTCACCGTCGACGGCCAGCGGGTCGCCGACGACGTCGAACCCCGGATGCTGCTGGTGCAGTACCTGCGGGAGAAGCTCGGCAAGACCGGCACGGTCGTCGGCTGCGACACCAGCAACTGCGGCGCGTGCACCGTCCACCTCGACGGCAGGAGCGTGAAGTCCTGCAACGTGCTGGCCGTCCAGGCCGACGGCGGTGAGGTCACCACGATCGAGGGACTGGCCGGCGAGGACGGTCAGCTGCACCCCGTGCAGGAGGCGTTCCGCGAGTGCCACGGCCTGCAGTGCGGCTACTGCACCCCCGGCATGATCATGCAGACCGTCGACCTGCTCGCCGAGAACCCCAGCCCGTCGGAGGAGGCGATCCGGCTCGGCCTCGAGGGCAACCTGTGCCGGTGCACGGGCTACCACAACATCGTGCGCGCGGTGCAGCACGCCGCGGGTACGACGAGCGAGAGCGGGGCGTCGGCATGACCGCGACCCAGGAGCCCACCACGGGCGCGGAGATCGGCCGCGACCGGCGCCGCAAGGAGGACCAGCGCCTCATCACCGGCCGCACGCGGTGGACCGACAACATCACGTTGCCCGGGATGCTGCACCTGGCGATGGTGCGCAGCCCGTTCCCGCACGCGCGGATCGTCGGCATCGACACCGAGGCGGCCCAGCAGAGCCCCAACGTGGTCGCCGTCCTCACCGGCGCCGACCTCGGCGAGAGCCAGGGCGCGTGCATCAACGCCTGGCCCGTCGTCCCCGACCAGGTCACGCCGGCGCACCTGCCGATGCCGACCGACCGGGTCGCCTTCGCCGGCGAGACCGTCGCCGTCGTCGTCGCCCGCAGCGCCGCCGAGGCGCGCGACGCGGCCGAGCTGGTCGAGGTGGACTACGAGGAGCTCCCGGCCGCGCTGGACCTCAAGGACGCGGCGGCCGCGCACGAGAGCGGCGGCGCGATCGCGCACCCCGACCTCGGCACCAACGTCAGCGCGGTCTGGCGCTTCGACTCGGCCGAGGCCGGCACCGGCGGCGACGTCGAGCAGGCCATCGCGGAGGCGCGCGAGAACGGCATCGTGATCGAGCGGGAGTACCGCCAGCAGCGGCTGATCCCGGCGTTCATGGAACCGCGCAGCGTGGTCGTCGACCCGACCGGCGAGCAGATCACCGTCTGGTCGGCCACCCAGGTGCCGCACATCCTGCGCTTCGCGATCGCCGCCACCACGGGCGTGCCCGAGTCGAAGATCCGGGTCATCGCGCCGGACGTGGGCGGCGGCTTCGGCGGCAAGCTGCAGCAGACGCCGGAGGAGATGATCGCCTTCGCGGTGGCGCGCCGGCTGGGCAAGCCGGTGAAGTTCACCGAGACGCGCAGCGAGTCGCTCCTCACCGCCCACCACGGTCGCGACCAGTGGCAGCGGCTCACCCTCGCGGCGACCAGGGACGGCCACGTCACCGGGCTCAAGGTCGACCTGCTCGCCGATCTCGGCGCGTACGTCGCCATCGTGGGCGGTGGCGTCCCGGTGCTCGGGGCGTTCATGTTCAACGCGATCTACAAGTTCCCGGCCTACCAGTTCCAGACCACGAACGTGCTCACCAACAAGACCTGGACCGACGCCTACCGCGGCGCCGGCCGGCCCGAGGCGACCTTCGCGATCGAGCGGCTGATGGACGAGCTCGCCCACGAGCTGGGCAAGGACCCGCTCGAGGTCCGGGAGATGAACTGGATCAAGCACGAGGAGTTCCCGTTCACCACGGTGGCCGGTCTCGAGTACGACTCCGGCAACTACGAGGCCGCCACCGCGCGGGCCAAGGAGATGTTCGGGTACGACGCCCTGCGCGCCGAGCAGGCCGAGCGGCGGGCCCGGGGCGACCGGGTGCAGCTCGGCATCGGCGTCTCCACGTTCACCGAGATGTGCGGCCTCGCGCCCTCCCGCGTGCTGGGCAGCCTCAACTACGGCGCCGGCGGCTGGGAGCACGCCGAGGTCCGGATGCTGGCCACCGGCAAGGTCGAGGTCGTCACCGGCGCCTCCGCCCACGGGCAGGGACACGAGACGGCGTTCAGCCAGATCGTGGCGGACCGGCTCGGCGTACCGTTCGAGGACGTGGAGGTCCTGCACGGCGACACCCAGATCTCCCACAAGGGCCTGGACACCTATGGGTCCCGGAGCCTGGTCGTCGGCGGCGAGGCCCTGGTGCGGGCCGCCGACAAGGTGATCGAGAAGGCCCGGCCGATCGCGGCCCACCTGCTCGAGGCCTCCGTCGACGACCTCGAGTTCAGCGGCGGCCGGTTCGCCGTCAAGGGGACCGACTCCGGCGTCGCGATCACCGAGATCGCGACCGCCGTCTTCGCCGCCCACAACCTGCCGGACGGGGTGGAGCCGTCGCTCGACTCCGAGGCGACCTTCGACCCGGTGAACTTCAACTACCCCCACGGGACCCACTTGTGCGCGGTGGAGGTCGACACCGAGACCGGTCAGGTGCGGATGCGCAGCTACGCGTGCTGCGACGACATCGGCAACGTCATCAACCCGCTCATCGTCTCCGGCCAGGTCCACGGCGGCCTGGTCCAGGGGATCGCACAGGCGCTGTGGGAGGAGGCGGTCTACGACGACAACGGCACCCTCGTCACCGGCTCGTTCGTCGACTATCTGCTGCCGACGGCGGCCGACACGATCAGCTTCGACCTCGACCACACCACCTCCCCGGCGACGACCAACTCGCTCGGCACCAAGGGCGTCGGCGAGGCCGGCACCATCGCGTCCACCCCGGCGGTCGTGAACGCGGTCGTCGACGCGCTGCGCCCGTACGGCGTCCACGACGTCGCGATGCCCTGCACGCCGGAGCGGGTGTGGCGGGCCATCAACAGCGGCGGGTCCGGTGGGGAGACCACCGGCGCCGCCGCACCGCACTTCGATCCATCGACGGGCATGTCCGGCACCGTCGACCGCGCGGAAGGAGAGGTCCAGTGATCCCCGCAGCCTTCGAGTACGTCGCCCCGGCCTCGGTCGAGGAGGCGCTGGCGGCCCTCGCCGAGCACGGTGACGACGCCAAGATCATCGCCGGGGGACAGAGTCTCCTCCCGGTGCTCCGGATGCGGCTCAACGCGCCGGAGTGGGTCATCGACCTCGGCCGGATCCCGGCGCTGCGCGGCGTGCGGGACGGTGGGGACCACCTCGCCATCGGCGCGATGACGACGCACCACGATGTCGGCCAGGATCCGCTGGTCCACGAGCACGCGCTGCTGATCAGCAAGGCGATCACCCATCTCGCCGACGCGCAGGTGCGCCACCGCGGTACCTTCGGCGGCGCTCTCGCGCACGCCGACCCGGCCGGGGACCTCGGTGCCCCGGCGCTGGCCCTCGACGCGACCTTCGTCGTCCAGGGCCCGGGGGGCACCCGCGAGATCCCGGCGGCCGACTTCTTCGTCGACCTCTTCGAGACGGCGATCTCCGACGACGAGATCCTCACCGAGGTGCGCGTCCCGAAGTACGACGGCTGGGGTGCGGCGTACGAGAAGTTCGTCCGGATCGCCCACCAGTGGCCGATCGTGGCGGTCGCCGCGAGCGTGCGGCTCGAGGGCGACACCATCGCCGAGGCGCGGATCGGGCTGACCAACATGGGCTCGACGCCGGTCCGGGCCCGGGCCACCGAGCAGATGCTGGCCGGCCAGCCCGCGACGGAGGAGGGCGTGGCGGCGGCCGCCGCGCTGGCCGCCGACGGCACCAGCCCGCCGAGCGACCTCAACGGCGACGCCGACTACCGCCGGCACCTCGCGACGGTGCTGACCCGGCGGGCCGTGCTCGCGGCCGCGGGGAGGGGCTGACCTTGGACCTCAGCCACTCGTTCACCGTCCCCACGTCGCTGGACGCGACCTGGGCGCACTTCCAGGACATCGGCGGCCTCGCCGAGTGCTTCCCGGGGGCCCAGGTGACGTCCGTCGGGGAGGACGAGGACGGCGCGCCGACCTTCGAGGGGACCTGCAAGGTCAAGCTCGGGCCGATCGCGCTGGTCTACGCCGGCTCCGGCAAGTTCGTGGAGCGCGACGAGGCGGCGCACCGCTTCGTGGTCGACGCGAAGGGGCGCGACAAGCGGGGCAACGGCACGGCGGGCGCCAAGGTCACCGTGACCATGACGGCCGCCGGCGGCGACGGCGCCACCCAGGTGGACGTCGTCACCGACCTTGCCATCACCGGCAAGCCGGCCCAGTTCGGCCGGGGCGTGATGCAGGACGTCTCCGACAAGCTGCTGGGGCAGTTCGTCTCCTGTCTCGAGCAGCGGCTCGCCCCGCCCGCGGAGCCGGCCGACCAGGACGCCGGCCCGGCCTCGCAGTCGACCGGCGCCGCGGCCGTGGCCGCGCCGTCGGGCGATCCGGACGCGGGACCGGCCTCGGCCCCCGCCCCGACACCCGCCCCGCCACCTGCTCCGGCGCCGGTGCGCCCGGTCGCCGACGACGACGCGCTCGATCTGGGCTCGGCGGTACTGCCCGTGCTCCTGAAGAGCTACGGCAAGCAGATCGGCGCCGTGCTCGGCGTCCTCCTCGCCGTCGCGCTGCTGCGGCGCAGGCGGAGTCGGCGGCACAGGCGGCGCTGAGGCCTCACCAGGTGTCGGGACGCGTGTAGTCGTCGTCCTCGTAGAGCTCCTCGTCCTGGTGCCGCTGCTCGAGGCCCCGGTCGTTCTGCTCGTCCAGCCGGTCGCGGCGCGGGTCGGACTCACCGGGGTCCTCGGACTGCGGCGGCTCCTCCGGCTGCTGCTGCGGCTGCTCCGGCGGGGGCTGGCTCTGCGCCAGCTTGTCGCGCAGCCGCTTGTCCACCGCGGCCGCGTCGGCGCTCTGGTCCTCGCCCCGTCCCGCGTCGGTCGGGCACCGTCCCGCGGCGAGGACCTCGATGCCCGCTTCGAAGGACGCGCGGGCGTCCTCGGGCGCTCCTGCCTCCAGTGCGGCGTCGCCGACGGCCTCGTGGGCGAGGGCGAGGTTGATCCGCACCGTGCACTCGTCGCGGTGCGGGACGTCCTCGAGTGCCGTCTCGTAGGCGGAGATCGCGTCGTCGTACCGCTCGCGGGCGTGCTCGGCGGTGCCGGCGTCGAACGCGGCCACCCAGGGCTCGAACCAGTTGAGCCGTCGGGTGTCGGCGAAGTCGGCCGCCGCGGCGTCGTGGTCGCCCCGGTCGAAGGCGTCGCGACCGGATGCGTTGGCCTGGAGCATGAGCGCCACCTTGAGGGTGTAGGCCACGAGCACCAGGGTGGGCAGCAGGCCGGCCAGGAGGAGCACGCGCCGCAGGCGTCGTCGGGGGTGCGCGGGCCGGTCGGGGAGCGTGTTCACCGCGGCACCTCCTGCCGCCGTACGTGGTCGGGACGGTCGGCGGCACGGGCCGGCGCCAACGTGTGCCGGGAGGACCACACGGCCCGCCAGCCGGCGTGCAGCTCCAGCAGCAGCAGGCCGAGCAGCAGCACGGCGGCCAGCCAGGTCAGGTCGTGCTTCGCCGGGCGCTCGCGGCCGCCCGCGCCGTCGGAGTACGACGCCCGGAACGACTCGGCGACCTCCTCGAGCCTGCCCGGCCCGGTGCGGTGCTCGAAGGGCACCCCGAGCTCGTCGGCGATCTCCCGCAGCCGGTCCGGATCGGCCCGGGACACGGCGGTGTCGCCGGTCTCGGGGTCCTGCACGTAGCCCAGCGACCCGTCCAGCGCGTCGTCCTGCGGCATGGGCGCTCCCTCCGGCGTGCCGTAGCCGAGCACCACGCCGCCGGCCACGAGGTCGTCGAGGTCGGCGTACGACGCGTCGTCGCCCTCGCTCGTCGTGTCCTCGCCGTCGCCGACGTAGACCACGATCCGGCGTCGTTCGGGTGCCTTGCTCGCGGCCCTCTCGAGCATGTCCCGCAGCTCGGGCACCGGGCGGTCGGCCCGGGAGCCCACGCCGTCCTTGGGGCCCTCGAGGTAGAGCGTCTCGACCGCGGCGCCGAACGCGGCGCTGTCGGAGGTGAAGGGCAGCACGACCCGGGCGTCGGTGCCGAACGCGAGCATCCCGAACCGGGCTCCGGGCAGCGCCTCGGCGAGCGCGGCCAGGTCGGCCTTGGCGCCGGTGATCCGGGGCTGCTGACCCGCGTCGCCGGGGTGGTCGAGCGCGGCCATGGACCGGGTCCGGTCGATGACCACGACGACGTCGACGTCGGCGAGCTGGGTCGGGACATCGGCACGACCGAAGCCCGGCCGCAGCAGGATCACGACGAACAGCAGCACGATCCCGAGCCGCCGGGCCAGGACGAGGGCGGTCGCGGTGGCCGGGCTCATCCCGCGCCCTCCTCACGTCGGTCACGCAGGACGAGCCCGGCCTGCGCGACCCACAGCAGCGCCAGCCCGGCGAGCCCGATCCCCAGCAGCCAGGTCCCGAGCTGCGGCCGGTCGACGACCTGCACCAGCGGGGGTCGCTTGATCGGCTTCGCGTCCAGGTCGGCGATCGCGTCGATCACGGTGCTGGTGCTGCCGTCCTCGCCGAGCAGCGAGAAGGTGCCGCCGGTGGCGCTGGTCGCGGCCTCGAACTCCTGAACGGCCGCCGGTCGCTCGGCCGTCTTGGGGGCGGCGATGCCGTGCACGACGACCTTCTCGTCGCGGGCGTAGTCGGCGGCGTCGGGCACGGTGAAGATCCCGGTGCCGATCGGCTCGTTGTCGGAGGCGAGGACGATCGCGCGGCTGCGCTCCTCGTCGCGGCGGTCAAAGCGCTGCACGCAGGAGGCCAGTCCGTCGCCCATCTGGGACTGGACGTCCCAGTCCAGCACCGTGCCGGCGGTGAAGATCGCGTAGTCGTCGCTGTAGACGTCACCGGACGCGAACGCCTTCTCGGCCGCGCTGAGCTGCTCGACGACGTACTCGTAGTCGTCGGTCAGGGGGAACACGGAGATCGCCGCGCCGCTCCAGATGGTCAGCCCGACCCGCTCGCCGCGCAGGCCGGAGATGATCGTGCGGAACTCGCGCAGCACCTGTGCGTCCACCTCCGCCATGGAGCCCGACGCATCGAGGCACAGCACGATGTCGCGGGTGCGGTCCTCCTGGGTCATCGTCTGGCGCTGGTGCAGCCGGCCGGACAGCACCACCGCCCCCGCGCAGGCCACCAGCGCCGCCACGGTGAGGCAGGTGCCGAGGACGACCTGCCGGCGCACGAGGGTGCGGTAGCGCGGCAGCGCGCGCAGCCGGGCCGCGTGGGCGACGTACGCCGCGCCGGTGGGTTCGGATCGCCGCCACGGGCGCAGCCACAGCACGAGGAGCAGCACCACGAGCGCTGCCAGGCCCAGGGCCAGCCACGGCCACCGGAACGTCGTCGCCTCGCTGTCCCACATCAGCCGGCGCTCCCGGGGACGCTCCACGAGCCGACGAGGTCGCGCGCCTGCCGGACGGCGACGTCGAACCGGTCGCGCGCGACCGTCTCGTCGGGCGCGAACTCCGGCGGGTAGACGAGCTCCAGCACCGCGACCAGGGCCGCGGGCGCGCGGTCGCGGAAGTCGGCGAGCGCCATCGTGCGCGCGGGCAGCGGCGTCACCGCGGCGACGTAGTCGCGGACCACCTCGCTGAGCTGCTGGTGGCCCTCGCGCGCCGCGAGCCCGCCGGACCGCACCTGCTCGTCGATCAGGTCGATCCGGGCCAGATGCTCCCGGCGTACGTCGGGCAGGTCGGTGCGCTCGACCGAGGGCGGCCGCTCGGGCCGGGTGAGCCACCAGGCGAGCAGGTAGTAGACGACCAGGGCCCCCGCGACCCCGACCGCGATCCACAGCCACCGGTCGGCGTACCCGACGGGGCCGGAGAACTCCGCGGGCAGGTCGGCGCGCACGACCGGGCTAGCGACGGCGGGCATGACGGTGCCTCTCCAGCAGGCGGAAGACGGCGGTGACCGCGCCGTCGAGGTCGCGGACCTGCTCCTGCACGATGCCGAGCTGGTCGAGACGCCGCCGCATCTCCTGGGTCTGGTCGGCGACGAGCGCGGCGAGCTCGCGGTGCAGCCGCGCGTCGCGACGCAGCCAGGCCGGCACCTCCACGCCGGCGTCGATGTCGACGAGGCGATGCCCGGACATCGCCGGCGTCGTCGGGTCGAGGTCGCCGACCGTCAAGAAGAGCACCTCGTGCTGGACGGCGAGGCGGCGCAGCAGTGTCGCCTGCTCCTCGGTGACCGCGGGCTCGTCGGTGACGACGAGCAGGATCGTGCGTCGCCGGATGGTGCGCACGACGTGGCGCAGCAGGGCGGTGAGGTCGCCGGGCGGCCCGTCGGCCCGGATCGCCTGGTGCACCGTGCCGAGCAGTCGCTCGAGGTGGAGGTCGCCGCTGCCCGGGCGGGAGACGTGCTGATGGTCCGCATCGCCGTGGACCAGGCCGACCAGGTCGCCGTGCTGCACCGCGAGGTGCCCGGTGACGCCCGCGACGAAGACCGCCAGGTCGCGCTTCGAGGTCGGGACGCCGCGCTCGCTGCCGACGCCCGCGAGCGCGGCCATGCTGCGTCCCGTCGACACGCAGAGCAGCACGGTGTGCTTGCGCTCGGCGACGTACCGCTTGACCAGCAGCTGCCGGCTGCGGGCCGACGCCTTCCAGTCGATGTCCTTCACGTCGTCCCCGCGGACGTACTCGCGCAGGTCGTTGAAGTCGATGCCCCGCCCGGCGTGGATCGCGGCGTACTCGCCCTCGAGCAGCCCGCGCACCTTGCGGTGGGCGTGGATCGAGAGTCGCGAGGTGATCCGGGTCAGGTGCGCGGTCATGCGCGCCTCACGGGGTCGGGACCGCCCGGAAGACGGCGTCGATGACCGTCTCGGGACGGACCCGGTCGGCGAGTGCCTCGAAGCTGAGGTGGAGCCGGTGGCGCAGCACGCTGTGCCGCAGCTCGCGGACGTCCTCGGGGATCACGTAGTGCCGGCCCTGGACGACCGCCATCGCCCGGGCGGCCTGGAAGAACGCGATCGACCCGCGAGGGCTGGCGCCGATCTCGACGTAGTTGCCGAGCTCGGGCCCGAGGAGCCCCGTGACGTCGCGGGTGGCCCGCACCACCGCGGTGATGTAGCGGCGGATCGCCGGGTCGACGTACACCCGGCGGACCAGGTCCTGCAGCTCGGCGACCTCCTGGGGGGTCACCACCGCCGCCACGTCGGTCATGTGCTGGCCGAGGATGCCGTCGTCGATCCGGTCGAGGACCGTCAGCTCGTCGTCCTCGCTGGGATAGTCGACGATCTCCTTGAGCAGGAAGCGGTCCATCTGGGCGTGGGGGAGGACGTAGGTGCCCTCTTCCTCGATGGGGTTCTGGGTGGCCAGCACCATGAACGGGTCCGGCAGCGGGTGGATCGTGCCGGCGATCGACGTCTGCCGCTCCTGCATCGCCTCCAGCAGTGCCGACTGGGTCTTGGCGCTGGCGCGGTTGATCTCGTCGAGGAGCACGAAGTTGGCGTGCACGGGGCCGAGCTGGGTCTCGAACTCGTGACGGCGGGGGTCGTAGACCTGGGTGCCGATGATGTCGCTGGGGAGCAGGTCCGGGGTGCACTGGATGCGGGCGAAGCGCGCGCTGACCGCCTGAGCGAGCGTCGAGGCGGCCAGCGTCTTCGCGAGACCGGGCACGCTCTCGAGCAGGACGTGCCCCTCCGAGAGCAGGGTGACCAGCAGCGCGGTGCGGATCCGGTGCTGACCCACGACCCGGCTGGAGAACGCGTCCGACACCCGGCCGATCGCCTCGGTCGCGCGCGCCAGCTCGTCGGTCGACAGCGGTGTGCCCGGGCCGGCGGGGGTGCGCCGGGTGGTCCCGGCGGGGAACGCCTGCGGCTCGTTGACCTGCGTCATGCGGCCCAACCTACCCAGCGGGCGTGCGCGCGGGGTCAGGCCAGCAGCCGGTCGCGCAGCTCGGCGTCGCGCCGGAGCCGGGCGAGGTCGCGCTCGCGGCGCTCCGCGACGACGGCCATCAGCACCAGCTCCGCCGGCGCGCCCGGGGGCGGAGGCGGCGCGACGTACGGCAGCACGTCGGCGAGCAGGGCGCGGCCGACCCGGTCGCGCGAGCCGGGATCGAGCGTGCCGAGCCGGCCCAGGAACTGGCGCACGGCCAGGGCCGTGCCCGTCGGCAGCGCGCCGAGGTCGGTCCGCCGCGCCCAGGACGCCAGTGCGGGCGGCAGGGGAGGCGGCTGCGGCAGCCGCAGCGGCACCCGCTCGCGGACCACGTAGGTGCCGGCCGCGTAGTCGCCGAGCCGCTTGCCCCGGGTGCTCAGCATGATCGAGAAGAACGCCGGCGCCCCGGAGAAGGCGTAGATCTCCACGAACCCGATCAGCGCCCGGACCAGCGCGTGCTGGAGGCTGATCGGCCCGCCGTCGTCGCGGACGGCACGCAGCCCCAGGGCGAGCTTGCCCAGAGACCGGCCGCGGGTCAGCGTCTCCACGGTGGTCGGCAGGACCAGGAACGTCAGCACCGTCGTCAGCACGGTCGCGGCGCCGAAGAGCGCGGCGTCGGCGAACGGCGAGGCCGCCACGGTGAGCAGGATGAACAGCGCCACGAAGGTGAACAGCGTGACCAGGACGTCGATGAGGCCGCTGGCCATCCGCAGCCCGAGCGAGGCCGCGGGCAGGTCGAGCGCGACGCCCTCGCCGGTGACGAGGTCGTCGGCGGTGACGGTGGCGAAGTCGGACGGGGGCATCGGCGTTCAGCCTACGACGCGGGCGAGTCTCACCAGCGCTCGACGCGGAGGCCGTCGATCCGCCGGAACTCGCGCTCGTTGCGGGTCACCACGATCAGCCCGCGGGACCGGGCATGCCCGGCGATCATGATGTCGTAGGCGCCGATCGGTGTGCCGCGGCGGGCGAGGTCGGCGCGGATGTCACCGGCGTGTGCTGCCGCCTCCGCGTCGAAGTCGAGGAAGTCGACGGCGGCGGCCAGCTCGTCGACGGCGAGGTCGTTGCGAGCCGGCTCGGCGCTGCGGGCAGCGCCGAAGCGGAGTTCGAACAAGGAGACCGACGACGCGGCCGCCCGGCCCGCAGCCCGCCAGGCCTCCCGCAGCGCCACGTCCCGCTTGCGGAGGAGCTCGATGGCGATATCCGTGTCGAGCAGGTGACGGTGGCCCGGTGTCATGCCCAGGCCCGCTCCTGCGGCGCTTCGGGCTGCTCGCGGGCGAAGTCGTCACTGACCCGCAGGTCGCTGCTCCAGAACGCATCGATCCGCGAGCCGGCGGGACGGATCACCCGAGCGTCGCCGACGATGTCGATCTCGACCTCGGACACCGACGCGTCGAACGCGACGGCCTTGGGAAGGCGGACGGCTTGGGTCCTGTTCGACAGGAACAGCCTGGTGACCACGGACATACGACGAGTATATACGAAGCGCTGGTCGTCGGGTCGGGCCGCCGCGGGCACAGGGGGGCGCCCGTGCTCACGGATAGGCTCTGCCCGTGCCGCGCATCGACCTCGACGCCTACGTGGCGGCCCACTCCCACGCCTGGGTCCGGCTGGACCAGCTGGTGCGCCAGCGGCGGCGCACGGGGGCGGAGGCCGACGAGCTGGTCGACCGCTACCAACAGGTGGCGACCCACCTGTCCGTCGTGCGCACGTCCGCGCCGGACGGTGAGCTCGTCGCCCACCTCTCCTCGCTGCTCGGGCGGGCGCGGATCGCGATGCTGGCGGCCCGGGTGCCGAGCTGGCGCGGGCTGGCGGGCTTCTTCACCGAGCGGTTCCCGGCGGCGCTCTACCAGCTGCGCTGGTGGTGGCTGGGGTGCGTGGCCGGCAACGTCGTCGTGGTCGCGGTGATGATGATCTGGCTCGGGCAGCACCCGCAGGTGGAGCAGAGCCTGCTCTCGCCGCAGGAGGTCGACCAGCTGGTCGACAGCGACTTCGAGAGCTACTACAGCGAGAACGCCGCCGGCGCCTTCGCCGCCCATGTGTGGATCAACAACGCCTGGGTGAGCGCGCTGTGCATCGCCCTCGGGATCCTCGGGCTGCCGGTGCTCTACCTGCTCTTCCAGAACGTCGCGAACCTCGCGATCGTCGGCTCGATCATGACCCGCCACGACCGTGGGGAGCTGTTCTGGGGGCTGATCATCCCGCACGGCCTGCTCGAGCTGACCTGCGTCTTCGTCGCCGGCGGGGTGGGCCTGCGGCTGTTCTGGTCGTGGATCGAGCCCGGTCAGCTGTCGCGGGCCGGATCCCTCGCGCGAGCCGGCCGGACCGCGGTCACCGTCGCGCTCGGGCTCGCGGTGTGCCTGTTCGTCAGCGGCATCATCGAGGCGTTCGTGACACCGTCGCCGCTGCCCACCTGGGCCCGGATCGCGATCGGCGTGCTCGCCGAGGCGGCGTTCCTGGCCTACGTGTTCGTCGTCGGCCGGGCCGCCGCCTCGCGGGGCGTGACCGGGGACGTGTCCGCCGCGCTGCTCGAGGACCGGGTCGCCACCCAGGCCTGACCGACCGGGCGCGCTCACTACGCTGGGGCCATGAGCCGGGCGGTCGTGGTGGGGGCGGGGATCGCCGGGCTGACGGCCGCCCGGGACCTGGCCGAGGCCGGGATCGACGTGCTCGTGCTCGAGGCCACCGACCGTCCCGGCGGCAAGCTCCGCTCCGGTGAGGTCGCCGGGGTCACCGTCGACGTCGGCGCCGAGGCGATGCTGCACCGGCGTCCCGAAGGCGTCGCGCTGGCGACCGACCTCGCCCTGCCGCTCGTCCACCCCACCGCCGCCACCTCGCGGGTCTGGACCCGGGACGCGCTGCGCCGCCTGCCGCGCACCGTGATGGGGGCTCCGGTCGACCTCGACGACCTCGCGGAGTCCGGGATCCTCTCCGCCGAGGGCCTCGACCGCGCCCGCCACCAGGCCGTCGCCCACCCCGACGGCCATCCCGACGGTGACGTCTCGGTCGGCGACCTCGTCGGCGCCCGGTACGGCGACGAGGTGGTCGACCGCCTCGTCGAGCCGCTCCTCGGCGGGGTCTACGCCGGCCAGGCCCGGCGCATCTCCACCCGTGCCGCCGCGCCCCAGCTGCTCGACCTGCTGACCCGGCCGGAGGTCACCCTCCCGGCACCGCCGACCGGCGCCCCGCCGGTGTTCGCCGCCGTCGCCGGAGGCATGTGGCGGCTCCCGGCCGCGCTCGACGCCGACCTGCGCGACCGCGGCTCCGCGGAGCTCCGCTACGACGCGCCGGTGACCGCGCTGCGTCGTACCTCGTCGGGGTTCGTGACGACCACCCCGGCCGGTGACGAGGTGAGCGACCTGCTCGTCCTCGCGACCCCGGCGGCGCCGAGCGCCCGGCTGCTCGCCGACGTCGCGCCCGCCGCGGCCGTCGACCTCGCGGGGATCGCCTACGCCTCGGTCGCCCTCGTGACCTTCGCGTTCCGCTCCGACGACCCCGGCGTGGCGGAGGCGCTGGAGACCGGCGCCTCCGGCTTCCTCGTCCCGCCGGTGGACGGGCGGCGGGTGAAGGCCTCGACCTTCTCGTTCGCCAAGTGGGACTGGGTGCGGGCCGCGGGGGAGGGCCTGCTGGTCCTGCGCACCTCCCTCGGCCGCTACGGCGAGGAGGCCGGCCTCCAGGTCCCCGACGACGCCCTGGTCCGGGCCTCCCTCGCCGACCTCGCCGCCGCGACCGGGCTCAGCGCGGCTCCCGTCGACGCGGTCGTGCAGCGCTGGGGCGGCGGACTCCCGCAGTACTGGGTCGGGCACGCGGAGCGCATCGCCCGTCTCCGGGCCGCCGTCGCGCGGGTGCCGGGCCTCGCCGTCTGCGGTGCCGCGTACGACGGCGTCGGCATCCCGGCCACGATCGCCTCCGCCCACGGCGCGGTCGCCGGCCTGCTCGCCTGACAGGCGGCCCGTCGAACCTTGCCCCGTTGTCCCTGTCCCGCGGGACACCGGGCCCGCGATGGTCCTGTCATGACAGCACAGACCCACGTCCCCCCGACCGCACTCGACCGGACCGAGCCACGCGACGAGCCGGTCGTCTACCCGCCGACCCGCTGGGCGCTGGCCGGCCTCGGAGCCGGGCTCGCCGGCGTCGTGATGATGGTCTCGTCCTCGATGGTGGACGCCGTCTACGACGAGAAGATCCAGGGCGACGCCGCCGCCATCTCCGAGCGCCTGGGCGACCAGGTGCCGCAGATGCTCGCGTTCCACCTGAGCGCGATGATCGGCGCCGTCTTGATGGTCGTGTTCGCCGCCGGGCTGTTCCGCCGGCTGCGGACGACCGTCGCGGCCGACAGCATCCTGCCGCTCGTGGCCTTCTCCGGCGTCCTGGTCACCGCGATCATGCTCGTCGTCGGCTCCGGTCTCGACACCGAGTTCATCTTCGCCGCCGGAGACCCCGAGATCGTCGTTCCCGAGGACGCCGCGATGTTCAACCACTGGATCGGCACCGTCCCGTGGTGCTGGGGCCTGCTCGGCCTGTCCGGCATCACGCTCTTCGGCGCGGCCCGTCAGGGCGCCGTCCCGAAGTGGATCGGTCTCGTCGGCCTTCTCGGCGGCGGTCTCACCCTGCTGCTCGGCATCTCGCCGCTGCAGTACATGGCCGGCATGACGGGGCCGATCGGCCTGGTCGTGATCGCGATCGGCTTCCTCGCCGGCGACAAGGCGTTCCGCGGCCGCGCGTGAGCGGGCCGTCCAATTCGGCCGGTCCGCACCATGGGGGTGCGGACCGGCTGCACAATGTGCCGGTGCAGGAGCAGGCCGTCACCCGCCCGCGCGGCCTGAGGGCCGTCGCGGTCCTCGTCGTCCCCGCCGTGTGCGTCGCGCTCGTTCCGGTCACCGTCTGGCTCGACGCGGGTGCACCCACCTCCGGGCTGGGCTACGACGTCTCCCTCGGCCCCGGGTGGCCCTGGACGCTGATCGGCGCATTGCTCGGCGTGCTCGCCGGGATCATCCTGATGAAGGATCCACGACAGCGGGTGGGCTGGGTGCTCGCCGGCTCCGGCATCTTCTGGGCGCTCGACGGCTTCGCGCAGAGCTACATCCTGTCCGGCCTGCGCGAGACCGGCGCGTGGCCGGGGATGACCTTCGCGCTGTGGTTCCTCAACCGCTTCGGGTCCTACCTGACGGCGGTGACCGCGGTGCTGGTCATGATCTTCCCGACCGGCCGCTTCCTGCCCGGACGCTGGCGCACGGCGTCCTGGGTGGCCACGGTCGCGATGGCGATCAGCGGCCTGTGCTTCCTCGTCCTGCCGGCCGAGGGCGACCGGGCGATCGCCGGTCTGCCGCCCGGCGTCGACGAGAACCCGACCTCGATCAGCGCCCTCTCCGGGCACGGCGACGGGCTCGCGACACTCGGCCTCTCGCTCGGCATCGCCGGCTTCTTCTTCGCGCTGCTCTCCGTGATCGTGCGCTACCGCCGCTCGGAGGGCCTCGAGCGCGACCGGATGCGCTGGCTGCTGTGGAGCGTCATCGTCATCCTCGTCGTGACCGTGGCGACCATGGCCCTCTCGGTGCCCGACAGCGACTTCGTCGGCGCCCTCGTGGCGTCGGTCGTGCCCCCGATGGCGATGACGATCGCGATCGTCCGCCCGACGCTGGTGTCGATCCAGGACCTGCTGGCCCGCACCGCCGTGCTGGCCGCCGTCTTCGCGGTGCTCGTCGCCGCGGACGCGCTGGTGCTGTGGCTGTTCACCCTGCTCCTCGACGACGAGCTGACCCAGGCCCAGGTCGTCGGCGTGGTGCTCATCGTCTGCGTCGTCCTCTACGGCCCGCTGCGGCAGCGGCTCTCCGCCGGTGTGCGCCGGCTCATGCTCGGCGAGCGCGGCAACCGGTACGACGCCGTCGCCGGTCTCGCGTCCACGCTGGAGAACACCGACGACACCACCGAGCAGCTCGCCGCGGTCGCGCGGGCCGTGGCCTCCGCGTTCGCCGTCCCGTTCGTCAGCGTCGAGGTCGACCGCGGCCACGGGGAGCGCCTGGTGACCACCTTCGGCGAGCGCCCGGCCGAGGTGCGCACGCTGCCGATCACCTGGCGCGACACCACGATCGGCCGGCTGGTGCTGCCCGCCCGCGGCCTGCGCAGCCGGCTCACGGTCCGCGACGAGGAGCTCCTCGGCGACCTGGTCCGCCAGGCCGCGACCGCCGCCCGCACCAGCCAGCTCGCCGAGGAGGTCCAGCACAGCCGCGAGCGACTGGTCACCGCCCGCGAGGAGGAGCGCCGCCGGATGCGGCGCGACCTGCACGACGGCTTCGGGCCGGCGCTGAGCGGCATCGTCTTCCAGCTCGAGGCGGCCCGGATGACCGTCGAGCGCGACCCGGACCGGGCCCGCGCCCAGCTGGAGACGGTCAGCGCCCAGGTGCAGGAGGTCGTGGCCGACGTACGCCGCCTCGTGCACGACCTGCGTCCCCCGGCGCTGGACGACCGCGGCCTGGTCGGTGCGCTGCGCCAGCAGGCCGAGCACCTCGCCGTACCGCTCGCCGTGACCGCCCCCGACGACCTCCGGCTGCCCGCGGCGGTCGAGGTCGCGGCGTACCGGATCGCGGGGGAGGCGCTCACCAACGTCGCCCGGCATGCCGCGGCCCACAGCGCCCGGCTGGTCGTCGAGGCCTGCGACGACGCGCTGGTGGTCGAGGTCGCCGACGACGGGCGCGGCATCCCCGCCGACCGGGCCGCCGGCGTCGGTCTCGCCAGTCTCCGCGAGCGCGCCGCCGAGCTCGGCGGCACCACGACCATCACCAGCCCACCGGACGGCGGCACCGTCGTCCGGGCCCGCCTGCCGCTGAGGAGCCCCGCATGAGCACCACCGCCGGACCGGTCCGGGTCGTCGTGGTCGACGACCACCAGATCGTCCGCGACGGGCTGACCTCCCTGCTGGGGGCGCTCGACGGGATCGAGGTCGTCGGCTCGGCCGCCGACGGCCGGGAGGCGCTGCACGTCGTCGAGGAGACGGCGCCGGACCTGGTGGTGATGGACATCCAGATGCCGCACCTCGACGGCATCGAGGCGACCCGCTTCCTCACCGGCCGCGACCCCGCCCTGCGGGTCGTGATGCTGACGATGAACGAGGACGACGACACCGTGCTCAGCGCCATCCGGGCCGGCGCCTGCGGCTACCTGCTCAAGGGGGCCGGTGCCGAGGAGGTCCAGCACGCGATCCGCTCGGCGGCCGCGGGCGGCATGGTGTTCGGCGCCAGCCTGGCCGCCAAGGTGGCGGGCTTCTTCGCCGGTGCCCTCCCCGCCGCCCGGGCCGCCGACGAGCCCTTCCCCGAGCTGACCGACCGCGAGCGCGACGTCCTCCGGCGGATCGCCGCGGGACGGAGCAACGACGAGATCGCGGCCGCGCTCTATGTCTCCAACAAGACCGTCCGCAACGCGGTCTCGGCGATCTACGCCAAGCTGCACGCCACCGGCCGCGCCGACGCGATCGTCAAGGCCCGGGAGGCCGGCTACGGGAGGGAATGAGCGCGCGGCAGAATGGGGGCATGTCGGACCAGGACCCGCAGGCGCACCTCAAGACCAACGCGGCGAAGATCAACGAGCTCAACGACACGATCCGCTTCACCATGTGGTCGGTGTTCCGGCTCGAGCAGCCCCTCGGGTCCGACGAGGTGGTGCGCAAGGACGAGACCGCCGAGCTCGAGTCGCTCCTGGCCGACCTGGCCGCCGAGGACGTCGTCGTCCGCGGCCTGTACGACGTCGCGGGACTGCGCGCCGACGCCGACCTGATGGTGTGGTGGCACGCGGCCACGAGCGACCGGCTGCAGGACGCCTACCACCGCCTGCGGCGCACCTCCTTCGGCGCCCGGCTGGCCCCGGTGTGGTCGCAGATGGCGCTGCACCGTCCCGCCGAGTTCAACCGCAGCCACCTCCCGGCGTTCCTCGCCGACGAGCGCGCCCACGCGTACGCCGCGGTCTACCCCTTCGTCCGCTCCTACGAGTGGTACCTCCTCGAGGACGCCGAGCGGCGTCGCCTGCTCGCCGAGCACGGTCAGATGGCGCGCGGCTATCCCGACGTCCGGGCCAACACGGTCCCGAGCTTCGCGCTCGGGGACTACGAGTGGATCCTCGCCTTCGAGGCCGACGACCTGACCCGGATCGTCGACCTGATGCGCCACCTGCGCGGCTCCGAGACCCGACGCCACGTGCGCGAGGAGGTCCCGTTCTACACCGGCCGGCGGGTGACCTTCGCCGAGCTGCTGGCGACGCTGCCCTGATCTGACGGCGCTGCGTGGCGCGCCGCTCTACTTGCAAAGTCTATTGAATTACTCCACTATGGAGTCATGACCGGACGCTCCGCTGCCTCGCACTTCACCCAGCTCGCCGTCCTGCCCCTGCTCGAGGTCGTGCGCGACCACGCGACCGATCCCGACCTCCTCCAGCTCCTCGACCACGACCCGCACGAGCGCTCGTGGATCCGCCTCCTCGCGACCGACGACTACGAGCTCTGGCTGATCTCCTGGCCGCCGGGTGCCAGCACCGACTGGCACGACCACGGTCCGTCCTCGGGCGCCTTCACCGTCCTCGAGGGCCGGCTCACCGAGCACACCTTCGACGGCGGCCTGCAGCTGGTCGACGTGGGGCCGGGGGACGGCAAGGCGTTCGGCGCGGGCTACGCGCACGACGTCCGCAATGCCGGCACGCGCCCCGCCCTCTCGCTGCACGCCTACTCCCCACGGCTGCACACGATGACCCGGTTCCGGTTCCACGGCGACCGGCTCGAGGTGCTCGGCGTCGAGCGCGCGGGGGAGGAGTGGTGAGCACGCTCGCCCCCGTCTCCCACCCCGTGCGGTACGACGGCGTGGACGCCCTCCTCGCCGACGCCCGGTCCCGGCTCGACCGGGTCACCGCCCGGGCCGCCTTCCAGGAGCTCGTCGCGCTCGGCGCCCTGCTCGTCGACATCCGCCCGGCGGCACAGCGCGCCCGCGAGGGCGACCTGGCCGGCTGGCTGCCGGCCCTCGTGATCGAGCGCAACGTGCTCGAGTGGCGCTTCGACCCGCGCAGCGACGCGCGCCTGCCCGAGGCGTCGTACGACCGCCGGGTCATCGTGCTGTGCCAGGAGGGCTACACCTCCTCGCTCGCCGCCGACGCGCTGCGGAGCATCGGGGTACACCGGGCGACGGACGTCATCGGCGGATTCGCCGCCTGGCGGGCCGCCGGGATGCCCGTCGCGGGCGTGGCGGCGTGAGCCGCTGAGTACGCTCGGAGACATGGCATACGAGGTCGAGAAGACGGACGAGGAGTGGCGCGCCGCGCTCACGCCCGAGGAGTACCAGGTGCTCCGCCAGGCCGGCACCGAGCGGGCCTTCACCGGCGAGTACACCGACACCGAGACCACCGGTGTCTACCGCTGCAAGGCCTGCCAGGCCAAGCTGTTCGAGTCCGACACGAAGTTCCACTCGGGCTGCGGCTGGCCGAGCTTCTACCAGCCGATCAGCGACACGATCGAGTACCTCGAGGACGACTCCCACGGCATGAAGCGGGTCGAGGTGCGCTGCGCCAACTGCGGCTCGCACCTCGGCCACGTCTTCCCCGACGGCTACGGCACTCCCACGGGCGACCGCTACTGCATCAACTCGATCAGCCTCACCCTGGAGCCGGCCGACCAGGCATAGGGTTCGTCGCATGGCGAAGACCCCGGCGGCGATGGTGCAGGCAGGCGACCGCGAGGTCCGGGTCTCCAGCCCGGACCGGGTGATCTACGAGGCCACCGAGCGGACGCCGGAGGTCACCAAGCTGATGGTGGCCGAGTACGTCGTCGCGGTCGGCGACGGCCTGATGCGGGCGCTGCGCGACCGGCCGACCGCGCTCGAGCGCTGGCCGGACGGCTACCGCGAGGGCTTCCGGCTGGCCACCGGACCGCGCGACAACGACGCCGAGGGCTTCTACCAGAAGCGCGTCCCCAAGGGGGCTCCCGACTACCTCGAGGCCGTCGAGATCACCTTTCCCTCCGGCCGCGCCGCCGAGGAGATCTGCCCGACCGAGATCGCCGTCCCCGTCTGGTGCGCGCAGATGGGCACGCTCACGTTCCACCCGTGGCCGGTGCGGCGGGCCGACGTGGACCACCCCGACGAGCTGCGCATCGACTTCGACCCCCAGCCCGGGACCACGTTCGGCGACGCCGTGCGGGTCGCCGGCGTCGCCCGCGAGCTCCTCGAGGAGCTCGGGCTGCAGGGCTACCCCAAGACCTCCGGCAACCGCGGCGTCCACGTCTACGTGCGGATCGAGCCCCGGTGGGAGTTCACCGACGTGCGCCACGCCGCCATCGCCTTCGGTCGCGAGCTAGCCCGCCGCGACGACCAGGTCACCACCGCCTGGTGGAAGGAGGAGCGCGGTGAGCGGATCTTCATCGACTACAACCAGAACAACCGCGACCGGACCATCGCCTCGGCGTACTCGTTACGCCCCCAGCCCGGCGCCCCGGTCTCCACGCCGCTGACCTGGGCCGAGCTCGCCGAGGTCGACGACCCGCGCGGCTTCAACCTGTTCACCGTGCCCGACCGGATGGCCGACGGCGACCCCTGGGCGGGCATCGACGACACGGCCTACTCCCTCCAGCCGCTGCTCGACCTGTGGGACCGCCAGGTCGCCGACGGCGAGGGAGAGCTCAACTTCCCGCCCGACTATCCCAAGATGCCCGGCGAGCCGCCGCGCGTACAGCCGAGCAAGAAGGTCGCCGAGCACTGGGACGCCGAGGGCAACCGGGTCGAAGGGACCTAGTCGTCCGTCTCGTGCTCCAGCAGGTGCAGCACGGGCACGCCGAGCTTGCGGCGGGCGCGGGAGGTCCAGTCGACGTGGAAGAACTCGGCCACCAGGTGGGGCCGGGTGAGGATGATCGCCTCCCGGCCGTCGACCTGCTTGACCTTCTCGATGAGTGCGTCGACCGGGGGCTCCGTCGCGATGGTGACGCTGCCGATGATCGCGCCCGCCGCGACCAGTGCCTCACGGGTGGTCGCCAGGTCGCGCTCGGCCTGGTCGCGGTACTCGCTGCGCAGCCGCTCGATCTCGTCGGGCGAGGGGGTGATGGGCGGCGCGATCAGGTCGCTGCCGCCGATCGCGCCGAGCGAGGCCTCCACGGCGGCCGCCGCATCGGCCATCGGGAGCAGCACGTGGTACTGCACCTCGATCGTGGGGTCGTCGTCGAGCTCCTGGTGCAGCCCGCGGACCTGGGCGGCGTCGGCTGCGGTCAGGGCCTGCTCGATGAGCAGGACGACGGCGTACGGTTCCTCGCGGGGCGCGGTGCTCATGACCCCATCCTGCCGCTCCGGTGGTGGTCCCGTCAGCCCCCGAGCACGTCCGCGAGGTCGTAGCGCACCGGCTGCTCGAGCTGCTCGTAGCCGCACGACTCCGGGTCGCGGTCGTCGCGCCAGCGCTTGAAGTGCGCGGTGTGCCGGAAGCGGCGGCCCTCCATGGCGTCGTACTTGACCTCGAGGACGCGCTCGGGCCGCAGCGGCGTGAACGACAGGTCCTTGCCCTGGCTCCACCTGCTCTGCGTGCCGGGCTGGCGGCCGGGGTTGGCGACGAGGAACTCCTGCCACCGGCCCCACGGGTGCTCCTCGATCGGGACGACGAGCGGCTGGAGCTCGTGCCACAGCTCGGCGCGGCGCGCGGCGGTGAAGCTGGCGCTGACGCCGATGTGCTGCAGCTCGCCGTCCTCGTAGAGCCCCAGCAGCAGGCTGCCGATCAGCGGCTCCTCCGGCGTGCTCGTCTTGTGCTCGCGGTAGCCCGCCAGCACGACGTCCGCGGTGCGCTCGTGCTTGATCTTCAACATGGTCCGGGCGTTCGGGGAGTACGGCGCGCTCAGCGGCTTGGCCACGACCCCGTCCAGGCCGGCCCCCTCGAACCGGTGGAACCACTCCTCGGCCACCGCCGGGTCGGTGCTGGTGCGGGTCAGGTGGCACCGGCCCTGCCGCTCGAGCGGGTCGGCCGACAGGTGTCCGAGCGCCTCCTCCAGGGCCGCCCGCCGATCGGCGAACGGGCGCTCGAGGTACGACTCGTCGCCCAGGGCGAGCAGGTCGAACGCCACGAAGTCCGCCGGCGTCTGCTCCGCGAGCAGCGCGATCCGCGACGCCGCCGGGTGGATCCGCTCCTGCAGCACCTCGAACTGCAGCCGACCCTTGCCGTCCGCGCCCAGCTGCGACACGAAGATCTCCCCGTCGAGCACGCAGCGCTCCGGCAGCTCGGCCCTCATCGCCTCCACGAGCTCGGGGAAGTAGCGCGTCAGCGGCTTGGTGTTGCGGCTCGCCAGCTCCACCTCGTCGCCGTCGCGGAACACGATGCACCGGAACCCGTCCCACTTCGGCTCGAAGCTGAGCCCCTGCGCGTCGTACTTGGCGGGGTCGGGCACGCCCGAGACCGCCTTCGCGAGCATGGGCAGGACGGGCGGCAGCACGGGGAGGTCCACGAGGGTGAGACTAGTCAGGGCGCCGACACTCATCGGCCGGTGTGGGAGCCGGTGACAGTGTCCTGGTTCGGGACATCGGAATGGGGTGTCTCGCGACATCGGAATGGGATGTGTCGGGTGATCGGCATGGCGCG
>NZ_JBNINR010000014.1:129014-129963 GCF_051390595.1 Nocardioides segetis | reverse complement strand
GATGACCTGCCGGCCCTAACCGCCTGACCAACCCAAGCGAAGGAACGCAGCGCTACACCACTACGAGGGACTTGACCTTCGAGTCCGCCCCGCGCCAGCGGGGATGAGCCCAGCAAGGGCCAGCGGGGGACGATGGTGCCGACGTCCGCCCCGCGCCAGCGGGGATGAGCCCCTCGACACCTGCAACACGCTGACGCCGAACTGGTCCGCCCCGCGCCAGCGGGGATGAGCCCTCGGTGCAGCGCGCCCGTCGATCTACGGCGGCGTCCGCCCCGCGCCAGCGGGGATGAGCCCCAAGTGCTCCCCGCGCCTTGCGGGTGCGCCGGGTCCGCCCCGCGCCAGCGGGGATGAGCCCATCGCCGGCCGTCGCGGTCACAGGCGCATCAAGTCCGCCCCGCGCCAGCGGGGATGAGCCCCGCGTTCGAAAGCCTCTTCAACCTCCGCCTTGGTCCGCCCCGCGCCAGCGGGGATGAGCCACTGTCCCGCTGGCGCACGCGACAAGCGGTCAGTGTCCGCCCCGCGCCAGCGGGGATGAGCCCCGCGGGGCTCAGTGGGCCTGGGAGAACTACCAGTCCGCCCCGCGCCAGCGGGGATGAGCCCCGCAGGCTCTCGTTGTCGACCTCCCCGACATTGTCCGCCCCGCGCCAGCGGGGATGAGCCCCCGGCCGACGTCGTCGAGACGCCGCAGCCTCCGTCCGCCCCGCGCCAGCGGGGATGAGCCCGTGCCGGCCTGACCACGGGGTGCCCCCGGCCGGTCCGCCCCGCGCCAGCGGGGATGAGCCCGCCGAGGTCGCCGCGTCCGTCGCCGGCGGCACGTCCGCCCCGCGCCAGCGGGGATGAGCCCCGGCCGTCTGCGCCAAGCCGGATGCCCATCTGGTCCGCCCCGCGCCAGCGGGGATGAGCCATCTGCCGAACCTCGATCATCTTGTCGACGGCGTCCGCCCCGCGC
>NZ_JBNINR010000014.1:0-128914 GCF_051390595.1 Nocardioides segetis | reverse complement strand
CAGCGGGGATGAGCCCTACTACTACCCCGGGATCAAGGTGACCCGCACGTCCGCCCCGCGCCAGCGGGGATGAGCCCTACTACTACCCCGGGATCAAGGTGACCCGCACGTCCGCCCCGCGCCAGCGGGGATGAGCCCGCGACGAACTCGCCGTCGTCCCAGTTCGGCTCGTCCGCCCCGCGCCAGCGGGGATGAGCCCGCGATCGCCCACGCGCCCGCACCGATGGCGACGTCCGCCCCGCGCCAGCGGGGATGAGCCCTCGCCGACCTCGGTGGTGTCCGCGGTGTCGTTGTCCGCCCCGCGCCAGCGGGGATGAGCCCCGGGAGTACGTGATCCGGGCGTCGGCAGTGGAGTCCGCCCCGCGCCAGCGGGGATGAGCCCCAGCCGCCCCATCTCGACGGACTCCAGGCGATGTCCGCCCCGCGCCAGCGGGGATGAGCCCGTGGGCAGCGACTCGCGCGACGACGACACAGGGTCCGCCCCGCGCCAGCGGGGATGAGCCCGCCTTCGCCAAGGTCGTCGACGCGGTCGCCTGGTCCGCCCCGCGCCAGCGGGGATGAGCCCCCAGGATCAGGGTCCTCATCCGGCGTGTGCCAGTCCGCCCCGCGCCAGCGGGGATGAGCCCTTCGACTTGAGTACCTCAGCGTCGGCCGCCTGGTCCGCCCCGCGCCAGCGGGGATGAGCCCACGAACGCGACCTCCTGGCCGGCGTTGTCCCAGTCCGCCCCGCGCCAGCGGGGATGAGCCGGCGTTCATCACCGAGGTCAACCGCCGCCGGCGGTCCGCCCCGCGCCAGCGGGGATGAGCCCGCGACGGCGTGCACGTCCGGGTCATCGTCGACGTCCGCCCCGCGCCAGCGGGGATGAGCCCCGGCGCCATGCACGGCGGTTGCCGCGGAGCCGGTCCGCCCCGCGCCAGCGGGGATGAGCCCGTCACGCGGTGCTTGCGGCGGATCTTGCGCTGGTCCGCCCCGCGCCAGCGGGGATGAGCCCTGCGACGCCTGGGCCGGAGTTCGGCGATGAGCGTCCGCCCCGCGCCAGCGGGGATGAGCCCCGGCTCAGGTACCAGTCGCGGGCGTCGTCGGTGTCCGCCCCGCGCCAGCGGGGATGAGCCCGCCTCGACGTTCGTGCCGAATCCGAGCTGCGGGTCCGCCCCGCGCCAGCGGGGATGAGCCCCGGCCACCCGACACGGCAACCCCGGCGCGACGGTCCGCCCCGCGCCAGCGGGGATGAGCCCCCCTGTTCCCCTAGCCTGCGGCTGGCATGCAGGTCCGCCCCGCGCCAGCGGGGATGAGCCCTGCCACGGGCCGGGGGTGCCGATCTCGACCGTGTCCGCCCCGCGCCAGCGGGGATGAGCCCCAGCGGCCGTTTCGCTGCTCCAGCAGTGCGGAGTCCGCCCCGCGCCAGCGGGGATGAGCCCAAGGACGCCAAGTGGGGCCAGTTCACCCCGGCGTCCGCCCCGCGCCAGCGGGGATGAGCCCACCGCGATGAGGTCCGGCCCGGCCACCGTCGCGTCCGCCCCGCGCCAGCGGGGATGAGCCCACCACACGGCCAGTCGGCCCGTCGCCCATGAAGTCCGCCCCGCGCCAGCGGGGATGAGCCGGCCACGGTCTGCTGGCTCCGCGACGGGTCGCGGTCCGCCCCGCGCCAGCGGGGATGAGCCCACCTGACCGTCGGTGCCCAGCGCCCGCTCGAGGTCCGCCCCGCGCCAGCGGGGATGAGCCCGAGAGAGGAGAGAACGATGGGCAAGATTCGAGGTCCGCCCCGCGCCAGCGGGGATGAGCCCAGCAACACCGCCGTCGAGACCGTGGACCTGTCGTCCGCCCCGCGCCAGCGGGGATGAGCCGTGACATGTAGTGAGTGCCGCCTGCCGCGCCGGGTCCGCCCCGCGCCAGCGGGGATGAGCCCGCGAGGTGCCATGCGATCGCTTGGGCGTAGTGGTCCGCCCCGCGCCAGCGGGGATGAGCCCCGTCCTCGAGCATCGGTAACCAGCGTTGCGAGGTCCGCCCCGCGCCAGCGGGGATGAGCCCCGGGTCCAGGTCGGCGTCGACGTGCTGCTCCTGTCCGCCCCGCGCCAGCGGGGATGAGCCCTCGAGGTGGCACCCCGAGGTCAGCGCGGCGCAGTCCGCCCCGCGCCAGCGGGGATGAGCCCCGGGTCCAGGTCGGCGTCGACGTGCTGCTCCTGTCCGCCCCGCGCCAGCGGGGATGAGCCCTCGAGGTGGCACCCCGAGGTCAGCGCGGCGCAGTCCGCCCCGCGCCAGCGGGGATGAGCCCTTGGCGAGATCGCCCTGCGGGATGCCGGCGGCGTCCGCCCCGCGCCAGCGGGGATGAGCCCAGGCACTCGCGCAGGTCGATACCCGAGTCGCGGTCCGCCCCGCGCCAGCGGGGATGAGCCCGGGATCACCGTCTCCTCGCCGTGCTCCAGAGCGTCCGCCCCGCGCCAGCGGGGATGAGCCGTTGCCGGTGGTGAAGTAGTAGTCGGTGTAGCCGTCCGCCCCGCGCCAGCGGGGATGAGCCCAAGCGCGACCAGGTCAAGCTCGCCGGGAACGCGTCCGCCCCGCGCCAGCGGGAATGAGCCCCCACGTCACTGGCCCGCCTTCCGACAGGCTCGTCCGCCCCGCGCCAGCGGGGATGAGCCCGGCTACTACGCCGACCACGCGACCGGGGACCGGTCCGCCCCGCGCCAGCGGGGATGAGCCCTTGCCGCCCAGCTCGTCGGCCGCGGTCTTGACGTCCGCCCCGCGCCAGCGGGGATGAGCCCGAGGGCATCAGTTGCTCCTAGGTGAGTGGTTGGTCCGCCCCGCGCCAGCGGGGATGAGCCCTTCCTCGCCGTCGTGGACCTCACGAACATCACGTCCGCCCCGCGCCAGCGGGGATGAGCCCCGGGCGCGGGAGAACCCGACCGTGCCGGACAGGTCCGCCCCGCGCCAGCGGGGATGAGCCGAAGAAGCGGCCGCAGCGGATCAGGGAGGCGCTGTCCGCCCCGCGCCAGCGGGGATGAGCCCGAGCGCCGCCTCATCGACACGCCGAGCGGCCGGTCCGCCCCGCGCCAGCGGGGATGAGCCCTCATCGACCGCGGTCGCGCCGAGCAGGTCGAAGTCCGCCCCGCGCCAGCGGGGATGAGCCCGATGGGTCGAACAAGCCACCGCGATCGCCACCGTCCGCCCCGCGCCAGCGGGGATGAGCCCTCGCCCTGGACGCCCCGGATGATCCAGTCGCCGTCCGCCCCGCGCCAGCGGGGATGAGCCCTCGGCGTCTGGGGAGTCGAGGAACGCGTCGACGTCCGCCCCGCGCCAGCGGGGATGAGCCCCCTGCGGCAACTGCCATCGCTGCGCCGCCGGGGTCCGCCCCGCGCCAGCGGGGATGAGCCCGTGGTGGCGAACGGGTCGGGGCGTGCGTCGGCGTCCGCCCCGCGCCAGCGGGGATGAGCCCCCGGAGACCCTGATCGCCCAGCGCGGCCTGCAGTCCGCCCCGCGCCAGCGGGGATGAGCCCGCGGCGGTGTCGAAGGCGACGTGCTGGCCGTGGTCCGCCCCGCGCCAGCGGGGATGAGCCCAGCAATGCGTCTGCACAGAGCGGAGCCTCTGCGTCCCGCCCCGCGCCAGCGGGGATGAGCCCTCATCCCCCACGGTGGCGGTGACCGGTGCGGCGTCCGCCCCGCGCCAGCGGGGATGAGCCCTGCTCCGCGCCCGAGCGGAGCGGGTGCTGGCCGTCCGCCCCGCGCCAGCGGGGATGAGCCCGAAACGGGGATGGTCGCGGTGGCTCCGGGTGCGTCCGCCCCGCGCCAGCGGGGATGAGCCCCCATCGCAGCGCACCGGCCCCTCGGGGTGCAGGTCCGCCCCGCGCCAGCGGGGATGAGCCCCGGACACGGAAGATCGCGGCACGCAAAGGCTGGTCCGCCCCGCGCCAGCGGGGATGAGCCCGGGCGACCAGTCGCAGCAAGCCGACGAATCGCGTCCGCCCCGCGCCAGCGGGGATGAGCCCGGCGCGACGCAGATCAGGTGGACCGGCCAGTCGTCCGCCCCGCGCCAGCGGGGATGAGCCCGTTCTCTAGAAGTTTGCATCGCGTCCCGCTAGGTCCGCCCCGCGCCAGCGGGGATGAGCCCCTTCGTGATCAGCACCTTCGCGTCGAGCCCGGGTCCGCCCCGCGCCAGCGGGGATGAGCCGTTCTTGCCGCGGATCAGCACCGGGCAGCGGCGGTCCGCCCCGCGCCAGCGGGGATTAGCCCGTAATGTCCTCGCCGACGGGGTGGCCGCCGCCGTCCGCCCCGCGCCAGCGGGGATGAGCCCTCGGCCCGGGCCTGGTGCCAGGCGCGAGTGTGGTCCGCCCCGCGCCAGCGGGGATGAGCCGGCGTGGGTCAAGAGCCTGGAGAGTCGCGGTCGTCCGCCCCGCGCCAGCGGGGATGAGCCCGCCTCGCAGTCGGCGCGGGCGAGCTCGATCTTGTCCGCCCCGCGCCAGCGGGGATGAGCCCCTGGCCCGAGTCGACGCGGTAGGCCGTCTGGGGTCCGCCCCGCGCCAGCGGGGATGAGCCCCGAGTAGAGATCCTTGAGCGCCTGGTTGGACTGTCCGCCCCGCGCCAGCGGGGATGAGCCCTGCTTCTCGACGTCGACCGCGCTCTTGACCAGGTCCGCCCCGCGCCAGCGGGGATGAGCCCCACTTTCGAGAGAGCAGTCATCATGACCCAGCGTCCGCCCCGCGCCAGCGGGGATGAGCCCAGGATCTGGACCCGCGCGAACTTGCCGGAGACGTCCGCCCCGCGCCAGCGGGGATGAGCCGGCGGCGACGATCGCGGCGTGCTTCGCGATCCGGTCCGCCCCGCGCCAGCGGGGATGAGCCCGCGCCACCGAGCGGCACGAGGTCGACCGACGCGTCCGCCCCGCGCCAGCGGGGATGAGCCCTCCTCGCCGACCGTGAACCGCTCGGCGTCCCAGTCCGCCCCGCGCCAGCGGGGATGAGCCCGGGCCTCGCGCCCTCCCCCAGCGTCACGGGACGTCCGCCCCGCGCCAGCGGGGATGAGCCCAGCGGGGCATAGTCGAGCGTCCCGAGCCGATAGTCCGCCCCGCGCCAGCGGGGATGAGCCTGGCGCCGACGCCGGATGGTCCCTGCTGAATGCGTCCGTCCCGCGCCAGCGGGGATGAGCCCCTGCTCCGCACGCCGCGGGTGATCGTCCCGAGGTCCGCCCCGCGCTAGCGGGGGTGAGCCCGCCTCGGTCAGGTTGGTGACGTCGCCGTCTCGGTCCGCCCCGCGCCAGCGGGGGTGAGCCGGGTGGGATGTTCGCCTCGCTGCGCACCGCGGCGTCCGCCCCGCGCCAGCGGGGGTGAGCCGAAGCCCAGGATGTTGTCACCCTTGCGGGGACCGTGCGCCCGCGCCAGCGGGGATGAGCCCACCGAAAGGAAACCAGGAGCGGATCGCCGCGTCGCGCCTGACGCGTGCCCCTGGTCTGCCCGCTCAGTCCTGGGCGTTGGTCCGCGCGCGGATCGCCTCGAGCGGCGGGGCGACGACCGCCACCATGTCGGGCACGATTTCGGTGAGGTGCTCGAGGCGGCCCTCCTCGATCTCGTGGTAGAGCATGGTGGACAGCGCTCCCACGATGCCGCTGAAGAGCGGCTCGCTGACCTCCTCGGCGAGCTCGTCGAGGAAGGTCCGGAACCCGGCCACCACCTCGAAGTGACGGCGCCGGGCCGCGTCGCCGGCCGCCCAGACCTCCATGATGCAGATGGTGGCGAAAGCCGGGCTGCGCGCGACCGACTCGGCCAGCGCGGTCAGGCCCCACACCAGTCGGTCGTGCCAGCTGCCGTCGGGCTCGATCGCCGCGGAGACGTCCTTCATCAGCGAGGCCACCCCGACCTCGTACGCCGCGGAGAACGCGTCGGCCTTGTCCGCGAAGATCTCGTAGAACGTCTTGCGGGAGACCCCCGCCCGCTTGATGACGTCGGCCACCGACGTCGCGGCGTATCCCTTGTCCGCCATGCACAGCGCCGTCGCCGAGAGCAGCCGGCGACGCTGGTCCTCGCGGACCTCCTCGGGCGTCAGACCGTGTCTCCCGGTGGGCAGCGGGTCGGACTCCATTGTCCGATCGTAGAGCCGAAACGCCGCCCGGGACTTTCGTCCCAGTTTCCGGTGGATCTCGGACGCCGGGTGCAACTGACGTTTACACGTGCCGCGATTTCCTTGCTTCACCGCTGGGCGACCTGCAAGACTGCCGAGAAACAGCAGCGTTTATACCCCCGAGAGGAACATTGATGTTTATCGCTTCACCCCGCCGGCTCGCGGCGCTCACCGCGGGCGGACTCGCCTCGGCCGCGCTCGCCGTCGTGTCCTTCGGCGCCGCGCCGGCCCAGGCCGCGAACGACGTCATCACGATCGACAAGACGTTCACCTACGACTGCGAGCCGATCGTCACCCTCGACGGCCAGTCGCAGAGCATGGGCCATCACCCGATCGAGGTCCAGGCCCAGTCGACGATCCCGTCGGTGGCCTACGCCGGGCAGACGCTGGCCGCCACGCCCACCACGATCACGCTGCACATGTCCAACAACCTGTGGCTGGCCAACAAGGTGCTCACCCACGTCGCGAACGCGGTCGACGGCTCCTCCGACGACTCCACCCTCGGCCTGTCGATCGACGGCGCCGCGCCCACCTGGGTCCCGATCGACGGACTCAGCGTGAAGGACGCGCCGATCCCGGTCGCCGCCGACGACGTCTGGACCCCTCCCGAGCCGTGGGTCATCCCCACCTCGGGCATGGTGCGCGCGATCGAGATCCCGGCGGACGGCGCAGGCAAGGACATCACGCTCCACATGCCGCAGCAGTTCACCGCCGACGCACTGATCAAGGGCGGCTGGCTCGACGACGGCAGCGGCGTGCCCGACTACCAGAACGTCCAGACCGACATGACCTGCGTGATCGACCAGGCCGACGACACCCTCCTTGCCAACCCCGTTCCGATCGTGGAGCCCACCGCGACGACCCTCACCGCCAGCACCACGCCGGCGGCGTACGGCACCTCCTCGACGGTCGCCGTCAACGTCACGGGCGGCGCCACCGGCCCGGTCGAGGTCCTCGAGAACGGCACCGTGCTGGCGCGCGGCACCGTCGCCAACGGCAGCGGCTCGGTCAAGCTGCCGGCGACCCTCGCGGCCGGCACCCACAACCTGACCGTGCGCTTCCCCGAGGCGTGGGGCGTCAACGGCGGCGTCGCGCAGTACTTCCTCGACAGCACCGGCACCACCAGCGTCACGGTGAGCAAGGCAACCTCGTCGATCGCGTCGGCGAAGGTCACGCCCAAGAAGGTCAAGGCCAAGAAGAAGGCCCCGAAGCTGACCGTCAACGTCGCCGCGCCGACCGGCGCGACCGGCGCCGTGACCGTCACCCTCAAGGGCAAGACCGTCGGCACCGGTACCGTCGCCAACGGCACGGCCACGATCAAGCTGAAGAAGTTCAAGAAGGCCGGCAAGAACAAGCTGACCGTCACCTACGCCGGCGACGCCAACGTCACCGGCGCGACCAAGACCGTCAAGGTCAAGGTCGTCAAGTAGCCCGCTGAGACCGAGACCCCGGCGGGCGGCGTCCCACGACGCCGCCCGCCGGGTTTCGCCATTTCCAACCAACTCCACCACGAGACCCATGACCGCGCTCACCAGCACCTCCCGGCGGACGCCCGCACGGCTGCTCTCCGCCCTCCTCAGCCTGCTCATCGTCGCCCTCCTCGGTTGGCTCGGCTGGCAGCTGTGGGGCACCAATGTCGCCGCCGAGCATCGGCAGCGCACGGTCGTGGGCGCCCTCGAGGACGGCTGGAGCGATCGCGAGGGCGACGCGACCAACGATCCGCTGCGCCTCGGCGAGGGGTTCGCCGTGCTCCGGGTCCCGCGCTTCGGCGCCGACTTCGAGGTGCCGATCATCCGCGGGGTGTCCGAGGAGGATCTGGCCTCCGGCGTGGGTCACTTCTCCGACACCGCGCGGCCCGGCCAGATCGGCAACTTCGCCGTCGCCGGTCACCGGGTGACCCGCGGACAGCCCTTCGCCGACTTCCCCTCACTCCGGGCGGGCGACGAGGTCACCGTCGAGACCCGCACGCACCTGTTCACCTACGTGCTCGACAACGGCGGCACCGACATCGAGGTCCCGGCCGCCGACACCAGCGTGATCCGCCCCGTCCCCGGTCGCCCCGGGGCGACCCCGAAGCGGGCGCTGATCACCCTGGTGACCTGCGCGGACCTGACCACCAGCGAGGACCGCTCGATCGTGCACGGCCACCTGGTGTCGAGCACTCACCTCTGACCCCGGCGTACGGCGGGGAGGACGCGGGCCGGGATCAGAGGGAGACCGAGTCGCTGACCAGCCAGGCCCCGTCCGCGCGGGTCATGGTCAGCACCGTGCGGACCTCGATCGGGTCGAGGGCCTTGCCCTCCCCGGTCCGCTCCTGGTCGACGAACAGCAGCACCCGCACCGTCGAGGTGGAGCACTCCTCCCCGCACTCGACGACGGCGACATTGCGGACCGTCGCCGTCACGACCAGCTGGCGCTGCTCGGCCAGCGAGGTCACGGTGGGCACCACTTCGGCGAAGTCCTCGGCGAACGCGGGCGTCATCCGCTTCTGCGCGGCCGCGAGGTCGTCGGCGACCGTGGTGTGGGCGTAGCTGAGGATGTCCTCGGCCGCGGTTGCGGCCGCCGAGGCCGCGGCCTCCTGCGCGGCGGCCAGATCGGCGGCCTCTCCGTCGCGACCGGCCCGCTCCACCGTCGCCACGGTGCCGAACGCCGCCGCGCCCAGGCTCGCCGCCACCAGCGGCGCGAGCCACCGCCAACTGCGGCGGGGCACGCGGCGGCGCGGACGTCCCTCGCCGGCACCCTTCGACCCGTTGCCCGACCGCGCCGCGGTGGCCCGCCCGTCGGCGGATTCCGGCCCGGCCGGTTCCTGCCCGGCCGGCTCCGGCGTGACCCGGGGGCTCGCGGGCTGACCCGCGACGCGCGGGCGGCGGCGCGGCGCGGCGGTGGAGCGTCGCGGCTGTCGGATGCTCACTCGCTCGCCCCTTCGCCCGTGCGCTCGCCCGTGCTCTCGCCCTGGCCCTTGCCCTTGCCCTTGTTCCGGCCCTCGCCGCGGTCCGTGCCCGGCCCCTCCGGCGCCGCGGGCGCGGCCGCCTCCACGGCGCGGAAGTCGTCGACCAGCCAGCGTCCCTTCTCCCGGACGAGGGAGACCTCCCAGCGCAACCGCGGCGGGTTGGCCAGCAGCCCCGCCGGCGTGGTCTCCGCATCGACGGCGACGAGGATCTGCGCGGAGTCGGCGTCGATGCTGTCGACGGCCGCCTGACGCACCTTCCCGGTGCTGGCCAGCCCGGTCTCCGCGTAGGCGGCGAGCAGGCCGTCCGTGGACGCCCGGAACTGCTCGGCGAACGGCTCGGTGAGCAGCGCCGCGACCCGGTCGGTGTACGCCGCCACGTCCGCGACGTCGTAGGTGTTGACGCTCGCGGCGAACCGCGATGCCGCCGCGACGGCGTCCGCGGCCGCGTCGGCCCGCTCCTCCTGGGCGGACACCGGACGCACCAGTGCCCAGACACCGAGGGCGAGGCCGGCGACGAGCACCAGCGTCAGGACCAGCGCCACCGGCCGCGCAGCCGGCCATCGCTCGCTCGGCTCACTCACTCCTGCACCGCCGCTCCGACGACCAGTGATCGCCACGACTCACCTCCCTCGTCCTCGGCCGCCGTCTCGGGGACTCCCACCCCGGGCAGCAGGCGCTTCGTCGTCTCGTCGTAGGTCGCCACGATCCGCGGCGCGGTGCACGAGCCGACCTTCCCCTTCCGCTCCTCGAAGGGCACGGGGGAGGTGTCGAACGGCGGGCGCACCGGCGTCCCGTTGGTGCAGATGTCCGGTGCGGGCTGCATGGCGAGGCTGAACCGGGCGGCGTACTTCCCCGTCACGGGATCCTTGGCGAGGATCGAGTACGCCCCCTCGAGCCCGTACGGCGCCAGCACCAGCACGCCCTGGATGCCCGGCAGGTGCGCACGCACCACCCGATTCGTCGTCACCATCTTCTCGACCAGCCGTCCGAGCGGCTTGGCGTTCTCCGCGATCACCGCCTCCAGTGTGCGGGCCGCGGTGGCGCCGTCGTCGATCACCCTGCGCAGGTCGGGGTCCGCCGCCCGGATCGCCTCCGAGAGCAGGGCGAGGTTGTGCACGAAGGTGGTGATGTTGTCCCCGTGGTCCAGCTGGGCCTGGAGGGCCCCCGTGGAGTCCCTGATCAGCTGCGCGGTGACGTCGTACTTCTCCTGCGCGGTGGCGATCACGTCGGTCGACGTCTCGATCAGCCGGCGCAGCTGCGGCCCCGTGCCCGAGAAAGCCGCCCCGAGCTCGTCGACCACGGTGCGCAGGTCCTCGGTGGAGACCGAGGCCACCAGCGCGTCGAGGTTCGTCAGCAGCGCGTCGGTGCGCACCGGGATCCTCGTCTCGCTGCGGGCGATCTCCGACCCGTCGCGCAGGTAGGGTCCCCCGTCGCTGCGCGGCTGGAAGTCGAGGTACTGCTCGCCCACCGCGGACTTGTTCGCGACGACCGCGATCGTGTCGGAGGGCACCCGGGTCGAGCGCTCGATCTCGACCTCGACGTCGACCCCGCCCGCGGTGAGCGTCATCGTCCGGACCCGGCCGATGCTCACGCCGCGGTACGTCGCGTCCGCGCCGGCGAAGATGCCGCCCGAGTCGGCGAGATGCACGGTCACGGTGTACCCGCCCCGGCCGACCAGGCGGCCCAGGTCGGCGTAGCGGGCGCCGATCCAGGTGGATCCGGCGATGGCGATCACCAGCAGGGCGACGAGCTGGGTGCGCAGGGTGAGTCTCACTGGACCGCGCTCCCCGCCACGGCCGAGGCCACGCCGTCCTGGGACTGCAGCCAGGCGACCATGGCGTCGCGTTCGACCGGCGTCATCGCGGCGAAGGTCGTGCCGAAGTGGGTGTTGAAGTCCATCACCGTGTTGAGGTAGTCGCCGGTCGCGGCCTGCGCCGCCTGCTCGGGGGTGTTGCCCACCACGGCGTCCGGGAACGGGAAGGTCGGCAGCACCCGCAGGGCGTCGACGAGCGCGTCTCCGCTGCGGGCCAGGTGGGCCACGATCGGGGCCAGCTTCCGCAGGTCGCGCACCGTCGCGGCGTGGGACTTGTCGATGACCTCGGTCGCCACGTCGCTGAGCGAGGTGAGGGACGCGATCATCTCCACCAGGTCGTCGCGCTGGGAGTCGAGGACGCGCAGCGCGGCGGGGAGCCGGTCGAGAGCGGACTCGATCGCCGTGGTCTGGCTGCGGGTGGCGGCGGCCAACCGGTCGATCTGACGCAGCGCCTTCACCAGGTCGCGCTTGGAGTCGTCGGCCGTGCCGATGATCGTGTCGAGGCGGCGCAGCAGGATGCGCAGGTCGCTCTCGCGGCCCTCGACGGTGTCGTTGAGCTCCCTGGTGATCGCGGCGAGCTTCGCCACCGAGCCGCCGTTGAGGACCATCGACAGGGCACCGAGCACGTGCTCGATCTCCGGGTTCTGACCGGTGCGGGCGATCGGGATCGCGTCGCCGTCGCCGAGCCGGCCGGAGCCGCCGTCGACGGGCGGGGCGAGGGAGACGAACTTCTCCCCCAGGATGCTGGTCTGCCGGATGCTCGCGGTCGCGTCGTCGGGCAGGGCAACGTCCCCGTTGATCAGCAGCCGCACCCGCGCGTGCCATCCCTTCAGGGAGACGTCGGTGACCCGGCCGACCGAGACGTCGTTGACCTTGACCGCGCTCTGCGGGACCAGGTCGAGCACGTTCTCGAAGTCGACGGTGACGGTGTACGGCCGGTCCCCGACGTCGGCACCGCCGGGGAGCGGCACGTCGCCGACGGACCCCGAGCAGCCGGCGAGGGCCAGGACGAGGGACGCCGCCGCCGGTACGGCGACCCGGGCGCGACCGCCGATCACGGCGCCACCCCCAGCAACGCCTCGACGCCGCCGGCATCGGCCGGCCGCCCCGCCCTACCGGTCGTGCCGGACGTGCCGGACGTGCCGGTCGCGGCGGTCGCGGCGGACGGGGACGCGGCGGCGGCCAACTGCTGGAGGACCCGGCCGACCGCGTAGCAGGCGTCGGCCTGGTCGGGGTTCTGCTCCGCCGCGATGCCGCAGTACGCGCCGACCACCGCGGGCTGGGTCAGCAGCGAGAAGTCGTCGCTGGTCGGCGACTTGAGCAGGCCGCGGGTGTCCAGGGTGCCCGTGGCCGGGTTGTAGGCCGCCGCGAGGTGCGTGATCGCGTCGGGACCGCCGACGAGGACCTCGGCCAGGTGCTCCTTGTTGCGGGCCAGGGTCTCCGCGACCTTCGCCAGGCCGCGGACGGTGCCCTTGAGAGAGCTGCGGTTGCGGGCCACGTAGCGCTCGACCTCACCGAGGGAGCCGGCCAGGGAGGACAGCGCCGCGGTCAGGTCGTCGCGCTCGCCCGCGAGCACCTGGGAGACCGCCGACAGGCTGCTGTTGAACTCGCGGACGGCGGCGTCGTTGGCGTCCAGCATCTGCACGAAGCCGGCGAGCTTCGTGATCGCCTCGAAGAACTCGTCCTTGTTGTCGGCGAACGTGCTGCTGAGCTCCGAGAGCGCGGTGATCGACTGGTTCAGCCGAGCACCCTGCCCGTCGAGGTTGCGGGCGCCGTTGGTCACCAGCCGGGCCAGGGCTCCGTCCCGGTTGGCGCCGTCGGGCCCCAGCGCCGTCGCGAGCTGGTCGAGTGCCGCGTAGGTCTCGTCCAGCTCGACCGGGACCTCGGTGCGCGCCTGGTCGAGATAGGAGCCGTCGGCCAGCTTCGCGCCGCCCTCGTAGGCGGGAGTGAGCTGGATGAACCGGTCGCCGATGATCGCCGGCGACACGATCACGGCGCGCACGTCCTCGGGGACGGGATAGCGCGCGTCCCAGGACAGCTTGACCCGCACCTTCGTCCCCATGGGCGTGACGGAGTCGACGGTCCCGACGGTGACGCCGAGGATCCGGACGTTCGATCCCGGGTAGAGCGAGACCGTCCGGCTGAAGTCGACGGTCAGCTGCTGGTGCCCCGGACCGGGCCACAGCCGGATGACGCCCGCGCCGGCCAAGGCGACGGTCACCACGACGGCGAACAGCGCGACGACGCCGACGACCGCTCGCGGTCGGATGCGGCGGCCTCGGCCGCCGTCTGTCCCGAGGGCACTCACAGTCCCGGCACCCCCAGCATGCTCATCAGGTTGTAGATGAAGCCGTCGATCCACGGGCCGTTGCCGGTCGCGTCGTTGACCCCGTCGTAGAACGTGGGCAGCTTCGTCAGTGCGGCGTCGATGTTCGCCTCGTTGCTCTCGAGGACGTCGAGCACGCTGTCGAGGTGGCGCAGGGTCGGCTTCAGCGTGGCGTCGGTGTCGCGCACCAGCCCCCGCAGCTGCGTGCTCAGCTCCCGCACCGCGACGAGCAGGTCGTGCACCGCCTGCCGGCGCGCTGTCAGCGCGGCGAACAGCGTGCCCCCGTCGCGGAACAGCCGGGCGAGCTCCTCCTTGCGCGCGTCGAGCGTGCCGGCGACGCCCGAGAGGTTCCGCAGCAGCGCGTCGATCTGCTCGTCGCGCTTGACGAGGTTCTGCGAGAGCCGGGCGATGCCGTCAACCGTGCCCCGGAAGGCCTCCGGGGTGTCCTCGGTCGCGTCGGCGAGGACGTCCATCGCATGCGCGAGCTGGTCGGTGTCGATCTCCTGGGTCGTCGTCGCCAGGTCCGAGAAGGCGGCCACGACGTCGTACGGCGGCGTCGTCCGCGAGGTCGGGATCGTGTCGTCGGCGTCGAGACGGCCCGTGCCCTTGGGCTCGAGAGCGACGTACATCGTCCCGAGCAGGGTCTTGATCCGGATGGAGGCCTCGGTGTCGGCGCGCAGCTGGTCGGCGTCGCTGCTCATCGTGAACGACACCGTGACGGTGGCGCCGTCCAGGTCGAGCCCGGTGACCTTCCCGACGCGGACGCCGGCCATCCGGACGTCGTCGCCCTTCTTCAGTCCGCCGACCTCGGTGAACTGCGCGCGGTAGGTCGCGCCGTCCCCGATGAGCGGGAGGTGTCGGGCGCCGAGGGCGAGCGCCAGCCCGAGGGCCAGGATCGCGACGCCGATGACGCCGACGACGGTGGGGTTGCGGTCATGGATGGGCTTCACCGGCATCGCTCCACGCCCTCTCCCTCGACCCGTACGCGCGTCGTCGTGAAGAACTCGCGGCGCTGCTGCCAGCCCTGGACCGTCGGCAGCGCCGGCAGCGACCCGCGCACGCCGATCTCGCAGATGTAGAAGTTGAAGAAGGATCCGTAGGCCATGGCGCTGGTGAGGCTGTCGAGCTTGATCGGCAGCACCTTCACCGTCTGGTCGAGCCGGGCGCGCGCCGAGGGGGTGTCCAGGCTGGCGCTGAGCTTCGCCAGGCCGGCGAGATCCGCGGCCAGCGGCTCGCGGATGTCGGCGAGCAGCCCCGCCGTCGAGTCGGCCAGGTCCGCGATCGGGTCGAGCCCGCCGAGGAGCCGCTCCCGGTCGCCGGCCAGGCCGGTGATGAGCTGTTGCAGCGTCGAGATCGTGTCGGCCAGCTCGGTGTCCCGGTCGTTGAACGTGGTGAGGACGGCGGTGAGGTTGTCGATCAGGTCGCCGATCAGCCGGTCGCGGTCGGCCAGCGTCCCGGTGAGCGACGCGGTCCGGTCGAGGAGGGACTCCACCGTGCCGCTCTCGCCCTGGAACACCTGGATCAGCTCGAAGGCGAGCTGGTTGGTCTGCTCGGGGTCGAGGGCCTGGAACAGGGGCTTGAACCCCGCGAACAGGGCCGTCAGGTCGAGCGCGGGCGTGGTGCGCCCGACCGGGATCGTGGCGCCCGCGCGCAGTGGCTCGCCGCCCTCGATGCCGGGAGTCAGCGTCAGGTAGCGCTGGCCGACCATGTTGCGGTAGCGCAGGGCGGCGAGCGTCGTGTCGGTGAGGGTGACCGAGGAGTCGACGGAGAAGCCGACCACGGCCTCGGTCCCGTTGCGGACGTCGACGTCGGTCACCCGGCCGACCCGCACCCCGGCGATCCGTACGTCGTCACCGGTCACCAGGCTGGTGGCGTCGGTGAAGACGGCCTCGTACTCGGTGCGCTCCTCGAAGGAGGCGTTGCCGATGACCATGGCGATGGCGGTCGTCATCAGCGCGGTGGCCACGAGGAAGGCCAGCAGCTTCACCAGCGCCCCGACGCTCGCGCGGTCCCAGCGCATCACCGCACGCTCACCTCCGCTCCCTGGAGGGCCGGCGACGCGACGTCCGTGGCCAGGTCGGGCACGTCGCGGGGATCCACGCCCGCCGCGCCGGCGACCAGCTCCGCGACCATGGCCCGTCGGTGCTCGCCGATGCCGAAGAGGGCGAGCAGGCTCGCCGGTGCGCCGGGCGCCGGCTTCTCGCCGTCGTACGGCGGGTTGGGCAGGGTGCGGCAGTCCGAGGCGGGCGCGCGGCCGACGGCCGGGTATCGCGGGCCCTCACCGGCGGCGTACCCGGTCGGCACCCGCGGCCCGAACTCGATGGAGACATGGGCGCGCTGGTCGCGGAACGCCTCGTCGAGACGCGGCATGAGCCCCTCGATGCCGGTCAGCACGCAGCTCAGGGTCGGCGCGTAGCGGGCGAGGAGGTCGAGCGTGGCCTGCGACTCGCGGGCGAGGGTGATCACGTCGTCGCCGTGCTCGTCGAGGAACGACTCGGCGGTGTCCGCCAGCTCGTCGACGCCGGCGAAGAGCTTCTCGATCTGCTGCTGCTTCGCGACGACGGTGTCGCCGGTGACGACGGCGTCGGCGAGCAGGTCGCCGATCTCGGGCATGGCGTCCCCGTAGGTCTCGGCGACCTGACCGAGGGCGACGATGTCCTCGACGAGCTCGTCGCTGAGCGGCTCCAGCTTCACGAGGTACTCCTCGAGATCGCCGAGCGAGGCACCGAAGGTGTCGCCCTGGCCGTCGAGGGCCTCGGACAGCGCGGTCAGCGCGGCCGAGAGCTGCGCCGGCTCCACCGCGGTGAGCAGCGGGTACGCGTCGTCGAGCAGTCGCTCGATCTCGATCGGGACCGTGCCCTGCCGGATCCGGGCGCCGGCGGTGATGGCCCGGCCGCCGGCGCCGGCGAGCGGGCGCAGGTCGACGTACTTCTCCCCGAACAGCGTCTTCGGCACGATGAACGCCTCCACCTGCGCCGGGATGGTCGCGGCGAGGTCGGGGTCGAGCCGGAGGTCGATCTCGGCGGAGCCGCCGTCGACCGCGATGGTCTCCACCCGCCCGACGATCACGCCGCGCAGCTTCACGTCCGCGTTCTTGCTCAGCGCGAGCCCGACGCGCTCGCTGACGACGGTCACCGGCACGTCGTCGCTGAACCGCTTCGTGAAGACGGCGTGGGTCAGCCAGACGAGGGCCAGCATGAGGACGAGGAAGACGATGCCGCCCGTGCGCACCACGCCGGTGCGCTCGTGGAGCGCGATCCGGGCCATCAGCCGGCCAGCCTGACGGAGGTGGTCGTCCCCCAGATCGCCATCGACAGGAGCAGGTCGATCACGTTGATCGCCACGATCGACGTCCGCACGGCACGACCCACCGCGATGCCCACCCCGACCGGACCGCCCGTCGCGGTGAACCCGTAGTAGCAGTGCACCAGGATCACCACGACGGCGAAGACCAGCACCTTGACGAACGACCACGCGATGTCGGCCGGTGGCAGAAACAGGGTGAAGTAGTGGTCGTAGGTCCCGCTGCTCTGCCCGTACGCCAGGGTCACGGTCAACCGGGTGGCGGCGTACGACGACAGCAGGCCCGCGACGTAGAGCGGGATCACGGCGATCAGGCCGGCGATCACGCGCGTCCCGACGAGGTAGGGCAGGGAGCGGATCGCCATCACCTCGAGCGCGTCGACCTCCTCGGAGATCCGCATCGCGCCGAGCTGGGCGGTGAAGCCGCAGCCGACCGTGGCCGCGAGGGCGATGCCCGTGACGAGCGGCGCGATCTCCCGCGTGTTGAAGTAGGCCGAGAAGAAGCCGGCGAAGGCGCCCGCCCCGAGCTGGTTGAGCGCCGTGTAGCCCTGCAGGCCGACCTCGGTGCCGGTGAAGAAGGCCATCGCGACGACGACGCCGACGGTGCCGCCGATGACGGCCAGCGCCCCTTGGCCGAAGGCCACCTCGCCGAGCAGCTGGAACGTCTGCCGCGGGTAGCGGACGAGGGTCCCGGGCAGCCACGAGATCGCGCGCAGGTAGAAGACCAGCTGGCGGCCGAGCTCGTCGACGAAGCCGGTGGACCGCTGGCGCAGGGAGTCGAGGGTCGCCATCACAACGCCTTGGCCGGGATGATCTGGAAGTAGAGCGTCGTCATCACGAAGTTCGCCACGAAGAGCAGCAGGAACGTGATCACGACCGTCTCGTTGACGGCCTGGCCCACGCCGCGCGGACCGCCGCCGGCGTTCATGCCCTTGAAGGCCGCGCACACGCCGGCGATCAGCCCGAACACCAGCGCCTTGGCCATGCCCTGCCACAGGTCGGGCAGCTGGGCGAGGGCGGTGAAGCTCGCCAGGTAGGCACCCGGGGTGCCACCCTGCAGGATCACGTTGAAGAAGTAGCCGCCGAGGACGCCGACGAAGCTGACCAGGCCGTTGAGGAAGACCGCGACGAGCATGCTGGCCAGCACCCGGGGTACGACGAGCCGCTGCACCGGGTCGATGCCCATCACCATGAGGGCGTCGAGCTCCTCGCGGATCTTGCGCGCGCCCAGGTCGGCCGCGATCGCGGAGCCGCCGGCGCCGGCCACCAGGAGCGCGGTCGCGATGGGACCCGCCTCACGGACGATCGCGAGCACCGCGGCCGAGCCGGTGAAGGACTGGGCGCCGAACTGCTGGATCAGGCTTCCCGCCTGCAGGGCGATCACGGCGCCGAACGGGATCGCCACCAGGGCCGTCGGAACGATCGTCACCGAGGCGAGGAACCACGCCTGCTGGACGAACTCGCGGACCTGCAGGGGCCCGCGGAACAGCGCCAGGAAGGTGTCCGCGCCGAACGCGAAGAGGCGACCGGCAGCGGTGAAGGGTCGTCCGGCAGCGGCGAGCGCGCTCACCGCCGCAGCAGCGTGCGTCGCCGGACGGCCAGTCCGATGCGGGCCAGCACGGCCACCGCGAGCAGGCCGTAGACCCAGCCCGCGACGGGCGAGCCGGTGTCGGCGAGCGCCTGCGTCACGACGACCTCGTCGCGGCCACCGTCGCCACCGCCGCCGTTCTTGTTCCGGCCGCCGCCCGCGGAGTCGTCGTCACCACCCGGCGTGGCGGCTCCGGGCTCGACGCCCGTGCCCGGGTTCGGACTGCCGGGCGTGCCCGGGTTGCCGGGGTTGCCCGGGTTGCCCGGGTTGCCGGGGTTCCCCGGGTTGCCGGTGCCGCCGCCACGGACCCGCTGCACCCAGCTCGGCTCCTTCGAGCGATCCACCGCGGGCATCGGGCAGGCGCTGGTGCTGCAGCCCGCGCCGACGTCGATCGTCCCGATCACCCGCTGGTCGGCGGTGTCCGCGAGGCGGTAGCAGTCGAGGTCGGTCTCGGCGATCGAGCCCAGCACGGGCGGGTCGAGCTTGGCGTGCAGCTGGAAGTAGAACGGCAGCGAGACGTACACGAGGCCGTCGCCGCCGATGGTGGGTGCCGTGAAGGAGGCGACGGTGCCGTTCACGTCGCCGATCGTCATCGGTCCGGTCGCCGGCACGTTCTGCATCGGAGCGGCGAGGTTCTGCACCGGCCGGTTGACGACCTGGGTCGTCCCGCTGCTCGGCACGCCCTCGAGCACCACGTCGGCCGTCGCGCTGCCACCGAGGCGGTCGACGCGGCCGCTGGGTCCGTTGGTCGGCAGGATGCGGATCTTGTCCATCAGGGCCGTGGGCATGACCAGGTCCAGCGAGGCGGGCAGGGTGGGGATGGTCTCCCCGCCGTCGAAGCTGGAGGGCACGGTCGAGCGCGCGTTGACGATGAACTTCTGCGGACCGCCGACGGTCGCGTCGATCACCGCGTTCTTGGCCTTGCAGGCGTACTCGACGCCGCTGACGCTGATGTCCTGGTCGGGACCGAGGGTCGCCTGGGCCGCCGTCAGGGGCATGCCGAGCAGCGTCAGGGCCGCCGCGCCGATCACCGCCGGAAGTCGCCGAGCCAGCATCGGTCGCACACGACAGTCCACCACGCGCTCATCCCCTCCCAAGGATCCAGCTACTCGCGAGTAAAAGAAACAGCACTGTTTACCGATCTGTCAACCGGCGGTCCGTCAACGGTCCGGCGGGCGGCGGCGACAGGGGAGCACTCGGCGACGTGAGGCGGCGCCGGGCATCCTGGAGCGGTGCCTCTCCTCGACTCCGCACTCCCCCTCGCCGCGGCCCCCATGGCCGGCGGCCCGTCCACCCCCGCCCTCGCCACGGCGGTGAGCGAGGCGGGCGGGTTCGCCTTCCTGCCCGCCGGCTACCTCTCGGCGGAGGTGTTCGCCGACGACCTCGCGGCCGCACACGCCGGCGGGCGCGCGTTCGGCGTCAACCTGTTCGTGCCGCAGCCCGGCGCCCTCGACCCCGATGCGTACGCCGCCTACGCGGCGGCGGTCCGCCCCGAGGCCGAGGCCCTGGGCGTCGAGCTGCCGGCCGACCCCCGCCATGACGACGACGCCTGGCGCGCCAAGGTGGACCTGCTCCTCGCCCATCCGGCGCCGGTCGTGTCCCTCACCTTCGGCCTGCCCGACCGGACCGACATCGCCGCCCTCCGGGCGGCGGGCTCACGCGTGCTGGCGACCGTCACGACGCCCGACGAGGCGCGCGCCGCCGAGGAGGCAGGGGTGGACGGACTGGTCGTCCAGGGGCCGGCGGCGGGCGGGCACAGCGGCACCTTCGACCCCCGTCGCCCGGTCCCCGAGGTCGCGACCGCCGACGACACCGCGGACGTCGTGCGTGCCGTGGCCGCGGTGACGCGGCTGCCGCTCGTCGCGGCCGGCGGCGTCGACGGGCCCGGCGCCGTACCCGTGCTGCTGGCGGCGGGCGCCGAGGCCGTCGCGGTCGGCACCCTCCTGCTCCGCGCCACCGAGGCGGGCACCAGCGCCACCCACCGCGGCGCGCTGGCGGACCCCGCGTTCACCACGACCGTGGTCACCCACTGCTTCACCGGACGGCCCGCCCGGGCGCTGCGCAACGGGTTCGTCGAGCGACACCACGCCGCGGCGCCGTACGGCTATCCGGAGCTGCACCACCTGACCCGCGACCTGCGCCGCACCGCCGCCCGCACGGGCGACCCGCACCGGCTGCACCTGTGGGCCGGCACGGGCTGGCGCGGCGCGCAGGCGCGGCCGGCGGGCGAGATCGTGCGGGAGCTGGTGGCCGCGGTGTGATGCGCGGCGATCCGGAGGGCGCAGCAACACGCCGTCCACCCGACCACCCGGCGTCTGTCAGCAACAGCGGATCGATGTCTCGGCGGGTCGTGCTGACAACCGGCCGCCAGTCGAGCGGACGGCGTGCTACTGCTCGCCGCCGCGCCCCGACTCGAGCTCGTCGATCGACGCCAGCAGCGGACTCGGGCCCCTTCGGGACGTCAGCAGCCCCCGCACGTAGGCCGCCTGGCCGGCGTGCTGGGCGCAGTCGTCGACCACGCTGACCAGCCGGACCCCGAGGGTGACGGGCGGGTCCCAGCGCGTGTCAACGACCCGGTCGAGCTCGTCGGGGTCCACGGCGCCGACGAAGGCCAGGGTCCGGGCATGGGTGGCGCGGTAGTAGTCGAGCAGCAGGCCGGCGGGGGCGCGGACGAGGCCGACCTGCTCGGCCGTGTGGCCGTAGCCGATGTCGCCCGGGTCGAGCGGGAGCGCGAACCGCTCGGCGTACCCCTCGTCGGTCCAGATCTGGCCTGTCCCGGCGACGTCGGCGACATGGTCGTCCTGCACCCGGGTCAGGTGCCAGACCAGCCAGGCGATCGGGTTGGCGTCCGGGCCCGGGCGCTGGAGGAGGAGCGCGTCGTCGGCGCCGTCGAGGACCGACTCAACGACGCCGAGGACGCGGGAGAAGGCGTCGGTCAGCAGATCGGCAGGAGTCATGCCACCGACGCTACGCCCCGGCCCGGACCACCCGGGACGGCCCGGAACCGGTGGACGACTCAGCCTGGATCCACACTCAGCTGATCAGCTCGTCGAGCCGGTTGTAGACGTCGGCCGAGCCCCGGAGCACCCGGCTCTCGCGGCCGTCGATCGACACCGGGACGGGCCCCTGCACGGTGATCCGGCGGACCTCGCGCAGCTGTGTGTCGAAATCGGCGACCGCGTAGTGCTGGGTGGCCCGGTTGTCCCAGATCGCGACGTCGCCGGCCCGCCAGGCCCAGCGCACGGTGTTCTCGAGCTTGGTGACCCGGTCCTGGAGCAGGTTGAACAGGGCCGCCGACTCCTTGGAGTTGAAGCCGACGAAGTTCTTCACGAAGTGCCCCAGGAGCAGCGCGCGCTCGCCGGTCTCCGGGTGGACCCGGACGACGGGGTGCTCGGTCTGGTAGACGGTCGAGGCGAACTCGGCCCGGCTGAACTGGGAGTTGGCCTCGCCCTCCTCGGTGTAGTGGTTGGCGTAGTCGTAGTCGTTGGTGTGCACCGCCCACAGGTCGTCGACGAGGGCCTTGAGCTGCGGCGGGAGCGACGCGTACGCCGTGACCGTGTTGGCCCAGACCGTGCTGCCGCCGTACGCGGGGATCGTCACGCCGCGCAGGATCGAGAACGCGGGCACGCGGTCCACGAAGGTCACGTCGGTGTGCCACGAGTTGGCGGCCATGCCCTTGGTGGCCTTGAGGGCGAGCACGCGCGCGCTGCCCGTGTTCACCGTCGGGTGGGCGGTCGTGAGCGGCCCGAGCAGCTCGCCGAAGGCGATCTGCGCGTCGTCGTCGAGGTGGTCCTGGCCGCGGAAGAAGACGACCTTGTGCTCGTTGAGCGCCGCCCGGATCTCGGCCACGGTCGCCGGCGCGAGGTCGCCACCGAGGCGGACGCCGTCGATCCGGGCACCGATCCGGCTGCCGAGCCTGGTCACGGTGATCGCCCCGGGGGCAGCGGTGGTCTCGCGGTCGAGGCTGATGGTCATGGGTGGATCCTTCGGTCGCTGGGGAATCGGACGAGGCCCAACGGTGGGGAGGAATCCCGCGCCGGACAAGGCTTCCGCTCACGGTGAGCCGAACCCGCCCGGATCGCGGGACCGGTTTGCGCACCGGCGGCCGGAGTGATCTACAGTTTGTCGAGTAGGTTGATAGACATTCGATCGAGAGACCCGGCGAGGAGGTACGGCGTGACGCGCTCCCCGATCATCACCGTGTCGCGGGGCCGGTTCAGCCCGACCGCGACCCAGGTGCTGGAGCAGGTCCGGGCCGCGGGCCGGGCCTCCCGTGACGAGGTCGCCGCCGCGACCGGCCTGAGCATCGCCACCGTCGGCCGCACCGTCGCCCTGCTCGTCGAGCGCGGCCTGCTGCGCGAGCGTCCCGACCGGGCCCGGCCCGGCGCCACCGGCCGCCCGGGCGTGCCGGTCGAGATCGACCCCGACCGCTACGTCACGATCGGCGTCCACATCGGCCGGCGCATCGCGACGGTCGCCCTCGGCGACCTGACCGGCCGGGTCCTCGCCGCGCAGACGGTACGCCGCCCGCTCGGCGCCGAGCCCGACCTCGAGCAGCTCAGCCGGGAGGCCGCCACCCTGCTCGGTGCGCATCCGGGGCGGGTCCCGCTCGCCGCCGGCCTGGTGGCGCCGTGGCGCGAGATCGGGCTGGTCCCGACCGAGCGCGAGGCGGAGCTGCACGAGCTGACCGGGCTCCCGGTCCGCACCGGCGACCACATCTCCGCGGTCGCCGCCGCCGAGTTCCTGCACCGCCGGCAGGGCCGCACCGGCACCGGCGGCCTCACGCTCTACGTCTACGCCCGCGACACGATGGGCTGGTCGGTCGCGGTCGACCGCGGCGTGCAGACCGACGTCACCCGGGCGGCCGGCCTCATGCACTTCCCCACCGGCGGCGACGTACCGTGCCCCTGCGGGCGCACCGGCTGCCTCGCCGTCACCGCCGACGCCCTCGCCGACGCGCGGGCCGGCGTCGAGCGGGCCCGCCTGCTCGGCGCGGTGGCCGGCTCGGTCCGCGACATGCTCTCCCCCGACCGGGTCGTGCTGGTCGGTCAGGCCTTCACCGGCGATCCCCGGCTGCTCGACGTCGTCGTCGACGCCTACGACGCCCACACGGCGCTGGATCACCCGGTGCCGGTCTCGTTCACCCGCTTCGGCGGCGACATCCAGGCGATCAGCGCCTGCACCGTCGCGCTCGGCCCCGTCCTCGACGACCCCCTCGGGTGCGTCGAGGCGGACGGCGCGTGTCGACGTCCGCTCGGCGCCTGACGATCCCCACCCTCTCGGACCTCCCGCACACCCGGCGAAAGGAACACCCGTGCCCACTCCTGCCCCCGCGCACCCGCGCCGACGACCCGACCGGCTCCTCAGCCGACGGGCCGGCCGACGGCCCGGCCGCCGTGCCCGCCGCCTGCTCACGACCGTGCTCGCGCTCGCCACGCTCCTGGCGGCGACCGCGTGCTCCTCGGCCGTGGACGAGCTGAAGGCCGGCTCCGGCGAGCGCCAGGAGGGCGGCACGCTGCGCGTCGGCGCCCTCAACGACATCATCCCGGCGCGGATCTTCACCAACTCCGGCGACGCCATCAACCTGCTCATCGGCAGCGTCTACGACTCGCTCGTCGACTACCCCCTCGACGAGCTCGAGCCGCAGCCGTCGCTGGCGACGTCGTGGGAGCAGTCGGCGGACGGCACCCGGCTGACCCTGCAGCTGCGCGACGACGTCACCTTCCACTCCGGCCGCCCCTTCACCAGCAAGGACGTCGAGTTCAGCATCAAGACGTGGGCGGACCCGGTCTGGACGGTGCAGCTCCAGCGCACCGCGGCGGCGATCACCGGCTTCGACACCAGCGACGAGCACGCGATCACGCTGACCTTCGCGCACCCGCTGAGCAACGTCTTCGACCTGCTCGACATGCTGCCGATCATCGACTCCGAGTCGATCGACCAGCTCCGTGAGGGCAAGGCGTTCGTCGGGACCGGTCCGTTCGAGTTCGCGAGCTGGAGCCCGGGCGCGAAGATCAGCTTCACCCGCAACGACGACTACTGGCGCGGCAGGCCCGCCCTCGACGGCATCGACGTCAGCATCATCCCGGACCCGCAGGCCCAGGTCTCCCAGCTCCGCGCCCACCAGCTCGACCTCATCCTCGGCGCGTCGTACCGCGACTTCGAGAGCCTCGGCGAGGACGGGGCGTTCCGCGTCAACCAGTGGAACGGCTCCGAGGGCCAGGTGTACGTCGGCACCAACGTGACGAACCCGGCGCTGTCCGACGTGCGGGTCCGCCAGGCGATCGCCCACGCCCTGGACCGCGAGCGCGTGGTCGACGAGGTCTACCGCGGGGCCGCCATCCCGATCAGCCTGCCGTGGCCGGACTACTCGCCGGCCTACGACGAGGACGCGAACGCGACCTACGACTTCGACCTCGACCAGGCCAAGGCCCTGGTCGAGGAGGCGAAGGCCGACGGCGTGACGATCCCGAAGCTCCCGCTGACCTATCCGTCGGAGAACCCGGCCTACGGCGCCATCGCGCAGATCGTCCAGGCTGACCTGGCGAAGGTCGGCATCGAGGTGGAGCTGGACCCGCAGGAGCAGGCGCAGGTGATCCAGCAGCTGATCGGCGCGAAGTTCGAGGGACTGTGGATCCTCAACCACGCCTACGCGCACTACACGCCGTCGACGCTCGCGGTGTCGGCGTACCCGTTCAACGCCGACCACAACGCCTCGCTGTACGTCGACGCGGACTACAAGGCGATCGCCGACAAGGTGTGGAACCAGAAGCCGGGCGACGTCGCCCCGGCCGACTACGCCGCGCTCAACGAGGCGCTGCTGAAGGGCTCGTTCCTGCTGGAGATCGCGATCACGCTGCCGCAGGACGCGAGCAGCACGCAGGTCCACGACATCGGCCAGACCAAGCGGGGCGAGCCGCTGTTCTACGACACCTACCTGACGAAGTGAGCCGGCGATGATCCGCTACCTCCTCCACCGGCTGGGCTCGGCCCTGCTGGTGACGGTGCTCGCGTCGATCGGGATCTTCGCCCTGATCCGGCTGGTGCCCGGCGACCCGGTCTCGGTGCTCGCCGGGCCGGACGCCACGCCCGCCTCCCGCGCGGCCATCCGCGCGGAGCTCGGGCTGGACCAGCCGTTCTGGAGCCAGTACCTGCACTGGCTCGGCGATCTCGCCCGGCTGGACCTCGGGCCGTCGTACAAGCTCGGGGGCGACGTGGGCAGCCTGATCGCCGACGGCGCGCTCAACACCGTGGTGCTGACCCTGTTCGCGCTGCTGCTGGCCTCGGTCGGCGCGCTCGTGACCAGCACGGCCGCCGTCGTGTGGGACCGGCGCTGGCTGAACTCGCTGCTGTCCGCGCTCAACACGGCCGCGGTGGCGGTGCCGACGTTCGCGACGGCGCTGGTGCTGGTGCTGGTGTTCGCGGTGCGCTTCCCCGTGCTGCCGGCCGGGGGTACGCCGCCGGGCGGCTTCTTCGCCCATCCCGACATCGCCCTGCAGTACCTCCTGCTGCCGGGCCTGGCCCTCGCCCTCCCGGCCTGGGCGGCGCTGACCCGCTTCCTCACCGAGGCGCTGCGCACCCAGCTGCGACAGCCCTATGTCACCACCGCGCGGGCGCTGGGCATCCCACGGCGCCGGATCGTGCTCACCCAGGCGCTGCGCAACGCGCTGCCGTCGTCGATCACGGTGCTGGGCATCCAGTTCGGCACCCTCCTCGGCGGCGCGATCCTGGTCGAGGCGGTGTTCGCCTGGCCGGGCCTGGGCCGGCTCATCGAGCAGGGCATCTCGTCGCGCGACTACCCCGTCGTGCAGGTCCTGCTGCTGCTCTCGGTCGTGGTGTTCGTGCTGACCCAGCTCGCCAGCGACCTGATCCACGCGTGGCTGGACCCGCGCGTGCGCCTGACCGCCGGCACGAACGGAGCCTCGTGATGTCCGCATCCGTCGACGTCTCCCTGGAGGAGCCGCTCTCCCCGGTGCCGGTCGGCCCGGTCCCCGGTGATCCCGCCCCCGCGCGGCGCCACGGGCTGCTGTCCGCCCTGGTCCGCGGGCGCGGCCTGGCCGGGCTCGTGCTGGTCGGCGCCGTGGTGCTGCTGGGCCTGCTCGGGCCGCTGGTGGCGCCGTACGGACCGACCGAGCAGGTCCCGGGCGCCAACCTGCTGGGCCCGAGTGCCGGGCACTGGCTCGGCACCGACGAGCTCAACCGCGACATCCTCTCCCGGACCCTCTACGGCATCCGGGCCGACCTGGTCGTCGTGTTCGCGGCGGTGCCGGTCGGCGCCGTGCTCGGCGTGCTGCTCGGCCTGGTCACCAGCTGGTGGTCGGTCACCGACGTCATCGCCCAGCGGGCCTTCGACCTGCTGCTCGCCTTCCCCGCCCTCATCCTCGGCATCCTGCTGACGGCCTTCTTCGGCCCCGGCCTGCTCACCGTCGGGATCGTCATCGTGGCCCTGGAGATCCCCGTCTTCGGGCGGCTGGTGCGCACCGCGGTCCGCACGGTCCGCGAGATGCCGTTCGTCGAGGCCGCGCAGGTCGTCGGCGCCGGGCCGCTGTGGGTGCTGCGCAAGCACGTGCTGCCCAACTCACTGGAGCCGCTGACCGTCCAGCTCGCCGTGTCGATGTCGGTCGCGGTGTTCATCGAGGGCGCGATGAGCTTCCTCGGCCTCGGCGTCCGCCCGCCGAACCCGTCGCTCGGCTCGCTCATCAAGGACGGCGTCCGGCTGCTGCACGACGCCCCCTTCTTCGCCGTGGGACCGCTGGCCGTCGTGGTCGCGCTGGTCCTCGGCCTCCTCCTCATCTCCCAGTCGCTCTCGGAGGCCCGCCGTGCTTGACCTGCACTCGACCGAGGCCGTGCTCGCGATCGAGCACCTCGCCATCTCCTTCGCCCAGCCGCGCCCCGCCGTCGAGGACGTGTCAGTGACCCTGCGCCGGGGCGAGATCCTCGCCCTGGTGGGCGAGTCCGGCTCCGGCAAGTCGATGACCGCGCGCGCGGTCCTCGGCCTGCTGCCACCGGGCGCGCGGGCCACCGGGTCGATCCGGTACGACGGCGAGGAGATCCTCGGCCTTCCCGAGGCCGAGCTCAACCGGATCCGCGGGGCCCGCATCGCGATGGTGTTCCAGGAGCCGCAGACCGCCCTCAACCCGGTCCGCACCATCGGCTGGCAGCTGCGCGAGGCGCTGCGGGCCCACGGCAGCGTCTCGCGGAAGGCCGCGACGGAGCGGGCGGTCGAGCTGCTGCGCGCGGTCGAGATCCCGGAGCCGGAGCGGCGCCTCGGTTCGTACCCGCACCAGCTCTCCGGAGGTCAGAAGCAGCGGGTGGTCCTCGCGCTCGCCCTCGCCAACGAGCCGGACGTGCTGCTCGCCGACGAGCCGACGACGGCGCTCGACGTCACGGTCCAGGCCGAGATCCTGCGGCTGCTCGACCGGATCCGCGAGCGCACCGGGACCGCGATCGTGCTGATCACCCACAACATGGGTGTCGTCGCGGAGATCGCCGACCGGGTCGTGGTCCTGCAGGCGGGGAACGTGGTCGAGGAGGGCGAGACCCGCGCGCTCTTCGCTCAGCCACGCGAGCCGTACACGAGGACGCTGCTGGCCTCCGTGCTACGGCTGCCCGAGCTCGACGGCGGGATCGAGCCCGTCGCCGAGGACGCGGCGCCGGTGCCGGCACCGGCGGGGACGGCGGGGGCGGCGGGGGCGGCCGTGCCGGCCGTGGAGTTCCGCGGTGTCCACGTGCACTACGGGTCCAGCCGCCGCGGCCGCGCCTTCCCCGCGATCGCGGACGTCTCCCTCGCGGTGGCGCCCGGCGAGGTGGTCGGGCTGGTCGGCGAGTCCGGCTCGGGCAAGACCACCCTGGGCCGGCTGGCCGCGGGCCTGGTGCCGCTCGCCGGCGGCCAGGTGCTGCTGCGCGGGGAGGACGTGCTGGCGGCGCCCCGCGCGCAGCGGCGCCACCTGCGCCGGGGCCTGGCGTTCGTGCACCAGGACCCCGAGGCCTCGCTCGACCCGCGCTACGCCGTCGGTGCGAGCATCCGCGAGCCGCTGGACATCCACCGGGTCGGCACGCCCGCCGAGCGGGACGCCCGGGTCGCCGAGCTGCTCGAGGCGGTCCAGCTGCCGGCGTCGTACGCCGCCCGGCGGCCGCGCGAGCTCTCCGGCGGTCAGCGGCAGCGGATCGCGCTGGCCCGCGCCCTCGCGCTGGAGCCCGCGCTGCTGGTGGCCGACGAGCCCACCAGCGCGCTCGACGTGTCGGTGCAGGCGCGGGTGCTCGAGCTGTTCCGCGACCTGCAGGAGCGGCTCGGGTTCGCCTGCCTGTTCATCAGCCACGACCTCGCCGTCGTGCACCAGGTGGCCGACCGCGTGGCGGTGCTGCGCGCCGGGCGGCTGGTCGAGGTGGGCCCGGTCGGCGCCGTCTTCGCCCGGCCCACGGCCGACTACACGCGGCGTCTGCTCGACGCCGTGCCGGTGCCCGATCCGGCGCGCCGCGGCCGCCGGGTGCGCGAGCTGGCGTCGTGAGCGGGACCTGCTGCGCGGGCTCGGTCGCGCAGGGCGACCTGCTGACCATCGACCCGGTCGCGCCGTACCGCCCCCCGACCGGGCGGATCGACACCCGCGGCCAGCGTCGCGTCCCCGGCGGCACCTTCGCGATGGGCGACCCCTTCGGCGACGGCGACCCGGCGGACGGCGAGGGTCCGGTGCACGAGGTCACCCTGGCGCCGTACCTCGTCGACGAGACGGCGGTGACCAACGCGGCCTTCGCGCGGTTCGTGAAGACCTCCGGCTACGTCACCGAGGCCGAGCGGCTCGGCGTCTCCGCGGTCTTCCACCTCGCGGTCGAGGCGGCCCGCGGCGACGTGCTGCACCGCCTCGACACCACCCCCTGGTGGGTCGCGGTCAAGGGTGCCGACTGGCGGCACCCGGCGGGCCCGCGCTCCTCGATCGGCGACCGGCCGCACCACCCGGTCGTGCACGTGACCTGGCACGACGCCCAGGCCTACTGCCGGTGGGCGGGCAAGCGGCTGCTGACCGAGGCCGAGTGGGAGTACGCCGCCCGCGGCGGACTCGCCGGCCGCCGCTTCCCGTGGGGCGACGAGCTCCACGACGGCGGCGCCTGGCGGCTCAACGTGTGGCAGGGGCACTTCCCCGTGACCAACACGCTCGACGACGGCCACCTCACCACGGCACCCGTGAAGTCCTACCGGCCCAACGGGTACGGCCTGTTCCAGACCGTCGGCAACGTCTGGGAGTGGTGCGCCGACCGGTTCGACCCGACGTACTACGCGACCTTCCCCGCCGACCGTCCGGCCACCGACCCCCGCGGCCCGGACCACGGCACCCACCGCGTCATGCGCGGCGGCTCGTACCTGTGCCACGACTCCTACTGCAACCGCTACCGCGTCGCCGCCCGCAGCGGCAACACCCCCGACTCGGCGTCCGCCAACGTCGGGTTCCGGTGCGGCAACTCCCTCCCCCCGGAGGTCGACGACCTCACCGACAGAACGGATCACCGATGACCGACCGCACCCACCTGCCCTTCCACCGCGACCGCGCGCCCTTCGAGGCCGAGCTGGACGCCCGCGACCAGGTCGCGCCGCTGCCGCTGCGTGAGCGGCTGCGGGCCCCCGAGGGCGCGCCGAACGTGCTCGTCGTCCTGCTCGACGACATGGGCTTCGGCGCGCCCTCGGTCTTCGGCGGGCCGTGCCGCACACCGGTCGCGGAGGAGCTGGCCGAGGACGGCCTGCGCTACACCCGCTTCCACACCACCGCGCTCTGCTCCCCCACCCGCGCGGCCCTGATGACCGGCCGCAACCACCACGCCGTCGGCGTCGGCACCGTCATGGAGATCTCCACCGGCGCCCCCGGGTACGACGGCCAGCGGCCGCGCAGTGCCGGGACCCTCGCGCAGATCCTGCGCGGCAACGGCTACAGCACGGGCGCCTTCGGCAAGTGGCACCAGACCCCGCCGTGGGAGCAGACCGCCGCCGGTCCGTTCGACCGCTGGCCGACCGGCGAGGGCTTCGACAGCTTCTACGGCTTCCTCGGCGGCGAGGCCAGCCAGTTCGAGCCGACCCTCGTCGACGGCACCACCTTCGTCGACCCCCCGCGCACCGCCGCGGAGGGCTACCACCTCTCCGAGGACCTGGCCGACCGCGCGATCGCCTGGACCGGCGACGTGCGCCGCCACGCGCCGGACAAGCCGTGGTTCTGCTACCTGGCCTTCGGCGCGACCCATGCGCCCTTCCAGGTCCCGGAGTCGTGGCGCGACCGGTACCGCGGGGAGTTCGCGCACGGCTGGGACCGCCAGCGCGAGATCACCCTGGAGCGGCAGAAGCGGCTCGGCGTCGTACCTCCCGACGCGGAGCTGGCTCCCTGGACGCCCGGCGTCCCGCACTGGGACGAGGTCTCCGACCTCGAGCGGGAGACCGGACAGGCCCTGATGGAGCTGTACGCCGCGTTCGCGGAGCACACCGACGCCCAGGTGGGGCGGGTGATCGAGGCGCTCCGCGAGCGTGGGGAGCTCGACAACACGATCGTGCTCTACATCCTCGGCGACAACGGCGCCTCCGCCGAGGGCGGCGACGCCGGGACCCTCAACGAGGGCCTGCACTTCAACGGCATCGACGAAGACCCTGAGCGGATCGCGCGGTTCATCGCGGAGCGTCCGGGCGAGCTCGGCGGGCCGGACACCTACGCGCACTACCCCGCGGGGTGGGCGGTCGCGATGGACACGCCGTACCAGTGGACCAAGCAGGTCGCGTCGCACTACGGCGGGACACGCAACGGGCTGGTCGTGCACTGGCCCGCGGGCATCCGGGCGCGCGGCGAGGTGCGCCACCAGTGGCACCACGTCAACGACGTCCTGCCGACGCTGCTCGAGGTCGCCGGCGTGCCCGTGCCCCGGACGATCGACGGCGTCGAGCAGGCCCCCCTCGACGGCGTCTCGTTCGCCTACTCCTTCGACGCCCCGCACGCGGCGGAGCGGCACCTCACGCAGTACTTCGAGATGTTCGGCAACCGCGGGATCTACCACGAGGGCTGGACCGCCGTCGCCGCCCACAAGGCGCCGTGGCACCCGCGGTTCGCGGAGACGCCGCGCTTCGAGGACGACCGCTGGGAGCTCTACGACACCACGACCGACTGGACGCAGGCCCGCGACCTCGCCGCCGCCGAGCCGGAGCGGTTGGCCGCCCTCCAGGAGCTCTTCCTGGCCGAGGCGCGGCGCAACCACGTGCTGCCCATGGACGACAAGCTGCAGTTCGCCCGGTCCGCCGGCGCCCGGCCGGCACCCCCGGCGTCGATCGTGCTCGGCCCGACGTCGGGACGCCTGCGCGACGACGCCGTCCCGATCGTCCGCAACGCCTCGCACCTGGTCCGCGCCGTCTTCTCGGGCGGACCCTCGACGCAGGGCGTGCTCGTCGCCCAGGGCGGCTACTTCGGCGGCTGGTCGCTCTACGTCAAGGACGGCGTCCTCACCTGGGCCTACAGCTACGCGGCGGTCGACTGGACGCACGTGCGCTCCGCGGTCCGCCTCGGCGAGGGGGAGCACGTGGCCGAGCTCCGGTTCGGGTACGACGGCGGCGGGCTCGGCAAGGGCGCCGACGTCACGCTCGTGCTCGACGGCGAGGAGGTCGGGCACGGTCGCCTGGAACGCTCCCTGCCCGGCATGTTCTCGATGGACCAGACCCTCGACGTCGGCATCGACCGCGGGACCCCCGTCACCGACGACTACGGCACCCGCGACGGCTACCGCTTCACCGGCCGGATCGAGCGGGTCGAGATCGTCACCGGCGACGACGCGCTGGCGCCCTCGATCGAGCAGCAGGTGGAAGCGGCGCTGGTCAGCCAGTGACCTCGCTGACGTCGAGTCGCTCGACCTGCTGACCCGTCACCTCGACGATCAGCTCGAAGTCCTTGTCGACGTGGAGGACGACGAGACCCGAGATCTCGGCGGCCGCGGCGATCAGCAGGTCGGGCACCGACGGCGCCCGGTGCTGGCCGCGCGTGGCCAGGATGCCCTGCACCTCGAGTGCTCGTCGCTCCATCGTCGGCGTGAGGTACTCGACCGGGAACCACGAGATGGGCGGCCGGCCGATCACTGTCTCCCAGTCCTCGGCAGTGCGTGCCGAGAACCCGGTCTCGAGCAGCGTGGGAGACGTGACCCGGACCCGTCCTCGTCGGCACCGTTCGAGCCACTCCTCGGCATCGGTGGCCCGGCGAAACCCCGGTGCCACCGCGGCCGACCGGGACTACGATCACGAGATGCCCGAGCCGCACGTCCTCCTCGCCTTCGCGCTGACCTCGCTGATCCTGATCGCGATCCCCGGCCCGAGCGTGCTCTTCGTGATCGGGCAGTCGCTGGCCGTCGGTCGCCGCGGCGGGCTGTGGAGCGTGCTCGGCAACGAGCTGGGCTCCCTGGTGCCGATCGCCGCGGTGGCCTTCGGCGTCGGCTCCGTCGTGGCCCGGTCGGTCGCCCTGTTCACCGTGATCAAGCTGCTCGGTGCGGCCTATCTCGCCTATCTCGGGATCCAGGCGATCCGCCACCGCCGCAGCGGACTGGACGGACCCGTCGACCTCCACCCCCGGCGGGTGTCGTCGAGGACCGTGCTCCGGCAGGGCTTCATCGTCGGCGCCACGAACCCCAAGACGATCGTCTTCTTCGTGGCCGCACTGCCGCAGTTCGTCGACATCGGCGCCGGCCACGTGCCCCTGCAGATGATGGTCCTCGGCCTGATGTTCACCGTCATCGCGTTCGTCTGCGACGGCGCGTGGGCGGTGGCCGCGGGGTCGGCGCGCGCCTGGTTCGCGCGCTCGCCGCGACGCCTGTCGGCGATCCGCGCGACCGGCGGGACGATGATGATCGGGCTGGGCGGCACCCTGCTGCTGGCCGAGAGCAAGGCCTGACGCCCCCACTGCGGGCTACTCGCGGCGCTGGAACAGCCGCACCACGACGCGCAGCGCCAAGGTGACGCCGCAGAACCCGAGCGCCAGGCCCAGCAGGCCGAAGAGCGTGAGCTCGTCGGTGAGCCGCGGGCCCCCGTCGGTCCCGCCGAGGACGACGGCCAGGATGCAGGCGGTGATGCCGAACGCCGCCGCCAGCCCGTTGTTGACCTGGTCGCGCAGCCACGCGCGGTCCTCGGCGTCGCCGAACGCCCGGGTGCGGACGGTGAACGTGCCGTCGCCGAGGGCGCTGGTGAGATGCTCGACCCGCTCCGGCAGGCGGCGGGCGATCGCGGCGACGACGCCGGCCTGGCTGACCGCCTGGGCGGCGACCCGCTTCGGCTCGGCGAGCCGCTTGAGCAGCGTCGGCAGCTGGGCCCGGGCCGATCGGAGCAGGCTGCTGCCGGGATCGAGCAGGGTGACGGCGGCCTCGACCGAGGTCAGGGTGCGGAAGGCCGCCGCGACGTCGCCGGGCACCCCGATGCCGTGGCGCCGGAGCACAGCGAAGATCCGGGTGAAGGTGTCCCCGCCGATGGTCGACTGCAGCTGCAGCGCCGCGATCTCGCGGCCCAGCTCACGGCGCAGCAGCGGGACGTCGAGGTCGTCGGGCACGTCGAACGCCAGGGTCAGCGCGTCGACCGCGGAGACCGCGTCGTCGCTGAGGATCGCGAACAGCAGCAGCGCCAGCAGCTGCCGCGTCTCGCTGTCGAGGATCCCGACGGCACCGAAGTCGAGCAGTCCGATCCGGCCGTCGTCGAGCACGAGGATGTTGCCGGGGTGCAGGTCGGCGTGGAACACGCCCGCCACGAAGACCGTGTCGAGCAGGGCGCCGATGAGCAGGTCGGCGAGCTCGGCGCGCCGAGCCGGGTCGAGCCGGGCGACGGCGTCCTCCCCCGCGGACAGGGGTACGCCGTGCAGCCGGTCCATCACGAGCACCCGGCGCGTGCTCAGCGCGGCGTCCACGGCCGGCACGACGATGTCGGTCCGCTCCCGCAGGGCGGCCGCGCCGGAGGCGGTGTTGCCGGCCTCGATCCGGTAGTCCAGCTCCTCGCGCAGCGACTGGGCCAGGCCCGCCGCCAGCCGGGACACGCCCATGTCGCGCGCCCACGGCCAGCGCTGCTCGGCCGTGCGGGCCAGCCGGACCAGGATGTCCGTGTCGACCTCGACCTGCCGGCGGGCCTTGCTGCGCTGCACCTTCACCACGACCTCGCGACCGTCGTGGGTGGTCGCGGTGTGGACCTGGGCGACCGAGGCGGCGGCCAGCGGCGTGGTGGCGAAGGTGGCGAAGAGGGCATCCGGCCGGCCCCCGAGGTCCGCCTCGATCGTGGCCGCCACGGCGTCGTACGGCTCCGGGTCCGCGTCGGACTGCAGGGTCGCCAGGGCCCGGGTGGTGTCCGCGGGGAGCAGGTCGTCGCGGGTGGCGAGGATCTGGCCCAGCTTGACGAAGGTGACCCCGGAGCGGTTGAAGACCGACGCGAGAGCCGGCCCGAAGGAGGCCGAGCCGGGGCCGCCGCGCAGCACCGCGCCGAGACCGGAGCCGGTGGCGGCGCGGCCGATCTGGAGGTAGCGCCGGGTCCGGCGCAGCCACGCCCGGAGTCGGCCCGCGGCCTCGCGGGGCCCGGGGACGGTCCCCGACGGGACGAGCACCTCCAGCAGCATGACCACGGCCAGCGCGGCCGCGAAGACCCACAGGCAGCTGACGAGCAGGAAGGCGGCGGCCGTGCCCTCGGAGGTGGTGAGCTCGCCGCTCTCGGTGCCGACACCGGCGGCGACCGCCAGCTTGCCCGTCACGGGGATGCCCACCAGCAGCGCGGCCCAGCCGACGAGGAGGGTGCGCAGCCAGCCCACCCGGGCGCCGAGGATGCGGCGGATCACCGAGGCGAGGCCAGCGGCCAGGACGAGGCTCGTGATGACCGTATAGGCCCAGACCACCGCTCCCACGGGCACCACGGTAGGGGACGACGGACCGGATCCCGGGTCGGTCGGGGGACGTTCAGGGGACGGCCAGGGGACCGTCAGGGGGCGGTCAGGGCGATCACCGGGGCGACGAAGCGCTCGACCAGCCGCCGCTCCTCGGCCGCGTCGCCCCCCGGGACCGTCAGCAGCGAGACGATCACACGCACCAGCCAGCGGGCGGCGTCCGGGTCGGACGTCACGGTGAGTCCGAGGGCCTCGATCACCTCGGAGCCATGGGCGAGGTCGGCCGCGCGGCCGGCGTCGGTCTCCCGGAACCACGCGGCGAGCGTCGGGGCGCGCCGCACGTGGCGCAGCGCGGAGAGCACGGCCTCGGTGACGAGGCGCCCGGCCGGGCCGGGGCCGTCGGGGCCGTCGGGGCCGGCCCGGCCGCCGGGGCCGTCGGTGCCGTCGGGGCCGTCGAGCTCGTTCAGGTCGGCGACCACCAGCGCGCCGACCCGGATCGCCTCCCGCTGGACGAAGGCCAGCTGCAGCGCCGGGCGGTCGGGGAAGTAGCGGTAGAGCGTGGCCCGCGAACAGCCCGCCGCCGCGGCGATCTCACCCATCGCGACCCCGTCCACCCCGTGCTCCGCGAACAGGGCGCCGGCCGCGTCGAGGATCCGCTCGACCGCGGGCGCCCGCCGGTCGACCCAGGCAGTGGTGCCGGGCGTGCTCATGCCACGACCAGCGGGACCGCGAGCGGACGACGGACGTAGGGGCCCGGCGCCCAGGTGACGGCGTCCTCCTCGACGGTGAAGTCGGGGATCCGCGCCAGCAGCTCCTCCAGCGCGACGGTGATCTGCAGTCGTGCGGCGGCCGCGCCCAGGCAGTGGTGGTGGCCCTGGCTGAAGCTGAGGATCTGGCTCGGCCGCCGGCGTACGTCGAGCGCGTCGGCGTCGGGGCCGTACTTCCTCGGGTCGCGGTTGCCCGCGCCGTACAGCAGCAGCACCTTGCGACCCTCCGGGATCGTCGTGCCGTGCAGCTCGACGTCGCGGGTCGTCGTCCGCGCGAGCCCCTGCACCGGCGAGGTGAGCCGGAGGAACTCCTCGACCGCATCGGGCACCAGGCCGGGGTCGCCGGCGAGCAGGGCGCGCTGGTCGGGACGGGCGGCGAGCAGCTGGACCGCGCCGCCCAGCGCGCCGGTCGAGGTGTCGTTGCCCCCGGCCACCATGGTGAACACGAACGCGAGGATCTCGAGCAGATCGACGTCCGCGCGGACCAGCTGGGAGACCGTGTCCTCACCGGGTTCGTGGCGCCGGCGCTCGACGAGCTCGGTGAAGTAGCCCATCAGCTCCAGCGTCGCGTCCGCCGCGCCGGCCGCCGCGGCCTCGCCCTCGCCGGCGACGTTGGCCGCGACGATCGCGCCGCTCCAGTCGTCGAAGCGCGGCTGGTCGGCGGTCGGGACGCCGAGGTAGTGGCCGACCACCAGGCTGGGCAGCGGCTTGAACAGCTCGGCCACGATGTCGCCGCCGCCGGCCGCGCGGAGCGCGCCGAGCCGATCCGCCGCGAACGCCCGCACCACCGGCTCGAGCTCGCGCACCTGCCGGGGCGTGAACCCGCGAGCCACCAGCTTGCGGAAGGTGGTGTGGACGGGCGGGTCGGTCATCACGAACGGCGGGTTGTCGACGAGGCCGATCCGCTCGAGCTCGTCGTACTCGACCGTGAGGCCGTGCGCGCTCGAGTAGGTCGCCACGTCGACCGCGGCCGCCATCACGTCGGCGTGCCGGGACAGCACGTAGTGGTCCCGCTCGGGGTGCCCGTCGGGCACCACGTGGTGGACCGGGTCGTGGTCGCGCAACCAGGCGTACGACGCCCACGGGTCGCGCCAGGCGGTCCCGCCGCCGGGCCGGTAGCCGTGGGACAGTTTGGTCGACATGTCCCAAGAATGAGACACATTTCTCGATCTGTCTAGCGCCCGGGCCGGTGCGATGACGGCGCAACTACCGAATCTGCTGTCCGCGAGCCATGATCGCGACGAATTCGGTAGTTGCGCGGCGCACCAGGACCGCGCCTCAGGCGAGGATCGCCTCCGGCACCGAGGCGTCCGGCGTACGACGCTCGGCGTCGGTGAGCCACGCGAGCTGCTCGAGGCGCTCGATGATGGTGTGCAGCAGGTCCGCGGTGGTGGGGTCGGCGGCGTCGACGTCGTCGTGGACCCGGCGCGCGGTGGCGACGACGGCGTAGATCGAGGCGACGATCGCGTCGATGGCGGCGCCGGTCTCGACCTCGCCGCCCGGGAAGGCCGGGAGGCTGGACTGGGCGGCGGTCCGCGCGGAGGTGCCGTCGGGGACGACGTAGACGGCGCGCATCCGCTCGGCCACCTCGTCGGTGAAGGTGCGCGCGGCGTCGACGATCTCGTCGAGCTGGAGGTGGAGGTCGCGGAAGTTCGGCCCCACGATGTTCCAGTGGGCCTGCTTGCCCTGCAGGGCCAGGTCGTTGAGGTCGACGAGGACCTGCTGGAGGTGGCTGGCGAACGTCGCGTCGGCACGGAAGGCGGGGTGCGAGACGTGCTGGCGGGTGCGGTGCTGGGTCGCGGTGGCGGCCATGGAGAGTGCTCCCTTTCGTTCGTTCTCTTGCGGTGTCCACCACTGTGCCACCTTTTCTTGAACCATTCCAGGAAAGCGAGCCTTGCCTCAGTTCGGCCTTGCGCGATGAGTTCCGGTGTCGGTGGCGGTCCCTAGTGTGCGAAGCGGGGGACGACGATCGAGACGAACCAGACGAGGAGACCCAGGGGCTGCGATGAGCGAACCCATGATCCGCGCGACCGGACTGGTCAAGCGCTACAAGGACGTCGAGGCCCTCGCCGGGCTCGACCTGGCCGTGCCCGAGGGCAAGGTGCTGGCGCTGCTCGGCCCCAACGGCGCCGGGAAGACGACGGCGGTGCGCTGCCTGACGACGCTGCTCAAGCCCGACGCCGGCACGGCCACGGTCGCCGGCATCGACGTGCTGGCCGACCCCGCGGCGGCCAAGGCGAAGATCGGCCTGTCGGGGCAGTACGCCGCGGTCGACGAGCACCTGACGGCGTACGAGAACCTCGTCATGATCGGCCGGCTCTACCACCTCGGTCGCACCCGGGCACGGGCCCGCGCGCAGGAGCTGCTCGAGCGCTTCGACCTCACCGAGTTCGCCGGCCGGCCCACCAAGACCTACTCCGGCGGCCAGCGCCGACGCCTCGACCTGGCCGGCGCGCTGGTCGCCGCGCCGCCGGTGATCGTGCTCGACGAGCCGACCACCGGGCTCGACCCGCGCAGCCGCCAGCTGATGTGGGACGTCATCCGCGAGCTCGTGGGCGAGGGCGCGACGCTGCTGCTGACCACGCAGTACCTCGAGGAGGCCGACGTCCTGGCCGACGACATCGTGGTCATCGACCACGGCCGCGAGATCGCCCACGGCACCGCCGACGAGCTCAAGGCGCAGACCGGTGGCCAGCGGATCGAGGTGGTGCTCACCAGCACCGCCGACGCCGAGGCGGCGGGGCGGATCCTCAACGAGGTCGCGGTGGGCGAGGTCAAGGTCAACGGCGGCGGGCGCGAGCTCGCGGCCGCGGTCGGCGAGGACGCGGCGGGCGACCTGCTGCGCGTGCTCCAGGGCTTCGAGCGCGACGCCGTGAAGGTGCTCGACGTGGGCCTGCGCCGGCCGACCCTCGACGACGTCTTCCTCACCCTGACCGGACACGAGAGCACCGACGAGAGCGCGGAGGCGCAGCAGTGAGCACCATGGCCCAGGCCCTCAACGACGGCTGGGTGGTCGCCCAGCGCAACCTGATCAAGATCGTCCGGGTGCCGGAGATCCTGGTGTTCGTCCTGGTCAGCCCGATCATGTTCGTGCTGCTGTTCGCCTACGTCTTCGGCGGCGCGATCGAGACGCCCGGCGTCAACTACCGCGAGTGGCTGATCGCCGGCATCTTCGGCCAGACCATCGTCTTCGGCGCCACCTTCACCGGCGCCGGTCTCGCCGAGGACATGCAGAAGGGCATCATCGACCGGTTCCGGTCGCTGCCGATGTCCAACTCCGCGGTGCTGGTGGGCCGGACCGCCTCCGACGTCGTCTACAACGTGCTGTCGCTCATCATCATGGCGCTGACCGGCCTGATCGTCGGCTGGCGGATCAACGAGGGCGCCCTCAAGGCGCTCGCCGGCTTCGCCCTGCTGCTCGTGTTCGGCTACGCGATCAGCTGGGTGATGGCCTGGGTCGGCCTGATGGTCCCCAGCGTCGAGGTGATCAACAACGCCTCGTTCATCGTGATCATGCCGCTGACCTTCATCTCCAACGCTTTCGTGCCGACCGAGTCGTTCAACAAGGTGCTCAAGCCCTTCGTCGAGTGGAACCCCGTCTCGGCGGTCACCCAGGCCAGCCGCGACCTGTTCGGCAACACCGGCGTCGGGCCCGGCTCGGACGCCTGGTCGATGCAGAACCCGGTCGCCTACACGCTGATCTGGGTGGTGCTGATCATCGCGGTGTTCGCACCGCTGTCGGTGCGGCAGTACCGGCTCACCACGAGCAAGTAGTCCCCGGCCGACCGGGCGCATCGATGATCGAGATGCGCTCCGGTCGGCCAGACGGTCGCAGTGAGACAGCGGGAGCTGTACCCGCCACCATGTTCAGTGCCGTACGGCGGAATCCTGTCCCGCCGACGCCAGCGCGTTAGGGTCACCCGCACGAACTGTCCGAGGCAGGCCACGCCGGCCAGGAGCGCACCGGCACCGCGATCGATCCCCGCGAGTTCTCGACGACCGAGCACACCGCGTTGCGGGTGCGTGGCTCTGGAGGAAGAACCATGCCACGCTTTCCATCACCCGTCCCCGAGGCATCGCGTCCGTACTACGCTCTCCAAGGTCCGTGGCTGACCGACTGTGTCGTCTGGGATCGCGTCGGCGAGGAGTCCGCGCTCGGCTACGTCACCATGGGAGCGTGGAATCTGCATGGGGATGATCCGTTCGCACAGGTGACGACCCTCCTGGATCCGCGCCAGATCACCAACAGCGGCCCGATCACCCGTCGTCATCTTGTTGGGTGGGCCTGTCTAGGACTAGCTCGCGCCGACGTGCCCGACATCGACCGGCTGGTCGCGAAGGGAGTGGCCCTCAGCAGTCCGTGGGAGGTGGTTCAGGTGCACGACCGCTCGACGTCACGCGCCTTCCTGCGCTGCGAGCGCTCTCAGCGGGTCGTGCTGGCATCAGTCGACCCTGTGTTCCCGGTCGTGATCTCCCACGTCGGCGCCGTGCCGTTGCCACTACGCCTCATCGACGCCCGCCCCGACAGCCTGGCGCGGGAACCATCTGACGACCCGTGACCGATCCGGGGGACGGTCAGGAATGGCCCGATCTGAGCTTCGCCGGCCTCTACGAGTGGTGGCCCGACCCCGAAAGGGAGAAGGACGTCCCCGAGCGGTGGCTGTGGTCGGCAGCGATCATCACCTGCGCCGCGACCGGCCCCGCCGGCGAGATCCACGACCGGACACCAGTCATCCTTCCGGAGGATCGGATCGACGCCTGGCTCGACCCCACGCTGCAGGACCCTGGCGCGATCGCCGAGGTCCTCGCCGGCATCCAGCCCCCGCTACTCGGGATCCGCCCTGTCTCGCTCGCGGTCGACAACGTCCGAAACGATGGCCCCGAGTTCGTTGCACCGCTCAAGGTCGATGCCGGCGACCAGGCAATCCAGCTGAATCACGGTCGCGTGATCTCCAGGCGGGTGGGAGCCCTTTTCCCAGAAACTGACCCGCGCGTTGAGCGGGCTTTCGTCCCGCTCAGCGATCTGTGGAACCGATGCGTGATCACCGTCGTCGCAGTAACGTACCTCACACCTGGGGGTAAGTCTCTCTGGAGGCGCTGATGAAACAGCCGATAAACCGCTCACCAGCTCGCCGTCGTGCGCAGCTTGTTCTCCTGTTGCTATTTCCAGTTGGGCTCGCGACGTGGCTTACCGCCACGCCAGCTCAGGCGGATACCTGGCCGTATCCCGGAGTTCCCCCCGACAGGGGAACTCACACTTGGTGCTGGGCCCCGGATTACCCACCGAACGCGACGGTCCAGGGCCAGTCGACGAGCTCTATGTACAACTTCCAGGCGCAGACTGGGGTTGGTGTGGCGTTCCACGGCCCTTGCAATGCAGGGACTGATCTCCGTATCGGGGAACAGTGGTTGGGACTCCTCGTCTTCGGCCAAGCGCAATGTGCTCTGCTCAACGCGAACAACTTCTGTGACCGCTGGCGTGTGCGGATCAACTTCTCGGAGTTGAGGAACTACGACGGCGTGACGGATTACGCGGTTCGCAAAACCACATGTCACGAGATCGGTCACACCGCCGGCATGGCTCACTACGGCAACGGAGACCCCTACTTCACCTCACCCGACGGCTCGACCGACAGCTGTCTGAGGTCGGGCTACTACGGCGGAGGCCAAGCGTGGACGCGTACCTACGGCAACCATCACATCGCCCACGTGCAGGCCTGGTGGTGACAGTCATGATCAGAGCAACTATCCAGCGCACGAAGGCCAACTCACGGCCTCGGACTTCGTTCTCGCTTTTCGTCCTGTGGCTGACGGCAGCCGCCCTTGTGGCCGGATGTTCAACTGGCACTGCCAATGACCCCTCGGGGGCTTCAAGGAGCACTGAGACGGGCTCGCGCGTCGACCTTTCGGTGCTGGAAGCCGGTGGCAGCGTTGACGGAGCCGTCTTTCCGTCCCCAGAGTCCCTTCTCAAGACTCCCGGCGTGGAGATCGCGGTCCAAGGAACGATCGACGGACTCGAAGACGGCCCCACGGTGCTCGAGTCCGAGTCGGGCCTCAGCTACCCGGACCTCCGGGAACCGTTCGCGCTGGTGCGGGTGAAGGTCGACGCCACCTACCGCCTCCCCGCTGACAGCGGCGAGGCAAGGTACGTCTATGTGGCGCTGTCTCGCGGCGTAGAGGTCATCGATGAGAACGGCCAGCCGGTCCGGCCTGCCGGCGCGGACTCGACCGTGACCGAACTCGATACCTTCGCGAAAGCCCTGCCCGTCGGGACGCGAGTCATGATCATGGGCGAACGTTGGACCGCGCTGCCTGGCCCGAACGTGCAGGTGAAGCCCGGAGCCAGTACACCTGCTGACGCGATCCTCGTTCGAGGTGGCCATCCCCAGTCGTTCGCTCTGGAGATCAAACCGGGCGGGCTAGTGAGTGGCTGGAAGGGCTACACCTTCGAGCAACTCGTTCAGGAAACCAAGGCCGCCGCTGGCGGTTGAGGGCTGCACTGGAGGCCCGGCCGCGCCCAGGTCGTCGTCCACGAGGACGAGCACCGCATCGGCCGCTTCGAGGTGATCGCCGGTCGCGCGGTGCGAGGTGGCGATCGACAGGCACCTACGCTGCGGCCGGGCTCAGCACCACCGCCCCCGGCCGTCGACATCGGCATCAACCTCAACGACTCGCCCTCCCCACCGCCTTAACTGCGAGATCGGGTCAGAGCCGGTCGGCCAGCCTCCGCGCGGCGATCTGCAGGGCGTCCCAGACCGTCGCGAACGGCGGGGCGTAGGCCAGGTCCATGCCGGCCAGGTCGTCGACGTCGAGGTCGCCCCACAGGGCGGCGGCCGCGGCGTCGATCCGCTTCGCCGAGCCCGGCCCGCCGACGATCTGCACGCCGAGGAGCCGGCGCGTCGACCGGTCGGCGATCACCTTGGTGTGGATGGGCTCGGCCTCGGGCATGTAGCCGCTGGCCGTGGTGCCGCTGGTGACGAGGGCGGCGACATCGTGCCCGGCATCGGCGGCCGCGGCGCTCGAGAGCCCGGTGCGGGCGATCTCCAGGTGCACGCCGCCCCCGACGAAGCGGGTGATGGCCGTCCCCAGTGCGCCGCCGAAGCACCGGTCGCCCCCGAGCAGGTTGTCGCCGACGACCCGGCCGAGCTTGTTGGCATGGGTGCCCAGCGGCAGGTGGATCGGGCGACCGGTGAGCCGGTGCGTCACCTCGCAGCAGTCGCCGGCGGCCCAGATGCCCGGCGCGACGCGGCCGCCGGGGTCGGGCAGATAGCCGCCCTCCGCGCCCAGCGGCAGGCCGGCCGCGGCGCCCAGCGACGTGGCGGGCTCGACGCCGATCGCGAGGACGACGACATCGGTCGTGAGGCACTCACCGGTGTCGGTCACGACGCCGCTGACCCGGCCGCCGGTGGTCTCCAGCCGCTCGACGACACGCCCGGTGCGCAGGTCGACGCCACCGGCCACCAGGGCGGCCTCGATCTCCGCGCCCAGGTCGGCGTCGAGGCTGCTCATCACCCGGCTGCGGGTGATGAGCGTCGTCGTGAGCCCGCGCCGGATCAGGGCCTCGGCCATCTCCAGGCCGATGTAGCCGCCCCCGACCACGACGGCCCGTGCCGGCCCGCCGCTCCCCGCGGTGCCGCCCGGCCCGCCGGTCCCGCCGGTCCCGCCCGCAGCTGCCAGCAGGTCGTTCCACACGGCACCGTCGTCGAGGTTCTTGACCGGGTGCACGCCCGTGACCAGCCCGCCGTCCGTCGCGCGGGCCCAGGTCGGCACGATCGGCGCGGCTCCCGTGGCGAGCACCAGCTCGTCGTACGCGAGCTCGTCGGTGCCGTCGGGTCCCTCGACCCGCACCCGGCGCCGGCCGCGGTCGAGTGCCACCGCCCGCGTCCCGAGCCGCAGGTCGATCCCCGCCGCCCGGTGCTCGCGCGCGGAGCGGGCGACCAGGTCCTCGCCGCTCGCGACGTCGCCGGCGATCCAGTACGGGATGCCGCAGGCGGAGTACGACGTGTGGTCGGTCGCCTCCACGACGGTGATGCCGACCTCCCGGCCGGCCCGCGCCGCCGCCCGCAGCGCCGTGTGGGCGGCGCTCATCCCGGCGGCGTCCGCCCCCACCACCACGATCCTCACGCCCGCGACCCTACGTCCCACCGACCCGGCGCATCTGAACGCCCCACAAGCGCCGACCCGGCGCGTTCAAACGCGCCGGGTCGGCGGCTCTCAGAGGTTCAGATGCGACGGGTCGATCACACGGCGACCGGCTCGGCGCCGATGTGGACGGGGAGGGCCTCGACGCCGTACACGGCCGAGAGCTTGCGGAACTCCAGCTCGGAGATGTCGCTGGCCATGGTCAGGTCCGGGAAGCGCTCGGCGAGCATCCGCAGGGCGGTCCGCAGCTCCATCCGCGCGAGCTCGGCGCCGACGCAGCGGTGCATGCCCCAGCCGAAGGCGAGGTGCCGGGTGGGCTCGCGGGTGGGGTCGAAGGTGTCGAGGCCGGGCGCCAGGCGGGGGTCGCGGTTGGCGGCGAGGAGCGAGACGCCGACGGCGTCGCCCTCTTTGATCGAGACGCCTCCGATCTCGACGTCCTGCTTGGCGAAGCGCAGGAACGCGAGCTGGACCACGCACAGGTGCCGCAGCAGCTCCTCGACGACCTGGTTGACCTGCTCGGCGTCGTCGGAGCGCAGCATCTCGCCGGCCTTGGGCGTGGTGGCGATCAGGTAGGCGCCCAGCGCGAGCATGCTGGCGGAGGTCTCGTAGCCACCGAGGAAGACGCCGTCGGCGATGCCGCCGAGCGTCACGTCGTCGAGCTCGTCGCCGTGCTCCTTCAGCAGCGCGCCGATCAGCCCGTCGCCGGGGTGGGCGCGCTGTTCGCGCACGGCGTTGATGAGGAACTCGCGGGTGTGGGCGGCGGCGCCGAAGGCACCGGCACCGCCCTCGGTGAGGTCGAAGCGCGCGACGCCGAGCTCCAGGAACCGCGCCCGGTCGTCGACGGGGAGACCGAGCAGGTCGCAGATGACGTCGAAGGGTACGGCGAACGCGAACTCCTCCACCATGTCGACCGGGCGCCCACCGCGGCCGGCCTCCTCCATCGCGTCCAGTCGCTGCTTGACGATGGCCTCGATGCCGGGCTGCAGCCGGGCGAGGCGGCGCATCGTGAACTCGGGGGTCAGGTAGCGGCGCAGCGCGGTGTGCAGCGGCGGGTCGGTCATGCCGAGGCCGCCGATCTGCTCCTCGTCGGAGCGTCCCTCCTGGGACACGAACTGGCCGAGGTCGTTGGACCACACGTCGGCCCCGCCGGCGAGCACGTCGCGCGCCTCGTCGTACCCGCTGACCAGCCAGACGCCCTTGCCGAAGAGGTCGGCGAGCTTCTTCACCGGCTGCTCGGCCTGGACCTTCGTCATCGCGGGCAGCGGGTCGAGCCCGTCGCGCTTGAGGGGGAGGGTGACGGAGTCCGGCAGGAAGCGGAGCTTGCGCAGGTCGATGCCGCCCCGCATGGTCCGGTTGAGCAGCCAGACGCCGACCCGCTGCTTCACCGGGCCGAGGACCGGGTCGAGCACGGGCGCGATCACGGAGCCGAGGAGGGGGATGCGCATGAGGGGTATTTCACCAGACGAGATGCCTTGGTGAATCCGGTGTGACCCGGATCGCGCCCCTGACCCGCCCCTGAGGTCGCCCGGACCGACGGGCACGGCCGGTTAGCCTGATCAGGTGCCTCGGACACAAGTCGACTGGGATGCCTGGAAAGCCGTGCTCTTCGACCTCGACGGAGTGGTGACGCCGACCGCCGTCGTGCACATGCACGCGTGGGACGCGATGTTCAACGCCTTCCTCACCCGGAGGTCGGCGGAGGACGGCGCGGCCTATCCGCCCTACACCGAGCAGGACTACTTCGCCTACGTCGACGGCAAGCCCCGCTACGACGGTGTCCGCTCCTTCCTGGCCGCGCGCGGGATCACCCTGCCGGAGGGCTCCCCGAGCGACCCGCCGACGGCGCAGACGGTGTGCGGGCTCGGCAACAGCAAGAACGACGCCTTCGAGCAGATCCTCAGCACCGAGGGGGTCGTGCCGTACGCCGGCTCGGTCGAGCTGATCTTCACGCTCCACCGCCGCGGCATCCCGATGGCGGTGGTGTCGTCGTCGCGCAACGCGCCGGCGGTGCTCGAGGCCGCGGACCTGAGCGCGTACTTCTCCCTCGTGGTGCACGGCGGGGTCGCCGAGGAGCTCGGCCTGCCCGGCAAGCCCGCCCCGGACACCTTCGCGTACGCCGCCCAGCAGCTGGGCGCCACCAACGAGCAGTCGGTGGTGCTGGAGGACGCCGTGAGCGGTGTCGCCGCGGGGCGGGCCGGCGACTTCGGCCTGGTCATCGGCGTCGACCGCGGCGCGGGACCGGACGCGCTGACCGGCGCCGGTGCGGACCTCGTCGTACCGGATCTCGCCGACCTGCTGCCCTGACCCGCCCAGACAAGGAGAGCCGATGAACGCACCCGAGGGCCCGTCCCACAAGGCGCCGCCGGCCGCGGACCCCCTGGACCGGATCCGCTTCCCCGTCGACGAGTGGCGACTGGTCGAGACCCGCTTCGACGCCTCCGACCTCGGCACGACCGAGTCGCTGTTCACCGTCGGCAACGGCTACCTCGGCCTGCGCGGGAACTACTCGGAGAGCCGGGACGCCCATCTCGACGGCACGTTCATCAACGGCTTCCACGAGACGTGGCCGATCTCCCACGCCGAGGAGGCCTACGGCTTCGCGCGGATCGGGCAGACGATCGTCAACGTGCCGGACCCGAAGGTGATCCGGCTCTACGTCGACGACGAGCCGCTGCAGGTGTCGGTCGCCGACCTGCTGGAGTACGAGCGCGCCCTGGACTTCCGCACCGGCGTGCTGACCCGGGACCTGCTGTGGCGCACGCCCGGGGGGAAGCGGGTCCGGATCCGCAGCACCCGGATGGTCCCGCTGGAGCAGCGGCACCTGGCCGTCCTCACCTTCGAGGTCACCCTGCTCGACCAGCGCGCCTCGCTGGCGATCTCCTCCCAGCTGGTCAACCGGCAAGACGAGCAGCGCGAGACCAGCCCGCTGGACCAGAGCGGCGGCAGCACGGCCGATCCGCGCCGGGCCGAGGACTTCGACCGCCGGGTGCTCGAGCCGCGGATCCACGAGGCCGACCCGGAGACCGGTCGCCTGAAGCTGGGCTACCGCACCGCGCAGAGCGGGATGACGCTGGGCGTGGTCGCCGATCACGTGCTGGAGACCGACGCGCCGTACTCGATGGACGTGCAGGCCGAGGAGGACCTCGCCAAGGCGATCTACCGGATCGCCGCCGAGCCCGGCGTCCCGGTGCGGCTCACCAAGCTGGTCGCCTTCCACACCGCCGTCTCGGTGCCGCCCCGGGAGCTGATCGACCGCTGCGAGCGGACCCTCGCGCGCACCCGCGAGGAGGGCGTGGAGCACCAGTACGCCGCGCAGCGGGCCTGGCTGGACGCCTTCTGGGCCCGGGCGGACGTCGAGGTGGCCGGCCAGCCCGCGCTGCAGCAGGCGATCCGGTGGAACCTCTTCTCGGTGCTGCAGGCCTCGGCGCGGGCCGAGGGCCAGGGCATCGCGGCCAAGGGCGTGAGCGGCTCGGGGTACGGCGGCCACTACTTCTGGGACACCGAGATCTACGTGATGCCGTTCCTGACCTACACGATGCCGTGGGCGGCCCGCAACGCCCTGCGGTTCCGCTACAACCTGCTCGACAGCGCCCGGGAGCGGGCCCGCGAGCTCTCCCAGAAGGGCGCGCTCTTCCCCTGGCGCACGATCAGCGGGCAGGAGGCGTCGGCGTACTACGCGGCCGGCACCGCGCAGTACCACATCGACGCGGACATCGCCTACGCCCTGAGCCAGTACGTCGGCGCGACCGGCGACGACGAGTTCCTGGCCCGCGAGGCGGTCGACATCTTCGTCGAGACCGCGCGGATGTGGGCCGACCTGGGGTTCTGGCGCGACGAGAACCGGCGCACCTTCCACATCCACGGCGTCACCGGCCCGGACGAGTACACGACGGTCGTCAACGACAACCTGTACACGAACGTGCTCGCGCGCTTCAACCTGCGCCGCGCCGCGCGCGCCGTGTGGGAGCTGCAGCGCGACGACCCCGACGCCTACGCCGAGCTGGTCCGCCGGACTGGACTGTCCGCCGACGAGCCCGACGAGTGGGCCGCCTGCGCCGACGGCATGTATGTCCCCTTCGACTCGTTCCTCGGCATCCACCCGCAGGACCGGCACTTCCTCGAGCGGGAGATGTGGGACCTGGAGAACACGCCGCTCGACAACCGGCCGCTGCTGCTGCACTACCACCCCCTGGTGATCTACCGGTTCCAGGTGCTCAAGCAGGCCGACGTCGTGCTCGCGCTCTACCTCCAGGGCGAGGACTTCACGCCGGCGCAGAAGCAGGCGGACTTCGAGTACTACGACCCGATCACCACCGGCGACTCCACCCTGTCCGCCGTCGTGCAGTCGATCGTCGCGGCGGAGGTCGGCTACCACGAGCTCGCCCTGCGGTACTTCCACGCGGCGCTGTTCGTCGACCTCGCCGACCGGCACAACAACACCGCCGACGGCGTCCACGTCGCCTCCACCGGAGGCGTGTGGAGCGCCCTGGTCGGCGGGTTCGGGGGGTTCCGTGACCGCGGCTCCGGCCTCGGCGACCAGCAGTGGCAGCTCGACCCGCGGCTGCCGGACGAGTGGACGTCGCTCGTCTACCGGGTGACCCTGCACGGCACCCGGGTCCGGGTCACCGTGCGTCCCGCCGAGCTGGAGCTGTACGTCGAGCACGGCACCGGACCGGTCACGTTCTCGGTGCGCGGCGAGCCGGTCAAGGTCGGCCCGGGCGCGCCGGTGACCGTGCCGCTGGAGCACCAGGGGCCGCGCCTCGACGGCGAGCCGCCGTACCCGGCCGGCATCCAGCGGGCCGACGGCACGGTCATCTCGGCGATCGTTCCCAGCGGGTACTGAGCGCGGTCGGGATCGCCGGTCGACCGGCGAAACTGTCACTTGTCGGGCGTTGCAACGCCCGACAAGTGCAGGAATCGCCGGTCGACCGGTGATTCATGCACCCTCCGCGCCACCCGGCGGCTGCCACCCGGCACGGTTGGCCAGGCCCACGGCCGCGATCTGCGACGACACCGCGAGCTTGGCGAGGATGGACTTCACCTGGGTCCGGACGGTGGCCTCGGAGACCACGAAGTGGACGGCGATCTCGCGGACGGTCTCGCCGAGCATCAGCCGGCCGAGCACCTCGACCTCGCGCGGGGTGAGCCGCTCCAGCCGCTGGCGGGCATCGGCGCGCTCCCGGCTGTGCTGCCGGGCCAGGGCGATCAGCGCGTCCCGCTCGCCCGACGCGAGGACGGGGAGTCCCCGCTCGATGCGGCGGATCGTCGCGAGGATCTCGTTGAGCGAGCCGGACTTCGGCAGGACCCGGCGAGCGCCCAGCGCGAGGCACTCCCCCCAGCGGGTCCGGTCCGTGGCCGCGGTGACCACGACGACCTCGGCACCGGCCTCGACGAGAGGCGCGATGAGCAGGCGCCCGTCGCCGAGCGCGCCGAGGTCGAGGTCGAGCAGCACCAGCTGGGGCCGCAGGCGCAGCACGCGGCTGAGCAGCGCCTGGGAGGAGGCGAAGGCGGTCGGGGAGACGCTCGACGCGTCGTGGCCCTCGAGGTCGAGGGCGAGTTCGAGGGACTCGGAGAAGAGGACGTGGTCCTCCACCAGCACGACGCGCGTGCCACGCGCCGGCCGGGTCATCGACGGCCTCCGGAAGGGACGGAGCAGGTGCCCACGCCCCCGATTATCGACCGGACTCCGCGCCCCCACCCGCGGAATCCGGCAGTACGTCGCCCGCGGGCAGCTCGACGGTGAAGGTGGCGCCCGCACCGAGCGTGGAGTCGACGCGGATGGAGCCACCGTGCAGGGCGACGATCCGATCGACGATGGCCAGCCCCAGCCCGACGCCGGGCCGGCGGCGTACCGCTCCGTCCTGGGAGCGGAAGAACTCCTCGAACACGTGCTCGCGATCGGCCACGGCGATGCCGATCCCCGTGTCGGCCACTTCGAGGACCACGACCGGCCGGCCCTCCCGCCCGGTATCCCGCCCGGAATCCCATCCGGCGGCCGGGCCGGCGACGCGCAGGCGGACCTCGCCGCCGGGGTCGGTGTACTTGACCGCGTTGGACAGCAGGTTGGCCACCATCCGGTCGAGGTCCTCCGGGTCTCCCGAGACGACGGGCGAGCCGGTCACCGCCAGCGACACGGTCACCTCCCGCAGGCGCGCGGCGCCGTCGTGGAAGGCGATCACGTCGCGGACGAGCGCACCCAGGTCGGTCGGCGCGGTCCGCAGCGCGACCCCCGGACGTCCCAACTTGGCGAGGGCGGCCATGTCCTCCACGACCGAGGTGATCCGGCTCGCCCCACCGTCGACGGCATCGAGCGCGGACCGGGTCGCGGGGTCGAGACCGGTACGCCGGCGCAGCACCTCGACGGTGTTGCCGATCGCCGCGGCGGTGCCGCGCAGCTCGTGGGAGAGAACGTCGATGATCGAGCGGCGGTACTCCGCGATTGCGTGCTCGCGCTCGACCCGGACCTCCAGGTCGCCGCGCTCCAGGGCGGTCACCAGGGCCCGCTCCGCGAGCCGGACGTACATCTGCAGCGTCTCGCGCTGCGCGGCGTCGGGCCGGCGGCCGCTGCGGGGCAGGTCGACTGACAGCAGGCCCCGCAGGCGCCCTTCGTCGTCGCACAGCAGTCCGCAGAGCAGGTCGTCGGGGTGCCACGCGTCGGGGACGTCGAGCGCGACCAGGTCGGGCACCCAGTCGTGCCCCTCGAGGTGACCACCGGATCGCTCGGCCGGCAGGAACCGCAGGTCACCCCAGACCTCGGCCGGCTCCAGCTCCCGCTCGACCAGCTCCACGGGCGCCCGGAGGTCGACCAGATGCGCGATCGCCTCGTCGTCGCCCACGACCGCGACGGTGTGGAGCACGCCGTCGGCGACCAGGCTCACCGCGGCGAGGTCGAAGCCGGCGAACTCGCGCACCCCCTCGGCGATCAGCTCGAGCGTGCGCGACAGGGCGGTGTCCACGTCCCTGGCGTACCCCCGTCCCGACGGCCGCAACCATCGTGACAGCGCGACGCCGCCCGAGAAGCCGAATCGGGCGCAGGCGCGCGCCGCTCAGGCGCTGGAGAGCGTGGGCGCCAGCCAGTCGGCCGCCCACGACACCGGCGCATGCCGGGCGCCCACCTCCGCGATCTCACGGGCCGCGAGCTCCAGGAGGAGCAGCCGGGCCACGCAGTCGCGGTCCGCGGCCGGGACGGGCCAGTGCGCCAGCAGGCGCGGCGCCTCCCGGACCAGCTCGGCGCCGGCGCCGCTCGACCGGACGCCACGGCGCAGCTCGACGAGCCGGAAGTGGAGCGTGTCGAACCCGAGGGGCCGGTTGACCGCGAACCGCTCCCAACCCCAGGCGAGCACCCGCCCGCCGCCGACCGCACTGGAGGCGGTCGTGGTGGGCGACCAGTTGCCGTGCCAGGCGCCGCGCGGCAGCCCGTCGAGGTCGTGGCGCTCGGCGAGCAGCCCGAGCGTCGCGATCAGGCGCTCGGTCAGCGACGACGGCGGCAGTCCGCCGAGGACGGCGCGCAGTTGGGCAGCGTAGGAGCGGTCGAGGTCGGCCGGCGTCACCATCCGGGCCACCGCGCGCTCCGCGGCGAGCAGCGCCTCCCGGCCCGGCGGCCGGGTGCGGTACGCCGGCATGCCCGCCTCCTGGACGAGCAGCGGCCATCCCCGGCGGGTGGTCAGCGCGATCACCCGGGGAGCGACCAGCGGCGCACCCTCGTCCGCGGCCTCGGCCACCGCGGCGAGGACCGCCGCCTCGTCGAGGAGCGCCCGCCCGGCCACCGGGTCCGCGGCCCACCTCGCGATCGCGACCGGCGCCCCGCTGCCGTCGTACGCACGGAAGACCGCGCCGCCCGCCGAGGACGGCGTGGGCCCGGAGATCCGCACCGGTCGACCGAGCGCGTCGGCGACCAGTTCCGCCAGCTCGCCGGCGACGACCCGGGCATCCTCGGTGTCGGGCACGGGAGCGGTCCGAGCCCCGTGCAGGGGGTCGGCGGCATCGTCCGCTGCGCTGCATGCTGTCATCGGCGTGGCCTTCCTGAGCGCTGCCGGCGCGGGCTGGACCGGCTCCGCCAGCGTCCTCGATCCGGGCCTCGCGCGGGTGACCGATGCGCCGTTCTCCCCAGAATTCGGGACGCCGGCGGCCCGCTCGGAGCGCCGCGACGGCGGCCGCGGGCCGCGCGTCTCCCCCATATGGGGTATTGCCGGCGTTCGTCTACCTCGGTCGGCGCCGTCCTGCCTAGGCTGGTCGCGGCCTCGGCCGACGTGACATCCCGCAGGCACAGGCCAGCGGGAGGGGGGCCCGCCGACGTGACCTGCCCGGGTCGCCCGACGGTGTCACGTCGCCGAGGCCGCCCCGCGGCGCGAGCCGCCCGGCCCAGGTCTCGAATATCGAGACCTGGATCTCACCCATCGGACACGCCTGGTTGACTGGGACGGTGCACCCGACCGCCGTACCGACCACGTCGCCGGCCGAGCGGACGATCTCGGCCACGCGCCGCTGGGCGATGCTGGCCGCCGGCACCGGTGCCCAGGCCGCGACGTCGGCGATGGTGACGGCACCCGGCTTCCTGATCCCGGAGCTGCACCGTCCTGTCGCCGAGGGCGGCTACGGCATGAGCCTGGCCCAGGCCGGACTCGTCGCTGCGGCGGCGATGGCCGGGATGATGTGCACGCTCGTGCTGTGGGGGCTGGTGGTGGACCGGCGCGGCGAGCGGTTCGCGCTGCTCGGGGGGCTGCTCGTGACGGCGACGGGCGGCGCGGCGGCCGCCGTGCTCGCCCAGCCGTGGCCGATGACGGCGGCCCTGGCCCTCGCCGGGATCGGCGCCGCCGCCACGAACTCCGCGTCGGGGCGGGTGGTCGTGGGCTGGTTCCCGCCGGAGCGACGCGGCGTCGCGATGGGGATCCGGCAGACCGGTCAGCCGCTGGGGGTCGGCATCGCCGCGGCCACGGTCGCGGTCATCGCCCACCGCCACGGCATCGGCCCGGCGCTGTGGGTGCCGACCGCGGCATCCCTCGTCGTCGCCGCCGCGGTCGCCGTGGTCGTGCTCGACCCGCCCCGGCCGCCCGCGTCCGCGGCGCGCGTCGTCACCAACCCGTACCGCGCCGACAGCTACCTGACCCGCATCCACGCGGCCTCGGTCTTCCTGGTCGTCCCCCAGTTCCTCGTGTGGACGTTCGGCCTGACCTGGCTGATCGACGACCTCGGGTGGTCGGCCGGCGTCGCGGGCCTCGTCGTCGCGAGCACCCAGGTGGCCGGCGCCGCCGCACGCATCGGCGTCGGCTGGGTCTCGGACCTGGTCGGCAGCCGGATGCGACCGATGCGCGCCGTGGCCCTCCTCGCGGCGGCGACGATGGCGCTGCTCGGCCTGACCGCGACCGGCGCCGGCCACACCACCGCGGTGACGGTCGCCGCGGTCGTCCTGCTCGTGGCCGCCTCGGCGGTCACCGTCGCCGACAACGGCCTCGCCTACACGGCGGTCGCCGAGCGGGCGGGGCCCTTCTGGTCCGGACGTGCCCTCGGCGTGCAGAACACCGCGCAGCACGTCGTGGCGGTCGCCGTCCCACCGGTGGCCGGGCTGACCATCACCGCGTGGGGGTACGGCGCGACGTACGCCCTCGCCGCCGCCCTACCGCTGGCCGCCGTGGCCGTGGTCCCCGTCGCCGGCGAGCAGCAGGTCAGCTGAGGCCGTCGAGCAGGTAGTCGACCACGACCGGCGCGTGGTCGCTCAGCCGCACGCCGGCGTGCTCGCGGTCGACGACCGCCGCCAGCGCCGCCCGCGCCAGCCCGGGCGTCGCCAGGTGGTAGTCGATGCGCCACCCGGTGTCCTTGGCGTAGGCCTGGCCCAGCCAGCTCCACCAGGAGTACGGCCCCTCGACGTCGGGGTGCAGCCGCCGGACCACGTCGACCAGTGTGCGCGGCGTGAGCTGGGCGTCGAGCCAGGCCCGCTCCTCGGGAAGGAAGCCCTCGACCCGGTTGCTGCGCCGCCAGTTCGCGACATCGGCCCGGCTGTGCGCGATGTTGAGGTCGCCGGTCAGCAGGAACTCCCGCCCCGCCGCGGCCGCCGCCTTGCGGGCAGCCGCCAGGTGCCGGGCGAACCCGGCCATGAACGCCATCTTCCGGTCGTACTTCGCCCCGCCGTCGGGCGCCTCGCGCATCCGCCGCGGGTCCTGCAGGTGGGCCGGCAGGCCGCCCTTGGGGAGGTAGAGGCTCGCCACGGTCAGCGGTACGTCGGCCAGGTCCACCTCGACGTAGCGCCCCTCCGTCGCGTGGCGGCGCAGCTCGCGCTGCAGCGGTCGGGCGAGCCCGGGGGCCGCCCACGTGCGCACCGCCGCCGGCGGCTCCCGGGTGAGCACGGCGACGCCGTTGCGGCCGGCGATCTCGCCGGCGTCGTACGCCACGGCGTAGTCGCCGAACGCGCCCTCCGGCAGTGCGTCCACCGGGCAGCGGACCTCCTGCAGGGTCACGACGTCGCAGCCACGGGTCGCCAGCCAGTCGCCGAAGCCGCGGCGGTGGGCGGCACGGATGCCGTTGATGTTGGCGGTCGCGATGCGGAACGGGCGGGACACCCGCGGGACTGTAGTGGGCACGGTTCACCGACCGAATTCGTCGCCGATCGCGTCTGGTCACGACAGATTCGGTCGTTGAACCGCAGCGGGACGTCAGCGCGCCCGCCAGCGCGCCAGCAGGTCCGCCTCCCGCTCGATGGTGATGCCGGTGATCCGTGCCGCCGGGTCCGCGTCGAGCCACGCGCGGGTGTCGCGGGTGGTCGCGTCGACCGGGCGCGACTCGAGACCCGCGGCCAGCGCCGGTCCCGCGTCGTGGGCCAGCATCCCGTCGTAGGCGGGGCGAGGCAGCCAGACCGGGATGCTGTCCGGTCCCGACCACGGCTCGACGCCCTCGGCGGTGAGGAACCCCTGGTCGACCCACACGAGCCGGGCGTCCGGCAGGCAGGCGGCGAGGAGCTCCCCGATCGGGACCGCGGGTCCGACGGCGTCGTACGTCCCGCCGGTGCGCTCCTCGGCGAGGGTCACGATCCAGGCCGCGAGGTCGCGGACGTCGATCACCTGCACGAGGTCCGCGGGGTCGCCGGGCGCGAGGACCTCGCCGGTCGCCGTCGAGCGCCGGGCCCAGTAGGCGAACCGGCCGCTCGGGTCGCCGGGCCCGACGATGAGACCGGGGCGCACCACCGCGGCGCCCGGGACGGCGTCGAGCACGAGCTGTTCGCACGCGACCTTCATCCCGCCGTAGCTCTCGACGTCGGCCGCCGGGTCCCGGTCGTCCGTGATCGCCGGCTTGAGCCGGCCCGTCCCGGGCCCGGCCGGGTCGGCGTCGTCGGCGTAGACCGAGATGGTCGAGACGAACACCCAGTGTGCGTCGGGGCTGCGCTCGCCGAGGGTCGTGAGGGCGCGACGCACGTGCGACGGCAGCCGTGCCACGTCGACCACGGCGTCGTACGGCGCCCCGTCGGTCAGCGCCGCCGGCGCATCCTCGGACCGGTCCCAGCGCACCGTCGTCGCTCCCGGCGGCACGGTGCCCGATCGCCCCCGGTTGGCGCACACGACCTCGTGGCCGCGACCGGCCGCCTCGGCCGCGACCGCACGGGACAGGAACTGGGTACCGCCGAGCACCAGGAGCCTCATCCGGCCACTATGCCCGACCCGGGAAGGACCGCAGCGCAGCCGGCACCAACGACTCGGTGTTGCCGCCAGGTCGGCGGTGGTGCCACCGGACCCGACCGCGTAGCCGGCAGCGTGGCGGACGCGCAGCGCATCGAGCGACGCCCGCGGTCCGAGCGCAGCGAGGACCGGGCGGCGAGCTCGATCTCCGACACGCTCGGCTCAGAGGAACAGCGTGGGGTCGAACTCGTCGATGGGGATGATCCGGACCCGCGGCAGGCGCTCGTTGAACGCGTTGACGTCGTACTCCAGGTCGAAGAACTCCAGGCCGCGGGTGGTCAGGGGCGCGAAGGCGCTGTTGCGGAACTCGGTGAACCCGACCAGGCCGACGCGGCGGCCGTCGAGGACGTTCTCGACCTGCTCGACGAAGTCGCCGTCGTTGCTGACCAGGACGACATCGGCCTCACGGCTGCGCAGCTCCTCCAGCGTGCGCTGGATGGCGATGTCGACGACCTTCTGGTTCGCGCCGCCGGACAGCGGGATCGGCCGGTAGCCGATCGCCAGCAGCGCCTGCACGAACGACATCGGCAGCTCGCTGTTGGCCGCGAGGAAGAACAGCCCGTTGGTCGGCTGCCCCCACTGTCGCTCGACGAACTGCAGCAGCCGCTCCCACCGCGGACGCTCCTCGGGTCGGGGCCGCCGGCCGAGGATCGACGTACCGAGCGTCGCGTCGATGTTCTCCCCGTCCACCAGGACGTGGGTGGTCCGCGCGGTCTCCATGGCAGGAGGCTATCCGCCGCTGCCCGGCGAGACTCATCGACCGGGATCCGATGAGTCCTGCTGATCGGATCCCGGTCGATGAGCGGCTCTCCGGGGGAGATGGTTGGCTGGACCGCATGAGGAGCCCCGCCGCGCTGGCCGCCGCCGCGGTGGCGCTGCTGTCGCTGGCCGGCTGCGGCGGCGGTACGCCGGCCCCGCCCTCGTCGTCCACGAAGACACCCACCGCGTCGCCCACGCCGGCCCCCGCCCCCGCACCGCCCGCATCCACGCCGCCGGCATCCACGCCGCCCGCATCCACACCACCCGCTCCCTCGCCCGAGCCCACGCTCGTCGAGGGCATCGACGCCTCCCACCACCAGGGCCCGATCGACTGGCCACGGGTGGCGGGCGCCGGGATCCGGTTCGCCTATCTCAAGGCGACCGAGGGCACCGGGTTCACGGACCCGCGCTTCGCGGCGCACCGGACCGCCGCCGAACGCGCCGGCGTGGCGGTCGCCGGCTACCACTACTTCCAGCTCTGCAGCGACGGTGCCGCCCAGGCCGAGCACTTCCTGTCCGTCCTCGGGGCCCGACAGGACCCCGACCTCCCGCCCGCCGTGGACCTCGAGCTCGCGGGCAGCTGCGCCACCCCGCCGCCGGCGACGGAGCTGCTCGCGGAGATCCGGGAGTTCCTCGCCGCGGTCGACGAACGGCTGGGCACGACCTCGCTGGTCTACCTCTACCCCGAGTTCGAGCAGCGCTTCGGGTTCGCCGACGACCTCGCCGACCACCCGCAGTGGGTACGCCGCCTCGGCGATCGCCCGCCGGGCCGCGACTGGGCCGTGTGGCAGTACGACGACCGCGGGTCGGTCCCGGGCGTCGCCGGCGGCGTCGACCGCAACCGGGGAACAATCCCGCTCGGTAGGTCGTGACTCCCATTCCTCGGTGGATGCCCGGGTCGTCCAGTGCGTGCGATGGCAAGACGCCGGCGCGAAGGCATGCTGGGCGCACGTCGAGCGTCGGCAACGCCGCCAGCGTGCGTGCTGGGCGGGCCGGGCGCCGCCAGGGAATGGGAGTCACGACCTAAGCGTTGAGAAGACATGTCCACCATCGACCTGACCGCCGGCAACTTCGAGCAGACGGTCCTCGACAACGAGATCGTGTTCGTCGACTTCTGGGCGTCGTGGTGCGGCCCGTGCCGCAACTTCGCCCCGATCTACGAGGCCGCCGCGCAGGAGCACGGCGACCTGGTGTTCGGCTCGGTCAACACCGAGGAGGAGCAGCAGCTCGCCTCCGCCGCGCGGGTCACCTCGATCCCGACCCTGATGGCCTTCAAGAAGGGGGCGCTGGTGTTCTCCCAGGCCGGTGCCCTGCCGGCGCCCGCGCTGGCCCAGGTCATCGCCGCGGTCCGTGACTTCGACGTGGACGCCGCGAAGGCCGCCGGCGGTGCGTGAGCCCCTTCCCGGGCCGCAGGACCTGCAGTTCGGCCTCGACACGTTCGGCGACGTCACCATCGACCCGGCGACCGGCGAACGACTCGGCCACCCGGCCGTCATCCGGACCATCGTCGAGCAGGGCGTGCTCGCCGAGCAGGTGGGCCTCGACGTCTTCAACGTCGGCGAGCACCACCGCGACGACTTCGCCGTCTCCGCGCCCGACCTGGTGCTGGCCGCGATCGACGCCCGCACCGAGCGGATCGGCCTCGGTACGGCGGTCACGGTGCTCAGCTCCGACGACCCGGTCCGCGTCTACGAGCGGTTCGCGACCCTCGACGCGCTGTCGAACGGGCGCGCGGAGATCACCCTGGGCCGCGGCTCCTTCACCGAGTCCTTCCCGCTCTTCGGGTACGACCTGGCCGACTACGAGCGGCTGTTCGCCGAGAAGCTCGACCTGTGGGCCGCGCTCCAGGGCGAGGGGACGGTGACCTGGGAGCGCGGCGAGCTGCGTGCCCCGCTGCGCGACGTCCGCGTCTTCCCGACGACCGAGCGCGGCTCGATCCCGACCTGGATCGGCGTCGGCGGCTCGCCCGAGTCCGTCGTCCGCGCCGCCCGCTACGGCTTCCCGCTCATGCTGGCGATCATCGGCGGCGAGCCCGCGCGGTTCGCGCCGTTCACCGACCTCTACCGCCGCGCCCTCGACGAGTTCGAGCGCCCGGCGCTGCCGATCGGCGTGCACTCCCCCGGCTTCGTGGCCGACTCCGACGACGAGGCGCGCGAGCTGCTGTTCCCGCACTTCAAGGCCAACCGGGACCGGATCGGCGCCGAGCGCGGCTGGGCTCCCGCCACGCGCGAGCAGTACGACGCCGAGGTCGACCACGGCGCGCTGTTCGTCGGGTCGCCGGAGACGGTCGCGCGCAAGATCGCCGCCGCCGTCCGAGCGCTCGGCATCCAGCGCTTCGACCTGAAGTACAGCAACGGCACGATGCCGCACGAGCAGCTGCTGCGCAGCATCGAGCTGTACGGCACCCGGGTCGCCCCGCGGGTGCGCGAGCTGCTCGCCGCCGAGCCGGTCAGGGCCTGACGACCGAGCCGTTCACCGTGGCGAACAGCTCCACCAGCACGTCGACGAGCCGGTCGCGCTCGACACCGATGTCGCCCTGCAGGACCGCGCCCAGCGCGTGCGCGACCCCACCGATGAGGAACTGCGCGGTCAGCCGCAGCTCGACCGGCAGGCCCTCGGCCGGACCGGCGGGGTCACCCGACGACGCGGTGGCCGCGAGCATCCCCGCGAAGCGCCGCGACTCCTCCAGCACCCGCGGCCCGAGGACGGGTGAGGTGATCGACTCGAGGAGCGCGATCCGCCCCTTGCGGGGATCCTCCAGGAAGAGGTCGACCATCTCCGCCAGCACCGCTCTGGTCCGCTCGCGCGGATCGTCGGGCGCCGCCGCCAGTGCCGCGACCGATCGCGCCGCCGCCTCGCCGGCGATGCCCTCGAACACGGCGAGCTGGAGCTCCTCGATGCCGGCGAAGCTCTCGTAGAAGTAGCGGGCGGCCAGTCCGGACGCCTCCGCCACGCCGCGGACCGTGACGCCGGCGACGCCTCGGGTGCCCATCAGCTCCAGGCCGGCGGCGAGCAGCCGGCCGCGGCGCTCGGCGACCCGCTCCTCGGCCGCACGTCCGGCGTACCGTCGCGCGCCCGCCACCCCATCCGTCACGCGGACATCTTGACACGGGTGTTGACCGATGGGTGAATGGATCTGTCAACCGGTGTTGACAGTTCGCGACGAGGAGCTCCCCCATGTCCGATCCCCCGGCCGCTCCCCTGGCCGCTCCCCTGGCCGTGCCCCCGTGGCACCCCTCGCAGCCGCACCACGAGGTGGCCGCGGACGTCCGCGCCTGGCTCGGCACGCCGGCCGCCTTCGCCCTGTTCGGGCGCCTCGCCCTCGACCAGGTCGCCTATCGCGAGGTCGCGACGGCCGTCGACGCCACCGGCCGGTTCGCGCAGAACTTCACCGACCGCGGGATCCGCAGCGGCCTGTGGGGACCGCTGCTGCTGTTCGGCGACGACGCCGACCGGCGCGCGACGGCACAACGGCTCAAGGACCTGCACGGCCAGGTCCGAGGCCGGGGCAAGGGTCACTTCGCGGGCGAGCGCTACAGCGCGATGAACCCCGCGCTGTGGAAGTGGGTGGGCACGACGAGCCTGCTCGTGTTCCACACCGGCTACGTCACGACGTACCGCCGACAGCTCACACCGGACCAGGTCGAGGTGGCCTACCGCACGATCCTGCACGTCACCGATCTCGAGCTCCCCAGCGAACAGGCCCGGATCCCCGCGACCGCGGCCGAGGCGGCGGCGTACTACGACGAGGTGGCGGCCACCGTGCTCGCCGACAACGAGTTCCTCCAGTGGGCCCACGCGACGTTCGACCGGCTCCCCGTGCCGACCCTGGTCGGTCCCCGCTGGCTCCAGCGGGCGGTCGCCCCGGCGTGGCGCGTCCTCACGCCGGTGCTCGGGCGGCCCGCGAAGGTGTGCGCGGAGGGCGCGGCCCATCCCCGCATGCGCGAGCTGCTCGGCGTGCGCTGGACCCGGCGGCGACAACGCGAGCTCGAGCTCTACCTCCTCCTCGTCCGCACCGCGCGGCGCTGGCTGCCCCGCTGGCTCCTGCTGGACCCGCTGGCCCGCAACCGCTTCCGCTACGAGCGGCTGCGCGCGCGATACGAGAAGCCGCAGCTGACCTCCTTCGCGGCACCACGCTGAGGAGACGCACCTGGCGCGCGGGCACGAATCCGGGCGGCGACTCTGTCGCCGCCCACGAGCGGACGCCGACGGCGCGCCGAGCGGCGTCAGCCCCGTCGATCCTCGGGCCCCCGCGGCAGGAACTGCGCGGTGAAGGCCGGCCAGGCCTCGTCGATCAGCTCCTCCATGTCGAGATGGGTGGCCTTGCGGACATAGGCCTTGGTCAACTCGGTGTCCAGCACCTTGAGCAGGAACCGTCGCAGCTCGGCGTCCAGCCCGGCGACCTTCCGCAGCATCGCGCCACGCCGGGTGTCGGTCGTGAGCTCGAGGCCGATCTGGTCCGCGTCCGGGGTCTGCAGCTCCAGCCGCAGCCGCAGCGGCGCCTCGGTGTGGACGACCAGCACCAGCGGTACGACGACCTCCGCGTTGAACGTCAGCCTGTCGAGCGGGAGGTCGAGGTCGAACACGACACTGATCGGCAGGTCGATCGCGTAGGTCAGCAGCTCGCCGGGCACCAGCTCGCCCGTCGTGGGCCGGTAGGTCCCGACGAAGCTCACGCTCGCGAACGCCCGGCCGGGCCCCGCGCCGATCGGCCCCAGCGCGATCTGGTCGCCGAGCACCTCGTCGACCGTGCGCAGGATCCGCTCCTTGTGGAGCACCCGATGGATCCAGCTGACCCCGAACTCCTCGTACGTCGTCGGCGTCGCCTCGGCCACAGCACCCCCCATGAATGTCCCGGATCCCCCTCCAGGACTGCCGATTCTCGCGCATCACCCGGCGGCTTACGACGGCGGGCACCCCATCGACGCGGGCGAACCGGCGAGGTCATGCGAGAATCGCGGCTCGCTGACGAAGGAGCCCGGATGACCGATGCGGCCGTGGTGGTCCGCTACCCGACCCCGATCGTCGTGCGATCGGCCGACATCTGCGCCAAGGGCCTGCTGGTGCTGCTCCTCCTGCTGGCGGTGATCGACCCCGACAGCGGCAACCTGCGGGACAAGGCGGCCGAGGCCCGTGCCATCGGCTACCCGCTGGCGTCGTTCGCGGTCCCGGTCGTGTGGCTGCTGGCGTGGAAGGAGCGCGCGTCCTTCCCGTGGCTGCCCGACCTGATGGTCACGCTGACCTGCTTCACCGACATCCTCGGCAACCGGATGGATCTCTACGACACGATCGCCTGGTTCGACGACCTGATGCACTTCGCCAACACCGGGCTGATCGCCGGGGCGGTCATCCTGCTGACCCTCCATCACAGCGCCGGCCGGATCCGGGTGGTCGAGCGGGCGCTCGCGGTCGGCGCGACCGCCGCCATCGCCTGGGAGCTCGCCGAGTACGTCGCCTTCATCAACGGGCACTCGGAGCGCGCCTTCGCCTACGAGGACACCCTCGGGGACCTCGGCCTCGGGGTGCTCGGCTCGGTCGTCGCCGCGCTGGTCATCCACCACCTGTGGGGGCGCGGCCAACTGCGGGAGACCGCTCCTCAGCTGGAGCACCCGGCGCGCCACTGACCGAGCGGGCTGTCGGTCCGATCCGCCATGATGGGGCGCATGCCGAAGCCTGCCGCCCCCCGCACCAGCGACAGCCACCCCGCCGACAGCCACGACATGATCCGGGTGCAGGGCGCCCACGTCAACAACCTCCGGGGCGTCGACGTCGACCTGCCCAAGCGCCGTCTGAGCGTCTTCACCGGCGTGTCCGGGTCCGGCAAGAGCTCCCTCGTCTTCGGCACCATCGCCGCCGAGTCGCAGCGGATGATCAACGAGACCTACAGCACCTTCGTGCAGGGCTTCATGCCGTCCCTGGCCCGGCCGGAGGTCGACCAACTGGAGGGCATCACCACCGCGATCCTCGTCGACCAGGAGCGGATGGGCGCCAACGTCCGCTCGACGGTCGGCACGGCGACCGACGCCAACGCGATGCTGCGGGTGCTGTTCAGCCGGATCGGCGACCCGTACGTCGGCCCGCCGACCGCCTTCGCCTTCAACGTCCCGACCCGCAAGGCGGGCGGGGTGATGCAGACCGAGAAGGCCGGCGGCAAGGTCGAGAAGAAGGTCGTCAAGAACGCGGTCTACCTCGGCGGCATGTGCGCCGAGTGCGAGGGTCGCGGCACCGTGTCCGACCTCGACCTGAGCGCGATCGTCGACGAGAGCAAGTCCCTCGTCGAGGGCGCGATCCTGGTCCCGGGCTACACCGCCGACGGCTGGATGGTGGCGCCGTACAAGGAGGTGCTCCCGCCGGAGAAGCCGATCGCGAAGTACACCAAGGCCGAGCGCGAGGACCTGCTGTACGCCGAGCCGCGCAAGGTGAAGGTCGACAAGATCAACATCACCTACGAGGGCCTGATCCCCAAGATCCGCAAGTCGATGTTCAGCAAGGACGTCGACTCCCTCCAGCCGCACATCCGTGCGTTCGTCGAGCGGGCGGCGGTGTTCGCGCCGTGCCCGGCCTGCGACGGCACCCGGCTCAACGAGGCCGCCCGCGGCTCGAAGATCAACGGCAGGTCCATCGCCGACGTGTGCGCCATGCAGATCACCGACGCCGCCGACTGGGTGCGCGGCATCGACGACCCGGGCGTCGCGCCGCTGCTGGCCAACCTGCTCCACCTGTTCGACTCCTTCGTGGAGATCGGCCTCGGCTACCTCTCGCTCGACCGCCCCGCCGGCACCTTGTCGGGCGGCGAGGCCCAGCGCACCAAGATGATCCGCCACCTCGGCTCCGCGCTGACCGACGTCACCTACGTCTTCGACGAGCCCACCATCGGGCTGCACCCCCACGACATCCAGCGGATGAACAAACTGCTGCTCGAGCTGCGCGACAAGGGCAACACCGTCCTCGTCGTCGAGCACAAGCCGGAGACGATCGCGATCGCGGACCACGTCGTCGACCTCGGGCCGGGCGCCGGCACCGGTGGCGGCACGATCTGCTTCGAAGGCGACGTCGAGGGCCTGCGATCCTCCGACACCCTCACCGGCCGCCACCTCGCCTACCGCGCGGAGCTGAAGGAGACGGTGCGCGAGCGCACCGGGGCGATCGAGGTCCGCGGCGCCTCGACCCACAACCTGCGCGGCGTCGACGTCGACGTGCCGCTCGGCGTGCTCTGCGTGGTCACCGGCGTCGCCGGCTCCGGCAAGAGCTCGCTCATCCACGGCTCGATCGCCGGCCGCGACGAGGTGGTGGTCATCGACCAGGGCGCCATCAAGGGATCGCGCCGCAGCAACCCGGCGACGTACACCGGTCTGCTCGAGCCGATCCGCAAGGCCTTCGCCAAGGCCAACGGCGTGAAGCCGGCGCTGTTCAGCGCCAACTCCGAGGGCGCCTGCGAGAGCTGCAACGGCAACGGGATGATCTACACCGAGCTCGGGTTCATGGACACCGTCGCCACCGTCTGCGACGAGTGCGGCGGCAAGCGGTTCCAGGCGTCGGTGCTGGAGCTGCGGCTCGGCGAGTTCAACATCGCCGAGGTGCTCGACCTGCCGGTCGCGCAGGCGCACGCGTTCTTCGCCGAGGGCGACGCCAAGACGCCCGCCGCCGCGGCGATCCTGCAGCGCATGGAGGACGTCGGGCTCGGCTATCTCAAGCTCGGTCAGCCCCTCAACACCCTCTCCGGCGGCGAGCGCCAGCGACTCAAGCTCGCCATGCGGATGGGCGAGAAGGGCGGCGTCTACGTCCTCGACGAGCCGACCACCGGCCTCCACCTCGCCGACGTCGCCAACCTGCTCGGCCTGCTGGACCGGCTGGTCGACGGGGGCAAGTCGGTCATCGTGATCGAGCACCACCAGGCCGTGATGGCCCACGCCGACTGGATCATCGACCTCGGCCCCGGCGCCGGCCACGACGGGGGCACGGTCGTCTTCGAGGGCACCCCCGCCGACCTGGTCGCCAAGCGCTCGACGCTGACGGGTGAGCACCTGGCGGACTACGTCGGGGGCTGAGTCCGCGGGCCATGCTCGTCGTAGCGGAGCCGTTCCTGGCCGGCAACGGCTCCTGCCCGACCTCGCCGCGCCCGGTTGGCCGGACACAGCGAACTCCGCTGCTGTAATGCAGCATTGCGGCTTGGCCGTGTATCGGTCATGTGGGACCATCGGTGCATGGACACCGCACCCCGCTTCCACGGCTACGTCAGCCTGCAGCGCCGGGGCCTCGTCGCGCTCCCGGCCGACGTACGTCAGCGCCTGCACCTCGACGAGCCAGGGGCACAGCTGGAGGTCACCGAGCGCGAGGACGGCGTCCTGGAGCTGCGCGCGGCCCTTCCCGTGCCGGCTGACCAGGCGTGGTTCTGGACTCAGCGCTGGCAGGAACGCGAGCGCGAGGTCGACGACCTCGTCGCGGCCGGCCAGGTCACCGTCCACGAGGACGTGGACGACTTCCTGATCCACGTCGACGACATCTCTGGCGCCGAGGGATCCGGCGACGAGTGAAGTTCGAGACCACGCCGGCGTTCGACAGCGACGTGCGTCGGCTCAAGCGCGAGTGGCTGCGGGAGTTCAAGAAGGTCGTTCGCGAGAGGTTCGCGCCGGCCTGCGATGCCTATGCGGCCGACCCGACGACCCCGTGGCCGGGGTCGCTGCGGGTGAAGTCGGTTCGCGGTGCCGACGGCGTGCTCGAGATGACCTGGTCGTTCGCCAGCCCTGACGGCCGGGCGACCTTCGAGCTCGTCACCGTCGATGACGAGCTGAGATGCAGGTGGCGACGAGTCGGGGACCACGGCGTCTTCAAGGAGCCCTGAGTCCCTCCGGCAAAGCCGCGCGGGACCGATCACCGTGATCCGGCTGCATAGTCGGCGCCGCCAGGCCTACTCTTCACCGGTGAAGTACGCCGTTCGGCTCCGCGTCAGTCTCGCTCTCGTCGCCCTACTGCTCGGCTTCTCGGCGGGCGTCCTCCCGTCCGCCTCGGCCGATCCCGTCGCCTCGGCGCCGACCATCATCAGCCCGACGCCCGGACAGGTCATCCGTGACCAGTCGTTCAACGTCCAGTTCGCGAGGTCAGACGGAGTCAGCTCCGTGCGCATCTTCATCGACGAGGGAACGAGCGCGGCCAGAACCTTCGACGTGAGTGTGTCGGGTGCGCCGGTCAACGTGCCGGGCTCGGGCCCGCACACGATCCGGATCGCCAACATCGAGTCCGACGGGAGCGCCGGGATGTCGAGCCCGACGCAGAGCTTCACGCTGGTGCTTCCACCGCCCGGACCGCCCGGCATCTCCATCAATGCCGGCGCGCAGTACACGAACTCGCGCCACGTGACGCTGAAGGTGGTCTGGCCGGCGTACTACCGCGACGGGATGATCATCGACAATGACGGCGGGTTCGCGAACTTCCAGTCGCCTGAGCTCGCTGCCTCGGTCCCGTGGACTCTCGTCGGCTCCGGTGATGAGAAGCTACCGAAGACGGTGTACGTCCGGTTCGTTCGCGTCGACCCCAACTTCTCGGGGAGTACCTACAGCGAGCAGACGTTCACCGATGACATCGTGCTGGACCTGACCTCGCCGGTGGTCAAGGCGGCGACCTCCACGAGCAGCAGGAGCTCGGTGACACAGCGGCTGGCCGCCCGCAGATACAGGGTCAGAGTCCGCGCGACCGACAAGGTGTCGGGTGTCGCGCAGGTGCAGTTCGCGACGAAGAAGGCTCATCCGCGTGGCCTCAGGAAGTTCGACCGCAAGGCCTTCGTCCTCAAGAAGACGCCGCGCTTCGTCAGGGTCGTCGACCTTGCCGGCAACTACTCGGCGTGGAAGAGGATCACCTGACGCGTGCTCTGACCTTCTGCGCCGCAAGGGGCATGAAGGTGCGCCAACACCCAACTCACGGGCGACGCCACGCGACGAACAGGTCACTCCCAGGCGACGACAGCCTCCGGGTCGGCGGCGACGCCGAGGTTGCGCGCGGCAGCCGAGATCCGCTGGGCGAGGTCGAGGTCGGCGGTGGTGAGGGACTCGGTGTCGTGGGTCGCCAGCCGGACGGCGAGCGTGGGATAGCCGAGCTTCAGGTCGGGGTGGTGGTCGGCGGCCTCGGCGAGCTCGCCGATCGCGTTGACCAGGGCGAGCCCGGTGGCGAAGGTGCCGGTGCGGAAGACGGCGAAGGCGTGCCAGCCCAGCACCCGCCAGTCGCCGACCTCCTCGGCCGCCGCGAACTGCTCCGCACTGATCTGCTCATAGCTGCGTGCCATGACTCCGACCGTACGCCGTGCGCACCGGCCTGTCGTGCGGGACCGTCAGCCGCCCTCGGGGAGCAGGCGGTAGCCGATGCCGGGCTCGGTGACGAAGATCCGCGGCGCGGACGGGTTGTGCTCGAGCTTGCGCCGGATGCTGGCGAGGTGGACGCGCAGATAGTTGGTCTGGCGCTCGTAGCCGGGGCCCCAGACCGCGTGCAGCAGCTCGGACTGCCGGACCAGACGTCCCCGGCGCCGGGCGAGGGTCTCGACGATCCGCCACTCGATCGGCGTCAGGTGGATCTCGTCGCCGGACCGGACCGCGCGGGACTCGGTGACGTCGAGCCGGAGGTCGTCGACGGTGACGACCAGGGCCGGCTCGGCCACGCTCGACCGGCGGGTCGTCACGCGGATGCGGGCCAGCAGCTCCTCGATCGAGAACGGCTTGGTGATGAAGTCGTCGGCTCCGAGGTCGAGCGCCTCGACCTTGTCGTCCGGCTCGCTGCGCGCCGACACCACGATGACGGGAACCTGGGTGAAGGTGCGCAGCCGGGTCAGCACGCTGATCCCGTCGATGTCGGGCAGACCCAGGTCCAGCAGGATGACGTCGGGCATCCGCTCGTCGACGATCTGCAGCGCCGAGCGTCCGTCGGCGGCGGTCCCGACGTCGTAGTCGCGCGCACGCAGGTTGATGGAGAGCGTGCGCAGGATCGCCGGATCGTCGTCGACGGCCAGCACGAAGGTCATCGGCTCCCCTCTCCGGGCACGGATGCGACGGATGCGGCGGCCGCGGGCGGCCGGGGGAACTCCAGCACGAAGGTCAGCCCGCCGGCCGGGGTGTCCTCGGTCGCGATCGTGCCACCCATCGCCTCGGTGAGACCACGGGCGACCGCCAGGCCCAGACCGACGCCGTCCTTGTGCGGTACGTCGCCGAGGCGCTGGAAGGGCGCGAAGAGCTGGTCCTGGTGGTGGTCGGGCACGCCCGGGCCGTTGTCGCTGATGCGCAGGATCGCCCGCGGGCCGGCGCTGCTGTCGTCGATCGCGGTGCCGTCGATGCGGATGTCCGCGCCGAGCGGGGTGTACTTCAGGGCGTTCTCGGCGATATTGGCCACGACCCGGTCGAGCAGTCCCGCGTCGGCGAGGACCGTGAGGTCCCGTGGGACGTCGACCGTGATCCGCTCGTTGCCGACGAGGGGCGCGAGGGCGTGGGTCACGGCCCGCCCGAGGCTGACCTCGGCGAGCCGGGCGTCGACGGCGCCGGTGTGGATCCGGCTCATGTCGAGCAGGTTGGTCACCAGCGCGGTGAGCCGGTCCGCCGCGTCCTCGATCGTCTCCAGGAGCTCGGCCTGATCCTCCTCCGAGAACGTGACGACCTCGCTGCGCAGGCTGGACACCGACGCCTTGACCGCCGCCAGGGGCGAGCGCAGGTCGTGCGACACCGCTGCCAGCAGCGCGGTGCGGGTCCGGTCGGCCTCCGCCAGGCGGAGTCGCTCGACCTCCGCGCGTCCGGCGCTCTGCCGCTCGGCCATCACCTTCGCGTACGCGGCGTACGCGTTGAGCAGCGCGCGTTCCGAGGCGCTGTGGTTGCCGCCGCGCAGGACCAGGACCGTGTCGTCGTCGATCGCGGTCGAGATGTCCGTCGCCTCGACGCAGGTGGGTGCCTCACCCACCGACGCCACCGACGCCACGGCGTCGAGGGCACCGCGCGCGTCGCGCCGCAGGATCGCGCCTCCGGTCGCGTTGAACACCTCGCACGCCGAGCGGAGCAGACCCGCGAGGTCGTCGCTGGAGCTCAGCAGGCTGTGGGCGAGGACGGTCAGCGCGTCGGCCTCGGCACGCGCCTTCCGCGCTTCCGCGGAGCGGCGGGCCGCGTGATCGACGACGGTGGCCACGGCGATGCCGACGACGACGAAGAGGACGATCGCCAGCGCGTTGCCCGGCTCGGCGATCGTCAGCTCGTAGAGCGGCGGCGTGAAGAGCAGGTTGAGGAGCAGGCCGCTGCTCAGGGCCGCGATGACGGCCGGCACCAGCCCGCCGATGAGGGCCGTGGCCACCACGACCGCCATCAGCATCATCGCCTCGGAGGGCAGTCCGTGGAAGCGGTCGGTCAGCTTGAGCAGGCCGCTGACGGCGAGCGGGGCGATCAGGGCGAACAGGTAGCCGCTGACCCGGCGCCGCACCCCCAGCAGGCTCTCGCGCGGGGGCGGGCCGACCCGCCGCCGTACGTAGTCGTGGGTGACGATGTGGACGTCGATGTCGCCCGAGGCGGCGATGACCCGTTCGCCGATCCCGGGCCGCGCGAGCGCCGAGAGCCGGCCGCGGCGGCTGGCGCCGATGATGACCTGGTTGGCGTTCTCGGCCCGCGCGAACTCGAGGATCGCCTCGGCGGCGTCGTCGCCGACGGTGGTGTGGAGGGTGCCGCCCAGGTCCTCGGCCTTGGCCCGCAGCGCGGCGAGCCGGTCGGGCGCGACGCCGCTGAGGCCGTCGTGCCGGGTGACGTAGAGGGCCTGCCACTCACCGCCGGCGCGCCGGGACGCGATCCGGGCCGCCCGGCGCATCAGGGTCGCGGACTCGGGACCACCGGTCACCGCGGCGACGATCCGCTCGCGGGTCGCCCAGGTGCCCTTGATGTCGTGCTGGTCGCGGTAGCGCTCGAGACCCTCGTCGACCCGGTCGGCCAGCCAGAGCAGCGCCAGCTCACGCAGCGCCGTGAGGTTGCCCTCGCGGAAGTAGTTCGCGAGGGCGGCGTCCACCCGCTCGGGCGCGTAGATGTTCCCGTGGGCCATCCGCCGGCGCAGCGACTGCGGACTCATGTCGACGAGCTCGATCTGGTCGGCGGACCGGACCACGGCGTCGGGGACCGTCTCCCGCTGACGTACGCCGGTGATCGACTCGGTCACGTCGTTGAGCGACTCCAGGTGCTGGATGTTGACGGTGGTGATCACCTCGATCCCGGCGTCCCGCAGCGCCTCGACGTCCTGCCAGCGCTTCTCGTGCCGCCCGCCCGGGACGTTGGTGTGGGCCAGCTCGTCGACGAGTACGACGCTCGGCCGGCGCGCCAGGACGGCGTCGAGGTCCATCTCCTCCTGGACCGTGCCGCGATAGGCGACCCGTCTGCGCGGCACCACCTCCAGGTCGCCGAGCGCACCGATCGTCTTCGAGCGCCCGTGCGTCTCGACGTACCCGACGACGACGTCGGTGCCGCGTCCCCGCCGCCGGTGTCCCTCGTCGAGCATCGCGTAGGTCTTCCCGACGCCGGGGGCGGCACCGAGGTAGACGCGCAGCCGTCCGCGGGCGTCGGCCGTCTCCATGACCCCAGTCTCTACCCGTCGCCCCGCGGTTGCGTGCGCGACCTCATGCCTTCGCCCGGAGGATCGCGACGTTGAGGGTCACCACGTTGACGCCCGGCTCGCCCGCGAAGCCGAGGAACCGGCCCTGGGTGTGCTCCTCGATCAGGCGGCGCACGGTGGCCAGGCTCAACCCGTTCGCGGCGGCCACCCGGGCCGCCTGGAGATCGGCGTAGGCGGGCGAGATGTGCGGGTCGAGTCCCGAGCCCGACGCGGTGAGCGCATCGGCGGGGACGGCGGACTCGGCCACGCCCTCGGACGCGGCGACCGCCGTACGACGCTCCGCGATCGCGGCGGCGAGGTCGGGGCTCAGCGGTCCCAGGTTGCTGGGCGCCGACGCCAGCGGGTCGTAGTCGTTGGCCGAGGGCCGCGGGTGGAACCACTGCGCGCCCTCGAAGCTCTGTCCCAGGAGGGCGGATCCCACGACCTGTCCGTCGACGCGGACCGGCTGGCCGTCGGCTCGGTCCCCGAGCGTGCGGCCGACCGCCCACACGGCCACGGGATAGCCGATCCCGAGGACGACGGTGAACACGACGAGGAGCCGGAGGGCGGCCAGGGACTGGCGGGCGAGGTCGGCGAATGTCGAGGCAACCATGGTGATCGGACCCTTCTAGGAGCCCAGGCCGGGGACAGTGGAGACGAGCAGGTCGATGAGCTTGATCCCGGCGAACGGCACGAGGAGCCCCCCGAGACCGAAGACGAGGATGTTGCGGCGCAGGATCGACGTCGCGGATGCCGCGCGGAACCGGACGCCGCGCAGCGCGAGCGGGATCAGCGCGACGATCACGAGCGCGTTGAAGATCACCGCGGAGAGGATCGCCGACTGCGGCGACGCCAGGCCCATGACGTTGAGGCGGTCGAGGGACGGGTAGGCCGCGACGAACATGGCGGGGATGATCGCGAAGTACTTCGCCACGTCGTTCGCGATCGAGAAGGTCGTCAGGGCGCCACGGGTGATGAGCAGCTGCTTGCCGATCTCGACGATGTCGATGAGCTTCGTGGGGTCCGAGTCGAGGTCGACCATGTTGCCGGCCTCCTTCGCGGCGGCCGTGCCGCTGTTCATCGCGACCCCGACGTCGGCGGCCGCCAGTGCCGGAGCGTCGTTCGTGCCGTCGCCCGTCATCGCGACCAGCCGGCCGCCCGCCTGCTCCTGGCGGATGTAGGCCAGCTTGTCCTCGGGGGTGGCCTCGGCGAGGAAGTCATCGACCCCCGCCTCGTCCGCGATCGCGCGAGCGGTGAGTGCGTTGTCGCCGGTGACCATCACGGTCCGGATGCCCATCGCCCGCAGCTGCGCGAAGCGCTCGGCCATCCCGTCCTTCACCACGTCCTTGAGGTGCACGACGCCGAGGACGTCGGCCCGGCCGCTCGAGCTCCGCTCGGCGATTACGAGCGGAGTGCCGCCGTCCCTCGCGATCGCGTCGACGGCCTCGACCACCGCCGGGACGGGTTCGGCCCCCAGCCAGCCTGCGACCGCCGAGCCGGCACCCTTGCGGATCTGCGTGCCGTCGGCGAGATCGACGCCGGACATGCGGGTCTGGGCGGTGAACGCGACGAACTCGGCGCCGGCGGGAAGGTCGCGGTCGTCGGCCCCCAGCCGCAGCGCGAGCTCGACGATCGACCTGCCCTCCGGGGTCTGGTCGGCCAGGCTCGAGACCCGGGCCGCGTCCCGCAGCCGCTCCTCGCTCACGCCCGGGGCGGCGACGAAGCGGGCGGCCTGCCGGTTGCCGTAGGTGATGGTTCCGGTCTTGTCGAGCAGCAGCGTGCTGACGTCACCGGCGGCCTCCACCGCGCGACCGGACATCGCCAGGACGTTGACCCGGACCAGGCGGTCCATCCCGGCGATGCCGATCGCCGAGAGGAGGGCGCCGATGGTGGTCGGGATCAGGCAGACGAGCAGGGCGATGAGGACAACGACGTCCTGCGGGGCCCCGGCGTACTCGGCCATCGGGGCCAATGTGGCGACCGCGGCGAGGAAGACGAGGGTCAGGCTCGTCAGCAGGATCGACAGCGCGATCTCGTTCGGCGTCTTGCGCCGCGACGTGCCCTCGACCAGGGCGATCATCTTGTCCAGGAAGGTCTCGCCCGCGGCCGCGGTGATCTCGACGACGATCCGGTCGGACAGGACGCGGGTGCCACCGGTGACGGCGCTGCGGTCACCGCCCGCCTCGCGGATGACCGGCGCGGACTCGCCCGTGATCGCGGACTCGTCGACCGAGGCGATCCCCTCCACGATGTCGCCGTCGCCCGGGATCACCTCGCCCGCCTCCACCGCGACGCGATCGCCCACCGTGAGCCGGGTGCCGGGCACCCGGGTCTGGACACCCGAGGCGTCGAGCAGCCGCGCGACGGTGTCGGAGCGCGTCGCCCGCAGCGACGCGGCCTGGGCCCGGCCGCGCCCCTCCGCCACCGCCTCGGCGAGATTGCCGAAGATCACGGTCAGCCACAGCCAGGCGGCGAGGGAGACGGTGAACGCGCCCGGGTCCGCGATCGCGGCGACGGTGGTGCCGACCGAGCCGAGCCACACGAGGAACATGACGGGCGCCCGCCACAGGTGGCGGGGATCGAGCTTGCGCAGCGCCTCGGGGAACTGCGCGGCGCCCTGCGCGAGCAGGACCCGCAGGGTCATGCCGGCGGCGGTCCGGTACGCCGGGTCGGCGCCCCCGCCGGTCCGGTCCGCGGCGGATCGGTCCGCGCCGGGTCGGTCCGCGCCGGGACGGACGGAGGGGGTCGACGAGGGTCGTGAGGTGGTCATGCGAGGGCCTCCGCGATCGGTCCGAGGGCGAGCGCCGGGAAGTAGGTGAGGCCGGTCATGATCACGATGACGCCGACCAGCATCCCGACGAAGAGCGGCTGGTGGGTGGGAAGGGTCCCGGCGGTGACCGGGACCTTGCCCTGCTGGGCGAGCGAGCCGGCCAGCAGCAGGACCAGCACGATCGGGATCAGCCGGCCGAGCAGCATCGCCAGGCCGAGCGTGATCTGGAAGAAGTCCGAGGTGACGGTGATGCCGCCGAACGCGCTGCCGTTGTTGTTGGCGGCCGAGGTGTAGGCGTAGAGCACCTCGCTGAAGCCGTGGCCACCCGCGTTGCCCATGGCGTCGGCGGTGGAGTCGCGGGAGATGGCCACGCCGGTGCCGACGAGCACCAGCGCCGGGGTCGTGAGTGTGTAGAGCGCGACGTAGGTCATCTGCCGGGCGCTGATCTTCTTGCCCAGCAGCTCGGGGGTCCGCCCGACCATGAGGCCGCAGACGAACACGGCGAGGATCGCCATGATCAAGATGCCGTAGATGCCCGCACCGACACCGCCGGGCGCGATCTCCCCGAGCATCATGTTCAGCAGCACCGTCCCGCCGCCGACCGGGGTCATCGAGTCGTGCGCGGAGTTGACGGCACCGGTCGAGGTGCCGGTCGTGGCCACCGCGAACAGAGCCGAGCCCCACTCGCCGAACCGGGTCTCCTTGCCCTCCATGGCGGCGCCGGCCACCTGCGCCGTCGGCGACTGCGCGCTGACCTCCGCCCAGGTCGTCAGCACGAGGGCGGCGATCATGAGCACGCCCATCGCGCCGAGGACCGCGAGCCCCTGCCGGTGGTTGCCGAGCATCGTGCCCAGGGTGCGGGTCAACGAGATCGGCAGCACCAGGATCAGGAAGATCTGGAAGAGGTTCGTGAACGCGTTCGGGTTCTCGAAGGGGTGCGCCGCGTTCGCGTTGAAGAAGCCTCCCCCGTTGTTGCCGAGGTTCTTGATCACCTCCTGGCTGGCGACCGGTCCGCCGGGCAGCACCTGGCTCTGGCCCGACAGCGTCGTCATCGTGCTGTCGTGGAAGTTCTGCACGACGCCCCCGAGGAGCAGGAGGACGGCGCCCACGAACGCGATCGGCAGCAGGATCCGCAGGGTGCCGCGGGTCAGGTCGACCCAGAAGTTGCCGAGCGACCCGCTGCTCACCCGCACGAACCCGCGGATCAGCGCGACCGCGACGGCGATGCCGACCGCCGCGGACAGGAAGTTCTGCACCGCCAGGCCGGCCATCTGTGCCGTGAACCCGAGGGTCGACTCGCCGGCGTAGGACTGCCAGTTGGTGTTGGCGACGAACGAGATCGCGGTGTTGAAGGACATCCAGAACGGCATGCCCTCGAGCTCACGGCTCATCGGGAGGTGGGCCTGGGCCAGCAGGATGCCCATCAGCAGCACGATGCTGGCGAGGGAGAACCCCACGACGCTCAGCGCGTAGGCCTTGGGGCTCTGCTCGGCGTCGGGGCTGACTCCCGTGAGGCGGTAGATCCCGCGCTCGACGCGCAGGTGCCGCCCACCGGTGAACACCCGCGCCATGTAGTCGCCCAGGGGCACGTACACGATCGCGAGCAACGCGATGAGGACGGCGATCGACAACAGACCGCCAGCGGTGTCGGACACTAGAAACGCTCCGGCAGGATCAGGGCCACGAGCAGGTAGACCGCGACGGCGATCACCCCTGCGATCAGGAGGCCGGCTTCGATGCTCATGACTCCAGCAAAGTGCCGCGCACGGTGGGGATCCGCGGTGTTGACGCGATCTTGACGCGGCTTGACGCGCATTTGCCGATCCCGCGGTCGTCAGCTGTAACTACCTGTTCATGTCACCACCGCACCGGTCTACGGGTGCGGTGGTGACACGAACAGGTAGTTACAGCCGTCGGCGGGCGGCTGAGAGGATGCGCCCCGTGGGTGACGTCTTCGACTGCGAGATCCAGGCGCGGATGCGCGACATCAACCTCGGCGGTCACGTCGACAACGTGGAGGCACTCCGGGTGCTCGACGAGGCGCGGCTGCGGTTCTTCCGGCATGCCCGCCTCTCGCTCGACGGCGAGGCGGGCCAGGGGGCCGGCCTGCTGCGCGATCTCCCACCAGGGGTCGCCGAGCTGGTCGGCTCCCAGCGCGTCGACTACCACGCCGAGATGCGCTTCGCCGCCTTCCAGCCCTTCCTGGTGCGGATCTGGGTCAGCCATGTCGGACGGTCGTCGTTCGCCGTCTCGCTCGAGCTCCGCGTCGCGCCCGACCACCCACCGGCGGTGGTCGCGGAGACCTCGGCCGTGTTCTGGGACACCGCCGCCGGCGCGGCCTGGCCCATCTCCGAGGCGGTGCGCGCGGCCCTGACCCGGTACGCCGGCCCGCCGGTGGCCCTCAGGGAGCGGCCGGGCCGCTGACGTCGTCGGTCGCGGTCGCGGGCTCTCCCGCCAGGTGCCAGGCCACGGCCACCACACCGAGCAGGCCCGCCAGGGCGAGGATGCCGGCGACGGCGGCGGCGAAGGCCGCGGGGTGCCAACCGGCATCGAGGTGCAGGAGGCCGACGGTCAGCGAGACCGCGGTCGCGGCGCCGAACCCGGCCGGCAGCGTCGCCGCGGGCAGCCGTCGCGGTCGCGGTGGGCGTCGGGGCGAGCGGGCGACGTACCCGGCGATCGCCAGGACGGTCACCAGCAGGCCGACGACCCCCGAGGCGAACTGCGCCCACTGCTGTCCCGGCAGCGGTCCGTGCGTCTCCTGAAGCCATGCCACGTGCCGCACCCCCCAGCGGCCCTCGTGGGTGAACGCGTCCCACACCACGTGCGTCGTCGAACCGAGGATCGCCGCGATCGGCGCGAGCAGCCAGGCACGGTGCCCCACCCGGACCCGCGCCGGGAGCCGGTCCCGGACGGACGCGGGGGCGGTGTCGACCAGCGCGTCGCGACCCCAGCCGTCCCAGAACGCCAGCAGCACCAGCGTGACGAGCAGGTCGATGGTGACGATGCCGAGCACGCTGTGGGTGAGCTCGTAGAGTCCCCACGTCCGTCCGAGGACAGGCAGGTCCGGGGCCATCGAGCCGATCACCAGGGCAGAGAGCGGCAGCCCCAGTCCCCGGAGCGGCAGGACGGCCGCCGGATGGGCCAGGGTGACCGGCACGTCAGCCTCCGGCGGCGGCGCGAGAGGCCAGGTCGAGCTCGGCCGTCAGCTCCTGGCCGACCTCGATCCCCTCGGCCCGTCGTACGGCGACCCGCAGCGGCACCAGGTAGCGCCCGTCCTTCGGGAACAGCGCGGTGCGGAAGCCGGTGTCCCCGATCCGGACGTCGACGGCCACCTGGCCCCAGTACTCCAGCCCTCGCGCCGCCTCCTTGATGTCCTCGCTCTCCTCGTCCGGCACCGCGAGGAAGACGAAGGGCGCTGGTCCGCGCCATTCGATGACGGGACCGGTGCAGGAGAAGGGCACTCAGTAACCGTAGCCGCCGTCGCGCAGCGACGAGCGGTCGTCACCGAGGCCGCGACCGAAGCCGCTGCCCCATGCGCCCCTCCAGCCCGCGCGACACGCCCTCCCGAACCGCCTCCCGAACCGCGCAGGGGCTCCGGCAGGGGCTCGGGCAGGGGGCCCACCGCCCGCGGGTCAGCGCCGCAGCAGGGCCGCGATGGCGTCGTACCCGCGCTGCTCGGCGTGCCTCAGCGGTGTCACGCCCTCCCGGTCGGCGATGGCCGGATCGGCACCGGCCTCGAGCAGGATGCGGACGATCTCCTGGTAGGGCGCGCTGCCGTTGCCCAGGATGATCGCCTCCAGCAGGGCGGTCCAGCCGAGGTCGTTGACGTGGTCGATGTCCACCTCGGTCCGCACGACGCGGCGAATGTAGTCGACGTGGCCGCGTTCGCCCGCGGGAATCGGCGAGAGTCCGCCGTACCTGTTCTCGATCGTCAGGTCGGGGTCCGCCGGGAGCAGCGCCTCCAGCATCGCGACGCTGCCGGTCACACCGGTGACCAGCCACGGGGTGTCGTGACGATCGTCGAGCGCGTCCGGGTCCGCGCCCATCGCGACGAGGAGCTCGGCGACCGCGACCCGGTCGTAGGTCGCGGCGAGGAGCAGCGCGGTGCGCTCGTTGCCGTCGCGGGCCTCGATGTCCGCACCGGCACGGAGGGCCACCGCGACGGCGTCCGCGTCGCCGGTGCGGGCGGCACGCAGCAACGCGGCGTCGGCGTCGGCGGGCGGCTCGGCGGTGGTCACGTTCCTCACGATCCTCTCCAGGCCCACGAAGCCGCGCTCGCGGGCCATCTGCAACGGGGTCAGCCCCGCCGAGGGCGAGACCGTGTCGAGCCGGACGCCGCCGGCGGCGAGCGCCCGCACCGTCGTGGCGTAGGCGCGGGTGTCCTCGCCGAGCCAGACGGCCTCGTGGATGGCCTGGTAGCCGATCCGGTTGACGTGGTCGCGGTCGATCCCGGCGCGCAGCAGCTCCCCGACCACCAGCCCGTGGCCCCGCTCGGCGGCGCGGATCAGCCCGGTGCCGTTCCAGCTGTCCTTGTCGTCGACCTGCGCGCCGTTGCGCAGCGTCAGGCGCAGCAGCTCGAGGTGACCCTCGCTGGTCGCGACGAGGTACGCCGACTGCTCGGTGTCGTCCTTGGCGTTGACGTCGGCGCCCTGCTTCACCAGGCGACGCGCGGCCGTGACGTCGTTCGCCCAGGCGGCAGCGCGCAGGCGCCGGTCGAGCTCGGCCTGCGGGAGGGCGGGGGAGTCCGGCGCCGCCGGTGCCTGATCCGCCGACGCCGGGGCGTCGGAACGTGCGACGGGGCTCGCCGGCCGGACCGCGCCGGTGGACGTCCCCGACCGGTCGGCGGGGTCGCCGCCCCCGCACGCGCCCAGGACGAGCGCGAGCGGGAGGGCGGTCGCCCCGAGGACGGCGAGCCGGCCCCTCATCGGGTCGGGTCCGCGATGACCTCGTAGGGACCCGAGGCGACCTGCTCGTCGAACTTGCTGTCGACGTACAGGATCTGGCCGCGGATCTCCTTGGCGGTGGTCAGCACGCGGTCGGGCGCGGAGGCACGCTGACGGATGAGCTTCGCCTTGCGGCCGTCGGCGGACAGGCGCAGGGTCGCGATCTGCTTCTTGAAGTTGCGGACCACGGTGAGGCGGTTGCCCTGCAGGACCAGGCCGTCGGCGTCGGTGAGGTCGGCGCCGCCTGTGCGCACCTGACGGACCTTGCCGGTCGCCAATGCGAAGCGCCACAGCTTGCCGGTGTTGCCCTGCGCCACGACCAGCGCCTTCCGGTCCGCGCTGACGACGATGCCGCCGAGGTTGAAGCCCGGGGCACCGGCGATCTTGTCGGTGGCGTCGGCCCACAGCTTCGCGGTCCACCCCTTCTTGCCCGGGGCGACCCGGTAGATCTCGGCGTCCTTGGAGTTGGTGAAGTACGCCGCTCCGTCGGGGCCGATCGCGACGTCGTTGAGGAAGACGGGCTTGCCGGGGACCTGCAGGGCGGCGAGGAGCCGCCCCGACTTCGAGTAGACCCACAGGTCGGGGCGGGACGGGTTGTCCGTGCCCGCGGGGTCGATGCCGTTGGGGCCGCCGTTGCTGATGCCGTTGGGCCCACCGGCGACGAAGAGGCGGCCCTTGTCGTCGACGGTCATGCCGCGCGCGGTGAACCGGCCGTCGGTGCCGTGGCCCGCGAGCCATTCCCGCGTCCGGGCGGTGCCGACCGTGCCGCGGTGCACCTCGCCGCCGGTGACCTCGCTGACGTAGAAGCGGCCGCGCTTCTCGTCGGCGGCGATGCCCTCGAACTTCGAGCCCGCCGGGTTGGCCGCGTCGACCGGGTCGCCGGTGAGCAGGTAGCTCGCCGCGCGGCCGTGGTCGCGGTCCTGGTCGGCGACGGCAGGGGTGGCGCCGAACGCGGCACCCAGGGTGCTCACGGCGGTGGCGGCGAGCAGGGTGCTGGCGATGGTCGTGCGGTTCATGGATCTCTCCTGGCTGTGTCGATTGGCTGTGTCGATCGGCTGGATGTCCTCCACCGTGCCGCGCCGGCGACGACGGGACGTCGGGCAGCCGGCTACCCCTCGATAGCCGAATGGTTGATGCCGGGGTCGGTCCTCGCTCCCTAGGGTGGGCCCACCATGTCCCTGCCGTCGCTCCCCTCCCTCCCGTCCGGCCGCCGCCGGCCCGGCGAGCACGGCATCCTCGCGCCCGCGGGCGGGCTCGACCGCTGGCTGCTCGTCGTCCTCGTCGTCCTGCTCGTGACCTGCGCGGTGCGGTACGTCGACCACCACGCGCTCGACGCGGCCGGGGTCGCCGTCCTGGCCGGTGCCGTCGTGCTCGGCCTCGCCTACGCGACCCGCGGTCTCCTGGCCGACCGCAGCTGGTGGCCGACGGTGTGGGTGACCGGCATGGTCGTGCTGTGGGGAGCACTGACCGCCGTCGCCCCCTCGTTCGCCTGGTGCGCGGTGCCGGTGGCGTTCGCGGTGCTGCGCGTGCTGCCGTTCCCCTGGGCGGTCGGCACGGTCGTGGTGATGACCGTGCTGCTGACCGCGGCCTGGCAGCGGATCACCGACGGCTTCGACCCGGTGCAGGTGGCCGGACCGATCGGCGTCGGACTGGTCACCGTGCTCGCCTACCGCGCGCTCGACCTGGAGTCACGGGCCCGCCAGGACCTGCTCGACCGGCTCGTCGAGGCGCAGGCCGAGCTCGCCGAGGAGCAGCACCGCACCGGAGCGCTGGCCGAGCGGACCCGCCTCTCGCGGGAGATCCACGACTCCGTCGGGCAGGGACTCTCCAGCATCAACCTGCTGCTCCAGGCCGCCGAGCAGGCCTGGTCCGTGCAGCCGGCGGCGGCACGGGAGCACGTCCGCACCGCCGCGGCGACCGCCCGCGACGGTCTCGACGAGGTCCGCCGCGTGGTCCGCGACCTCGCACCGGCCGAGCTCGCCGGCGACGACACCGGTGTCGCGCTGCCCGAGGCGCTGCGCCGCGCCGCCGAGCAGTGGGCACAGGCCGCTCCCGGCACCCGGGTGGAGGTCCGCGTCGACGGCGACCCGGTCGTCGTACCCCCGGAGGTGGCGGCGGCCCTGGTCCGCACCGCCCGGGGCGCGCTGGCCAACGTGCGCGAGCACGCCGGAGCCACCCGGGTCGCGCTGACCCTGACCTACCACCTCGACGAGGTGGTCCTGGACGTGCGCGACGACGGTCGCGGCTTCGAGCCCGCGCGGGTACGGCCCTCCGGCACCCGTGGCCGCGGCCTGGCCGGCGTCCGCGACCGGGCGGCGGTCCTCGGGGGTCGCGCCGACGTCGAGAGCGCTCCCGGCGAGGGCACGACCGTGTCGGTCCGCTTCCCGCTGCGGGACGAGAAGGAGGAGCGATGATCCGCATCGTGCTGGTCGACGACCACCCGGTGATCCGGGCCGGGCTGCGCGCCCTGGTCGACGGGCAGGAGGACCTGTCGGTCGTCGGCGAGGCCGACGGCCTCGAGCGCGCGGTGGCCGTCGTCACCGAGGACCGGCCCGACGTCGTGCTGATGGACCTGAGCCTGGGCGACGGCGAGGCCGGGGGCGCGGAGGTGACCGCCGCGCTGCGGGCCCTGGCGGCGCCGCCCGAGGTGCTGGTGCTGACGACCTACGACACCGAGTCCGACATCCTGCGGGCGCTGGAGGCCGGCGCCCGCGGCTACCTGCTCAAGGACGCACCGCCCGACGAGCTGTTCGCGGGCATCCGCGCCACCGCCCGCGGCGAGACGGTGCTCGCGCCGTCCGTGGCCGCGACCCTGGTCCGGCGTACGACGCCCGGCGCGGTCACCATCACCGAGCGCGAGGTCGAGGTGCTCGAGCTCCTCTCCCGCGGGCTGGGCAACAAGGAGATGGCGCGCGAGCTCTTCGTCTCCGAGGCCACCGTGAAGTCGCACCTGTCGCACATCTACACCAAGCTCGGGGTCGACACCCGGGCCGGCGCCGTCGCGGCCGCGATCGAGCGCCGCATCATCCGTGCCTGACCATCGAGCCTGAGGAGGCCCCTGTCATGTCCGTCTCCGCCGAGGACCTGCGCCACCTGGAGCGCTGCGTCGAGCTGGCCGAGGCGGCCGTCGCCGCCGGCGACGAGCCGTTCGGGTCGGTGCTGGTCGCCGCCGACGGCTCGGTGCTCCTGGAGGACCACAACCACGTCAACGCCGGCAACGGCACCCGGCACCCCGAGCTCGCGATCGCCCTGTGGGCCGCCGAGAACGTGCCGCTCGCCGAGCGGGCGTCGCTGACCGTCTACACGTCGGGCGAGCACTGCGCGATGTGCTCCGCCGCGCACGCCTGGGCCGGCCTGGGCCGGATCGTGTTCGCGACCTCCACGCCCCAGCTCGTGCGCTGGTACGCCGAGCTCGGCCTGCCCGCCTCCCCGGTCACCCCGCTGCGGATCACCGACGTCGCTCCCGGGGTGCCGGTCGACGGGCCGGTCGAGGAGTACGCCGAGCGGGTCCGGGCGCTGCACGTACGGCATCACTCCGGCTGATTCCTGGGCGCCCGGGCCGCGGGACCGGCGCGAAAAGTGCTGCGGTTTGGGACCAATCCGCGCAATTTCGGGGCCTGGGCATGCGGTCTGTGCCCAAACGCGAACTGGTCAGACCAGTGTCAGGCGAGGTCGGCGAGCGGCACCGAGGGGTCGCGGACGGCGTCGGTGACGGGCCCGCCGACCACCGCGCGCAGTGGGTCGATCGCGTCCCAGTCGTTGAGATGCATGCCCGCCAGGACACGGTCGCCGCGCAGCCACAGCACGCTCGCTCGGCGCGCGGACAGGTCGCCGCGGACCACGAGGCCGTCGTAGCCGCGGGCATCGACATGGCCGACGTACTCCATCCCGAGGTCGTACTGGTCGGTGAAGAAGTACGGCAGCCGCGTGTAGGGCTCGTCGCCGCCGAGCATGACCCGGGCGGCGTGGCGGCCGTGGTGGATGGCGGTGTCCCAGTGCTCGACCCGGACCCGGATCCCGAGGCCGGGATGGTCGTGGTTCGCGACGTCGCCGGCGGCGAGCACGTGCGGGTCGGGTGTGCGCAGCCGGGCGTCGACGAGGATCCCGTCGTCGACGGCCAGCCCGGCCTGCGCGGCCAGCCGGTCGGTGGGTGCGACGCCGACGGCGACGAGGAGCAGGTCGGCGACGACCGGCTCGGAGCCGTCGACGTGGACCACGACCCTGCCGTCGGCGTGGTCGATGCCGGCGACCCGGACGCCGAGCCGCAGGTCGACGCCCTGCTCGCGGTGCAGGTCGGCGAAGACGGTCGCGAGCTCGTCGCCGAGCACCCGCTGGAGCGGCAGGGCGGCCGCCTCGAGCACGGTCACCTCGGCGCCGCGCTGCCGGGCGGCGGACGCGACCTCGAGCCCGATCCAGCCGGCGCCGATGATCGCGACCCGGGCACCCTCGGTCAGCCGCTCGCGCAGCGCCAGCGCGTCGTCGAGCGTGCGCAGGTGGAGCACGGGCGCGCCCGACGCGTCGCCCAGGGGCAGGTGGCGCGGGGTGGCTCCGGTCGCGAGCAGCAGCCGGTCGTAGGGAAGCGCCTCGGACCCGAGCAGCACCCGCCGCCGGTCGAGGTCGAGCCCGGTCGCGACGGTCCCGGCACGCACCTCGACCTGCTGCTCGTCGTACCACGCGCGCGGGTGGACGAGCGCCGCGTCCGGCTCCGTCGACCCGAGGAGGAGGCCCTTGGAGAGCGGGGGACGCTCGTACGGCGGGTGCGGCTCCTCGGCCACGACGACGATATCGCCGCTGTGGCCCTGCTCGCGCAGCTCGGCGACCGCGCTGGCGGCCGCCAGGCCGCCGCCCACCACGACGACGTTCATCGCCGGCCCCGGGTCAGGTCGAGGAACTCGGCGCGGCTGCGGGCGTCGTCGCGCAGCTGCCCGAACAGTGCCGACGTGAGGGTGCGCGACCCGGTCGCCCGGGCCCCGCGCAGGCTCATGCAGGTGTGCTGGGCGTCGATGACCACCCCGACGCCGCGGGGCTGGAGCTCGCGCCGGAGATGGTCGGCGATCCGCTTGGTCAGCCGCTCCTGGGTCTGCGGCCGGCGCGCGTGGTGGTCGACCATGCGGGCGAACTTCGACAGGCCCAGGATCCGCGCTCCGGGGAGGTAGCCCACGTGCGCCACCCCGACGAAGGGCAGCATGTGGTGCTCGCACAGCGACTGGACCGGGATGTCCTCGACGAGCACGAGCTCGTCGTACTCGTCGTCGTTGGGGAACGTCGTCAGCTCGAACTCCGGCGGCGAGGTGAGCTCGACCAGGGCGTCGACCATCCGCCGGGGCGTGTCGGCGAGATGCTCGACGGTGAGGTCGAGGCCGAGCGCGGTGAGCAGGTCCACGGCCGCGTCGTGCGCGGCCGCGCGGTCGACCGTGGGGCCGTCGGTGACGATCCGGGGACGCCACTTCTCCTCTAAAATAGTCACAGTTCCAATTTAGAACCCGAGGAGGCGCCGCTGTCAACCGTCGGACCCGGGGCGCAGACTCCTCCCATGGCTGAGCGACGACACGGCACCCCGCCCCCGCCCACCGACGACGAGGTGGTCGCCGAGCGCTGGGACGGCGAGGACCTCTCGGGGCGCACCTTCCGGCGGGTGGCGTTCGTCGACGTCGACCTGACCGACGTGGTCGCCCGGGGCACCACCTTCGACGAGTGCTCGTTCCGGGGCTGCGACCTCAACGGCGGGCGGTACGTCGACAGCGGGTTCCTCAACTGCACCTTCACCAGGTCGGCCTTCTTCGGCGCCCGCTTCGAGGGCTGCAAGCTGGTCGGGTCGATGTTCGACCGCTGCCGGTTCGGGCCGATCGAGATCGTCGGCGGCAACTGGCAGTTCGTGGGCCTGCCCGGCGCCGATCTGCGGCAGGCGACGATCCGCCGCGCCGACCTCCGCGAGGCGGATCTCACCGGCGCCCGGCTCACCAAGGCGACGCTCCATCACGTCGACCTCGGCGGGGCCTGGCTGCACCAGGCCGACCTGGCGGGCGCCGACCTCCGCGGCTCAGACCTGTCCGCCGTCGACCCGGTCGCCGCCTCGCTCGGCAACGCCGTGGTCGACCTCGACCAGGCAGTCGCCCTGGTGCGGGCCCTCGGGCTGCGCGTGGAGGAGGCGGTGCCCCTGGAGGCCTGAGCCCGCCCCGCCGATCCCGCCGGTCAGTCCCGCCGGACGGCGTCGAGGACCGCGTCGAGCCTCTCCTTGAGCGCGGGCACCTCGTCGAGCAGCGCGAGCTTGTCGTTGAGGTCGCCGAGCAGGGTCTGCACCTGCCCCAGCACGTCGCGGGTCTCCGCGAGCGTGGCGTCCACGGTGGTCAGCTTGCCGTCGACGTCGACCAGGGTCGTGTCGACGCTGGCCAGTGCGGCCTCGGCGCTCTTGAGCACCTTGTCGGTGCGCTTGAGGACGTCGGCGACGGGATTGAGACCCACGGAGCTCTCCTTCGGTACGACGGCGGGAGGGTCACTGTGCCAGGGGGCGCTCAGCCGAGGCGACCGAGCACCGGCTCCGACTCGAGCAGCCCGGCGTCACTGGGCGCCTCGCCCCGGCCGAACACCTTGTCGTGCTGTCGCGCGCGCCAGGCCAGGTGGGCCTCGGCCGGCCGGTCGTAGCCGTAGCGCCGCTGCGCCGCCCGGGGCGTCAGCACCTCCGGGCTCTCCGGCGGCACGCCGAGCAGGACCGGCGCGACCACCGGGACCGTGCTGGGCGAGAGCACGCCGAGGATCCGCAGCTGCAGGCGCGTGCTCGTCGCGAGGGCGGCGAAGGTCGCCCGGAGCACCGGGCGCGCGAGGAGGTCCATCACCCGCGGCTGGGTGAGGTCGCCCATCTCGCGCATCCAGTGCGGGAGCGTCGCGATGACGCCCGCGCGGAAGAACCGGCCGACCACCCAACGGGCCGGGCGGGCCACGAGCGGCACGTCGTCGGCGAGCTGGCTGACGTCCATCAGGTGCGCCATCGCCCGGCGGGCGATGGGCGAGCCGGACAGTAGGGGACGCATCCGGGCGTAGTAGGCGTGCAGCTCTGCCCGCGAGCGCGGGACGTCGTCGGGCGAGCAGGTCTGCAGCTCGGCGGCTCGGGCGCACTCGGCCCAGTACCGCGCCTCCTCGGCCTCCGACAGCCGGCCCGGCCCGTACCGCTCGTAGGCCTTGAGCACGGAGTGCCAGCCGGTCACGAGGATCCACAGCTGCGAGTCCGGGTCGTTGGCGTCGTACCGGCCGCCGGCATAGGGCTCGGTGCCGATCGCCTTGCTGTGGACCTTGACCAGCACGTCCGCAGCCCGGGCCGTGGTCCGGCTGTCACCGAAGACGACCAGGGCGAAGTAGTGGATCGTGCGGTCGTAGCGGGTCTTCGGCCGCCGGTAGATGTCCTGGGTGCGGTCGACCGAGGCCACGAGGTTCGGGTCGAGCTCCTCCACCACGACCGCGCGGCTGAACCCGACCGTCAGCGAGGTCGGATAGCCCCAGACCTTCCACGCCACCGAGTCGGGACCGAAGAACCCGTGATCCGCGGCGGGGGTCACCTCGCGCCTGCGCCGCGCCTTCGTCGTGAGCACCATGGGAACCAGAATGCTACACATCTGTAGTAAATGGAACCCTAGAGTGGAGGCCATGTCCGAGCCGGCCCGCAAGCGACGTCCGTACGCCCCGCGCGTGCCGATGGCCGCGCGTCGCGAGCAGCTGCTGGACGCGGCGCTGACGATCATCGACCGCGACGGCTACGACGGCGTCTCGATCGACGCGATCGCCCGGGAGGCCGGAGTCACCCGGCCCGTCGTCTACAGCGCCTTCGACGGGCTCGGCCCGCTGCTGACCGCCCTGCTCGACCGCCAGCAGGAGCGCGCCCTGGCCCAGCTGTTCGCCGCCCTGCCCCTCGACGCCGCGGGCGACGACCCGGTCGCGGTGGTCGGGCGCGCGGTCCCGGCGCTGCATGCGATGGTGCTCGCCGACCCGGTGACCTGGCGCGCGATCCTGGCCTCCCCCGCCACGGTCCCCGCGGTCGTGCGGGAGCGGATCGAGGGCGACCGGGAACGGGTCCGCGCGGTCATCGAGCAGCTCGTCGCGGGCGTGCTCGGCGACGCCGCGGACACCGAGGTGCTCTCCCAGGGCATCCTCGCGCTGCTCGACCACTTCGGCCGGCTGGTCCTCGCGGACCCCGGACGGTTCACCGCCGAGCGCCTGGCCGGCGTCGTCGGCTCGCTCACGAAGGCATGGTTCGCATGACCGATCTGCCCGCGCGGCCGGCCGTCCGGCTCGCCACCCCCGCCGACGCCTATGTCATCGGCGGCCTGCTCTTCGACTTCAACACCGAGTTCGAGTCACCGACGCCGAGCGCGGCCGACTTCGGCGACCGGTTCACCTCCCTGCTGGCCCGGCCCGACGTCTTCGTCGTCCTGGCCGCCGACCCCGCCACCGGAGCGGCGACCGGGTTCGGCTACCTCACCCTCCGTCCCACGCCGTACGGCGACGGCCCGCTCGCCCAGCTCGAGGAGCTCTATGTCGTGCCCATGCTGCGTGACCGCGGCATCGGCACCGCCCTGCTCACGACGGCGGTCGCCGAGGTCGAGCGGCGCGGCGGGATCGAGGTGCACATCAACGTCGACGAGATCGACACCGACACCCGCCGGTTCTACGAGCGGCACGGCTTCTCGAACATCCAGCCCGGCGAGGACTTCCGGATGCTCTGCTACCTGCGGGAGCTCGGATGAGCGCCGCACCCCGGCTCCGCCCGGCCCGCCCCGGCGAGGCGGCGCGACTCTCGGCACTGGCCCTGCGCTCGAAGGGCCACTGGGGCTACGACGCCGCCTTCCTCGACGCGTGCCGCGAGGAGCTCACGCTGCGCGACGACCAGCTCGCCGCGCGGCGTACCGTCGTCGCCGAACTGCCCGACGGTCGGATCGTCGGCTTCCGCACCCTCGAGGGCCGGCCTCCGGTCGGGGAGCTCGGCATGATGTTCGTCGATCCCGACGCGATCGGCCGAGGCATCGGCCGGGCCCTGATCGCGGACCTGCTCGCCGAGGCCCGGGCGTCGGGCTTCCGCCTGATCACCATCGACGCCGACCCGAACGCCGAGGCGTTCTACCTGGCGCAGGGCGCGGTCCGGGTGGGCGCGACGCCCTCGGGATCGATCCCCGGGCGGGTCCTGCCGCGGCTCGAGCTGCGCCTCAGCCCGGACGCCCCGGCGCCGGCTCCGCGCTGAACTCCCCCGGCGTCAGTCCGGTGGCGGCGCGGAAGTCGCGGGTGAAGTGCGCCTGGTCGGCGTACCCGAGCTCCGCGGCCACGCGGGCGAGGTCGACGGTGGCGCCGGCCCGCAGCAGCTCGGCGGCGTCGTGCAGACGTCGGCGCTGGATCAGCCACTTCGGGGAGAGCCCGATCCGGCGTCGGGTCAGCCGCTGCAGGGCCCGCTCGCCGAGGCCGAACTTGGCACAGACCTGGGCGACCCGCTGCACCTCGCGGTCGCCCTCGACGTACTCGACGACGGCGTTGACCAGCCGCCCCTCCTCGTCCACGGGCACCAGGACGCCGAGCGCCTCGGCCACGAGCGCGCACGCCTGTCGCTGGCGGTCGATCCCGGCGGGGTCGTCGCCGAGGACCGCGGTGACCGCGCGGACCAGGCCGGCCGCGTCGAGGCCCGCGACGGTGGCCAGGTCGCGTCGCTCGTTGGTCAGCCCCGCCACCGGCCCGCCCGCCAGCAGCACGCCGGCGGCCGGCTGCATCATCACGCCGACGACCCACCCGGAGCCGCTCAGCTCCTCGGTGGTCAGCCCGGAGTGCGGCCCCACCAGCTGTGCGCCGTCGGGGCCGACGACGACCTGGCACACGGGGTACTGCAGCACCCGCTGCACGGAGGTCTCCCCCGGCGGCAGGGACCAGACCGGCACCCAGAAGCGGCGTACCGCGTCCGCGAGCGCCGGCGGCGGGGCGTAGCGCCGCAGCGAGGGACTGAACCCGCGGGCGTCGTGCAGCTGGGCGGGCTCGACCACGTCGAGCGGTCCGTCCGGCAGCCAGCGCATGTGTCGGATTCTGCCGGAAGCGTGGCGGGAGACGCGCGACGGCAGCTTGCTGCCCCTCATCATCGCGTCGGAGACACGCTCGGCCGTCGGGAATCTTCAAGACGGGGGTCGCGGGCCGGGAGAAGGTGGGAGGCATGACCTCTCCCATCACCGAGCTCATCGCCTTCACCATCGACACGGCGGACGCCGCCGCGCTGGCCCGCTTCTACGCCGACCTGACCGGCGGGGAGGTGACCGGCGACTACCCGGAGTACGGCTACGCCTCGGCGTCCGTTCTCGGCGCGACCTTCAACTTCCAGACGGTGGCGGACTACGCGCGGCCGCAGTGGCCGGGACAGGACCACCCGCAGCAGTTCCACCTCGACTTCCGGGTGCCGGACCTCGAGGCGGCCACCGAGCACGCGATCTCGCTCGGCGCGACCGTCGCGCAGACGCAGCCGGCCGCCGACGCCGGCGGGTCGTGGCGGGTCCTGCTCGACCCGGACGGCCACCCGTTCTGCCTGTGCCCGCCCCAGGAGGGCTGAGAGCGAGCCGCTTGCGATGAATCGGTGACAGGTCGGCACATCGGGGCGCATCATGGGGCGATGCGCCGGGTGCATCCACCTCTTCCGAGCGCGGGCGCGGCCTACCTGGACCCCCGCGGCGACGGTCGCGCGCTGCGGGTCAGCTGGCACTCCGAGGCCGACGTCGTCGTGCTGTCCCTGTGGCGCGACAACCTGTGCACCGGCACCTTCCAGCTCGCCCTCGAGGACGTGCCGGGTCTGGTCGACCTGCTCGCGGCCCGCTACCGCGACGTACCCGGCGAATGGGCTGTCGACCGTCCCGATGAGGAGCCCGTTCGCCGGGTGCGCGACGGAGCCTGAGGTCTCGAGGTCGCGACCGGCGAGGGCGATCAGGCGACGGTGCGGATCAGCTTCTTGTTGACGAACTCCTCCATGCCGTAGCGGCTCAGCTCGCGGCCGAAGCCCGATCGCTTGATGCCGCCGAACGGCAGCTCGGCCGCGTCGAGGCCGACGCCGTTGACGAAGACCATGCCGGCCTCGATCCGGTCGGCGACGCGCTGCGCCTGGGCGGCGTCGGTCGAGAAGACGTACGAGCCGAGGCCGTACGGCGTGTCGTTGGCGATCCGCACCGCGTCGTCCTCGTCGCTCGCCCGGAAGACCATCGCGACCGGGCCGAACAGCTCCTGGCGGTACGCCGGGTTGTCGGTCGTGATGCCGGACAGGACGCCGCTGGGGTAGAACGCCCCGTCGCGCTCCCCCGCCGTGGCCAGGGTCGCGCCGCCCGCGACCGCCTCGCCGACCTGCTTCTCCAGGTTCTCTGCCGCGGCGACGGAGGACAGCGGGGAGCCGCCGGACGCGGCGAGCAGCTTCTCGGTGAAGCGGGACACGAAGTCGTCGTACAGGTCGTCGACGACGATGAACCGCTTGCCTCCGTTGCAGACCTGGCCGGCGTTGTCCATCCGGGCGAAGACGGCAGCCTCGACGGTGGCGTCGAGGTCGTCGGAGGACAGCACGACGAACGGGTCGGAGCCGCCGAGCTCGAGCACGACCTTCTTCAGGTTGCGGCCGGCGATCTCGGCGACGGCCGCGCCGGCGCGCTCGGAGCCGGTCAGCGAGACGCCCTGGACGCGCGGGTCGGCGATGATGTCGGCGACCTGCTCGTTGGTGGCGTAGATGTTGACGTAGGCGCCCTCGGGGAAGCCGGCGTCGCGGAAGATCCGCTCCTGCAGCGCGGCGGAGCGCGGGCACTGCGGCGCGTGCTTGAGCAGGATCGTGTTGCCGGTGACCAGGTTGGGACCCGCGAACCGGGCGATCTGGTAGACGGGGAAGTTCCACGGCATGATCCCGAGCAGGACGCCGACCGGCGTCCGCCGGATCACCGCGGTGCCCTCACCCTCGCCGAGCTCGATCGGCTCGTCGGCGAGGAAGCGCTCGGCGTTGTCGGCGTAGAACTCGTAGATCGAGGCCGAGAAGTCGACCTCGCCCTCGGCGTCGGCCAGGGGCTTGCCCATCTCCTCCACCATCGCGGCGGACAGCTCGGCACTGCGCTCGCGGTGCAGCTCGGCGACCCGGCGGATCAGGGCGGCGCGGTCGGCGACGCTCGACGTGCGCCCCCAGGAGCCGTACGCCGCCGAGGCCGCGTCGAGCGCTGCGGCGATGTCGGCGTCGGTGGCGGTCGGGAAGGACTCGACCAGCTCTCCGGTCGCGGGGTTGCGGACGGCGTACTCGGTCATGGGGTGGGACTCCTTCGGCACGGTTCGGTGGGCGGTCGGTGGGCGGTTCAGCGGCCGGGTCAGCGGGTCAGCGGGCGGCCTCGACGTCCGAGGACAGCCGCTGCGCGAGCCAGACGGGGAGGATCGAGAACACGATCAGCACCACGGCGACGACATTGACCACCGGGGCCTGGTTGGGACGGAACATGTTGTTGAGGATCCAGATGGGCAAAGTGGTGGCGCCGTTGCCGGCGGTGAACGTGGTCACGATGATCTCGTCGAAGCTCAGTGCGAAGGCCAGCATGCCACCGGCGAGGAGGGCCGAGCGCAGCTGCGGGAGCGTGACGAGCCGGAAGGTCGTGAGCACCCCGGCGCCGAGGTCCGCCGAGGCCTCCTCGAGGCTGGTGCCCATCCGGCGCAGCCGGGCCTGGACGTTGTTGAACACGGTGACGATGCAGAACGTGGCGTGGGCGACCACGATCGTCCACAGCGACAGGTCCACGCCGAGGATGCCCTTGAACCCGTTGTTGAGCGCGATGCCGGTCACGACGCCGGGCAGCGCGATCGGGAGGATGACCAGCAGGTTGACCGAGCTCTTGCCGAAGAACGAGTACCGCTGCAGGGCCAGCGCCAGCAGGGTGCCGAGCACGAGGGCGAGCAGGGTCGCGATCGCCGCCACCTGGAGGCTGGTGACCAGGGCCTCGCGCACGCCGGAGCTGTGCGCGGCCCGCTCCCACCACTCGAACGTGACGCCGCGGGGCGGCCAGGTCATCGACTGGCTCGGGTTCACCGAGTTGGCGACGACCACCAGCAGGGGGAGGTAGATCAGCGCGAGCACGCCGAAGGTGAGGCCGGCCAGGACCCTGCGGGAGAGAGGACTGAGGATCATCACATGTTCTCCAGTGCGCCCGTACGGCGGATCGCGGTCAGCAGCACGAGCATCACCACGATCGGGATCATCGCGATGGCCGCGGCGAGCGGCAGGTTGTTGGCCGCGCCGGCGTTGATGAAGATCAGGTTGCCGAGCATCTGGCTGGCGCCGCCGACGATGTTGACCGTGATGTAGTCGCCCATCGTCAGCGAGAAGCTGAAGATCGCGCCGGCGACGATGCCGGGGACGAGCAGCGGCATGACGATCGAGCGCAGCACCATGCCGGTCGGGGCACCGAGGTCGCCCGCCGCCTCGAGCAGCGAGTCGGGCACCCGCTCCAGCGCGGCGAAGATCGGCAGGATGACGTAGGGCAGCCAGATGTAGGCCTGCGTGATCACCACGGCGGTGAGCCCGTAGCCGGGCGAGCCGAGTCCGGACCACTCGGCCAGGCCGCCCTCGGAGAGCACCACCCGCCACGAGAAGACCTTGACCAGGTAGCTGGCCCACAGCGGGGTGAGCACCGCGACCACCAGGATCCGGCGGGCCCGCGGCGAGGCCACCTTCGCCATGTAGAACGCGATCGGCAGCGCGATCGCCACGTCGATGACCGTCACCGCGGCGGCGACGCCGACGGTGCGCAGCGCCACCGTGCGGTACACCTCGTTCTCGAGGAGGGTGCGGAAGTTGTCCAGCGTCCACGAGCGGTCGATCTCGCTGCTGAGGCTGTCGACCGACCACAGCGAGGTGACCAGCAGGGCCGCCAGCGCGACGACGTAGACCAGCAGCATCCAGGCGAGCGGCGCGGAGAGCAGGAGGGACAGGCGCAGCCACACCATCCGGTGCAGCAGCCGGGACCCCGGCCGGACCACCGGTCCCCGCGGCGCGGGGTCGGCGGCCCGGCCGGGCCGGGTGTCGCTGGGCGACGTCGACGTGGCGGCCATGGTCAGCCCTTGATCTCCGTCCACGCCTCGGTCCACTGGGCGTAGTTCGTGCACTGCACGTCGGTCCGTCCGTCGAGGCACTTCTCGATCGGGGTGCGCCAGAACCACAGCTGCTTCGCGTACTCCTCGTCACCGGCGTGGAACGTCTCGCAGTGCTGGGGGTCGGTCGTCTTCGCGCAGGCCTCGGGGCTGTTGGGCGCCTCACCGAAGTACTCGGTCGCCTGCGCGTTGGCCTCGGGGGACAGGATGTAGTCCATCCACTTGTAGGCGCAGTTGGGGTTCTTGGCCTGCGACGACAGCATCCAGGTGTCGTTCCACGCGGTCGCGCCCTCGGTGGGCAGCGTGACGTCGACGTCCGGGTTCTCGATGCTGTTCTTGATCACCTGCCAGGTGGTGCCGACGACCGAGTCGCCGGTCTCGAACGCCTGGACCTCCTTGAGGTAGTCCGACCAGTACTCGCCGACGTACTGACGCTGCTCCTTGAGCAGGGCCACGGCCGCGTCGAGCTGGTCCTGGTCGAGCGCGTACGGGTTCTCGATGCCCAGGTCGGGCTGGGTCTTCATGAGGTACAGCGCGGCGTCGGCGATGTAGATCGGCGAGTCGTACGCCGTCACCTTGCCCTTGTTGCGCTCGAGCTGCTCCTTGTCGAACACCGCACCCCACGACGTCGGCGGCTCGGCGAAGTTCTTCTTGTTGAACATCAAGAGGTTGGCGCCGTAGCCGTGCGGGACGCCGTAGTTCTTGCCGTCCACCGAGTTCCACTCGGTGTCCTTGAGGAAGTCGTAGACGTTCTCGTAGTTGGGCACGAGGTCGGTGTTGATCTCCTGCGCCTCGTCGGACGCGATGAGCCGTAGCGACAGGTCGCCGGACGCGGCGATCACGTCGTACTCACCGGACTTGGCGAGGTTGAGCGCCTCGTCGGAGGTGCCGTAGACCTTGCTGGTCACCTCGCAGCCGGTGTCCTTCTCGAAGGCCGAGACCCAGTCGACGGCCGGGTCGTTGCTGCCGTCCTCGACGTAGCCGGGCCACGCCAGGATCGACACCTGGCCCTCGGTCTTGCCGACCTTCTCGACCGCCTCGGTCTTCTTGTCGTCGTCGCCACTGCCGCAGGCGCTCAGCACGGAGACCGAGAGCAGGGTCAGGCAGGCCGCGGTCACGCGGCCCCGCCGGTGGGTGTTCTTCATCGGGTTCTCCGCTTTCTCTTCGGGGTTGCAGATGGGAGGGAGCATGGGTGGGGGATCGGGGTCAGGAGCCGGCCGAGAGCGGTACGACGTCGGCGCGGGCGAAGCGCACCGTGACGTCCTCGCCGCGGTGCTCGTCGGCGTCGAGGGAGCCGGTGGACTGCTCGAGCGCAACCAGCTCGACGCCGTCGGTGGTGCGCAGGTGGACCCGGTTGCCGGTGCCGAGGTAGATCGTCTCGACGACGACCGCGTCGAGCCGGATCTCGTCGGGCCGGGCGCCCTCGCGGTCGCCGGCGGGCGACAGGCGCAGTCGCTCGGGCCGCACGGCGTGCTCGCCGGCGACCCCGAGGATCCGCTGGGAGGTGGCGCTGTCGAAGAGGTTCGTGGTGCCGACGAACCCGGCGACGTACGCCGAGGCGGGGTTCTCGTAGATCTCGCGCGGCGTGCCGAGCTGCTGGATCCGCCCGGCGTCGAAGACCGCGATCCGGTCGCTGAGGGTGAGCGCCTCCTCCTGGTCGTGGGTGACGAAGACGAAGGTGATGCCGAGCTCGCGCTGGAGCTGCTTGAGCTCGACCTGCATCTGCTCGCGCAGCTTGAGGTCGAGGGCGCCGAGCGGCTCGTCGAGCAGCAGCACCCGCGGCTGCAGCACGATCGCGCGCGCCAGGGCGACGCGCTGGCGCTGCCCGCCGGAGAGCTGGGCCGGGCGCCGGGCACCGAGGTGGCCGAGCCGGACGGTCTCGAGCGCCTGCTGGGCCCGGTCGCGGCGCTCCCGCTTGCCGAGGCCGCGCACGCGCAGGCCGTAGGCCACGTTGTCGAGCACGCTCATGTGGGGGAAGAGCGCGTAGTCCTGGAAGACGGTGTGGACGTCGCGCTCGAAGGGCGCGGAGCGGGTGACGTCGACACCACCGAGCCGGACCGTGCCCGCGCTGGCCTGCTCGAAGCCGGCGATCAGCCGCAGCACGGTCGTCTTGCCCGAGCCGGACGGCCCGAGCATCGAGAAGAACTCGCCGTCGGCGATGTCGAGATCGACGGCGTCGACCGCGACCACGTCGCCGAAGGTCTTGCGCAGGCCGCGCAGGGCGATCGCCGGCGTGCGGTCGACGGCGGTCTCCTCGGCGGGAGCACTGGTCGAGAGGGACATCGATGTGCCTTTCGTCACGTTCAGATTGGCGTTAACATATGACTTCACAGTTCAAAGCACAAGAGGTCCGGCAAGATTGCTCCGACGAGGCGGCCGCCGTGGTCCGCCGGGGAGTGGAGGAGGAGAGACGGTGGCCGTGCCGTTCTACGGACGCGCATCCGCGGCGGTGTTCTCGCCGCTGGAGTCGCTGAGTCGTTCGGAGCTGGTCGTGCGCCGGCTCACGGACGCGATCGCGCTCGGCCTGCTCCCCGACGCCGAACAGCTCCCCGGCGAGCTCGACCTGGCGGGCATCTTCGGGGTCTCCACCGTCACCGTGCGCGAGGCACTGTCCGTGCTGCGCTCCGAAGGACTGATCGAGACCCGCCGCGGCCGCGGCGGCGGCAGCTTCGTGCGCACGCCCGAGAACGGCGTGAGCCACCTCGCCCGGCGCCGGCTCGACGGGTTCAGCCTCGGCGAGCTGCGCGACCTCGGCGACGTGTACGCCGCCATCTGCGGTGCCAGCGCCGCCCTGGCCGCACGGCGGTCCAGTCCCGACGACGTCGACCGGCTGCAACGGGTCGCCGACGCCCTCGAGCACGCGGAGAAGCCCGACGCCCGCCGGCGTGCCGACGCGCAGTTCCACATCGAGGTGGCCGCGGCCGCCCAGTCCCCCCGGCTCTACCACGAGGAGGTCAGCCTCCAGGCCGAGTTCGGGACCCTGCTGTGGCTCGCCTTCGGCGACGACGACAGCCACGCCCAGATGGTCCGCAGCTGCCGGGCCGTCGTCGCCGCGATCGCCGAGCGCGATCCCCACGCCGCCCGCGAGGCGGCCGAGCAGCGGGTGGCCGACTCCACCGCCCGTCTCATCGACTACCAGCTCAGCGAGGTCCACCGATGAACTCCTCGAAGCACCAGCTCCGCCTGTCCCCCGCCGACATCGCGCCGATCCACGCCGCCGTCCTCGAGCTCGCCGAGCACGCCTTCGGCCTCGCCGACCGGATCGCCGAGGCCGTGACCCGCGCGCTCGCGGGACGCCCCGCGCCCCGGCGCGCGGACCTCGCGCCCGTCGAGCCGCTGGTCCTCCCCGTGCTCGGCGACGACCGCCAGCCCGTCCAGGGCGCCGGCTTCGTCGCCGCGCCCCGGGTGCTCCAGGACGCCGAGTGGTGGCTGGAGTGGTTCGCCCGCGACGCCGACGGTCGCCCGCAGCGCCTGGTCACCCACTCCGAGCCGCAGGCGATCGGGTTCTACGACTACGAGCACCTGCCGTGGTTCGTCGTCCCGCGCGACGCCGGGCACCGCCACGTCACCGGGCCCTACGTCGACTACCTGTGCACCGAGGAGTACACCCTCACCTTCACGGTGCCCGTCGTGGTCGGCGGCCGGTTCTACGGGGTCGGCGGCGCCGACATCGCGGTCAAGAACGCCGAGCAGGCGCTGCTCCCGGCCCTGCGCGCCGCGGGGCCGCGGATCGCGGTGGTCAACGGCTTCGGCCGGATCCTCTCCAGCAACAGCGGTCGCCACCTGTGCGGCGACCTGCTCGAGGGCGTCGCATTCGACGCGCTCCCGCCCGAGCAGCGGGTCGGCGACCTCCCGCTCGCGGTGATCGCCGTCGACTGACCCCCGGCCGCGCCGATCAGAGCCGGTACCGCGGACCGTACGTCAGCGCCGGTACGTCAGGTGCGTGACGTGCGGCGTGTGCCGGGTCGCGACCGGCTCCAGCCCGAGCGGACCGACGCCGTCGAACATCCGGGACCCGGCGGCCAGCCCGGCGACGTACGGCGCCACGTGGAGCCGCAGCTCGTCGAGGACGCCCGCGGCGAGACAGGCGTTGATCGTGGAGGCGCCGCCGGCGATCGCGACGTTGCGCCCGCCCGCGGCGGCCCGGGCCCGCTCGAGGGCCGCGTCGAGGCCGTCGGTCACGAAGTGGAAGGTGGTGCCGCCCGCCATGGGCAGCGGGTCGCGCGCGTGGTGGGTGAGCACGAAGACGGGCGCGTGGTACGGCGGATCCTCGCCCCACCAGCAGCGCCAGTCGAGGTCCCAGTCGCCGCGGCCGGGGTCGAACATGTTGCGGCCCATGACGAAGGCGCCCGCGTCCACGATCGCCGCGACCTCGGCGGCGTTGTCGTCGCCGTGCTCGAACATCCAGCGATGCAGCCGACTCTCGTCGAGCGAGCCGAACGGGTGCTCCAGCGACTGGTCGGCGGCGGCTCCGAAGCCGTCGAGGGTGATGCTGATGTCCGCGGTCACGATGCCCATGCCGGTGCTGACCCGCGCGGGTGCGCGGAGTCATCGGAGGCGGGGTGTCGGGCATGCCTGCGACAGCTGTAACTACCTGTCCTTGTCACTACCTGACCGGTATACGGATCAGGTAGTGACAAGGACAGGTAGTTACAGCCGGTCTCCGGCCCCGGGGCTCGGAAAACCCGACGAGCGGGGGTGGGTCCCCGTGGGAGAATCCGTCCCGTGCTGGGCATCACCGACCTGTCGACGTACCTCGTCGGCCTCGTGCTGATCATCCTGCTGCCCGGCCCCAACTCGCTGTACGTCCTCTCGGTCGCGGCGCGACGCGGGGTCCGCGACGGCTACGCCGCGGCGGCGGGGGTGTGGACGGGCGACGCGGTGCTCATGACGCTGTCGGCCGCCGGCGTCGCCTCGCTGCTCAAGACCAACGAGGTCGCCTTCGGGATCGTGAAGTTCGCGGGAGCGACCTACCTGGGCTGGCTGGCCTTCACCATGCTGCGGGCGGCGTTCATGATGGGGCGCTCGCGGCGCACGGTCGCCGAGGTGGCGGCCGACGCCGCCGACGCGGCGACGCCGGCGGCCGCGGGCCGCGGCGAGCGCCCCTACCGCCGGGCCCTGATGGTCAGCCTGCTCAACCCGAAGGCGATCTTGTTCTTCGTCGCCTTCTTCGTGCAGTTCGTCGACCCGGCCTACGCCCACCCGGTGGTGCCCTTCCTGGTGCTCGGCACCTTCGCGCAGATCGCCAGCGTGGCCTATCTCAGCGCGCTCATCTTCTTCGGCACCCGCCTGGCGGCGGCGTTCCGGCGCCGCCGGGCGCTCTCCGCGGGCGCGACCTCCGCGGTCGGTGCCGTCTTCCTCGGCTTCGCGGTCAAGCTGTCGCTGTCCCACGCCTAGATGATCATCGTCGTACCGGACGGATCGGTCGTGGGACCGGCGAATTCGCGACCGAGGAGTCCGGTACGACGGCCACTATGCTCGGGGCCGTGATGATGCGACCCGCCGAGCTCGAGGGTGTCCGCGACGGAACGGTCGACCTGGCCTTCCGCCGGTGGGACCGCCCGCGGGTGAAGGTCGGCAGCCGGCTGCGGACGGCGATCGGCGTGGTCGAGATCGTCAGCGTCGACCAGGTCGCGCTCTCCGCGCTGCGCGCCGACGACGCCCGGCGCGCGGGCGCCGCGTCGCTCGGTGCCCTCAAGGAGGCCCTGGCCGCGCGGGCGGAGCGCCCGGTCTTCCGCGTCGGCCTGCGCTACGGCGGTCCCGATCCGCGCGAGGCGCTGCGCGCCGCGGTGCCGGACGCCGCCGAGATCCCCGGCATCCTCGCCGGCCTGGACCGCCTGGACGCGGCCTCCCCGATCGGGCCGTGGACCCGCGCCACGCTACGCATCATCGACCGCAACCCGGAGGTCCGCGCGCCCGACCTGGCCGCGGAGCTCGGCCGCGAGACGCCGGACTTCAAGAAGGACGTGCGCAAGCTCAAGGAGCGCGGGCTGACCGAGTCGCTGGCCATCGGCTACCGCCTCTCCCCACGCGGCGAGGCCGTGCTCGACCACGAGGACGGCCCGCGCGAGCGCGCTCCACGGCGCGAGGGCACCCCCTTGCCCCGCACCATCGGCGCTCCCGCGACCCGCGCGCTCCGGTTGGTCGACGTGCACACCCTCGAGGCCGCGAGCGGCTGGCGGCGCGCCGACCTCGCCGCGCTGCACGGTGTCGGGCCGGTCGCGCTCGACCGCATGGAGCAGGCGATGGCGGAGCTGGGCCTGGGCTACGCGACCTGATTGCCGCGGGCCCGATGTCACATCCGGCGCGCGGCCGGTGTCTCCATGTCGAACCCACCCCCAACGAGGAGGACGACATGACCACCACCCCCACCGCCCGGATCCCCGCAGCGCCGATCACCGGTCTCTACGGCGCCCTGGTCAAGAAGTTCGCCGGGCGCATGTTCGGCCGCGTGCCCGCGTCGCTCGGCGTCATGTGGCACCACCTGCCGGCCCTCAAGGCGAGCATGGCCTACGGCCAGAAGCTGCAGAAGTGGGACGCCTGTGACGAGACGTTGAAGACCTACGCGCACATGGCGGTCGCCTCGCTCGTCGGCTGCTCGTGGTGCCTGGACTTCAACTACTTCATGGCCCGCGACAAGGGCCTCGACGAGGACAAGGCCCGGGAGGTCCCGCGCTGGCGGGACTCCGACGTCTTCTCGCCGCTGGAGCGCCAAGTGCTGGAGTACGCCGAGGCGGCCAGCCTGACGCCGCCGACGGTCACCGACGAGATGGTCGCGCCGCTGCTCGCCGCGCTCGGTCCGGCGGGCCTGCTGGAGCTCACGAGCGTGATCGGCTTCGCGAACCTGACCACCCGCAGCAACACGGCGCTCGGGATCGAGTCCGAGGGCTTCGCCGCGGCCTGCGGGATGAAGCCGCTGGCGCAGCCCGGCCCCTCGGCCTCCGTACCCTCGGCGTCATGACCTCTCGGGCCCCTGCCGACGGCACCGACCCCTTCGTGGCCCACCGCAACCTGCTCTTCACCGTCGCCTACGAGATGCTCGGCTCCGCGGCCGACGCGGAGGACGTCGTCCAGGAGACCTGGCTGCGGTGGGCAGGCGTCGACGCAGCCGAGGTGCACGACCCGCGCGCCTACCTCGTCCGCATCGTCACCCGGCAGGCGCTCAACCGGCTGCGCAGCCTGGCCCGGCGCCGGGAGGACTACGTCGGCGAGTGGCTGCCCGAGCCGCTGCTGACCGCACCCGATGTCGCCGAGGACGTCGAGCTCGCCGAGAGCGTCTCGATGGCGATGCTCACCGTCCTGGAGACGCTGGGACCGACCGAGCGCGCGGTGTTCGTGCTGCGCGAGGTCTTCGACACGCCGTACGACGAGATCGCCGCCGCGGTGGACAAGACCCCCGCCGCCGTCCGGCAGATCGCGGCGCGGGCCCGCAACCACGTGGCTGCCCGGCGCCCCCGGGTCGACGTGGACCGGACCGAGCAGCAGGCCGTGGTGGAGCGCTTCCTCGCCGCGGTGCGCACCGGCGACCTCCAGGGCCTCCTCGACGCGCTCGCGCCCGACGTCGTCCTGCTGGCCGACCACGGTGGCGTCGCGCAGGCGATCCGCAAGCCGCTGCACGGCCCCGAGCCGGTCGCCCGCCTGCTCGCCAACTTCGCCGCCTTCGCACCGGGTGGGACGGTCGACGCGGTGTGGCTCAACGGCGCGCCCGGTGCCCGGATCGACGCGCGGGGCGAGCTCACCGCCGTCAGCCTGGAGATCGAGGACGGGCGGATCAGGCGGATCCTGGTGATGCGCAACCCGGCCAAGCTGACCGCGCTCGACGAGGAGGCGACGCTCAGTCGCGACCGCTGAGCGCGGGGGCGCCGAGGAGCACCGGCATCAGCGCGTGCACCTGCGCGCGCAGGTCGTCGAGCACGCCCTCGCGTGCGCACAGGTGGCCCAGCAGTGCCTGCTGGAAAAGCCCGTCGAGCAGGCCATAGGCGACGTGCGGCGTCATCGCGGGCGGACGGCCGGCGAGGTCCGCGTAGGTCGCCACCACGCGCCAGACCATGTCCTCGAGCGTCTGGTCGATCTGCAGCACCGCCTCGCGCAGGCTCTCCTCGAACATGCTCTGGGAGCGCAGGTCGTACCAGAGCCGGTGCATCGGGGCCTCGTCGACGATCGTCTCGACGAGCTTGTCGGCGAAGGCCGCGACGAGGCCCTCGGGGGTCGACGCCTCCGCGACCACGCCGTCGTAGCGGTGCACGCAGGTGGCCTTGTAGTGGCGGACGCAGTAGACGATCAGGTCGAGCTTGTCGTGGAAGTAATAGTGGACGACGCCGTGGGAGAACTCCGAGTTGTTCGCGATCTCGCGCAGGCTCGCGCGGGCGTAGCCGAGCTCGCCGAGCGTCCGCAGGGCGGAGTCGGCCAGCGCGCGGCGGCGCGCGTCGTGCTTGTCGGCGGGCGTACGACGCGCCGTGGCAGTCGTCATGGGGCCCGAGGCTACCCGCTGGGCGGCGCTTTGTGTGCCGCCGACAGGAGAAATCTTGACGCTTGTCCAAAGAAGTCTTGACAGTCGTCAAGGAAACGGGGTTGTGTGGCGCACATCACCCACCGACGCCCCAAGGAGCCGCATCCCATGACCTCTTCCGACACCACTCCGGCCGAGCTGTCCGGTCGCACCGCGCTCGTCACCGGCGGCGCCCAGGGCCTGGGCAGGAAGTTCGCCGAGCACCTCGCCGCGGCCGGGGCCACGGTCGTCGTCGGCGACCTGCAGGACGCCAAGGGCAAGGAGGTGGCCGACGCCGTCGGCGGCACCTTCGTCCACCTCGACGTCACCGACGACGCCTCGTGGGAGGCCGCGGTGGCCCAGGCCGTCGCAGAGACGGGCGGCCTCGACATCGTCGTCAACAACGCGGGCATCGAGATCGCCGGCCTCTTCGTCGACCTCGACCCCGACGTCGTGCGCCGCATCCTCGACGTCAACGTCGTGGGCACCTCCCTCGGCATCAAGCACGCCTTCCGGGCGATGGGCCCCGGCGGCGCCGCGGGCCATGCCGACGGAGGCGGCGTCGTCATCAACATCGCGTCGGTCGCCGCGACCATCGCGTTCCCGGCCCTGTCGGCCTACTCCGCCTCCAAGTCGGCGGTCGACCGGATCACCCGCATCGCCGCGATGGAGAGCGGCAAGCTCGGTCTCGGGATCCGGGTCAACTGCATCTACCCCGGCCTGGTCCCCAACGAGATGGGCGCGGGCCTGGCCAACGAGATGACCACGCTCGGGCTCTTCCCCTCACCGGAGGAGGCCGTGGCCGGCGTGGTCGGGCTGACCCCGTCGGGCCGGCTCGCCACCGAGGAGGAGATCGCGGACGCGGTGGTCTTCCTCGCCTCCGACCGGTCGAGGTTCGTCAACGGCGCCGGCCTCCCGGTCGACGGCGGCATGGGAATGTGAGGAGAGGGACCATGAGCGACACCACCACCAGGCCCGTCGTCGTCTACGGCGCCTCCGGCTACACCGGCCGGCTCATCTGCGAGTACCTGCGCGAGTTCGGCGTCCCGTTCGTCGCCGCCGGTCGCGACGCCGGCAAGCTCAAGGCCTCGATGGAGGCCAACGTGGCCGGCATCGAGACCGCCGACTACGAGATCGTCGAGGTCGCCCACGACGTCGCGGCCCTCACCGAGCTGTTCCGGGGCGCGTCCGTCGTCTGCAACACCGTCGGCCCGTTCAGCAAGCACGGCCCCGAGGTGGTCGAGGCCTGCCTCGCCGCCGGCACCCACTACCTCGACACGACCGGCGAGCAGGACTGGCTGATCACCTGCGACGAGCGGTGGGGCGCCGACTTCGCCGCCGCCGGCCTGCTGCTCTCGCCCGGCATCGCGCAGATGTACACGACCGGGGAGATCGCCGCCGAGCTGTGCCTGGAGAGGCCGGGCCTCGACACCCTCGACATCGCCGTGTTCTGGGGCGGCTCGCCCACGATCGCGTCCACCCAGACGATCCTGGTCAACGCCGCCACGTCGCGCGCGCACTTCCTCCAGCAGAACCAGTACGTCGAGTTCGACCCCACGCAGGGCCTGGTGCCGCTCGTCGTCCCGGGCCAGCACGAGCTCGCCCTCTCCCTGCCATGGGGCGGGACGTCGCATCCCGTCTGGTACCGCAAGGACCCGCGGGTCGCCAACTGCAAGGCACAGGGCGGCGTCTTCAACGCGGCGCTCATGAACGGCGTGCCCCAGATCGTCGCGGGCGCGCTGGAGGCGACCAAGGACATGAGCGAGTCCGAGCGCGACGAGGCGCTGACCGCGACGGCGGCCCAGGTGATGAACCAGATGCCACCGCGGGAGAACCCCCGACTCAACAAGTCGCTGGACTCGGTGCACGCCTCGGGCCCGCTGGGCCGCGCGCACTGCGTGATCCACGGCAACCAGAACTACAAGCAGACCGGGCTGCTGCAGGCGTACGCGGCGTACTCCCTGCTCCAGCAGCCGCCGCTGCGGGTCGGGTTCGCCTCGGGCTGCAAGGCGTTCGGCCACCGCGAGCTGCTGGGCCAGCTCCGCGCGTTCGGGCTGGTCGCCGAGCCGGTCCTCACCGTCGAGGGCTGAGGGGGAGCCGGTGCGGCTGGTCGACTACCTGGACAAGGGCGCGTCGCTCGGGGGCGACGCACCCTGCCTGGTCTGCGACGGGCGGACGTGGTCCTACGCCGAGGTGCAGGGCCTCGCCGACCGGATCGCGTCCGCCCTCGCGGGGCGGGGCGTGGCCCCCGGGGAGAAGGTGGCGATCCTCGCCGCCAACGACCCGGTCGCGTTCACCTGCGTGTTCGGGATCAGCCGCGCCGGCGCGGTCTGGTGCCCGATCAACCCGCGCAACGAGGCGGCGGAGAACCGGGAGCTGCTCGACCTCTTCGGCTGCACGACGCTGATCTTCCAGGCCTCCTACGCCGGGCTGGTCGACGAGATCCGCGGCGACCTGCCGGCGGTCACGACCCTGGTGTGCCTCGACTCCGCGCCGGGCGAGCTCGACTGGGCGCTGGACTGGGAGACCTTCCTCGCGGGGGCCCGGCCGGGTGCGTCCCCGACCACGATCGACCGGGCGGCCCAGGACGACCTGGCGATGATCGTCGGCACCGGCGGCACGACCGGCCGCCCCAAGGGCGTCATGCTGACGGGCACCAACCTCGAGACGATGACGGCGATCACGCTGATGAGCTACCCGTGGCCGGAGCGACCCGCCCGGCCGACGTACCTCGCGCTGGCGCCGTTGACCCACGCGGCCGGCGTCCTCTGCTTCCCGGTCCTCGCGTCGGGCGGCTCGGTCGTGATCATGCGGACGCCGGACGTCGGCGGCTTCCTGTCCGCGGTCGCCGAGCACCGGGTGACCCACACCTTCCTGCCTCCCACGCTGATCTACATGGTGCTCGACCACCCGGCGCTGGAGGCGACGGACCTCTCGTCCCTGCAGTGCTTCTGGTACGGCGCCGCGCCGATGTCGTCGCGGAGGCTGGAGGAGGCGCTCAGCCGGATCGGGCCGGTGATGGCGCAGCTGTTCGGCCAGACCGAGGCGCCGATGATGATCTCCACGATGGCGCCCCGCGACCACTTCCGCCCCGACGGGAGCATCGCCCGCGAGCGACTGTCGTCGGCGGGGCGGCCCGCACCGCTGGTGACGGTCGCCATCATGTCCTCGTCGGGCGAGCTGCTCCCGCCCGGGGAGCGCGGGGAGATCGTGGTCCGCAGCTCGCTGGTGATGCGGGGCTACTTCGAGAACCCGGAGGCGACGCAGGAGGCCTCGGCGTACGGCTGGCACCACACCGGCGACATCGGCTACCTGAGCGACGACCCGGCCGACGAGGGTTTCCTGCACATCGTCGACCGGGCCAAGGACATGGTCATCACCGGCGGCTTCAACGTGTACTCGACCGAGGTCGAGCAGGCGCTGATGGCGCACCCCGCCGTCGCCGACTGCGCCGTCATCGGCCTGCCGGACGAGAAGTGGGGCGAGCGGCTGACCGCCGTCCTCCAGCTGCGGCCGGGGCGGACGGCCACGCCGGAGGACGTGCGGGCCTTCGTCAAGGAGCGGCTCGGCAGCGTGAAGACGCCCAAGCAGGTCGAGGTCTGGGACGACCTGCCCCGCTCCAAGGTCGGGAAGGTCCTGAAGACCGAGATCAAGGAGGTGCTCAGGCAGGATCCCGCAGCGGCGCGCCCGTGAGCTCGCGGACCTTGTCGGCGTCGGTGCCGGGTGCGACGTCGACGAGGACCAGGCCCTCGTCGGTCACGTCGAGCACGGCGAGGTCGGTGATGATCCGGTCGACCACGCCCGCACCGGTCAGCGGCAGCGTGCACTGCTCGACGATCTTCGGGGTGCCGTCCTTGGCGACGTGGTCGGTGATGACCACGACGCGACGGGTGCCGGCGACCAGGTCCATCGCGCCACCCATGCCCTTGACCATCTTGCCCGGGACCATCCAGTTGGCGAGGTCGCCGTTGGCGGCGACCTGCAGGGCGCCCAGGATCGCGATGTCGACGTGACCGCCGCGGATCATGGCGAAGCTGGTCGCGGAGTCGAAGAAGGACGCCCCCGGTGCCGTGGTCACCGTCTGCTTGCCGGCATTGATCAGGTCGGCGTCCTCCTCGCCCTCGTAGGGGAACGGGCCGATGCCGAGCAGGCCGTTCTCGCTCTGCAGCATGACGTTGACGCCCGGCGGCAGGTGGTCGGCCACGAGGGTCGGGATGCCGATGCCGAGGTTGACGTAGTCGCCGTCGTTGAGCTCGCGGGCGGCGATGGCCGCCATCTCCTCACGGGTCCAGGGCATGTCAGGCTCCCACTCCGGCATCGGCGGCCGCGGCGCTGCGCGGGCGGACGATGCGCTGTTCGATGTCCTTGGGTCGGTCGCTGGCGAGGACGGTGACGTCGACGAAGATGCCGGGCGTCATCACCTCGTCGGGGTCGAGGAAGCCGTCGATGACGGTCTCGGCCTCGGCGATGCAGACCCGCCCGCTCATCGCGACGAGCGGGTTGAAGTTGCGCGCGGTCGCGCGATAGCGCAGGTTGCCCTCCGCGTCGGCGGTGTTCGCGTGGACCAGCGCGAGGTCGGCGACGATGCCGCGCTCGAGGACGAACGTCTCGCCGTCGAAGGTCTCGTGCGGCTTGCCCTCGGCGACCTCGGTGCCGACGCCGGTGCGGGTGTAGAAGCCGGCGATGCCGGAGCCGCCGGCCCGCAGCCGCTCGGCGAGCGTGCCCTGCGGGCAGAACTCCACCTCGAGCGCGCCCTCGAGGTACTGCTGCGCGAAGAGCTTGTTCTCGCCGACGTACGACGCGATGACCTTGCGCACCTGGCTGTTCTCCAGGAGCACCCCGAGGCCCTTGCCGTCGACGCCCATGTTGTTGGACACGATGGTCAGGTCCCGCACACCGCTGTCGCGGACCGCCTCGATCAGGTCACGCGGGATGCCGCAGAGGCCGAACCCCCCGACCGCGATCGTCATCCCGTCCCGGACCCGTTCGGCCACCGCCGCCCGCGGGTCCGCCGCCAGCTTCCTCATCGCGCACTCCTGCTCGTCTGCTCACCGGATGCACCCAGTTCACCGTCTCCCTCCCCCGCGCGGTCAAGCAGGTGATCACTCGGCGGATGACGAGAGGCGCGCGCGTCCACTGAGTGGACGTAGGATCGACAGGTGTCCCGCGCTCCCGGAGTCCTCGAGAAGGCCGCCGCCCTGCTCCGCGCGCTCTCCGCGGCCGAGTCCGGCGCGACGACCACCGAGCTCGCCACGTCCACCGCACAGCCGCGCGCGACCACCCACCGGCTGCTCGAGTCACTGGCCGCCGAAGGCCTCACCGACCGGGACCCGACCAGCGGTCGCTGGTACCTCGGCCCCGAGACCTACGTCCTCGGGGTGGCCGCCGCCGCCCGCTACGACCTCACCAACGAGGCCCGGGCGAGCGTCCACCGGCTGGCGAAGGAGACCGGCGAGAGCGCCTTCTTCTCGGTGCGGCGCGGCGACGAGGTCGTCGTCCTGCTCCGCGAGGACGGCGACTTCCCCATCCGCTCCTACGTCCTCTACGAGAGCGCCCGGTTCCCGCTCGCCGTCGTCTCGGGCGGTCTGGCGATCCTGGCCCACCTGCCCGCCCGCGACGTCGACGCCTACTTCGCCCGCTCGGATCCCGTCGCCGCCTGGGGGCCGCAGCACGCCGAGGCGCTGGTGCGCCAGCGGCTGGCCGCGACCCGGCGTACCGGCTGGTCGCTCAACCCCGGCCACGTCGTCGAGGGCTCCTGGGGCATGGCCGCCGCGGTCTTCGACACGGCGGGGCGCCCCGAGTGGGCCCTCACCCTCACCGGGGTGGAGCAGCGGTTCCGGCCCGACCGGCAGCCGGCACTGGGCCGGCTGCTCCTGGAGGAGGCGCACCGCCTGTCCCGGCTGGCCTGACGCGCCGCGCCCTCAGCGGACCCGGCGGACCCGGCGGGCCAGCCGGGCCACCGTCCGCGCGGGCCCGCCGCCCGCGGGGCCGGGCGGGGTGGGGCCCGGCGGGGTGGGGCCGGGCGGGGTGGGGCCGGCGCCCCGGGCACCTCGCTGGAGCCCGGCCGCCACGCCGATCGCGACCCGCGCGGCGAGGTCGGGATCCACCGTCGTCGGCGCCGTCGTGGCGTCGATCCCCGTCGGGGGGACCGATGCCAGCGACGCCAGGTCGCCGTGGACCCGCACCCCGAGGTCGCGGATGGTGTCCGCCATCTCCGCGGCCACCTCGTTGGCCCGCGCGACGGCCCAGTCGGGAGTCACGATCCGCGCCTCCTCGCCGCCCGGGACGCGGCTCTTGAGGTGGTCGCCGATGTCGATCAGCACGCGCGCGTGCGACTCGGGACGCAACCCGGCCCGGCGGTACTGCACGTTGAACCGACGGATGACCTCCGCCTCCGCCGCGGTGAGCGACCGGTTCTCGAGCGCCTCCTTGGCGGTCAGGGTGCCGGGCGTCAGGTCGAGCAGACCCTCGAAGACCCGCGGCAGGAACTGCCGGTCCGCCGGATCGAGGACGACCACGACGACCCGGTCCCGCCCGACCCGCTCGGCCCACCGCGCCGCCAGGGCGTCGTGGCGGTGACGCACCCAGAAGTTGCGCGGAGCCGGGCGCGGGTGGTCGGGATCGAAGATCGAGCGCAGCCACTCGTCGTACTCCCGCCGGCCGCCGCTCTGCAGCCCCTGCTGGTACTGCGAGGACAGGATCCGCGCCAGGGGACGCAGCGTGATCACGATCCACAGGTCGTCGCGGCCGACGCGATCGACGATCTCGTCCAGCTGCTCGTCGGTGGCGTCGGAGAGGAACTCGCTGCTGAACAGCCGGCGCTGGGACCCGGGCGCCCGGAGGTCGCCCACGATCCGCTCCCAGCGCCGCTCGGCCGCCGCCGCGTCCGACCCGACCACCAGGCGACGCGTCACCCACCGCGCGGCGGACGCATCGTGCCGGCCGCGGGACAGGTAGCCGACCCCGTGGGCCTCCAGCTCGTCGCGCGCCTGGTGCAGGATGCTCTGCAGCGCGGTCGTGCCGGTCTTGTGCGGACCGACGTGCAGGATGCGCGCTCCCGCGGGGACGGGATCGATGGTGGACACGCCGCCAGGCTATCGAGCGTGATCGGGCCCGTCGGACCCATCGGCCGCGGTGGAACCGGCGGACCCGGTGGACCCGTCCGCCGGCTCGTCGGCCGCGATCGGCGGCGGGACGATCTCGACCTGGGTGATCCGGCGGCCCTCGACCGCCGCCACCCGCAGCACGGCGTCGCCGACCTCGATCCGGTCGTCGACCTCGGCGACCCGGCCGAGGCGGGCGAGCAGGTAGCCGGCCACGGTCTCGTAGTCGCCGTCGGGGAGCTCGACGCCGGTCTCCTCCGCGACGTCCTCGATGGTCAGGCCGCCGGAGACGAACGTCGGGCCGGCGGTGCCGGCGGAGCGGCGGACGAGGAGGCCGTCGGGCTCCTGGTCGTACTCGTCGCGGATCTCGCCGACGATCTCCTCGACGAGGTCCTCGAGGGTCACGATGCCGTCGGTGCCGCCGAACTCGTCGACGACGATCGCCAGGTGCGTGCCCTCCTTGCGGAGCAGCACCACCGTGGGCAGCACCTTGTTGGTGCCGGGCAGGTGGAGGACCTCGCGGCGTACGTCGTCGACCGTGCGACCCACGGGATGCTCGCCGAGGAGGTCCCGCACGTGCACGAAGCCGGTGATGTCGTCGAAGTCCTCACCGATCACCGGGAAGCGGGAGTAGGGCTGGTCGGCGACCCAGGAGGCCGCCTCGGCCAGCGGCATGCTGCCCCGCACGAAGGCGACGTCGCCACGCGGCCGCATGACCTCCTTGAGGTTGCTGCGGGTCGCCGCGAAGACGTCGCCGAGGATCTGCCGCTCCTCGGCGGCGAGACCCTCGTGGCTGGCGACGATCTCGCGCAGCTCCTCCTTGCTGACCTCCTCCGACGTCGCGTCGGGGTCACCGCCGAGCAGGCGCACGAGGGCGTTCGTGGAGACCGAGAGCAGCCAGATCACCGGGCGCATCAGGGTCGCGAACCGATCGAGCACCGGCCCGGTCAGCATCGCCACGCCGGCCGCCCGCTGCAGCGCGAGCCGCTTGGGGACCAGCTCGCCGAGCACGAGCGAGAGATAGGCGATGAGCAGCGTCATCGCCACCAGGGCGACCGTGTCCGCGGCGTCCGGGCCGAGCCCGAGGTCCACGAGGTACGGCGCCACGTCGGGCGCCAGCGTCGAGCCGCCGTACGCGGCGGAGAAGAAGCCGGCGACCGTGACGCCGATCTGGACCGCCGAGAGGAAGCGGTTGGGGTCGCGTGCGATCGCGGCGACCCGCTGGCCGCGGCCGCCGCGCAGCGCGAGCTGGTTGACCTGGGTCTCGCGCAGCGACACCAGCGCCAGCTCGGTGGCCGCGAAGACGCCGCCGACGAGCACGAAGGCCACGACCAGGCCGAGGTTCACGAACGTCTGAGTGTCGATCATCGCCGTTCACCCGCCCGCGGCGCGACAGGTGAACGGAAGGGACATCGGGACTCATCCATGGGCAGGATCCTAGGGGGCCGCCGGAGTCCACGCCTCCGCGACCGTCACCCCGCGGTCATCCGGCCGTGCTTCACTGCGGAGGTGACCTCGCCCGACCGCGACGCCCATCCCACCGGCGGGGACGTGATCCCCCTCCGGGCCGCGACCCGGGCGTGGTTCCAGATCTCACTGCAGACGTTCGGCGGGCCGGCCGGCCAGATCGCCGTCATGCAGCACAAGCTGGTCGACGAGAAGCGGTGGATCGGGCAGCGGAGGTTCCTGCACGCCCTCAACTTCTGCATGCTGCTGCCGGGGCCCGAAGCCCAGCAGCTGGCGATCTACACCGGCTGGCTGCTCAACGGGATCCGCGGTGGGCTGATCGCCGGCGGGCTCTTCGTGCTGCCCGGCATGCTCGCGCTGCTGGCGCTGTCGGGCATCTACGTCGGCTACGGCGACACCGACCTCGTCGCCGCGCTCTTCGCCGGCGTGGCGCCGGCGGTGATCGCGATCGTGGTCCAGGCGGTGCAGCGCGTGGGCAAGCGCGCTCTGCACCACGGCGCGCTCGTCGCGCTCGCCGCCGCGTCGTTCGTCGCGCTGACCTTCTTCGCGGTCCCGTTCCCCGCCGTCGTCCTCGCCGCCGCGGTGCTCGGCTGGCTGCTGAGTCGGCGCGTCCCCGCGCTCCGCGAGCCGCCGTCCCACGGCACGGACGACGGACCGGAGCCGCTGATCAGCGACGACGCGCTGCACCACGAGCTGCCGACCGTTCGCCGCTCCGGCAAGGTCCTGGCGATCGGGCTCGTCGCGTGGTTCACCCCGGTGGCCGGCTTCGCCGCGCTCGCCGGCACCACCGGCACCCCGGTGTTCGTCGACCAGGGACTCTTCTTCTCCGGGGCGGCGGTGGTGACCTTCGGCGGTGCGTACGCCGTGCTGGCCTACGTCGCGCAGCAGGCGGTGGGCGTCTACCACTGGCTGGCGCCCGGCGAGATGATTCGCGGCCTGGCCCTCGCCGAGACGACCCCCGGCCCGCTGATCATGGTGGTCCAGTTCGTCGCCTTCGTCGGCGCCTACCGCCACCCCGGCTCGCTCGACCCCTGGGTCGCAGCGGTCCTGGCGTCACTGCTGGTGACCTGGGTGACCTTCGTGCCCTGCTTCCTGTTCGTGCTCCTGGGGGCGCCGTACGTCGAGCGGCTGCGCGACAACCGCGGCCTCGGGGCGGCGCTGACGGGGATCACCGCCGCGGTCGTGGGCGTGATCGCCAACCTGGCCGTGTTCTTCGCGCTGCACAACCTGTTCGACGACAACCGCACGCTCGATGCCGGGTGGCTGCACCTCGACGTCCCCGTGCTCGAGTCCGCGGACCCGGTGGCCTTCGGGATCACTGCCGTCGCTCTCGTCGTCATGTTCCGGCTCGGCTGGAGTCCGCTACGGACGCTCGGACTGTGCGCGGCACTGGGCGTCGGGGTGTTCCTCGTGGGACTGGCGGGCTAGGGAGGGCTGGCCGGGCCGGTCCTCCCGACCGGGCGGCCGTCGAGCTCGGCGAGTCCGGCGAGGTCAGCAGCACGACGCGGACGGACCCGGAGCGCTGCCACGCGCCGATCCTCGCACGAGGGTCCCGGCCAGGGCCGCCGCCGCGCAGCGCAGGGCGCAGGCGGCGGCGACCTTGACCATGTCCCGTCCGGTCACGACCGGCTCCCCCGCAGGGCGAGTGCGGACACGGCTCCGACACCGGCCACGACGGCCGCGCCGATGAAGGCCGTCGAGTAGCCCTCGGTCAGGGCGATCGGGTCGCCGAGGCGGTCGGCGCCGGCGGCCGCGGCGATCGCCGTCATCACGGCGAGACCGAGCGCGGAGCCGATCTGGTAGCTCGTGTTGACGATGCCCGAGGCGAGGCCGCCCTCCTCCGGCGGCGCCGCGGAGATCGCGGTGCCGAGCGTCGGGATGAACGCGAGCGACATGCCGAGCGCCGCGACGAGCGAGGCCGGGAGCACGTCGACGGCGTAGCTGCCGTCGGGGTCGATCATCGCCAGCCAGGCCATGCCGACGGCGAGCAGGACGAGGCCGCTGACGGTGGCGGTGCGGACGCCGACGAGGGCCAGCACCTTCGGCGCCAGCACGATCATGCCGACCATGATGAGCAGCGTCATCGGCAGCAGCGCGGCGCCGCTCGGGAACGCGGTGAAGCCGAGCACCTGCTGGAGGTAGAGGTTCAAGAAGAACCACATCGGGATCCACGCGGCGCCGAGGAGGAGCTGGGCCAGGTTGGCCGCCGCGAGGTCGGGCGCGCGGAAGATGCCGAGCCGGAGCAGGGGGTCGCGGCCGCGGGCCTGCTGGACGACGAAGACGGCGAGCAGGACGACGCCCGCGGCGAGCACCCACCAGGTGCGAGCGGCACCCCAGCCGACCTCGGGCGCCTGGACCACGGCATAGACGACGGCGGCGAGACCCGCGGTCACCAGGACGGCACCGACGACGTCGACACCGCGCGAGCCACCGGCGCGGCCGCCCGGCATCGAGGCGGGCACGAGCACGAGGATCAGCACGGCGATCGGGACGTTGATCGCGAAGACCCACGGCCAGCTGAGGTACTCGGTGATCACGCCGCCGAGGAACACGCCGGCCGTTCCGCCGGCGGGCGCGGCGGCGCCGTACAGGGCGAGCGCCTTCGTCAGCTCGCGCGGCTCGCTGCCGAACAGCATCATCAGCAGCGTCAGCGCAGCCGGTGCGATCAGTGCCGCGCCGGCTCCCTGGATCGCGCGGCCTGCGAGCTCGGCCTCGACGTTCCCGGCGAGGGCCGCGAGCAGCGATCCGGCGGCCAGCACCAGCCAGCCCGCGACGAAGACGTTGCGTGCGCCGAAGACGTCGGACACCTTGCCCCCGAGCAGGAGCAGGCCGCCGAACGCGACGACGTAGGCGTTGAACACCCAGGACAGGTTCTCGGGCGTGAAGCCCAGCTCGCGCTGCATCTCGGGCAGCGCGACACCGATGATCGAGGTGTCCATGATGACCATGAACTGGGCCGCGGCGATCACCGCGAGCCCGAGCCAGCGCCGGTTGGTCGCTGGCGCGGTGGTGACGGACATCTGAGTCTCTCCATTCTCTTCGCTTGCCTTCATACCCTAGGGGGGTATGGTTTACGACAAGGCGGGACGCTACCACGGAATACCGCAGGGGGGTATCCTGTTCATCAGGTCGAACCCCGAGCAGACGAAGGACACAGGGCCATGGCAGACACCGGAACCGGCGCGGCGCACCAGCACAGCTACATCGCCAACCGCACCAAGGACGACTACCTCAAGCGACTGCGCCGCATCGAGGGCCAGGCACGAGGGCTGCAGCGGATGGTCGAGGAGGAGCAGTACTGCATCGACATCCTCACCCAGGTCTCCGCCATGACGAAGGCCCTCCAGTCCGTCGCCCTCGGACTGCTCGACGAGCACATGGCGCACTGCGTCGTGAATGCCGCCCAGGAAGGGGGCGAGGAGGCCGCGATCAAGCTCAAGGAGGCCTCCGACGCCATCGCCCGACTGGTCCGTTCCTGACGCGTCCCGTCCTTCATCCAGAAGAGAACAGGCTGGCAGCGCGGCGGGAGGCGACCGCCCGGCAGCGTGCTGCCCCGCGGCGCCGAAGACGCGCCAGCCCATCCAACAGAGAGGAGCTCGCCATGAGCACCACGCAGACCTTCACCGTCACCGGCATGACCTGCGGCCACTGCGTCGCCTCCGTCACCGAGGAGGTGCAGGAGATCACCGGCGTCGAGGACGTCGCGGTCGACCTGCCCACCGGTGCGGTCACCATCACCAGCGCCGCCCCCCTCGACGAGTCCGCCGTGAAGGCGGCCGTCGAGGAGGCCGGCTACCAGCTCGCATGAACACCCCGACGCGGCTCGCCGGCTTCGGAGTCGTCGCCGCCGTGGTGTTCGGCATCGCCCTCCTCGTCGGCCGGGCCGTCGGCCCGGTCGCCGCGGAGACCCCCAGCCACGACACCCATGCCGGCGACACGGCCGAAGGCACCGCTGACGACGCTGCCGCGGGCGACGCCGCCCAGGACTCCGCCGAGCCGGAGACCGAGATCCCAGGAGGACTCATGACATCGCAGGACGGATACACCCTCACCCTCGCCCAGGACCGGGCCGAGCCCGGCTCCGCGGTCCCGGTGAGCTTCACCGTCAGCGGTCCCGACGGGGCCCCCGTGACGTCGTACGACGTGCAGCACGAGAAGCAGCTCCACCTGATCGCCGTACGCCGCGACCTGACCGGCTTCCAGCACGTCCACCCGACGCTGGACGGCAGCACCTGGTCGGTCGACCTGGCCCTCACGCCGGGGACGTGGCGGCTGTTCGCGGACTTCAAGGCCACCGGCGGTGAGGCGCTCACGCTGGGCGCCGACCTCGCGGTGGACGGCGCCTTCGAGGCCGCCCCGCCCGCGCAGGAGACCCGCACGGTCACCGTCGACGGCTACGAGGTCACCCTCGACGGCGACGTGGAGGCCGGGGCCCACGCGAAGCTCACGCTGAGCGTCAGCAAGGACGGCGAGCCGGTCACCGACCTGCAGCCCTACCTCGGGGCCTACGGCCACCTGGTCGCCCTGCGCTCCGGTGACCTCGCCTACCTGCACGTCCACCCCGACGGCGAGCCCGGCGACGGTACGACGCAGCCCGGGCCGGACATCGTGTTCCACACGTCCGTCCCCAGCGCCGGGACCTACTACCTCTACCTCGACTTCCAGCACGACGGCGTCGTCCGCACCGCGGCGTTCGCGGTGACCGCCGGCGGCGAGGCGAGCCCGAAGCCGGCCGGGGAGCCGAGCACAGGACAAGGAGAGAGCAGTGGCCACGCACACTGACCGCGCCGCGCCCGACGCTCCCGAGCAGCAGGTCGAGCTGGCTCTCACGGGGATGACCTGCGCCTCCTGCGCCAACCGCATCGAGCGCAAGCTCAACAAGCTCGACGGGGTCACGGCGACGGTCAACTACGCGACGGAGAAGGCGAAGGTCACCTTCGCCGACAGCGTCTCGACCGCCGATCTCGTCGCCGCCGTCGAGGCGGCCGGGTACGGCGCCTCGCTGCCCAGGCCGCCCGCCTCGGCGGGCGGCGCGGGCGGGGACGGCGACACCGCGGCCGACGACCCGATCCGCCCGCTCCGGCAGCGGCTGGTCATCTCGGCCCTGCTCTCGGTGCCGGTGATCGCGATGGCGATGGTGCCGGCGCTCCAGTTCGACTACTGGCAGTGGCTCTCGCTGACGCTCGCCGCGCCGGTGGTGCTGTGGGGGGCCTACCCGTTCCACAAGGCGGCCTGGACCAACCTGCGCCACGGCACGTCCACCATGGACACGCTGATCTCGCTCGGCACGCTCGCCGCGCTGGGCTGGTCGCTCTACGCGCTGTTCTGGGGCACGGCCGGTGTCACCGGGATGACGCACCCGTTCGAGCTCACCATCGAGCGCAGCGACGGCAGCGGCAACATCTACCTCGAGGCCGCGGCGGGCGTCACGACGTTCATCCTCGCCGGACGCTACTTCGAGCAGCGCTCGAAGCGGCGGGCGGGCGCGGCGCTCAAGGCGCTGCTCGAGCTCGGCGCCAAGGAGGTCGCGGTCCTCGGACCCGACGGCGTCACCGAGACCACGGTGCCCGTCGAGCAGCTGGCGGTGGGCGACCTCTTCGTCGTCCGACCGGGCGAGAAGATCGCGACCGACGGCGTCGTCGAGCGCGGCAGCTCCGCGGTCGACGCCTCGATGCTCACCGGGGAGTCCGTGCCGGTCGAGGTCGCTACGGGCGACGCGGTCGTGGGCTCATGCGTCAACGTGGGCGGCCGGCTGGTCGTCCGGGCCACCCGGGTCGGCGGCGACACCCAGCTCGCCCAGATGGCGCGGCTGGTCGAGGACGCCCAGAACGGCAAGGCCCAGGTCCAGCGCCTGGCCGACCGGATCTCCGGCATCTTCGTCCCGATCGTGATCGTGCTCGCGGCCGGCACCCTCGGCTTCTGGCTCGGCACCGGCAACGGGCTCGCGGCGGCCTTCACCGCCGCGGTCGCCGTCCTCATCATCGCCTGCCCCTGCGCCCTCGGCCTGGCCACGCCGACCGCCCTCATGGTCGGCACCGGCCGCGGAGCGCAGCTCGGCATCCTGATCAAGGGTCCCGAGGTGCTGGAGTCGACCCGCGCGGTCGACACCGTCGTCCTCGACAAGACCGGCACGGTCACCACCGGCACGATGACCCTGCGCGACGTGATCGCCGCCGAGGGCGAGGACGCCGCCGAGATCCTGCGGTACGCCGGCGCGCTCGAGGACGCCTCCGAGCACCCGATCGCCCGGGCGATCGCCGACGCGGCGCGCGAGCAGCACGGCACGCTGCCGACGGTCGAGGACTTCGCCAACATCGAGGGCCTCGGCGTCCAGGGCGTGCTGGTGGACAGCACGGACGGTGCCGACAGCGGCACCAGCCACGCCGTCCTGGTCGGCCGGCCGCAGCTCCTCGCGGAGTGGTCGCAGCACCTCACCCCCGCGCTGCAGGAGGCGCTCGAGCAGGCCCAGGCGACGGGCGGCACCGCCGTGGCGGTCGGCTGGGACGGGCAGGCCCGGGGCGTGGTCGTGGTCGCGGACGCGATCAAGCCGACCTCGGCCACCGCCATCGCCCAGCTGCGCGAGCTCGGTCTGCGCCCGGTCCTGCTGACCGGCGACAACGCCGTCGTGGCCCGGACCGTCGCCGCCGAGGTCGGCATCGACGAGGCCGACGTCATCGCCGACGTACTGCCCGCCGACAAGGTCGACGTCGTCAAGCGGCTCCAGGGCGAGGGCAAGGTCGTGGCCATGGTCGGCGACGGCGTCAACGACGCCGCCGCCCTCGCCCAGGCCGATCTCGGCCTGGCCATGGGCACCGGCACCGACGTGGCGATCGAGGCCAGCGACCTCACCCTGGTGCGCGGCGACCTGCAGGTCGCGGTCGACGCGATCCGGCTCTCGCGCCGGACGCTGGGCACCATCAAGGGCAACCTGTTCTGGGCCTTCGCCTACAACGTGGCCGCCCTCCCGCTGGCCGCGGCCGGCCTGCTCAACCCGATGCTGGCCGGCGCCGCGATGGCGTTCTCGTCGGTGTTCGTGGTCTCGAACAGCCTGCGGCTGCGGCGGTTCCGCGCCTCGGCGTCCTGACCCACCCGGTCGCGGTCCCGGTCGCCCCACGGCGGCCGGGACCCTCGTCGTACACCCGCACCCGCCCAGAACCCTCGGAGACCCGATGACCCTGCCGACGATCGTCGACGCCCACGCCCACCTCTGGGATCCGGCCGCCAACCCCTGGTACCCCCGCCTGCACTCCTTCGCCGAGGCGACCGCCAGCCCGTGGCTGCTCGACCGGCACCGGTACGTCGACCTCGCGGCGCACCATCCGGGGCTCACCCTGGCCGGCGTGGTGCACGTGGCAGCGAGCTCGGCCCCGCACGCCTATCTCGACGAGGCCCGCTGGCTCGACGCGGAACGCGCCGGCGCGCCCGTGCCGATCGTCTCGATCGGCACGGTCGACCCGCAGCTCCCCGTCGCCGAGCTCGTCGCCCACCTGGACGAGCAGGCGACGTACGGCCACCTCCGCGGGATCCGGGTCTTCCCCGGGATCGAGCCCGACGCCCCCGGCACCGCGCCGCTCCTGGACTGGCTGGCCGAGCGCGGGCTGGTCTTCGACCTGGTCGCGACGCCCGGCTCGCTGCCCGCCTGGGCGACGCTGCTGGCCGGACGGCCGGGGCTGCGGGTCGTGCTGGAGCACCTCGGGTCCCCGCACGACCTCAGCCCGGACGGGTACGCCGCCTGGCGGGCCGCGATGCGGCGCGCGGCCGCGGAGACCGACTGGAGGTGCAAGTTCTCCGGCCTCGGCATGGTGCTGCCGACCGTGACCGGGACGACCCTGCGACCGTGGCTGGAGGACGCGGTGGCGGCCTGGGGCTGGGACCGGCTGCTGTTCGGCTCGAACATGCCGATCGACTCACGGCGGGTCCGGCACCCGGACCTCCTGGCCGCGATCGTGCCGCTGGTCGGCGAGCTGGCACGTCCCGCGGAGGCCGCGCGGTTCTTCGCGGACAACGCCCGTGCCGCCTATCGCCTGCCGGTCTGACCCGCCGGCCGGCCCTTCCGCGAGGTCGTCAGGAATCGAGAAGCAACGCGGTGCCGGCGCGCCTAGCGTCGGGGACATGAACTCCATCGACACCCTGACCCTCGAGGTGGCCGACCCGGCCGCCGCCCGCGACTTCTACGCCCGCGCCTTCGGGCCGGACCTCCCCCTCGACCTCCGAGCCGGCGAGTCGCCGACCGACGGCTTCCGGGGCTTCCACATCTCGCTCACCATGGCCCAGCCGGCCGACGTCGACGGCCTGGTCGCGACGGCCCTGGACGCCGGTGCCACCACGATCAAGCCGGTCACCAAGTCCTTGTGGGGCTACGGCGGCGTGCTCCGCGCGCCCGACGGGGCGATCTGGAAGGTGGTCAGCTCCTCGAAGAAGAACACCCGGCCGGTCAGTCGGGAGATCGAGAGCATCGTGCTGCTCCTCGGCGCGGGCGACGTGGCGGCGAGCAAGCGCTTCTACGTCGAGCGCGGCTTCGCCGTCGCGAAGAGCTTCGGCAAGAAGTACGTCGAGTTCGAGCCCGGCACCGGTACCGTGACCCTCGGCCTGCTCGGCCGCAAGGCGCTCGCCAAGGACGCCGGCGTGCCGATGGAGGGCAGCGGCTCGCACCGGATCGTCCTGTCGGACGGCGCCGCCCCCGCGAGCGACCCGGACGGCTTCGTCTGGGAACCCGCCGCTCAGCGCCAGGCGCCGGAGACGACCTCGTCCAGCGCCGCGCCGATCAGCTCGAGCAGCGACTGATCCTCGACGGCCAGCCAGCGGCGGTAGGCGTACTCCGCCGCCGCGAGCACGACCTCGACGGCGATGCCCGCCCGCACGTCGTCGTCGGGCACGCCCATCCGTCCGGCGGCGAGCGCGACCAGCGCGGCGCGGTCGGCGTCGGCGATGAGGACGACCCGCGGGGCCAGCTCGGGCGCGGTCCGCATCGCCGCCCGCCAGCGCCGAAGCTCCACGTCGGGCACCTCGGCGCTCCGCTCGCGGATCGCCGCCGCCAGCGCCGGCGCCACGGGCTCGCCGCCGGGTCGCTCGGCGTACGTCGCGACGATCTCGGCGCTGCTCACGAGCAGCGGCTGGAGCAGCAGGTCCTCCTTGGCCGAGACGTGACGGAAGTAGGTGCTCGTCGAGACCCCCGCCGCCGCCGCGATCTCGTCGGTCGTCACCGCGGCGAAGCCCCGCTCCGCGAACAGCGTCCAGGCCGCGTCCTGGATGTCGCGGCGCACCCGGAGCCGGTTGCGCTCGCGCAAGGTCAGGGCCACCATTCGACTCTCTCACCGTTCGGAGCTGCTCACAAGTTGATGGAAACTCCCATGTTCTGGCTCAGATCTCCCCACCAACTAAGCGAGTGCCGTCGTCCGGCGAACTGACGTCAGGTTCCCAAGTTGGGAGACGTCAGCAACTCGTAGGCCGTCTTCATCACGTCCCATGCCAGGCTGTCCCCTAGAAGTCGGAGATCTGGTTCCAGCGGCGGAATGTCCCTCCTCATCTGGACCTCAAGACGCGTGGAACTACGCCGTATGACGCGAGACTCCGTCGGACCACGGCCGCCAGGCCAGAACTCGAGCACGATTTCCAGGTGTCGAATCCCGAGGTTCTTACGCAGGTCTTGCCAAAGCGTAGTCTGACTAGACACTGCCGCACTCTTGTAGAAGCGTGTCAGGAAATGATCGTCGGAGAACGGAGGTGACTCGGTGCTGTATCCGACGCCAAGTCCGACCGAAGCCAGAATCCATGGCGAACGTCCATTGCTTCGAACTGGGACCATGGTCCCGGAGAAGGTCGCTGGATCGACCGTTCCCCTGCGGCCGGCGGCGGCCTCAGCAAGGGCGCATACCAGGCTGATCTCATTGCATCCCTCGTTGACAGGCACGGCGAGGGCACGCTCGAAGTAACTTGGCCCAGCGCACGCCAGTAATTCGATGCTGCGCTGCACCAAGTCATCCGAGACTTCCTTCCCGTTTCCTTTCCGTACGAGGTCCTCTCGGATCGCCGATGTCAAACCAGCTGCATCCGCATAGTCTCGCAAGGTTTCGATCTCGGCGCGGAACTGGGCTACGGCGTCTTCGCCCAGCGTTACCACAAAATTAGCGGCATCGAGGATGTCGTCGCCAACCGGCGAATATCCGACCAGTGACATGGCTGTCCACAGGACATCGAATGACTTTCCCAATCTAAGATTCGTCATGTACAGATCTTCCTTGATCCAGGGTTATGCCCCGGAGGGCAGTGTCCCCATCTGACAAGGTAGTCCCAGATCAGTTGTGCTTCGACTGCCCTCGCCGCCCATTTGCTAACGTTCTCTACGACCCAGTTCCATATGCATGGGTCCACGGCCGACATCCTTGAGCACTGGCCTATCTGTGAGGTCGGACGGTTTGGTCCGACTCCAGTCATTCCATATTTCCAGACATACCAATGCGTATCTTTGATCGACTTTCGATGTTTGATCACATAGGTGTAGTATCCTTTTCCTTTCTTGGAAGTACCATTGCCCGGGAAGGGAACCGTAAACCCGTGCGCCTTGGCCGTCTCGGTGAGGGTGATGGCGATTCCGGCGATGACGATGGCGCCGGCGATATAGGTGAGGGCCGCGCCGACACCAGCGCCGACTACAGGGATAACCGGGATCAAACACGGACAGGCGCCACTGGTGTCGTCATTGTTGACTGGGTCGAGCGGAGATCCATAGGCAGTGGCGTTTCCCCCGCGTACAGGATCGTTTGATAGGAAACGTCCGGTCGAAGGGTTATAAAGGCGTACGCCCATAAGGACCAGGCCCCCGAGCGCGTCCGACGAGCGCTGGCGAGATCCGAGCCACCCGTAGGGCGACTTGGCGGATGCTGAGTCACGGGGACTTCCGTATTCGGTGTTTTCGGAGTAGTCGGTGATAATTGCGGCCGAGCCGTCGACCGGCGTCGTGGCGACGATGTCGCCGTGGAGGTTGGTTAGGTGCAGCAACAAGACGACCAAGGCGACGAGACATCTGAGCAGCCCACTCTGTCGCGGGCTCCCCACAAGCGCCCTCCGCGCCGACCCGTGGCACCGGACCCTAGAGCCGCACGACAGCACCTGTCTCAAGAATGCCAAGAACCCACCAGTAATGCCCCGGACGGGCGTCGTCGCGCGCGCCGGTCCGTGCGGCGGGGCCGAGGACAGGACCACCCGCTCCCGTTGCACCTTCCTTCACATCTTGATAGAAACTCCCATGTTCGGAGTCTCTATCAAGGAGTGAGCCATGACCGACGAGACCTACGACGTGGTCGTGGTCGGCTCCGGCGGCGCGGGCATGGCGGCGGCGATCACCGCGGCCGCGCACGGGCTGTCGACGGTGGTGCTGGAGAAGGCCGGCGCCTGGGGCGGCACCACGGCGCGGTCCGGCGGCGGCGTGTGGATCCCGGGCAACGACGTACTCCGTCGGCACCTGCCCGCCGACGATCTCGACGAGGCGCGGCGCTACCTGCACGCGATCGTCGACCCCGAGGCGGGGGTCGACCCGGCCCGGATCGACGCCTACCTCGACCGCGGCGCCGAGGCGCTGCGCTTCCTCACGGAGCACTCCGCGCTCGACCTGGAGTGGGTGCGCGGCTACTCCGACTACTTCCCCGAGGCGCCCGGCGGGCGGGCCGCCGGCCGCTCCTGTGAGCCGCGGCCGTTCGACACCCGCCGGATCGGTCCGGATGCCGCCACGATGCAGCCCTTCTACACGAAGGCGCCGCTGAACGTGGTGGTCAAGCAGTCCGACTACCGCTGGCTGAGCACCGGGCTGCGGCACTGGCGCGGGCCCCTGCACATGCTGCGCGTCGGTCTGCGTACCGTGCTCGCCCGACTGCGCGGACGGCGGCTCGTCGGCCTGGGCAGCGCGCTGTCGTCCTCCCTGCTCGTCGGCCTGCGCGACCTCGGCGTCCCGCTGCGCCTCGACACCACGCTGGCAGAGCTGGTCCGCGACGGCGACCGGGTGACCGGCGTACTGACCACCGGCGGCGACCGGATCCTGGCCCGGCGCGGCGTGATCCTCGCCTGCGGCGGCTTCGACCACGCCGCCGCGATGCGCGCCGAGCACCAGCGCCAGCCCGCCGGGCCGCAGCTCTCCCTCGGCGCCGTCACCAACACCGGCGACGGCATCCGCGCCGCCGTCGACGTCGGCGCGGCGACCGCGCTCATGCACGACGCCTGGTGGGCGCCGTCGATCCCGCTCCCCCGCGGGACGTGGTTCGCGCTCGCCGAGCGCTCACTGCCCGGCAGCCTGATCGTCAACGCCCGCGGCGAGCGGTTCATGAACGAGTCCCTGCCGTACGTCGAGGCCACGCACCGCATGTTCGGCGGCCGGTACGGCGCCGGGGCCGGTCCGGCCGAGAACCTCCCCTGCTGGCTGGTCTTCGACCAGACCTACCGCGACCGCTACCTCTTCGCCGGCATCACGGGCGGTCGCCCGCTCCCGAGGTCCTGGCTCGCCGACGGCGCGATCACCCGCGCCGCGAGCCTCGACGAGCTGGCGGCGGCGATCGGCGTACCGGCCGGGTCGCTGGCGGCGACGGTGACGCGCTTCAACGGGTTCGCCCGTACCGGCGTTGACGAGGACTTCCACCGGGGCGAGTCCGCCTACGACCACTACTACGGCGACACCACGAACCGGCCCAACCCGAGCCTGGGCACGCTGGCCAAGGCGCCCTTCTACGCGGCCCGGATGGTGCCCGCCGACCTCGGCACCAAGGGCGGCGTGGTCACCGACGAGCGAGCCCGCGCGCTGCGCGCCGACGGCAGTGCCATCGAGGGGCTCTACGCCGTCGGCAACACCAGCGCCGCCGTCATGGGACACACCTACGCCGGGCCGGGCGCGACGATCGGGCCGGCCCTGGTGTTCGGCTACCTCGCCGCGCTCGACTGCGCGGACGGCGGCGACGGGTCCGGCCTCAGCGGACCGCGAAACCGAGCCACGAGCCGAGGATGACCGTGGCCACGAGGACCTCGACCCGGCGGGCGAGGCGCGAGGGATAGACCCGGTTCTCGAAGTAGTGGGCGATGAACCCACGCTCGTTCATCCGCGGCTTGCCGGCACCCTCGCGGGCCCAGTCCTCGAGACGCGAGAGCGGGCAGGCCGCGTCGGTCGCGGCCATCCGTCCGCCCCAGATCGCCGCGGCGAGGTGAGGGACGAACACCCACGGCATCAGCCAGGCGAGGAAGCCGCCCACCACCGTGAACCCGACGAACAGCATGTGGACGACGAACGCCCCAGCCGCGACCACCCGATGCACGGGCACCCATCCTAGGGACCCCACGCGTGCGACCATCGACCGGTGCTGCTCGAGATCCGTGGACACCACCTCCCCGGTCGGCTGAGCGCGTCGTACCCGGGCAACGACGCGGACGATCAGGTCAGTCCGGTCGCGGCGAACGCACGCGCGTAGATCTCCCGCACCACGCGCTCCTTGCGGGCGTTGTACTGCATGCCGTGCTCCCCCGCCGCGGTCGAGGCGGCGGACGCGGCGAGCTTGGCGGCGGCGTACCGCTCGCGCTCGTCGGGATTGCCGCGCAGCCAGTCGCGGAAGATCCGGTGCCGGACGACCTCGGGGCTGTCGGGGCCGAAGACGTGCACGTGACTGACCGGCGCGGCACCGCGCAGCAGCCGGTGCTCGTGCCACCACGGCTCCCGCACCCGCAGCACGAACCCGACGGCCTCCAGTGCGGGCACGTACGCCGCCTCGTCGGCCGGGTCCGCGACCACCAGGTCCACGTCGATGACCGGCTTGGCGGGCAGGCCGGGGACCGAGGTGGAGCCGACGTGCTCGACGGCGAGCGCCCGCCAGCCGAGCGCGCCACGCACCGCGGCGGCGATCTCCTCGAACCGCGCGGGCCAGGAGGGATCCGCAGGGACCACGGCGACATCGGGGCTCGGGCCGGCCCCCTCGACCCACGGCGAGGCGCCCGGCGGGACGGGGGCGTCGTGGAAGGTGACGATCTCCTCGCGGGTCGGCATGCTCAGGCCACCAGGCCGTGCTCGTGCGCGAAGACCACGATCTGCACCCGGTCGCGCAGGCCGAGCTTGCGCAAGATGGCGCCGACGTGGGTCTTCACGGTCGACTCGCTGAGGAACACCCGCCCGGCGATCTCCTGATTGGACAGGCCCTTCGCGACCGCCCCGAAGACCTCACGCTCCTTGTCGGTGAGGCCGAGGTACGCCGGCGGCGGGGTCGCGGCGGCCTGGAACTGGCTGTCGAGCAGGGTGGAGAGGTCGGCCGGGGCGAGCACGGCGTTGCCGGAGTGGACCGTGCGGATCGCGTCGCGCAGCATCACCGGCGTGGTGCCCTTGAGGAGGAACCCGCTGGCGCCGTACCGGATCGCGGTGGCCGCGCGGTCGTCGAGATTGAACGTGGTCAGCACGATCACGCGGACCGGCCGCTCGCGCCGGGCGGTGCGGTCGGGCAGGAAGATCTGGCGGGTCGCCTCGACGCCGTCCATCTCCGGCATCCGGATGTCCATCAGCACCACGTCGGGCGCGAGCTCGTCGACCATCCGCACGGCCTCGACCCCGTCGGCCGCCGCGCCCACGACCCCCATGCCCTCCTGGGCGTCGACGATCACCCGCACCCCCTCGCGGAACAGCTCCTGGTCGTCGACGAGAAGGACCTTGATCGGCTCGCTCACACCCGCGATTATCGCGCCCGCACCGGCACCCAGGCGGTCGCGGTGAACGTCGGCGGGTCGGTACGGCGGCGTACGTCGAGCCGGCCGCCCACCGCCTCGAGGCGCCGGCGCATGCCCTCCAGTCCCTGGCCGCCGTTGGCCGCAGACGGGTGCGCCGACGGGGTCGGCGGGGGCGGCGGGGGCGGCGGGGAGGGGAGCGGCACCGCGATCGGATGGGTCGGGTCGAGCGCGGGCCCGGCGTCCGGCGCGGGCACCGGCTCGGACGGCGGCTCGGGGGCCGGCTCGGGCAGGGCGTTGCGGACCTCGATGCGCAGGTCGCCGTGCCAGTGGCGCTCGACGTGGACCGGCTGGTCGCGCGGGCCGTGCTTGATCGCGTTGGTGAGCATCTCCTGCAGCACGCGGAACGCGACGACGGCGAGCTCGGGCGGCATCGGCTGCGGCGTCCCGATCTCGGTGGCGATCACCTCGTGCCCGCTGGCCCGGACGCCCTCGATCAGGCTGTCGAGATCGGCCTGCTGTCCCGCCGGCGCGGCGGCCCCCGGCTGCTGCGCCGTGGAGGCGAGCACCTGGCGGACGTCGTCGAGCGACGAGCGTGCCGAGGTCGCGATATTGGCCATGGTGAGCTTGAGGCCCTGGGTGTCCGCGTCCTCGAGGTACTGCGCGGACTCGGCCTGCGCGAGGATCACCGCCAGGGAGTGGCCGACGACGTCGTGCACGTCGCGGGCCAGCTGGGCCTGCTCCTCGCGCAGCCGGGCGATCTCCTCGGCCTGGTCGCGCTGCGCCTCCGCGGCGACCTGGGAGCGCCGCGAGTCCTGCGAGCGCGAGGCGAACCGCAGGGCGAGGCCGAGCAGCCAGGGGGTGGCGAGCAGCGCGATGCCGAGGATGCCCGCGGTCGCGCGCACGCCGTAGCCGCCTGCCCGGTAGGCGTCCTCCGCCAGGCCGCCGATGCCCAGGCTCTCGAGTCCCTCGTAGAACGAATACGGGGAGAGCCACACGACCGCGATGACCGCGCCGACGGGGATGGAAAGGCCGCTGAGCCAGACCGTCGGGAGCCGGCCCCAGCGGGCGCACCCGAACGCGACGACGGTGAGCAGGACCTCCGTGACCATCGGGTCGACGCCGGTGAGGACCTGGAGCAGGCCGGTGAACCAGGCGACCGCGAGCGCCGCGCCCGGCAGCGCCCGCGACAGCCCGACCGCGACCGCGACGCCGGTGATGACGACGAGCGGCGGCCACAGCTCGACGTAGTAGTACCGGTTGATCTCGACCAGGCCGACCAGGAGTGCCGCGGCGCCGGCCAGCACGTCCGGCACCCAGCGCGCCGCGCGGGTCACGCCGCGACCTCGGCCGGTGCGGGCCGGCGGGCCCATCGGCGCTGGAGCGGCGCCTCGACGTACCGCCACGAGAGGGCGGCCGCGACGAGGGTCAGCAGCACGGCCGGGAGCGGCGGCAGCCAGAGGGAGAGCGGGTAGTTCCACAGGTACGCCGCGTAGGACACCGTCCCCAGGGCCACCAGCGCCCGCAGCGGCCCGGTCACGGTGACCCGGCTCCGGCAGGCGAGGATCAGCACACCGGTCAGCGCGGCGATGGCCGGACCTCCTGCCAGGTAGGTGAGCGCGTGTCCCCGCAAGGGAATCACACTCAGCACCGCCAGCGCGGCGAGGGCGGCCGGCGCGGTCCAGGACGGCAGCCGGGGCGCCAGCCGGTCGCCGTACAGCCGGACGGCGGCGCCGATCACGAAGCACCCGGCCCAGCTGGTGGGCAGGGAGTAGGCGAGATCGGGGTCCTCGGCCAGCCACCAGGTCGTCGCGAGGCAGGCCAGGGCGGTGACCGCGGCGGCGACGAGCAGCGCCCAGCCGCGGCCGAGCAGGAGCAGGGCCGCGGGCCACAGCAGGTAGAACTGCTCCTCGGTCGCCAGCGTCCACAGGTGGAAGGTCGCGTCGCTGGCGTGGCCGAACGGCAGGTTGCCGGTCCACGTCAGCGCCCACAGCACGGTCCAGCCGAGCTCGTCGCGGTCTCCGAGCGGATCGGCGACCAACGTCACCAGCACCACACCGGCGACCAGCACCAGCAGCGGCGGCACCAGTCGCCGGGCGCGGCGCAGGTAGAAGTCGCGCAGCGGAGGACGTCGCTCCAGCACGCCGGTGATGAGGTAGCCCGACAGCGCGAAGAACATGACCACGCCGACGACCCCGGCGCCCGGAGCGACGTCGGGCACCGCGTGGCGCAGCAGCACCAGCCCGACCGCGATCCCGCGGAGCAGGTCGAGGCCGGCCACACGCTCCGAGCCCGGCGACCTCACCGGTGGGCGCCGCGGACGAGCTCGTCGAGCAGGTCCGGGTAGGTCATGCCGGCGGCGGCGAACATGCGCGGCGCCTGGGAGTGCTCGGTCATGCCGGGCATGGTGTTCACCTCGTTGAGCACCGGTCCCGCCTCGGTCAGGAAGAAGTCGACCCGGGCGACGCCGGCACAGCCGAGTGCCTCGAACACCCCCGTCGCCGCGTCCTGCAGCGCCTTGGCATCGGTCTCGGCGAGCGCCGCCGGGATCCGGAAGTCGGCGTGCCCGCCGTACTTCGCGTCGTAGTCGAAGATCCCGTCGGCCACGATCTCCAGCGCCGGCGGCACGAACAGGCTCCCGTCCGCCCGGCGCAGGACCGCCACGTCGACCTCCCGGCCGACGACCAGGTCCTCCACCAGCACCCGGTCGTCGAGCGCGAACGCCGCCTCCAGCGCCGGCGCCAGCGCCGCGGGTACGTCGACCCGGCTGACGCCCTGGCTCGAACCGGCGGCGACCGGCTTCACCACGACCGGGTGGCTCCAGCGCAGGTGCGCGGCGGTGGCGGGCGTGACCAGGACGCCGGGCGCCGTCGCGACGCCGACCGCCTCGGCGACGAGCTTCGTCGCCCACTTGTCCATGGCCAGCGCGCCCGGCCGGATGCCGCTGCCGACGTACGGGAGGCCGGCGAGCTCGCACAATGCGGCGAGCGCGCCGTCCTCGCCGCGCGGGCCGTGCACCACCGGGAAGACGACATCGCAGCCGCGCAGGACCTGCGCCGCGCCGCTCAGGCCGATCGGCCGCAGTCCCCGGTCGCGCCAGGTGCCGTCGCGGCCGATGGTCAGCGCGACGACGTCGTAGGTCGCCGGGTCGAGCGCCCCGGCGACCGAGGCGGCCGACGCGACCGACACGTCGTGCTCGCAGTTCGCCCCGCCGCCGATCACGGCCACCCGGGTCCTCATGCCAGGCTCCGCAGGTAGGTCGCCGGCTCGACCGGTGCCCCGCGAGGGACGCGGGCCCCGATGCCGGTCACGATCTCGTGCTCGATGGTGTCCGCCCAGGTGGCCCACTCCGCGACCGTCGGCTCACCGGCGCCACCGGGTCCGAAGACGGTGACGCTCTCCCCGACCTCCGCGCCGGTCGCGCCCAGGTCGACCACGACCTGGTCCATCGAGATCCGGCCGACCACCGGGCGGCGGCTGCCGCGCACGAGCACCTCGGCGCGGCCGGACGCGACGCGGGGCAGCCCGTCGGCGTACCCCAGCGGCAGCAGGCCGAGCCGGGTGGCGCGGGACGTGCGATGGGCGTGGCCGTAGCCGACGGGGGTGCCGGCACGGACGCGGCGCACCTGCACCAGGGCTGCGGTCAGGGTCAGGGCCGGCGCCAGCGGCGTGGTGCCGGAGGGGTCGATGCCGACCAGGCCGGCGCCCACCCGGCTCATGGTGTGGTGGGCGCGCGGGTCGGTCAGCGTCGCCGCGGTCGCGGCGAGGTGCCGGTCGCGCGGCCGGAGGCCGGCGCCGCGGGCGACCTCGACGGCCCAGGCGAAGCGGGTGCGGCCCCGGGCGTTGCACGCGTCGGCAGGATCGTCGGCGCAGCCGAGGTGCCCCATCACGCCGACCACCTCGACCTGTCCGCGCACCTCCGCGTTACGCGCGGCCCGGCACAGCGCCGCCCACTCCTCGGGCTCGGCGCCGTCGCGGGCCATGCCGGTGTCGATGTGCAGGTGGACCCGATTGCGGCCCGGACCGGCGGCGACCGCCGCCAGGTGGGCGAGACTCGGGACCGCGACGTCGACGTCCCGGACGGCTGCCGCGGGGAAGTCGGCGTCGACCGGGTTGAGCCAGCTGAGCACCGGCGCGACGAGGCCGGCGTCCCGCAGCGCCCACGCCTCCGCGAGGCTGGTCACGCCGAGCCGGGTGGCGCCGTGGGCGAGTGCGGTCCGGGCCACGTCGACCGCGCCGTGCCCGAAGCCGTCGGCCTTGACCACGGCCATCAGCTCGCCCGCCGCACGGTCGGCGAGAGTACGGGTGTTGCGCGCCACGGCGGCCAGGTCCACCGTCAGCCATGGCGTGCTCGCTGCCAGCTCGCGCGGCCGCACGGCCAGGCCACTCGTCCCGGTCATGCCGCCACTGCCGAGGCGAGCGGTCCGTAGAGCCCGTGCGGGGCGCCGGTGGTCAGCGCCCAGTACCGGTCCCCGTGGCTCCAGTGCCACCACTCCGTCGGGTAGTTGACCAGGCCCTGCGACCGGAGCACGCGCGCGAGCACGGTGCGGTGCGCCCGGGCGTCGGGACCGATCCCGGCCGCCGCGAACCAGCACCGGCCGTCGCTCTGCTCCGGCGTCGCGTCGATCGGCGTGCCCAGGTCGAGCTCGTCGCCGCACACGTCCACCAGGGTGAGGTCGACCGCCGCGCCGGCCACGTGCGGTGCCACGTCGACCGGTGCCACGAACCTGCTGGTCAGCCGCTCCAGCGCCTGCTCGCCGATGCCCGGGTGCAGCGCGGCCAGCTCGGCGCCGTACGCCGCCACGATCGCGCGCTGCGCCTCCAACGGCCGGAAGCCCTCGACCACGCGGAGCCGGATGCCCGCCGGCAGCAGTCGGTCCGCCGCGACCAGGCGGTCCGCCAGACCGGCGCGCACCAGGACGCCTGCCGGCGCCAGGTCCATGGGGAGCCGGACCAGCGGCTCCCCGCACTCGACGACGGGGACCGCGCGCACGCGGGGATCGGACAGGAGGATCGTCATGCCGACCACGCTAGGAACGGCCGGCCCTCCCCCACCTCCGCCTGAGGTGCCGCTCCGCTGTCCTCAGGTGCCGAGCCGGTCAGCCCGCGGGGTGACCGGCACCGCGCCGCCGCTGTAGACGGCCGTCTTGGTGGTGCCGGTCACGGTGCCCGAGATGGCCTGCGGGAACGGAGCGGCGCGGGACCGCCCGGTCTCGCTCCACCTTCTTCCCCTTCCGCACGGTGAGCGTGCCGCGGGCAGGCAGCGACCATGCGGCCACGCTAGGAGTCCGCCCGGGGTCGGGCGTCAGGGTCACACCCCAAGATCTCAGGCGGCTCGGGGTCGGGCGGGGGCGTAGGTCAGTCTGCCGGTGAGGTGGTGGCGGGTGGTGCGGGGTGGTGGGGTCCAGACGGGTTGGCCGGTGTCCTCGTCGATCTTCACGATCCAGGGGGTCTGGTGGATCAACGTGTGGTGGTGTCGGCACAGCATCACGAGGTTGGACAGTG